>NZ_CP084098.1:607155-1214310 GCF_036345015.1 Cyanobacterium sp. Dongsha4 | reverse complement strand
CTCAGGGTAAAGGGGTAATGCCTGATGGTACTTCCCGTTTTTCCCTTGATGGTAAGCCCTTATACCATTATATGGGAACTTCTACTTTTGCTAATTATACCGTTGTCCCTGAAATTGCTTTAGCCAAAATTCCTTCTGATGTACCTTTTGAAAAGGTTTGTTATATCGGTTGTGGTGTTACTACGGGTATCGGGGCGGTAATTAATACTGCGAAGGTGGAAGCTGGTGCGAATGTGATTGTATTTGGTTTGGGGGGTATTGGTTTAAATGTAATTCAAGCCTGTCGTATGGTGGGGGCGGATATGATTATCGGTGTGGATATTAATAATAGCAAAAAAGCGATCGCATCTAAGTTTGGTATGACTCACTTTGTTAATCCTCAAGAAATAGAAGGGGATTTAGTCTCTTATTTAGTGGAATTAACCAAAGGCGGTGCAGACTATACTTTTGAGTGTATTGGTAATGTTAATGTTATGCGTCAAGCCCTAGAATCTTGTCATAAGGGTTGGGGAGTTTCTACCATTGTCGGTGTGGCAGGGGCGGGAGAAGAAATTAGTACAAGACCTTTCCAGTTAGTGACAGGTAGAGTCTGGAAAGGAACAGCTTTTGGAGGAGCAAAAGGAAGAACTGATGTACCTAAGATAGTTGAATGGTATCAGTCAGGAAAAATTAATATTGATGATTTAATTACCCATGTGATGCCTTTAGAGGAAATTAATACGGCATTTGATTTAATGCACAAAGGGGAATCTATCCGCAGTGTTATTACTTTCTAAACCTTTGTAGGGTGGGTTGTAACCCGCCTTTTTTGTTTTCTTATTTTTATGCTGAACCGAGATTATGTAATATTGAATTAAAAATGTTTTCTTAATATGATGGAAAATAAATCTTCCAATTAAGTGAAAATGCGATCGCAGCCTTCCCCTCCAGAAATAGAAATCCAAGAAGAAGACTACTTCGATTATTACTATGATGAACCCGGTAGCGAACCCGGTAGCATTATAATCGATCCAGAGGCTTTACCCACTCATATTAATCTAATTGAGTATAATCCCATTAAGGCTTATAAGAAATCTGATATTCAACCGAAAGACTGTCAATCTTGTTTGAATAATGACTTAGTTTCTTGGGCGGATATTCAGGGTTTGGGCAGTGAAAAGATTTTACGTGAAATTGCTGAGGTTTTTAGATTACATCCTTTAATTCTTGAAGATGTGGTCAATGTGCCTCAAAGACCAAAATTAGAGGATTGTCAAAATCAATTATTGATAATTTTACATTGCATTAAACCTAATTCCAATGAAATGGGTTTTACTTCTGAACAAATTAGCCTTGTTTTGGGAAAAAATTATTTATTAACTTTTCAAGAAGATACCATAGATGATTTTTCTAAATTGCGCGATCGCATCAAAAATAATCAGGGCAAAGTTAGAAATTTAGGAGCAGATTATTTAGCATATTTAATCTTAGATACATTGATTGATAATTACTTTCCTGTATTAGAAGATTATGGAGAAAGAATAGAATTATTAGAGGATTTAATAGTAGCAAATCCTAGTCAAAAAACTCTCAAAGAAATCTATAATATTAGGAGAGAATTATTAGCTTTAAGACGCTCTATTTGGCCTCTCAGAAATTTATTTAATCAACTGACAAGAGAAGAAAATAAACTTATAAGCAAAGAGGTTTACATCTATTTTAGAGATTGTTATTACCATACTATTCAGATACTAGATATATTAGAAACTTACAGAGAATTAGCCTCTAGTTTAATGGATGTTTTAATGTCCTCTATGAGTAACAAAATGAATGAAGTTGTTACCTTATTAACTATTATTTCTAGTATTTTTATCCCCCTAACTTTTATTGCAGGAATTTACGGTATGAATTTTGAATTTATGCCAGAATTACAGTGGCATTGGGGATATTTTTTGTGTTTATTATTAATGTTAAGTATTGCTTTATTAATGCTTTTCTTTTTCTGGCAAAGAGGATGGTTTAAGTTCTATTTTTCCAAAAAAACTAAGTGGTAATTTCAAATTACTTCAGTTTGCTTATTCCCTGTCTTAACCAGATAACTTAATGCAAACTAGCTTATCGGTTTTTAGTTTTATTTGCTAAAACTTGCATCTAATCATCATTCTTGCTGAACAACAGAGAGGAATTACGATTAAGGTTAACTTTGAGAGTATTCTTCTAGCTTCTTCTCTAGTAAATACTTTATAAGGTAAATTGATTGAGATTGTCTGAATAACTCCATAGAAGGATACCAAGGACTATCTTTTCTTTCTAGTAACCAACGCCAGTCTGAATTATAGGGTAGAATTGTCCAAACTTTTTTATTTAATGCCCCTGCTAGATGAGCAACAGGTGAATCTACTGTAATTACTAAATCCAGTTGATTAATGGCTACAGCAATATCTCCATAATCTTTTAGATGAGAACTTAAATCAATTACTTTTGTTTCTGAAGGGAGTTCTTTAATATCTTTAGAATAATCTCCTATTTGTAAGCTATAAAAAGTAATATGAGGTAATTGTAAAATGGGTAAAAATTCTTCCAGAGGACAAGAGTTATTATTATGGCTATTTATGTTATTACTTACCCAAACTATACCTACTTTTAGTGAATCAGGTTTTTTTTCGGTTTCGATAAAAGTAATTAATTCTTCTTTTCCCTCTGTGGGTGCAGTTAAATAAGGTACTTTATCAGGAATATTCTCTAAAGTTGTGGCAAAAATATGGGGCAGACTCATCAAAGAAATATAGGTATCAAAACTTTTTAAGGGAATATCTTGGGCGGTGTAAATTTCAGCAACCCCTTCTACTTTTTTAAATACAGGTATAAGATTAGCAGGAGCAACTAAAATAAGTTTTTTACATTTTTGGGCTGTTATAGGCAAATAACGAACAAATTTAATCGCATCTCCTATACCTTGTTCAGTATGTACTAATAAGTTTTTATCACTAATATCTTCCCCTTGCCAACGGGGTTGAGGAGGATTAAATGCCCGAAATTGTGGAGTCTGTAAACGCCATTCATATTCTGCCCAACCTTCTTGATACTCTCCTAGTTGCAGTAATGTCAGACCTAAATTGTAGTGGGCTTGAGCAAAGTTGGGAGCTACAGCAATAGCTTGTCTGTAATATTTAACAGCCTCTTCTAAGTTTCTTTGTTGATAATAGACAAAACCCAAACTATTATAGGCTTCTGCGTGTCTCGCTTCTGCTTGAATAACTTGTTCTAATTGCTCAATGGCTTCGGAATATTGACCTAAATTGCCCAAAATAACTCCTAAGTTGAAACGGGCAGGTAAGTAGCTACTATCTAATTCTAAGCATTTTTGAAAAGATACGATCGCATCTTGTAATTTACCTTGTTGATAAAGTTGATTACCTTTGGCAAAATAACTTTCTGCAAATTCCCAATCCGATGAAGGCATTTGTGCTTGGGTAATAGCCTCATCAGGTAAAACATAAGTTCTACCAATTAACCCCATGTCTGCGTCAATAACTTCAGGGAAAACCATATCGGGTAACACAGATACAGCAAAAATTTCTTGTACAGCTTGTTCAAACTTTAAAAAGCCAACAATATTACCATTGCGAATATCTACAACCCAAACCCCACAAATTCTTTCATCTAATCTTTGAGTTAGGGGTAAACCAGCAAAAACTGCTGACTCTCTAATTTGCGATAAACCGACAAAAGCTAAATTGCCATAAAAATCTAAACCACGAGTAAACCCCGGTAACTGTGCGATCGTAATTAACTTCCCTGAACTATGATCTAAATAGCATAAACCCCCATTGCCTGATTCTAATACCCACAATCGATTGTCATACCAACGGGGAGAGTGAGGCATCGACAACCCTCTCATCAGTATTTCATTGGTGTCAATATCCATCAAAATACCGCCATTAGCTTTATTACTACGCCATCCACTAGGTTTATCCGTTTCACCCAAAGCGGTAACATATCTCGGCTTACCATTTCTAATACCCAAGCCATTAAGATGACATTTATCTCGCAAATCGTAGGCAGTAATAAAAGGCGGTTTCCAGCGAGGTACAAAACTATATTCCTTATCAAGGGTGCAAAGACAAGAAAAACGAGTATTAATAAACCATAATTCTTGATTACACCACGACATTTCATGAATATCAATATCCCCTGTGAAGTGTATATTGCGAGGGATAAAACAACCATCGTGTTTACCTTGAGGTTCAAGACGGGAAGCCGCCGAAGGGTTATTATGGAACTCCCAAATTGATGATTGCACCCCCAATGCCATACGATTATTTTTAACTGCAATTCCCATGGGTTTACTAAACATTTTGAAGTGGGTGTTAATAGCGACACCATCGCTTCGTACAATAATTAATTTACCTGCTTGATAAGTGGAAACAAGTAAGGAAATTCCCATTTGTTTTAAGATTTTTGTAAGGGAATCGCTGTGAATACTGCGTAAAGGTTGTGGTTTTTGTAATGGAGGATTAAAAGATTTCATCTAAAATTAAATGGTTTTTCACGAATTAAATCAATGATTGCATTATTTATAAATTGTTTTTAAAAAATGTGAATTTTTTTATCTTATCAAAACTTATAAGTTAGAATTACTTTACTCTTAAAAAATTTTCTCCCAGTAAGATCACTCACTGCCGCCATGTCAATTGCCTCTAATATTGCTACTGCCCAAAATCTCTTACAAAACTTTGCCCTTAATCAAGGTTTTAACTCCGAAAGTATCACTCTAGCCTTTGGAAACGAGTTTGATGCTCTTATACTTGAAAATTTAACTCTACAGTTAATCCAAGGTAATTTTACTTGTTTGCCCACAGTGGAAATTAAGTCACAGACTGATTTAGGTGGTGCGAATGGGGTTTATGTTAGTGAATTAAATAAAATATTTCTTGCTCAAGAATTTGTTGATAATGCCTCGGAAAGTCAAATAGTAGCGGTACTTTTGGAAGAATATGGGCATGGTATAGATAAATTAATTAACTCTCAAGACAGTCAAGGAGACGAAGGGTTTATTTTTTCTTCTTTAGTGCGAGGAGAAACTCTTACGAATGAAGAATTAGCTTTAGTAAAAGCAGAAAATGACGAAATAGAAGTAATAATTGATGGGCAAATTTATCAGGCAGAGGCGGCTATCTTCATCGTAACGAGTTTAAACGATTCAGGGGCTGGCAGTCTGCGACAAGCTGTGTTAGATGCTAATGCTTCACTCGGCGTAGATACGATCGTTTTCAATGTGAGTGGCACTATTACCCTAACTACTGGAGAATTGTTAATTACAGATTCAGTAATCATTGACGGCGATAACAATGATGATGGGGTAGCAGATGTAATCATAGATGGAAATAACAACAGTCGAGTCTTTAACATTGACGATGTAACTGCAACGGTTTTGGATGTCACTTTGGAAGGATTAACAATCCAGAATGGTCAGGAGACAAACGGAGCGGGAATCTTCAATGCAGAGAATCTAACCTTAAGCAACAGTAATCTCTCTTCTAACTCCTCATCTAATCGTGGTGGGGGGATTTATAACAACGATGGGGCAACGGCAAATATTACCAATAGTACCCTGTCAAATAACTCCGCTAACATTTTTGGCGGGGGGATTTATAACAAGTTTGGAACGGTAAATATTACCAATAGTACCCTGTCAAATAACTCCGCATCTGACAGTGGTGGGGGGATTTACAACGTTGGAGAGGCAAGTATTACCAATAGTACCCTGTCAAATAACTCCGTTGATATTAAAGGCGGGGGAATTTTCAACGTTGGAGAGGCAAATATTACCAATAGTACCCTGTCAAATAACTCCACAGACGTTTCTGGCGGGGGGATTTATAACAGTGGAGAGGCAAATATTACCAATAGTACCCTGTTCGCTAACTCTGCGGATTTTTCTGGCGGGGGGATTTACAACTTCAGTGGAACGGCAACTGTAAGAAGCACGCTCATCTCTGGTAATACTGCAACTAATAGTGGAGATGAAGTGTTCAACTTTGTTGGCACGGTAAATGCTGATGCTAATAATCTCTTTGGCGATAATAGTAAATCTGACCTAGATGCTTTTGACGGTTTCAACCCTGGCACAAATGATATTAATGCCACCACTGACGGTATTAACGTAGCTTTAAACAATATTCTTGACCCAAACGGTTTACAGGATAATGGTGGTGCAACAAAGACGATCGCGCTTGTTTCTGGTTCTCCTGCTATTAATGCAGGTATTAATCCCAATAATTTAACCACAGATCAAAGGGGATTACCTAGAGACGACGGTAATGGGGTAGATATTGGGGCGTTTGAATTGCTCACTGCGATCGAAGTTGACACCATTGACGATGTGGACAATGGAGATTTAAGTGCAGGGGATATATCCTTAAGAGAAGCCTTAAAAGCGATCTCTGACGGGGGAACAATTACTTTTGCTAATACTCTTGCCAACGGTACAATTACCCTCAACGGCACAGAATTAGTGATTAATAAATCAGTGACTATTAATGGCGGTACTAATAACATTACAGTCAGTGGCAACAGTCTTAGTCGAGTGTTTAATATTGATGATAGTAATAGTAGCGTATCTCAAGTAGTGAATATGAGCAACTTAACTATTACAGGAGGTCAAACATCAGGTCGTGGCGGGGGAATTTACACCCGAGAAAATTTAACACTGAGCAATAGTACTGTTTCTGGTAACTCTGCTGATAGAGGTGGGGGAATTTTCAACTTCTTAGGAACAATAAATATCAGCAACAGTACCCTTTCTGGTAACTCTACTACTTATTATAGCGGGGGGGGAATTTTCAACTCCGGAACGATAAATATCAGTAATAGCAGCATTTCTGGTAACTTTGCCACTTATAATGGTGGGGGAATTTTCAACCAAAATGGAACGATAAATATCAGTAATAGCACTGTTTCTGCTAACTCTGCTAATAATGGCGGGGGAATTTTAAACTTTGGAACAACAAATATCCGTAGTAGTATTATTTCTGGTAATAATGCCACTAACTTAGGAGACGAAGTTAATAATAGTGGCACAGTAATAGCTGATAGCAACAATCTTTTTGGTGATAGTAGTAAGACAAATAGTCAGGCTTTTGTTAATTTCACCACGGGTGCAAGTGATATTAATGCTACATCTAATGGTAGTAATCCTACAGAGTTATCTAATATTTTAGATCCCAACGGCTTACAAGATAATGGTGGTGCAACAAAGACGATCGCGCTTGTTTCTGGTTCTCCTGCTATTAATGCAGGTATTAATCCCAATAATTTAACCACAGATCAACGGGGGACAGGGTTTGACAGAATAGTTGGCGGGGGCATTGATATTGGGGCGTTTGAATTGCTCACTGAGATTGTCGTCGATACGGAAGAAGATATTGACGATGGGGACTTTAGTGAAGGCGATCGCTCTTTACGGGAGGCATTACGATTAATAGCAGACGGAGGAACAATTACCTTCGCTCCCACCGTTACCAATATTGTCCTCAACGGCACAGAATTAACTGTCAATAAAAGTGTCACCATAGACGGGAATAACAATGTCACCATAGACGGGAATAACAGCAGTCGAGTCTTTACTGTAGATGATGGAAATAACCTCAGTAACAGCACCGTAACCATGAAGGGATTGAACATTACTGGAGGAAGAACAGCAGGAAATTCTCCCACAGGGGATGGTGCAGGGATATTTAATGCGGAAGATTTGACTGTTTCTAACTCACAAATTACGGGAAATATTGCTGAGAATGATGGAGCTGGTATATTTAATAACGAATATGGCTATCTTTCAGTTGTTAATAGTGTGTTAACTGGAAATTATTCCTACGATGAGGGAGGAGGTTTAGCAAATGAAGGATATGCGACCATAACCGACAGTCAGATAACGGGCAATACTTCTGTTGACCAAGGAGGGGGTGTCAGTAATTTAGAAGGATTTATAGGGATAGACGGTACAACTATTAGTAATAACCAAACATATAATGATGGTGGCGGAATCGCAAACGAAGGAGATTTCGCAACAGTGACCATAACTAATAGTCAGATAACGGGCAACACTTCTGCTGAACAAGGAGGAGGTGTCTATAATCAAGATGGTTTTGTCGGAATATACGGTACAACTATTAGTAATAACCAAGCAGATGATGATGGTGGTGGCATTGCTAGTTACTATGCAACCTCATTAATTATCGATAGTATTATCAGTGGAAACTTATCAGGTGATGATGGAGGAGGGATAGCTAATTATTCTGCCAATACATATATATACCAAAGTTCCATTCTCAATAATACTGCCAGTGAATACGGTGGGGGCATTTATAGTGATGGTTATTTCGGTGGTGCCCTTTTGGTCGTTGTAGGCACAACTATTTCTGGTAATGAGGCAACTGATGGCTCTGGTGGAGGCATTGATAATGGGTTTTATTCCGAGGCAACCATTATTGACAGCACTATCACAGGTAACACAAGCCGAAGTGTTACAAATTATGGCGATGGTGGTGGTATAAATAATTACCTAGCGAATCTATCCATTTTTACCTCAATCTTGTCCAATAACACTGCCGACGGTGGTGGTGGTGGTATTTGGAACTATGGCAATCTAAGCCTCAATAGTGCTACCGTTACTGGGAATGAGTCTTTATATTCTGGAGGGGGCATTGGTCACTATGGTGGAATCGCAAACATAAGTAATAGCAACATTTCTGGCAATTACGCTGGAGAGGATGGCGGCGGGATTTACAACTATTATGGAACGACAACCATTAGCAACAGTACCCTCGCAAACAACACAGCAAATTACAGTGGCGGTGCAATTCACAACAACTATTATGGAACAACGAATATCCATAACAGCACGGTTTCTGGTAATAACGCTACTGAATATGGCGGTGGAATTTATAACTATGATGGAACAACAAATATAAGCAGTAGTATCATTTCTGGTAATAGTGCAAATGGTGGTGACGAAGTTTATAACTATTCTGGCACAATAAATGCCAATGCAAATAATCTTTTTGGTGATAATAGTAAATCTGATCTCGGTGCTTTTGAAGGTTTCAACCCCGGTGCAAATGATATTAATGCCACCACTGACGGTATTAACGTAGCTTTAAACAACATTCTTGATCCCAATGGTTTACAAGATAATGGCGGTGCAACAGAGACCATCGCGCTTGTAAGTGGTTCTCCAGCTATTGATGCAGGTAACAACGATGATAACTTAAGCACTGATCAAAGGGGTGCAGGATTCGACAGAAAAGTAGGTAGTGGAGTTGATATAGGGGCATTTGAAGTTCAGTATATTCTTAATCAAACAACCATAAAAATTATGGATAATCTCATCACTGTTAGTATTAACGGAAATGAAGATACCTTAACTGGCTCTCAAAATACGGTAACAGGCGATCCTACAGTGCCGAACAACATAGACGCATCAAGTTTTACAGGTAACTTATTAATAAATTTGGCTAGTACCCGTAGTACCATTCGCATTGATGAGGACTCAAATGGTAGCTTTGACAAAACCATCGGAACGAGATACTTCTATACAGGTACTGTTACTGGTGGAAGCGGTAATGATACCCTGTTAGGACAAAGTGGTGATAACACCTTAATTGGTGGCGGAGGTGATGACTCCATTGATGGTGACGGAGGCAATGATTCTCTTACTGGTGGCATTGGTGATGACATCCTGATTGGTGGTATTGGCAATGATTCTCTTGAAGGTGGTGATGATGATGATACCCTCACTGGTGGCAGTGGTAATGATAGCCTTACTGGTGATGCAGGTAATGACAACCTTAATGGTGGTAGTGGCAACGATACTCTAATCGGTGGCGATGATGATGACACCCTCACTGGTGGTTTGGGTGCAGATACCCTCACTGGGGGTAATGGAAATGATACTTTTATTTATAACAATTTAAACGAGTCTAGTTTGACTTATGGTATTGACACCATCACCGACTTTGCAAATGCCAGTGATACTTTATCTCTACCTCATGGGATAAGAACTATTACTTGGAATGATGGTAATTCTCCTGTGGCAATCTCTGCATTAACAACCACTGCAATGACGAGTTTATTCAGAAGCCAAAGAGTAGGAGTGAATGACTATATTTTCTTTAGTGTGATGGGAGATTCTAATACTTATCTTGCCATCAATGGTGGCTCATCGTCTTTCTCTAGCTCTCTTGATGCTATCATAGCCTTTGACAGTCCTAACTTCTCATAGAATTCAACCCGAATTCAATAAAATTTGTAGGGTGGGCATTACCCACCAAAACCCCACAATCTTATAATGGTGGGCTGTATATCGGGCTAAGAGAACATAAGGTTTATATCAAATTATTTTGCTTAGGCATAAACCCTAACGTCATCATAAGCTCGATCGACAATTAATAAAATCATTTTCTAGTTGATGACTTCGATCGCATTTGCACAATTCATTTCTGTTTACATCCTCAAAGTATGTTTAACCATAAAGCTATGTTAGGGTAAGTGCGATCGCACCGCAGAGGTCAGGGGTTCGAATCCCCTATGCTCCAGTTAACTCAGACCTTGCACCTAGCAAAAAAAAAAGAAGCGTCAAAAACTTCATAAATAAAACAATTAATTTTTACGGAAAAAATATACAATATCTATTTAGTATCCAAGTCTAAAAGAATCATCAAACAAAGTAAGGAATTTAATTGATTATGGCACAAATAATTACGGTTAATACTTTCCTAGATGAAAATGATGGCATTGGAGTAGGGGGAGTCAGCTTGCGTGAAGCTCTAGCTTCTTTCACAACAGGTGACACCATCACTTTTGACCCCAATTTAAACAACTCTACGATTTATTTGAATTCGGATTTGGACGTTCCTGATGGAGTCATCCTTGATAGCTCCTCCCTGACAAATCTCACTATTGATGGTATTGAGCCACTCAATTTTCTTGGCTCCGTTACAATTACTAATGAATCAGGCAATTCTTTGACTATCGACTCTGTGATCGCAGGTGTAGGATCGCTGATCAAGAATGGTGCTGGTATCCTCAAACTCTCAGCTAATAACAGCTTCACTGGTAGCGTCCAGATCTTGGCAGGCACTTTAGAACTAAATGGAGGAGAAGCGATCGCCGATACAGTTGACGTTGAGGTAAATGGAGGAAACCTTACCGTCAAGAGTGGAAACGAGACCGTCGGCACCCTGTCAGGTAATGGGGGTAGTCTCGACCTCAATAACTTGCTGACAGTAACGGGAGTGACACTAAACGCAAGCCAACTCACCCTCATTAGTCCTAACTCTATTTTCAGGACTTTCAACAGTAATGGTACAGCCCTTACAGGAACAAGTGAAAATAACAGCATCCTTGGCGGAGAGGGCAACGATACACTTAATGGCGGAGAGGGCAACGACACACTTGATGGTGGTACCGGCAATGATAGTTTGATCGGTGGTGCGGGAGACGATAGTTTGATCGGTGGGACGGACAATGACAGCCTAGTCGGTGGTACCGGTAATGACAGCCTAGTCGGTGGTGCAGGCAACGATAGACTCGGAACGAGTAGTGATTATAATGAGGGTGGCAACGACACACTCGATGGCGGAGAGGGCAACGATACCTTGTTTGGCTCAACAGGAGATGACAGTCTGATTGGTGGTGCAGGCGACGATCGCTTCTATTTTAATCGGGCCGATCATGCTTATGGAGACACCCTCGATGGTGGTGCGGGCAATGATTTCATCATCTTTACTGGTGTGGACGATGAGATACTAGTTCTGAAGCAAATTGTGATTGTTGATGAAGATCAAACATTACGGATATCGATCGCAAGTAACGCCTCTGGAGGCATTACAAACGTTAATTCAGGCATCAACGCCTCCGAAGTTACACTTTCTAACGGGGTAGTCCTCACTGGCCAGAACGGCAACAACACACTGATTGGTTCGGATTACAATGATGTTCTAACAGGTTCAAATGGGGAGGATACATTGACTGGCAATGACGGTAATGACACTTTCAGAGATACTGTCAATGGTCTTAACGGTGACACCATCACTGACCTTAATATTGGTGATGCGATCCAGCTAAATTTTATCTCCCTCTCAGGGGCTAATATCCGCATTAATTCAAACAAAGTCGAGATCGACACCAACGGCACTGATTTCGCCGACGTCGAAGTGACAATCCATCTGGGAAATGACTCCAACACCAACATTAGCTTCTCTGCTCAAAACATATCGGGTAATACCTTATTCACTGCCATCTCGCCTTTTCCTACTGTTGACCTCTCTGTTAGTAGCAACACTGGCTCAGAAGACGGACAAACCGTTATCACCGTTACGGCAACTGCTTCTAGTGCGGTTTCTGGAAACCAAACTGTTAGCTTAGGAGTAAGTGGTACTGGTATCACTACTGGAGATTATAGCCTCAGTAATAGCACCATCACCATTCCCGATGGTTCAACCACAGGAACTATCACCTTTACAGTTCAAAATGATGCCCTCGTAGAAGGTACAGAAACTGCCATACTGACTATTAGCAACCCTTCTGCAGGTATTTTACTGGGTACAAACACCAACCGAAATATAACCATTACGGACAATGACACCGCAGGAGTAATAATAAATCAATCTGGAGGCAACACAACCCTGACGGAAGGCGGAGCAACCGATAGCTACACTGTGCTTTTAAATTCTCAACCCACTGCTGATGTAACCATTACTATTAATCCCGACAGTCAAAGCACAACCAATGTCAACCCACTGGTTTTTACACCCCAGAACTGGAATATACCTCAAACTGTAACAGTCACAGCAATCGACGACAATGTTGCTGAGGGAAATCACTCCAGCACCATTCAACATTCTGCTACCAGTAGCGATAACAATTATAATAACATTGCGATCGACTCCATTACTGCCAATATTACTGACAATGATAATAATGCGGCGATCGTTATCACCGATAACCTCATCACTGCCAATTCTAACGGAAATAACTACACTTTGACTGGCTCTCAAAATACGGTAACAGGCGATCGCACTGCTCCCAATGATATAGACGCATCAAGTTTTACAGGTAACTTACTCATAAATTTAGCCAGTACCCGTAGTACCATTCGCATTGATGATGGCTCAAATGGTAGCTTTGACAGAACCATCGGAACGAGATACTTCTATACAGGTACTGTTACTGGCGGAAGCGGTAATGACACTCTTATCGGACAAAGTGGTGATAACACCCTAATCGGTAGCGGAGGTGATGACTCCATTGATGGTGACGGAGGCAATGATTCTCTTACTGGTGGCATTGGTGATGACATCCTGATTGGTGGTATTGGCAATGATTCTCTTGAAGGTGGTGATGATGATGACACCCTTACTGGTGGCAGTGGTAATGATAGCCTCACTGGTGATGCAGGTAATGACAACCTTAACGGTGGTAGTGGCAACGATACCCTAATCGGTGGTGATGATGATGACACCCTCACTGGTGGTTTGGGTGCAGATACCCTCACTGGGGGTAATGGAAATGATACTTTTATCTATAACAATTTAAACGAGTCTAGTTTGACTTCTGGTATTGACACCATCACCGACTTCGCCAATGCCAGTGATACTTTATCTCTACCTCATGGGATAAGAACTATTACTTGGAATGATGGCAATTCTCCTGTGGCAATTTCTGCATTAACAACCACTGCAATGACGAGTTTATTCAGAAGCCAAAGAGTAGGAGTGAATGACTATATTTTCTTTAGTGTGATGGGAGATTCTAATACTTATCTTGCCATCAATGGTGGCTCATCGTCTTTCTCTAGCTCTCTTGATGCTATCATAGCCTTTGACAGTCCTAGCTTCTCATAGAATTTAACCCGAATTCGATCTAAAATTGTTGGTTAAGGTAGGCTACCTTGGATCTGCCCATAGATAATAGTATTTATAATTGACATTAACTATGGTTAATATCACCTGAGTTCGGGGTTCGGGGTTCGGAGTTAGAATTTATTAATTATCAACTATTTACCTTTGCCCTTTGCCCCTTGTCCTTTTCACCATCACTCATAGATGAAAATTCATCCCAAACTCAGTTAAATTAAGGTGCTAAACGCACTATTTGCCATTGTTTATTATCATTTAAACGGTATTCAAGGCGATCGTGCAAACGGTTTTCTCTACCCTGCCAAAATTCGATCGCATCTGGTACTAATCTATAACCTCCCCAATGAGAAGGACGAGGAATAGTTTGATTTTGATATTTTTGAGTTACTTCCTGTAAACGCTTATCAAGATATTCTCGGTTAGGGATAATCTGACTTTGGGGGGAAATATGCGCCCCTAACTGTGAACCGATGGGGCGAGAATGAAAATATTGATCTGACTCTTCTGGGGTAATTTTTTCTATTTTTCCTTCAACTCTCACTTGTCTTTCTAATTCTCCCCACAAAAACACCAAACAACCAAAGGGATTGACAGCAATATTTTTACCTTTCTTACTTTCATAATTAGTAAAGAAAACAAATCCTTTCTCATCAAGGTTTTTTAAGAGAACAATTCTTGCTGTTGGTTTTCCAGTTTCATTAACAGTGGCAAGAGTCATGGCATTTGGTTCTAAGATTTGCGACTCCAATGCTTGTTCAAACCAATGGCGAAATTGCTCAAAGGGATTCTGACAAATTTCTTCTTCTGTTAAACCTCCTTGGGTATAGTTTTTTCTTAAATCAGCTAAGGATATTTTCATATATGTGTGCTTTCGGTGAAAATAATAATTTTCTTTAATTTATCAAAATTGATAGATCTGTTTTGAGTTTTTTATGTAATACTGAGGTTAATTTTAACAAACATTTAGGATCATTACCTATTGATATTGTCATGAAAAGCGGTATTCCGGGAGTTCAAACTCCAGCTCAACCTTGGTGGAATCGTCCTCTGTGGGGCAATCAGTCTTTGTTACAGTGGTTGAAAGAAGTTCTTTCTTTTCAGTCTAAGCAGGAAATCCCAGAAAGTACGATACTACTATATACAAACTCTTTTGGTCAATTAAAAAATATAGCTGCGATCGCACGTACCATTGATAAAGAAAAATTTACCAGTAGAGAATTTATTAACTTTCTAATGCTCAATCGTCAATTTGAATCAGATACAGGAGCTTATGAAGGGTTAAGAAATAGTATCGAATTATTAAGGGTAGCTTTAGAAACAAAAGAAAGTTTTTTGAAAATTGAGGCAACTGAAACCCGTTATCGTAGCTTTTCTCAACAGGAATTTTACGATTATGTTTATAATTTGCTTGTTAAGGATCTGGAAGTTACTGAGTTTCAAGAAGCAGTACAGAAACAGTTAGTTAGAGTTATTCCTAAAATTAAAAGTGATGAAGGGAAAGCGGCAATTCAATCCTATGTTAATCACCTAGAAACAGTTTGTAAAGATAAATTAGGTTTAAAATTACTCTACTTGTTTAAACAGTATGACATGAGTAATTTTTCCCTACTGCGCACTGTGGGTGAGATTGCAGATAGTTTTTATGATAAAGATTTGGATTCTCTCAAAGAATTTATGGTTGTAGTGCAGGTTAACGCAGATATTTTCTTAAAATTAGGGCAAATTATTCAAGTACCTCAAAAGAAAAATGTTCCTGAAACCTATGCTATAACTTTACAATATATTGCTTTACGGAATCGTCATCAAAACTCTTTTGCCCAGTTTCAACAACTATTAGGCTTACTAAGACAGTGGGAAAACTTCTATAATCCCATAATGGCGATCGCAAAAGAGTACCCTCCCAATGAATATAAACAACCTGATATATTTAAAGCCGATATTCCGGGTTTAGAAATTTATAACAAATATCAAACTCATATTTAACTCTATTTGAAAGAAAAATTTTTGGTATGTTTAGGTTACAAGTTAGAGGTTGCAGGTGTTTTTTATAATCAATTTTGCCGTTGGCGAATTAAGCTATGATTTTTAGTTTAGAGAGGAAATGGGTGAGGGGCAAGGGGCAAAGGTAAATAGTTAATAACTCCTAACCCCTAACCCTTAACTCACGTACTATGCTAATTGTTTCGCTCTGGAAACTAAAGCAGAAGCAGTTAAACCATTAAATTCCATTAATTGCCCTGCACTAGCGGTTGTTTCACCCCGTTTCCAGGCAAACGTATCTCTTTTCGCATTACTACGCAACATAATCGGCTCTAACATCGCACTTGTGCCACCAGTAACTCCGATAACTGCATCACCACCGAATAAAGCCTCAAAACCAGCATCATCCAAGAAGTTACCATCAGAAGCTGTGCAAGTATCCCAAGCCACATCAGTGGGGCGATATAAACGACGAGGATTGATAACAGAAACGATACGCACTCCATAGCCTTCGCTTTCCAATGTCTTAGCCGCTTCAAACACGGGAATTAAAGTCATATCACCGATAACTGCAAAGACGATTTTTTTGCTACCTTCAGAGTCATGTAAGATAACCCCACCTTTTTCTAAGGCTTCTCTGGTTT
Source organism: Cyanobacterium sp. Dongsha4 (assembly GCF_036345015.1). Taxonomy (NCBI): domain Bacteria; kingdom Bacillati; phylum Cyanobacteriota; class Cyanophyceae; order Chroococcales; family Geminocystaceae; genus Cyanobacterium; species Cyanobacterium sp. DS4. The sequence goes on along the minus strand of NZ_CP084098.1, from coordinate 1,197,788 downwards.
GCTCAAAAGTAGTTAAAATCGGTAAAGGAGATTTACTAGCAGTAATCGTGATACCTTTATTTTTCGTGCCTAATGCCCACTCATAACAGGCTTGAATACTATTAGCATCACAGGGAAAAAGAGGGAAAACGTTACCATTACGCATCATAGCGGCAAAGTAATTCTCAATTTCGGGGCGTTGATGAGTCCAACCATTACGCCCTTGCTCTAATGCCCCTGCGGTGAATAAAGTAATAGTAGAAGGGGTTTCCCGTCTCAATTCTGCCATAGCTTGGGTGACGGTTTGCCAAATGGGTAAGCCATTAATTGCAAAGGATTCATAAGAACACCATAACGTACGAGCTCCAAACAAGGATAAAGCAACCGCTAAACCTGCACAGGCATCCTCACTTAAAGGCTCATATACTTGCCCTTGAGGTTGTTGGAAGTAGGTTTCATCGGTGGTAGGATGGACGATATTTAAGCCGATATTGATGTTATTGATACCCGATGCGGCGTTACCATCGGCATTTGTTACGACAAAATTGGGGTCATTTTTACCGACATGAACGACAATTTCACCCATAGCGGTAGTGGCAACTTTTTTCTCTCCCCCTACTTCATATTCGGTTAAGGGTAATGTGCCTAAGTCGGGAAGGGGTAAAACAGATTCAGTAACGGCTACATCGACGTTTGAGCCACCATTAGAGCGAACAAAGTTAGTGCGTACTAATTCCCATGCTTCTTTCGTTAAGGCTCTTTCCTGTAAAGCGGAAGCGATATAATCTTTATCAAGGCTATCTCCGGGGTAGAGGTTATGGGATTTTGCCCCTGTTTTGTGGACTCCAGCTCCTTTGAGTTGTTTAATGATTAAAACGGTTAATGTGCCACCTAATGCGGATTTAGCGGCTTTGTCGGTGGCTTCTAACACGGCTTGAGTAAATTCTAAGCGTTTTTCAAAGGAAAATCTGGTGCTATCAACATAATCCCCCTCTTGGTTTGCGTCGTCGAAGTCTTTAGCGTTAACGAGGATGACTTCTTTAAAACCGTTACCTTGCCAATAAGCAATCATTTCTTCGTTGGTTTTGGTGGATACCATACTATGATGCTCTTGGGAGTAACCATTCCATACTAAGATGGGTAAGAAGTTGGTAGCTTGAGGATAGGCAGTATTGAAGTGTCCAAAGCTACTCATAACATAAGGTTCACCTAAACCACCATCACCGATAGTAACGGGAAATAAAACGTTGGGGTGTAATTTCGCCCCTGCCATAGCAAAATGTTGTCCTTGCCCAAGAGGTCCAGCAGGATTGAGTAATCCGGGGATTTGCCCTGATAAATGCCCTAAAAGCCCGTGCATTTCCCGAAAACGCTCACTCATGTCCTCTACGGTGTGAATGCCCATTTTTTCAAGGGATTTGTCCAGAAATACGGTGCTATAGTAACCGGGAGCGTGGTGTCCTACTTCGGTAATCAAATTTTTATGTCCTAACATGACTAGGGCGGAGATAACATCTGCACTACTAGCGAAACCACCGGGGTGTCCAGATTGTTTACTAGCGGTAATGTGAAGGGTTAAATATCGTAAAGCGTCTGCACCTAGTAGGGTTTGATAAATGGCTTTTTTGTCCCCTGTGCTAGAAATAGCCTTTTCTTCAGATGCGATCGCATTTTCTTGACCGTATTCGTTAAAATAGGGTAATTCTTCTTTAAAATATTGGATACCTTGATAAAATGGGCTAGTTGTCATATTAAGTTCGCTCTATGTTCTTATTTACTGCAATCTTTCATTCATTGTTACATTTTTTTGTCATTCAGTCCAATAAATAATTAATTACATTTGAATAGGTAATTGTATATGATCTAGGTTCAGAGTGTTGGGAGGATAAACAGAGGCAGGTTAGGGTATTGGGGTATTGAGGAGAAACGAGTTAGGAGTTAGGGGCATTGTGTTAGGGGATTAGAAGAAACTAATGCTTAAAGTGCATCATCGTTACTAATTACTAATGGTTTATTACCTTTGCCCCTTGCCCTTTACTTCCCTCTTAATTGAAATCTAATTTTTAATTTGCTCAAGCAAAGATTGTAAAACACTGGTGTCTAATCTAGCTCCAAAACTGGTAACTAATTTGGAGGAGGCTAGGGAGGCTAGTTTTCCAGCTTTTTCCCAACCTAAACCATTGGTAATACCATATAACAGACAACCTGCATACATATCTCCTGCACCAACCGTATCGACTGCATTGACTGGATAAGGTTCAATTTCAATGATTTTTTCACCGTCAAAAATTAATGAGCCTTCTTTGCCACGGGTGATAGTAAAGGTTTTGGCTAGGGTTTGTAAAAATGCGATCGCATCTTCTAATTTATCCGTATTAGCCATTTTTAGAGCTTCAATTTCATTGGAGAATAATAAATCAACTCCATCACCGATAATCTCAAGGATACCATCACGGAAAAAATCCACCATATTAGCATCGGAAAGAGAAAAAGAAGTTTTTACCCCTGCCGACTCTGCTACTTTTTTGCCATGAATTGCCGTTGCTTTTGCCACAGGAGAGGAAACTAAATAACCTTCTATGTAAAGATATTGAGAGTCTTTTAAGGCTTCATCATCTATTTCTGTTAAACCTAAATCACTTGTAATACCTAAAAAAGTATTCATGGTGCGATCGGCATCTGGGGTAACTAAAACTAAACATTTACCCGTAATACCTTCTGGGCGATTGTCTAAAGCTAAATTAGTATCTAAACCACAATTCACCAAATCTTCAAGATAGGCTTTACCCACTTCATCCGCCGCCACTTTGCAGGAATAAAAACCCTTACCACCTAGTTGACTAATTGCCACTAATGTGTTAGCCGCAGAACCACCAGAGGATTGTTTACAAGGGTTAGGAAGATGAGTTAAGACTTCTTTTTGTTGGGTTTCATCCATTAATGTCATTACCCCTTTATCAATGTTGAGTTGAGCAAGTAATTCAGGAGTAACGGAAAATTCCATATCCATTAGGGCGTTACCCATACCATAAACGTCGTATTTTTTAGTCATTGCCATTATTTTTCCAAATTAAAATACATAATTTTTTCTATCCTTTTGGAATATAAGTGATTTTACTTTTTGAGATAGAAAATTTAATTTTACCTTGATATTGAAACCTGAAAAAATGCTAAATTCTTGATGTTATGATAATTAAGTTATTTTTTCTTCAACCTAAATCAACTATGGCAAAATATTTTACTATTATTATTCCTCTAATTTTGACAATTAATCTTTTATTTATTTTTCCTGTTAATGCAGAAACGGTTATTAATAATCAGCCTGAAAAAATATTTGAGTTAAATTGTGCTGGATGTCACCCCAATGGCAATAATATTATTAGACGGGGAAAAAATTTAAAATTAAAAGCCCTTCATCGTAACGGCTATGATTCATTAGAAGCTATTACTCAAATAGTAAGTAATGGTAAAAATAATATGTCTGCTTTTTCTAATCGTCTGAGTGAAAGGGAAATTAAGCAAGTTGCCGAGTATGTTTTACAACAAGCTGAGAATAATTGGAAAGGTTAACAGTTTCTTGACTTGTTAGGAAAAAAACTTACCACTAAGCTAAGACGCATTTAACTTACATTTTTTCTTAATTCTTGAAAATAACTCCAACGCTTACCTTTACCTATTGCCTATTACCTATTCCCTGTCTTAACCAGACAACTTAAATATAAACTAGCTTATTATTTATTTATAGAGCTTTTATTTTTTTAAGGAGTCAAACAAATGTTGTTGGGTGCAAGTTTAATTACAGTTTCAGCTTTATTAGTTTATTTTGTCACAATCATCAATGTTGGTAGGGCAAGGGCAAAATATAAAGTTATGCCTCCTGCAATGACGGGAGATGAAAACTTTGAAAGGGCATTGAGAGTACAACAAAATATGTTAGAGCAACTTGTTTTGTTTCTACCCATAATGTGGATTTTTTCGTATTATGTTAGTGAATTATGGGGAGCAATTATTGGCGGAGTTTGGATTTTAGGAAGGGTTTTATATGCTTGGGGTTACTATCAAGAAGCGAAAAAAAGAATGGTTGGTTTTGGTATTAGTAGTTTGAGTGGGATGGTTTTACTGTTGGCTTGTTTATACAGTTTAACAATGGCTTTAGTTGGGAGTTTTTAATTCTTAACCTCAGTTTGGTTTAAAAATATTGGATAAGGATAGGTATTAGGGTTCGGGGTTAGGAGTTAGGAGTTTAGAAAAAGGTGTCAGGTTTGACAGTTTTAATTAATTACTAATTACTAATTACTAATTACTAATTTTTAATTGCCTTTTTGACTTAGAGCTTTTCTTGCTTCTTCTCTATCATCAAAATGGATTTTTTCCGTACCAAGGATTTGATAGTCTTCATGGCCTTTTCCAGCAATTAAAACTCCGTCTCCTGATTGTGCCATAGAAATTGCCATAGAAATTGCTAAAGCTCGATCGCACTGTACAATAGGTTTAACATCTTCGGGAATACCTGTGAGAATATCTGCAAGAATTTGTTCAGGATTTTCGGTGCGAGGATTATCTGAAGTTACTACCACTATATCAGCACCCTGAGCGGCTATTTTACCCATTATAGGACGTTTGGTACGATCGCGATCGCCTCCACAACCAAATACACAAATCATCTTACCAGAAATAAAAGGACGAGCGGCTTGTAAAAGGTTTTCTAAACTATCAGGAGTATGAGCATAATCCACTATCACACTTATATCTTGATGAGTATTAACTTGCACCCTTTCCATTCTTCCTGGCACACCAACAAAACTAGAGAGATTTTCTGCAATCACTTCTAAACTCATCCCTAAAGATAATACTGCTCCGACACTAGCAAGTAAATTCGAGAGGTTAAATTGCCCCACTAGGGGAGAACTAAAATTGATATTACCCTCTGGGGTATGCAAAATCCCTTTAACTCCATCTGCCTGATAAGTTAAATCACTGGTGTATAAATCAGCCGAGGTGTTGTTGACGCTGTAACTCCAAACTTGTTTTTGAGCAAGACGCTGAATTAATCTTTGTCCATAATCATCATCATAATTAATAATTGCTCTTCCCCTTAAATAGTCTTCAGAAAATAGTAAGGCTTTGGCTTCAAAATAATCTTCCATATCTTTATGGTAGTCAAGATGATCTTGAGTTAAATTAGTGAACACAGCGACATCAAAATGACAACCTCTGATTCTTTTTTGAGCTAGAGCATGGGAACTTACTTCCATCACTACATATTCATTCTTTGCCTCTAAGGCTTCTGCTAACTGTGCTTGTAAATCTACCGCAAAAGGGGTGGTATGGGTTGCAGTTTTCTGATAATCTTGCCAACGGGCGTATAAAGTGCCAAAAAGAGCGGTTTTCTGAACAGCCTGATTCAAAAAAAATTCGATTAAATGAGTAGTGGTAGTTTTTCCATTAGTACCTGTAACCCCCACCATCTTTAATTTTTCACTAGGATAACCATAAAATTTAGAGGCTATATCTGCACAGACTGAGGGTATATCATCGGCAACTATCACACAATCATTATCCGTAGGGGGGATTTTCTCACTAGCTTCCTGACTAATAATAGATGCGATCGCACCTTCTGTCAATGCACTTTGCCAAAACTCACCTCCATCAACTCTAGTGCCGGGCATACCAATAAAAACATCACCAATACCACAACTATGAGAATTTGTCGTAATACCTTTAACTTCCTGATCCAAGTTAGGATGATTTGTAAGAGGGGTTAAATAGTTTAAATCAGCTAATAATTGACGTAATTTCATAAAATATCCCTCCAGGGCTGATATACAGGATTTTAGAATTATTTAATAATAGCGAAAATAGATTGATAGTTAGTGAAACTGATCACAATTTCCTGAAATCAGACGTAATATTGGACAAAAAGCAAAGGGCAAACCCCCCTTTATCCCCCCTCGAGAGGGGGGAGGGCAAAAGTCATTAGTTTCTCCTTAACACCCTAATACCCCAACACCTAAACACTCTGAAACCTTTTTCTATTAAATATAAGTAATAAAGGCGTTTCTGCCAGAATCTGGGGTTAATTCCAAAATAATTTGCCAATAGTGTGGTGGCAGTTGAGGTAGTAAATCAGACCATTCGATGGCGGTAATACCTGCTTCTACTTCTATACCTTCCCAGTAATTTTGCAAATGTAAATATTTTACCTGCTCTGGATTTAAGCGATATAAGTCAATATGGTAAAGGGGGATTTTCCCTTCTAAATACTCGTTAATGAGGGTGAAAGTAGGGCTAACAATAGGTTCATTTATACCTAAACCTTCCCCTAAACCTTGAATAAAAGTGGTTTTTCCTGCCCCTAAATTACCTTGCAATAACAAGACGGAATTAGGGGTTAATTTTTGAGCAAATTCTTTACCTAGTTTTTTTGTGGATTCCTCATCAGGAAGAAATATTTTTTTTTGGGTTTCCATTATTCTTGAATAAAAAATTTAGGTACGAAAAAAAGAGGAGTCAGGTAATAGAAATGAAAAACTTATTAATTATTAATTTAATATCGAATATTCGCTTTTTCCCAACGTTGTAAGGCTTCAGAAAGGCGATCGCAATCTGCTATTAAACTAACTCTCACATAACCTTCTCCACCATCACCAAAAGCATTACCGGGGGTGACAACAACTCCTGTTTTTTGTAATAAATCAAGGGCGAAGTCAGTAGAATTAGAATTGCGGGGTACTGGTATCCACAAATACATCGTAGCGGAAGATGGTTTTACATTCCATCCCATTTTACTTAAACCTTCGATGAGAAAATCACGGCGTTTTTGATACCGTTGTTGCACCTCATGGATGTAACTATCAGGCAATTGTAAAGCTGTCTGCGCCGCCGCCTGAATCACGCTAAAAATGCCATAGTCAAGATTAGTTTTCAGGGTGCGCAAACCTTGAATAATATCGCTATTACCTACCACAAAACCAACACGCCAACCAGCCATATTATAGGTTTTAGAAAGGGTGTGAAATTCAACTCCTATTTCTTTTGCACCTTTAATTTGCAGTAAGCTAGTAGGTTCATAGCCTTCAAATGCTAACTCAGCATAGGCTAAATCATGAACTAACATCACCTCATAATGTTTTGCCCACGACACCACTTCTTCAAAAAAAGCCCTCGGTGCGGTGGCGGTGGTAGGGTTATTAGGATAGTTGAAGTAAAGAATTTTTGTTTTACGGGCTATATCTTCGGGAATTTGTGTTAAATCGATTAACCAATCATTTTCAGCACTTAGTTTCAACGCATATATGTCCGCTCCGGCAATGGCAGGTCCTCGGTAGTGTGCAGGATAAGATGGACTTGGTACAATAACGGTGTCACCGGGGTTAACATAGGCTAAGGCTAAATGGGATAATCCTTCTTTTGATCCTAGTAATGGTAAGGCTTCACTATCTGGATTTAATTCTACTTGATAGCGTCTTTGATACCAAGATGCGATCGCATTTCTGAAATTGGCAGTTCCTTCAAAGGGTGGATAACCGTGATATTTTGCCACATTTAACGCCTCTTTTGCCGCTTCAATTACAGGAGTTGGGGCGAAACCGTCTGGATTACCCATCCCTAAGTCTATCAAATCTAAACCTTGTTCTCTGGCTTTGGCTTTTAATTCATCTAAACGGGCAAACACATAGGGGGGTAAGGCACTTAAACGATTAGCACGATTAATCCAACTGGTTTTCATAGGTATATTAAATCTCTCTTAACAAATAAATAGATTGAGTATGCCCCAACATATTGATCAGCAATGATTTATTCTACATCAAGGGAGTATTCTTTTTAAATCAGGTTTGAAGGTTTAGGGAAGTTAATGAGTTAATGAGTTAATGAGTTTTTAATTCTTAATTATTCACCATGTTATTGAAAATAACGAAAGCACTTACCTATTGTCTCCTCTTACCTACCTCAACCAGCAGACTTAGATGCAACAAACTAGCTTACTCTTTTAATTGTGAGAGAATTAAACCAAACCACTGTTTTTCATCAGTCCAATATTTGATAGGTTTTAAACGATGTTGGGCTAAAAATTCTTCCATTTGCTCTAAATTAAATTTACGAGAAATTTCCGTTAATATGCTTTCTCCTGCTTCTATTTCTATCTTTAAATCTATTTTTTTCAATTGTATTGTCTGCGCTTGTTTTGCTTTTAAATACATTTCTATTTGTTGTTCATTTTGATTATAAATAGCATGGTGTTGGAATGAATCGAGATCAAAATTACCCTCATAGCGTTGATTGAGATGAGATAACATATTTAAGTTAAATTTTGCCGTCACCCCTTGGCTATCGTTATAGGCTTTTTCTAATATCTCCTTCGGTTTCTGCAAGTCTATACCTAATAAAAAATAATCCCCTACTTGTAAAATATCCCTCACTTCATTAAAGAGGCGATCGCACTCTTCTTGAGTAAAATTACCTAATGTACTACCGAGAAAAACTATCATACGTTTAGGTAAAGAAGAAGGAGGCAGTTGCAATAAGGCTTGTTCATAAGTACCTACCAAACCAAGAATTGATAAATGGGGATATTCGCTATGGAGTTGTAAAGCACTTTCTTTGAGGATTTCGCTACTAACATCAATGGGCACATATTGCCACGGTTGCCCTAAATTTTCATAAGCAGATAGTAACAAACGAGTTTTTGTGGAGCTACCACTGCCCAATTCCACTAATTCACAAACTCCTGTGAGCTCAGCAATTTCAGTACTAGCTTGTTGTAAAATTTCTGTTTCGGTGCGGGTGGGATAATATTCAGGTAAGAGGCAAATTTGTTCAAACAATTCTGAACCATAAGCGTCATAAAAATATTTTGCGGGTATTGTTTTTGGTGTGGAATTCAATCCCTCAATTACATCTTGACCATCATTAGCTATGGGTAAAATGTTTTCTAAATACTGAATTTCGATCGAACGCTTCTGGTTACTGACAATCATAGATATATAAATAAATAATAATTCAAATCCCAAGACAAGTCTGAGTTCGGAGTTCAGGGTTCAGGGTTCGGAGTTAAAATAACTAGATATGGATGAAAAAAGTAGATAAATTGATTATATCTTGAGGCAAGACCCATTCCAAGAAAGATGGAACAGTAATTGGATTTAGTTAAAAATCAGCTAAAATCTATAGAATAATATTTTTCATTAATTCTTTTAACTTTTCTCTTTTCCCCACCTTAACCGAAAATTTTATATCGAACTCAGGTAAAGTTAAGAGGTTCGAGGTTCTGAAATGTTGTTACAATTCTATTCTGAGTTTTGGGGAATTGGAAGATGAGCTCACAAGAATAGATTTTCACAAACTATCTAAGATCATACACTTTAAGAGTGATGGTAGTTACACTTTCAATGAACAGTTTTAAGAACTATTGAAGCTAAAAGATGATTGTAAGAAATAAATGATGAAAGCAGATAATTTGATCACTAATCAAATATGCCACAATGTTGGTTAATTCCTATCAAAAACTACCTTTATCAGAACCCCAATCCCCTCTCTTTCCTTCCTCACCAACACCTTAAACCCTATAATCTAAAAAGGAAAACTCTTAAAAATCTTCATCTAGCTGAACATCCCACTTAGCCGAGAAAACTTCCCCTAACATTTCTTCTAAACTATCAAAGCCTAAATTTTTAGAAACTTGTTGCTCTTGACTGGTATTTACGAAAGGAATTAACTTAAGAATACGATTATCTTGGACTAAATCAAAGTGAGTTTCTTGAGGAGAGACTTGATTTAATTGTAAATAATCAAAACTTTGAACGTTGATGTAAAGACTATTATTAACTACTACTGTTGCTTGATTTGGGTCATTAAAAACTTCTAAAATCCAACCTTGCCCTTGATTTTGAATTACTCCGTCAATGCTGTGTAGGTAACGCACTTGAGTTAAATCATTAATAAGGCGTTTCATATCTTCTTTGTTTACTAACATCCCTGTTTCTATGATACAGGGGGCAGGTAATTGACGATAATTTGGTTGATGATTCATAGTTATTAACCCTTTTTTGCTCCTAATTTATTTTGTCTAAATTGAATAGATTTTGATACTATCACTTAATTTATTGTCCGAGAAAAAAGTTAGCACTTTTATTTTTTTTCACTGAAAAATACATGGGCTATCCTTCCCAAAAACAGACAGAGGTGTAGGGATTAAACTTATTCAAGACAAGAAACAATCCTTCTCAACTCTGCGATTTTGTATCAAGATTCTACGGTTTTACTCTTAAAGAGTATTTAACCATCCCAAATGTCGAATTATTTAACTCATACTCTATTTTAGGACTGCTAGAAGCTAGTCTTAATATGATTTCAAGCTGAGACTTTTTTTGACAAAACAGTCAATTTCTATTCTTATGTTAATAGCAAATTTGGGATTTTACGAATTTTATTTTTTTGCTACCACACAATCTTAACCTAAAATTAAATATTTGTTCAGGTTCGCTTTTGTTTTCTTTATGATTGACCTATATGCAAAATGAAAATTAAAATCTATTTCCATAGAGAAACAGTAGATTTTCTTAACTTTTGCCTCATGTCTTTCTCTCTATTTCGGTTTACCTCTTGCCTAACTTTTGCAAAAATCTAATGAAAAACTTTGTATCCTCTTTTTTTGGGGCAGTCATTTTCTATAGTCGTATTCCCCTTCCCTCTTTTATTTCAATAAGTTTTTTTAAGACTGCTTTATGGCTACCTTGGATTGGAGTTTTGTTAGCCAGTTTGCTCAGTATTTTTGCTCTAATGCTCGATGTCATTGGTTTTCCTCCTTTAACTAAAATTGTTTTACTTGTCTTTGCTTGGATTTGTGTAACTGGTGGATTACATTTCGATGGTGCGATCGATGCTGGGGATGCTTGGGGGGTGCAGGGGGATCAAAAAAAACGCTTAGAAGTGATGCAGGATAGTCGTGTTGGTGCTTATGGGTTAATTTCTGGTATTTTTTTAGTTTTGCTTAAAATTGCCAGTTTATATGAGCTTTCTATACCTTTATGGTGGGGCTTAATGATTTCTATGAGTTGGGGAAGGTGGGGACAATTAGGTGCGATCGCACTTTATCCTTATGTGAGAGAAGAAGGAAAAGGAGCTTTTCTGAAAAAAGACTTAAATTTCCCTTTAGATGGGTTTATTGGTTCTTTATTTATGATTTTCTTGATAATTATTCAATTTTACTTTCTAGGAAATTCACTCACTCAAATTATTACTACAAATATAATTGGTGCTAGTATTTCTTTAATGACGGGATGGTTAATTCAAAAACCATTAGGAGGTCATACAGGGGATACTTATGGTGCTACTGTTGAATGGAGTGAGGCTTTAATTCTTTGTTGTTTGAGTATTAAAAGTTGACAATCAACATAAAAATAACAGAATTGACAACCAAAAGTTGACGATAATGAGTTTTTCAAAGAGCAAAATACTCTATCCATTACTGAACTAATTTTGTATTAATCAATTATGACTATGACACAAATTGGCGGAATTTTAAGTATCTTAATTATTCCCCCTATAATTGGAGCGATACCTTTAATAGATTGGTTTACCTATGCAGTTTCAGGAAAGGAATTGACCAAATTAGGTACAGGAAACATCTCTGTATCCGCCGCTTTTTATCATGGTGGTAAATTAGCAGGAATTTTGGCAGTGTTATCGGAAGCAGGAAAAGGGGTAGGAGTAGTTTTATTATCGAGAATATTTTTCCCTTCTGGTTCGTTTTGGGAGATTATTACCCTAATAATGCTTATTTTAGGACGTTATTACTTTGGTAAAGGGGCAGGTGCAACTAATTTAACTTGGGGTATTGTTACTCATAATCCCGTTGCGGCATTGTTAATTTTTATTTTGGGGGGAGTTAGTTTCACTATTTGGCGTGAGAAACAAGCAGGAAGAATTAGTGTGTTGTTTTTAATGGTGGTGGTTTTATCAGCACAAAATATTAATCATCCTGAATACATTTTACTCACCATTATTTTAGCTAGTTTGATGATTTGGATTTATCGGCAAATGGCAGATGATTTAGAATTAAATCCTAGTGAAGTCAATGGGGAATCAGCAAAAATGTTTCGTTTTTTTCGGGGCGACAGTGGTATTGTCAGTTTGAATGAAACCCTTAATCCCCAAAAAGTGGGGGCAAAAGCCACTAATCTTTCTCGGTTAAAAAAGTGGGGTTATAATGTTCCTGATGGTTGGGTTTTAAAAGTTGGAGATGATATTCATAAGCTACAAGAATTTATCAATCCTTCTTCTAGTAACCCTTATGTAGTTCGTTCTTCTGCTTTAGATGAAGATACTAATTGGGCATCGGCGGCTGGTATTTATGATAGTTTTGTAAATTTGACAGATTTTGATAGTCTTTCTCAAGCTATTGTTAATTGTTTTTCATCTTATAATAGTGCGATCGCACTTGATTATCGACAAAGACAAAAGCAGTCAGAAAAAGGTATTGCGGTTATTATTCAAAAACAAATCAATGGCATATGTTCGGGAGTAATTTTTAGTAGAGATCCTGTTAATCAACTAGAAGATACCGTTTGCATTGAAGCAGTGTCGGGCATGGGTTTAAAATTAGTTTCAGGGGAGGTGACACCGCAACAGTATAGAGTCTTTTTTCCTGAAGAAAAAGTGGAAGGAGAAGGGGATATATCCCAAGAAGTTGTACTCAATTTAGGCAAAATAGCAAGGGAAATTGAACATTTGTGCCAAGGCGTTCCCCAAGATATAGAATGGACTTACGATGGCGAAAAAATTTGGTTACTGCAAACTCGTCCTATTACTACTCTTAAACCAGTATGGACAAGAAAAATTGCCGCCGAAGTTATCCCCGGAGTCATACGCCCTTTAACATGGTCAATTAATCAACCTCTTACCTGTGGTGTTTGGGGTGAAATTTTTACCATTGTTTTAGGCAAAAAGTCTCGCACATTAGATTTTAGTCAAACAGCAACTCTTCATTATGACCATGCTTATTTTAATGCTACCCTCTTAGGAGAGATTTTTCTATTAATGGGTTTACCTCCAGAAAGTTTGGAATTTCTCACCCGTGGTAGTAAATTTAGTAAACCTCCACTGACGGCAACCATCAGTAATTTAGGAGGTTTATGGCGTTTGTTAAGAAAAGAGTGGCGATTGATTGCAGATTTTGCCCATGATAATGATCGTCATTTTAGACCAATTTTAGATGAATTAAAAGATATTCCCTGTGAAACTTTATCTACCATAGAATTGCTCGATCGCATCGATCATATTTTAGAAATATTAAAAAAAGCAACTTATTATAGTATTCTCGCCCCTTTAAGTTATAGTTTAAGACAAACAATTTTTCAGGTTAATCCCAATGATTTAGACTATGATAAAATTCCTGAAATAACTTCCATAAAATCTCTACAAAAAATTGCGATCGAAACTCAAAATTTATTATCAGAAGCTGAATTAAATCAACTAGATTGTAATAATTATCCTGCCTTTTTTTCTTATTTATCTGAATCAACAGAAGGAGAATCCATTTTAAATCGCCTAGAAAAATGGTTAGAAGAATATGGATATTTAAGCGAAACTGCCACAGATATAGCCGTCTCTCGATGGTCAGAAGATCAACGCCATATGCGTTTAATGTTTTCTAAATTTGTTGGAGAAAAAGAGATTAATTTAAAAGTAAATAAAGATAAAAATAAATCATGGAAAACTTCTATCGTTCAACCTCGACTAGATTTAAAAGGACAAGTTGCCGAAATTTATTCTAAACTTTTAGCTTATCTTCGTTATAGTTTTGTGGAGATAGAAAACAAATTAATTAAAGAAAGAAAAGTATTAGAGCAAGGAGATTTATTCTTCTTAAAATCAACAGAATTGAGAGATTTAATTAAAGATAAAAATGTCAATATCGATAAAATTTATAACTTAATAAAAGCCAGAAAATGGACATGGGAAGAAAATAAAAAAATCAAGAAAATTCCTTACCTTATCTATGGAGAAACACCCCAAATAGATTTAACAAATCAGAATGATATATCGACAACAAAAAAAATTCTGCAAGGAATCCCAGCTAGTATGGGAATAAAAGAAGGAAAAATAAAAATAATTAAAAGTTTAATAGAAGCAAAAAACATCGATCAAGAAACCATAATGGTTGTACCCTATACAGATGCAGGATGGACAACAATTCTAACTCAAGCAGGAGCAATTATTTCCGAAGTAGGAGGCAAACTATCTCACGGTGCAATTATTGCCAGAGAATACCACATTCCTGCCGTGATGGACATTCCCCATGCCACAGAAATTTTCCAGGATGGTCAATTAGTCAAAGTTAATGGTAATAATGGAATAGTAACAATCCTATCGTAAATAACAATCGAGCATTAAGAGTTGTATTTTATTTTTCCCTATCTTTTGTTGATAGCTTAATAAGTTAAAATCAACATAAAAAACCGTAGCAAAATTATATAGAGATTAACTGTAATGATACCAACCGTTATTGAAACATCAGGACGTGGCGATCGCGCTTTTGATATATATTCAAGACTACTTAGAGAGAGAATTATTTTTTTAGGACAACAAGTCACTGATGAATTAGCTAATTCCTTAGTAGCACAATTGTTATTGCTCGAAGCAGAAGACCCAGAAAAAGATATTTATCTATACATCAACTCCCCCGGTGGATCAGTTTCCGCAGGATTAGGTATTTTTGATACTATGAATCAAATTAAGCCTGATGTTTGTACTATTTGTGTAGGACTAGCGGCAAGTATGGGAGCATTCTTGCTCAGTGCTGGTGCAAAAGGAAAAAGAATGAGCCTTCCTAATTCTCGCATCATGATTCACCAACCCCTCGGAGGTGCGCAAGGACAAGCTACAGACATAGAGATTCAAGCCAAAGAAATCCTCTACCTGAAAAAACAGTTAAATCACTATATGGCTTCTCACACAGGGCAACCCCTAGACAAAATCGAAGAAGACACAGAAAGAGACTTTTTCATGTCTGCCGAAGAAGCAAGAGATTATGGTTTAATTGACCGAGTTGTTACTAGAAGTCAAATTAAATAGTACTTGATTTGGGTAAGAGGTGTCGGGTTTCGGGTTTCAGGTATTAAGGTGTTGGGGTTAGAGTTAATTAAACACTTTTACTCTTCTCCCCTTTTAAGGGAAGACACAGAGAGGTTTGCCCCTAGTCTATTTTATATTAATTGCTAATTACTAATTATTTATTATTAATTGTATGCCTAACGAATCTCAAATTAGAGATAAAATCGCACTTTTGCAACCAGAATTAGTACAATGGCGCCGTCAAATTCATCAATACCCAGAGTTAGGATTTAAAGAAATTTTGACTGCTAATTTCGTCAGTGAGAAATTAAGCCAGTGGGGTATTGCCCATGAAAAAGGTGTTGCCAAAACAGGTATTGTTGCAGTTATCAAAAGTAATTATGTAGGTAAAGTATTAGGTATTCGTGCGGATATGGATGCTTTACCCATTCAAGAAGAAAACTCCGTTTCTTACTGTTCTAAACACGATGGTATTATGCACGCCTGTGGTCATGATGGTCATACTGCGATCGCCCTTGGAATTGCCCATTATTTAGCTCATAATCGAGATAAATGGCGGGGAACGGTAAAAATCATTTTTCAACCCGCCGAGGAAGGGCCAGGGGGTGCGAAACCGATGATTGAACAGGGGGTGCTATCGAATCCCGATGTTGATGCTATCATTGGCTTACATTTATGGAACAATTTACCCGTTGGTACTATCGGAGTTAGAGAAGGAGCATTAATGGCGGCGGTAGAGTGCTTTAAATGCACTATTTTTGGCAAGGGAGGCCATGGTGCTATGCCAGATCAAACCATTGATTCTGTGGTGGTTGGTTCTCAAATAGTTAATGCCTTACAAACTATTGTTGCCAGAAATATCGCCCCTGTAGATAGTGCTGTAGTGACAGTGGGAGAGTTTCATGCAGGTACAGCCCTTAATGTTATTGCTGACACGGCAAAGATGAGTGGCACTGTACGTTATTTTAATCCAAAACTAGAATCATTCATTGGTCAAAGAATCAAAGACATTATCGGTGGCATTTGTCAAAGTCATGGGGCTGAATATGAATTAGATTATTGGCAGTTATATCCTCCCGTTATCAATAATCCTCAAATTACTCAATTAGTTAAATCTGTGGCGATGGAAGTGGTAGAAACTCCTATGGGTGTTGTACCTGAATGCCAAACTATGGGGGGGGAAGATATGTCCTTTTTCTTGCAAGAAGTGCCGGGGTGTTATTTCTTTCTTGGTTCAGCCAATGCTGATAAAAAGCTCAATTATCCTCACCATCATCCCCGTTTTGATTTTGATGAAACTGTCTTGAGTATGGGAGTGGAAATTTTTGCCCGTTGTGTGGAAAAGTTTAATAGTGAATAGTTGAGAATTAAGAATTAAAAACCCCGTTCACAACCGAAGGGAGTACAAGAGCCGAAGGCGAACTCTCGTTTCTCCCTAACACCTGCAACCTGCAATCTGACACCTGATACCTAACCTTATTTAAAGTTGTGCAATCAATTCATCAATTTCAGATTCTAAAGTTAGATAATGGACACAAGCTCTAATACAGTAAGGATTAGCTAAAGTTCTCAAGAAAAAACCCTTTTCTTCCAACATTTTGACGATTTTTTGTGGATCTTGCCCCGGTTTTGGATAGAATGACACTAAACCTGACTCTGGAGGAGTATCTTTTTTTAAGCACTCAATACCTTCTATCTGTTGTAATTTTGACCAGAGATAAGCACTTAGTTTTTTGATTCGATCGTAGCGTTCCTCTATTGTACCCCATGATTGATGAATTGCGATCGCTTCTTGTAAGCCAGTATATAAAGGATAGGCCGAGGTTGCCACTTCAAAACGACTGCCATCATCTATAAATGTCAAATCTGAGTTGGTGAAATCTAAACCACGCCAACCGATAAAAGTAGGGCGAAGAGAAGTAAGTAAATCTTCCCTAATATAAAGAAAACCTACTCCAGAAGCACCACATAACCATTTATGCCCCGTGCAACCATAGTAATCAACTTCGGATTCTATTAAGTTTAAAGGTATTCCTCCTGCTGACTGCGCCCCATCTACTAATACTTGTATGGGCTTATTCTGATGAGGGTAATTATGACAAACTTGGACTATCTCTTTTAACGGTAGCACTTGCCCAGTATTCCAGAGAACATGACTGATAACTAATAAGCGAGTTTTTGCTGTGAGATGATTTTTGATTATTTCTACAGGATTGCCGTTATTTAAAGTCTGTATAATGGGACAAACTGCCATTTTAACCCCGAAACGACGGGCTATCTCTTTGATACTCGCAATTACCCCCGGATGCTCCGCATCAGTTAACAAAATTTCATCTCCTTCTTGCCATTCAATACCCCAAAGAGCAATATTACAACTACTGGTAACATTTTCTGTTAAAACTATTGTTTTTGGTTTCGCTCCTACTTCAGATGCGATCGCAATTTTAGTCTTATTAATATTTTCTTGAATCCAACTGTTAATTTTGATACCAAAAGCACCAATTTTGTCGATAAATTTGTAGGTATCAATAATCTTATTTAAAGCGGATTGAGGTAAAATACCTTGACCTCCATAATTAAAATAATATTTATCTTGTAAACCGATAAAATTTTGTCTCTGAGTGTTTATTTCTGAAGTCATAATTCTGAGGAAAAATAGTATGTTCAATAATTAATAAATATTCATTGATAAGTCAGTATCTCTAATGATTTAGAGTTTTATTATTGGGATATATAAATCAAGATAATGGCTATAGATGTTCAATTATATAGCCTACACCCTTTATTAATATTAGGTATAGGCAACTATTATTTAATAATAATTAAATTTTTTATATAATCAGTATTTATTCAACAAGTCTTTTTTACTTATATAATCTATATTTATGAATAACATTTTTTCGGAAAATTTGTCAAGGTTAATAAATATTATGAGGCTCATTAATATATTCAATATCTTAAATTTCTAATACTAAGTAAAAACTTTTTATTTTTTTGAATAAACAAAATAATTATAACTATTTTATAAAAATAATATTCCTACTTATTAACTTATATTTATCATTTTTATTAGATATAAAATATTAAAAATAAATATAATTTAAAAATCATCAAATATTTCAAACCTCTTTACTTACAAACGCAATTATTTGTTACAGATGCTACACTGGAAAAATATCTTTTATTATTTTAATCACAGTATAAAAAAAGTGCTAACTCTTTGTCAGAAAAGATTTTATAGATTTTTACTAATAACTTTCAAACTGAATTTATCCATTTAATAAAAAACAAGATTGGTGAATGATTTACCACTATTTATAATATTTTTAAACCATAATCAATAATATATTTTTTGATGATTTCCCCACCATTTCTTAACCTTTTCTTTACCACAGGATAGGAATAGTCATATTATGATGAGAGACTAAATAAAGACTAAGTAAAAATACATTCATAAACGATAATGAAAATGAAAACAAAACAATTATTTGGATCAGTATCCGCTCTATTTGTAGCTCTTAGTTTGACAGCTTGTGGCGGTGGTGGACAGCCCACCGATAATACTACTGGTGGTGGCGAAACTACTGGTGGCGGCGAAACTGCTTCTAGTACAACTATTGAAGTACCTTTTGAAAGTACAGTAACATTAAATGGTGCTGGTGCATCTTTCCCCGCTCCTTTGTATCAAAACTGGTTTGTTTCCCTTGCTCAAGTTCAACCTAAATTACAAGTAAATTATCAGTCTGTGGGTAGTGGTGCTGGAGTCGAACAATTTACTCAGCAAACGGTTGATTTCGGTGCTAGTGATGTAGCCATGAAAGACGAAGAAATTGATGCTATTGACAGAGGGGTATTGTTATTACCTATGACCGCAGGTAGTATTGTTTATGCCTATAATCTACCCGGAGTAGAAGGCTTGAAACTCAGTAGGGAAACCTATGTAGATATTGCATTGGGTAAAATTACAAATTGGAATGACCCTAAAATTGCCGCCGATAACGAGGGTGCAACTTTACCTGATTTACCTATTACTTTTGTTCATAGATCCGATGGTAGTGGAACTACTGGTGTATTTACAATGCACTTAAGTGCCATTAGTCCTGAATGGAAAGATACTATTGGTGAGGGTAAAACTGTACAATGGCCTAGCACTGGAAACTTTATTGGTGGGAAAGGAAATGAGGGTGTAACTGCCGCTATCACTCAAACTGAAGGTGCGATCGGATATGTAGAGTATGGTTATGCGAAAAACAACGGCTTAATGATGGCTTCTTTACAAAATCAGGCAGGAAACTTTATTGCACCTAGTGACGAAAGTGCTTCCAAAACTCTTGCTAACGTAGAATTGCCAGAAAACTTAAGAGCATTTATTACTGATCCTGAAGGAGACGATTCTTATCCTATCGTTACTTATACTTGGATGTTAGCATACAAAACCTATGATGATCCCAATAAAGCGATCGCAGTTGAAGCAATGATTCAGTACGGTTTAACCGAAGGACAAAAAGCCGCTCCTGCACTGGGTTATATTCCTTTACCCGCTAATGTGGTGGAAAAAGTAGCCGCCGCCGCCGATCAAATTACCCCAGATTACACCATTACCATTAACTAGAATTTAACCTTCATCTTTTAGTTTTAAGAAAAGTTAGAGAAGATAGATTGAAATAACTAACTATTTTTAGTCGTCTTCTCTTTAGCCTTATAAATTGAATTTGTCTATCTCATAAACTTATTTATTAAATAATAATCCCACTATGTCCAGATCAAATGGTAACGATTCCTACAGTATCGGGGATTCTCCTAGGGGAGTGGAAAAAAATCTTGATATAGGTTTTCGTTGGCTTACCCTTATTTTAGCCATTAGTATTGGCTTAATTCTTCTTAGCATAGCAATAATTGTTGCGATCGGAGCTTGGCCGGCCATTAAAGAATTTAACTTCACCTTCTTCAATAATAGCAACTGGAATCCCGTTGAAGATGAATATGGTGTTATTGCAGTGGTTTATGGTACACTCGTAAGTTCTCTGATTGCCCTAATTATTGCTATTCCTTTGGGAGTTGGTGCGGCCGTTTTCCTGAGCGAAGATTTTTTACCAGAAGAAATACGAACCATTCTTGTCTTTTTAGTGGAACTTTTAGCCGCAATTCCTAGTGTTGTTTATGGACTCTGGGGGATATTTGTTTTAATTCCTCTTACCAAAAGTTTAGGCACTTGGTTAAACGGTAACTTTGGTTGGTTTCCTTTATTTAGCACTCCCCCCACGGGGCCAGGAATGCTTCCTGCGGGTATCATCTTAGCAATTATGATTTTACCCATTATCATTGCTATTTCCCGTGACTCTCTAGCTTCCTTACCACCCGATTTAAGACAAGCCTCTCTCGGATTAGGTGCAACTCGTTGGGAAACCATTTTCCGAGTCCTAATTCCTGCCGCAATTTCTGGTATTGTCGGTGGTGTTATGTTAGCTTTAGGTCGTGCTATGGGAGAAACTATGGCGGCAACCATGATTATTGGGAACTCTAATAACCTGAATATTTCCATCCTTGCCCCTGCAAATACGATCGCATCTTTAATCGCCAACCAATTTGCTGAAGCTAGTGGTTTACAAGTATCAGCTTTGATGTATGCCGGTTTGGTATTAATGATTTTAACCTTAATAGTCAATGTCGGTGCTGAATATATCGTTAATCAAGTTAAAGCAAGATATGAGTAATCATAGTTCAGGGTTCGGAGTTCGGGGTTCGGAGTTCGGAGTTAAGAGTGAGTAGGGGTTGAGGTTGAATATATTCAACCCTTGTGGAATGGGGAGTAGGGAGTGGGGAGAGTGAAAAAATATCTAAAACCTGACACCTGACACCTTAATTTTTATTGTAACTTTCTATTTTTATTCAAAAACACTTATGACAGCATCAACTATTGGCAGTCTAAAAAGAAATCCATCGAGTAAAAGAGCAGTTTTTGGCTCAATTATGACTGGAATTTCCGCTCTATGTTTAATTTGTACGGTTATACCCTTATTTGCAGTGCTTTACTTTGTAATTATTCAAGGTTTTAGCCGTTTGAACACTAACTTATTTACCCAACTACCTCCACCTCCAGGATTAAGTGAGGGAGGAATTGCCAACGCTTTAATTGGAACTTTAGTAGTAGTCGGAATTGCCACTATTATCGCTGTACCCATTGGAGTATTAGCGGCAGTATATTTATCGGAGTTTAGCGGGAACAATAAATTAGCTTTAAGCATTCGTTTTGCGACTAATGTTTTAAGTGGTGTACCCTCAATTATCGCTGGGGTTTTCGCTTTTGGTTTATTGGTTTCTAGCGGTATCGTGGGTTTTTCCTCTGTGGCTGGGGGTGTTGCTTTAGCCGTATTAATGTTACCTACCATTATCCGTACTACTGATGAAGCCTTAAAAATTGTTCCTCAAGAGGTGCGTTGGGCGGCTTTAGGAGTTGGGGCTTATAACTATCAAACTGTAATTAAAATAGTATTACCTGCGGCTTTACCCGGTATCGTTACAGGTGTAACCCTTGCGATCGCACGAGCGGCAGGAGAAACAGCCCCCTTAATTTTCACCGCGTTATTCTCTAATTTCTGGCCTAATGTTTCTTTCCAAGGTTTACTCGAACCCATTGCCACCTTATCAGTATTAGTTTATAACTTTGCTATTCTCCCCTTTAAACCCCAACAAGAATTAGCATGGGCTGGATCGTTAATTTTAGTCTTTTTAGTATTGGGAACTAGCATTATCGCTCGTTTAGTAACCCGTAAAAAAGTTTATTAATTCCGTAATAAATTAGAAATTACCCTTTAGAATTTAATCCCTATCATCACCCAAAACCTAACTAGAGAGAAAAAACAATGGAAGAATCTTACAAGAATCAAGAAGAATATCAACAACCAGAACCTGTATTGCAATTAAGGGATGTTGATATATACTATGGCACTTATAAAGCAGTTAGAAGCGTTAACCTCGACATTGCCAAAAATCAAATTACTGCTTTTATTGGTCCTTCGGGGTGCGGTAAAAGTACCATTTTGAGATGTTTAAACCGTCTCAACGACTTAATTAGTTCTTTTAAATTAAAAGGTAGAGTTACCTATCACGGACAGGATTTATACCATAAAGATATTGACCCTGTGGAAGTGAGAAAAAGAATTGGTATGGTATTTCAACGTCCTAATCCTTTCCCAAAAACTATCTATGATAATATTGCCTACGGTGCGAGAATTAATGGTTATAAAGGAGATATGGACGAGTTAGTTGAAACTTCTTTACGCCGTGCTGTATTGTGGGATGAGGTAAAAGACAAATTGGGAGAAAGTGGCTTTTCCCTTTCAGGAGGGCAACAGCAAAGGCTTTGTATTGCCCGTACCATTGCCGCTCAACCCGAAGTAGTATTAATGGATGAACCCTGTTCTGCTTTAGACCCCATTTCCACTCTGAAAATTGAGGAACTAATGCACGAACTTAAAGAAAATTATACCATTGTTATTGTTACTCACAATATGCAACAAGCCACTAGAGTTGCTGATATGACTGCATTTTTTAATGCTGAAGCTATTGGGGATAAGGGTAACAAAATCGGTTATTTGGTAGAGTTCGATCGCACTGAAAAAATCTTTAGTGATCCCCGTGAAGAAGCCACTAGAGATTATGTTAGCGGTAGATTTGGTTAAGCTCTTCTTGAATCTGTTGGACTGTTGAACTGTCAAACTGTCAAACCTGCCCTTACCCCTTCTCTTATCAGATAAATTCAGGTTATTTACGCAAATGAGAAGGTAACTCGATATGAGGTATTAAAGGGCGTAAATCATCATAGGAAATAATGCCGAAATTCATAATCGTTGGTAGCGGTAAACTACAATCAATTAAAGTGGTTCTAATGCCATATTTAGGTTTACCCCCATCGACAATTAAACTTACTTCCTTACCAAATAAGTCTTGTGCAGTTTTTGCATTTACTGCTCGATAGTCACCCCCCAAACTTGCTGTACCAGAAACAATCGGAAAAGGACATCTATTCACTAGATTATAAATAAAATCATCAGGACAAGAAACGAAAATAGTATTATGGCCAGCCGTTACCGTTTCAGGTAAATTATTGCGGTGAGGGATAATCACACTAATCGGGTAGGGAAATTGATTAACTAATATTTGAGCGTCTTTAGTTAAATTGCTATATTCAGAAATTCTCTCTTGGTTAGAAAGCAAAACTAGAGGTTTTCTGGGATTCCATCGTTTTAACTCATGAATCTTACTTGCTGAATTTTCGTTTAAACCATTGGCTAAAAAGATATAAACAATATCTGTATGTAAAACGACAATTTCTCCTCTACTTAAAACATCGATAATTTGAGGGATTATATTGACAGATTTGGGACAAATTTGACTCATGGTTATTATTTTTCTAAATAGTTATCTAGCTATATTTGATTAGTTAATCTAAACAGATAGATTATTATGCATCAGTTTTTATAATATCATTTGCGATAATTGCATGATTTTAAAATTGCATTATATTTATGTTTTAATTGCATTTTAGGGTGGTTGTAAAAATATGGGCAAAATGCTTTTTTACGAAATTAGAAATATTGGCAATTTCGAGATTGGGGGATGTTATTGAACTTAGGTAGGTTAATATTTATATGATTGCTTATCTTCATTGGTGCAAAGTTTATGGTTTTAAAGACGGTTTCTCCTTTTATTTCTTTCTCCGAGGGTGTAAGGGTGCTTCAATCAAATCGTCAGGAGAATAAACAATGGTTACAAAACACTGCTGATGAAATGAGACATCAACAAGTAGGGGATACTGTCACCTACGTAATTAACCGTAATATTAATTTCACGAATATTTGTGAGCAACATTGTAGTTTTTGTGCTTTTCGTCGTGATCAAGGAGAAGAAGGGGCTTTTTGGCTAGAAATTGAAGATATTATAGCTAAGTCATCGTTAGCGGTGGAAAAGGGAGCAACGGAAATTTGTATGCAGGGGGGTTTAAATCCTTTGGCAAAGGTTGATGGTAGCAGTTTGAAATACTATTTAAAACTTATTGGTGAAATCAAAAAATCTTTTCCTCAACTGCATTTACACGCTTTCTCCCCCCAAGAAGTACAGTTTATCGCCCGTGAGGACGGTTTGAGCTATGATGATGTCATCGTTGCCTTGCGTGATGGGGGAGTCAATTCTTTACCAGGTACGGCGGCTGAAGTTTTAGATGATACTGTGCGAAAAATTATTTGTCCTGAAAAAATAGATACTCAGACATGGATGGATATTATTTCTAAAGCACATCGTTGGGGGTTATATACTACTAGCACAATGCTATGTGGTCATGTTGAAACTTATGAGCAGGAAATGTTACATTTAACAAAAGTTCGATCGCTTCAAGAGTTAGCTTTAGAAAAAGGTTATCCTGCCAGAATTACAGAGTTTATTTTATTACCTTTCGTGGGAGAATACGCCCCTCAACCCTTGAGAAAAAGAGTCGGTAAAATCCAACCAGATTTAGATGCCACTCTCAAGTTAACAGCAGTTGCCCGTTTATTCCTCGGTGATATTATCCCCAATCATCAGCCCAGTTGGGTTAAATTGGGTTTACATGGTGCTATTGAAGCTCTTTCATGGGGTTGTAATGATATTGGTGGCACTCTGATGGAAGAACATATTACCACTATGGCTGGTGCGAAAGGCGGTACTTGTTTAGAAGTTCAAGAAATACAAGATGCGATCGCATCTATTAATCGTCCTTCCCGTCAAAGAAATACCCTTTATACCTTACTTTAACTGAGTTTGGAGTTATAAAAGAGGATTGAGGTTCAAATTGTTGGCAGAAATCATCGACATGACAAAATAAATAATCTAAATTAAACATAGGGCAGTAGTTAGTTGATGGTTTGCTATATTCAGCTTACTATCTGCCTGTTTTCTTATCCAAAACTGAGGTTAATTAACTTTTCCCTGACATCCCAATACCCCAATTCTTCGACATTCCAACCTCCCATCTAATTCCATTGTTAATCATCACTGATTTTTCTGTCTCTAAAACCTAAATATTTCAGCTTTCCCATAAACGTCTTCTTGCACTCCCTTTCAAGCGATCATGACTATCGGCTAATAATGCGGGTATATTGAGTTTTTCTGGGCATTTTGGTAAACATTCACCGCATTCAGTACATTTATCTCCTTTTCTCCCCCAAAACCAATGTCCTGCATTTTCAAACATTTGATAGCGATATTTTGCATATTCTGTCATTTCTAAGCCAACTCCTAAATTTCGTAATCTCAAGATTTCAGGAATATTAATATTTTCGGGGCAAGGAAGACATTGATAACATTGAGAGCAATGATCTGTTTTTAGAGTTTGCTTAAGGGTATTTTCTATATGGTTAAATGTGTCTATTTCTTCCTTATTTAAGGGTTCATCTTTGTCGGCAATTGTGAGAGGATAAATTAATTCTTCTGGGTTACTAGCACCTAGACTTAGGGTTGAAATACGGCGATCGCACAGTAAAAAGCGATAAGTTAGATGTAGAGGAGAAAAAGGTTTACAAAGGTTTTCTAATTTCGGAGAGGGTTGATATAGAAGCCCTCCTTTGTCGGCTGGGGAAATAATAAATACTCCTAAATCTAGTTTTTTTGCTAATTCTAATGCTGAATAATTACGTTGAAAAAAATAATAATAATGGATATTAATAAATTCAAACAAATTAGTTAAAATTGCTTCTTTAATTAGCTCTAAACTGCCATGACTAGAAAAGCCAATATGTTTAATTTTTCCTTCATTTTTTGCCTTAGTTAATATTTCTAAAAAATCTGTTTTTTGTATTAAATCTAAGTGTAATGGTGTATTTATTCCGTGAATAGCAAGACAATCTATATAATCAGTTTGTAGATTCAAAAGAGACTCATCTAACCATTGATTAAAAGTATTTTTATCTTCATGGGGGGTTAATTTAGTTGTAATAATAACTTTTTCACGGGGAATATTTAACTCCCTTAAAGCATGACCTAAATAGGCTTCGCTGTTACCATATCCTCTTGCTAATTCTAAATGATTAATACCTAACTCAAAGGCTTTTGCTACCGTTGACAATAACTGAGATTGACTATAGCAACAACGCATTAAACCGAGGGAAAACACGGATATATTTAGTTCTGTTTTGCCAAAACGGCGATATTTCATTGTTAATTACCTTTGCCCTTTGCCCTTTCTTAATCTTCGCTGTTGCTTTTTCTGGCTCGACGGATTAATTCTTCAGGGCTTAAATTGGAAACAAAATCTCGAAATGCCTCTCTTTCTTCCTCGTCTGCATCCCGATCAACAGGAATTGAAGCATCTAACACTACTTCTTCCATCACCCAAATAGGACAACCAGCACGTAAGGCAAGGGCGATCGCATCACTGGGACGACAATCGATTTGCTGTTCTAATTCCCCGCCTTTGAGACATAAAAGAGCATAAAATGTGTTATCTTCTAAAGCATTAATAATAATGCGATCAAGTCTTAAATTCCAAGCAGAAAGAATATTAACCACTAAATCATGAGTTAAAGGACGGGGGGAAACCTGTTGTTCTAATGCCCCAATAATTGACCTTGCTTGATCCTGTCCGATATATATTGGCAATGCACGGCGTTCTGTAGCATCCTTTAAGAGAATGATCGGACTCCTACTAATAGCATCAAGTGCGATCGCCGCCACTTTCATTTCAATCATTGATTTATTCCTCGAAAAGAATTTTAGCAGGTCAATAATTCCATTATAATTGCATTTTGTACCAAGTTTGACCAAAAATTTGAGATAGTTCAGAGTTTGGAGTTCAGGGTTCAGAGTTATTTAATTATTCATTCATAATTCTTGAAAACCTATTCTTATAAACTATTCATAAAAAATAAAGTATGACATTTACAAAAACTAGCTTTATCATCACTAACGGGAGGCTAGTAGGTTATTCTGACTTGCAAACTCTAGTGATTGAGAATGGTAAAATAAAATCCATACAACCCTCTCATTTAGACACTAATTCAGATTTGGATTTAGAAGGAGATTATCTTTCTTTAGGGGGAGTTGATTTACAAATTAATGGCGGATTGGGATTAGCTTTTCCTGATCTTTGTTTTGATGATATAGATAAATTACATGATATTTGTGCTTATTTGTGGTCAACAGGAGTAGATCAATTTTTACCCACTATTGTCACCACTTCTGTTGAAAAAATTCATCAATCTCTCAAGGTTATTCAAGAGTTTAAACGGGAAAAACCAAGAAAAAATGAGGCTGAAATTATTGGAGTTCATTTAGAAGGACCTTTTTTAAACTATGAGAAAAGAGGAGCTCACCCCCCAGAATATCTGTTACCTTTAACCCTTGATAACGTCAAAATGGTTTTAGAAGAATATGCAGATGTAGTGATAATAATTACTCTTGCTCCTGAATTGGATGAGAAAAAAGACGTTATCCCCTATTTGCAGTCTTTGGACATAGTGGTAAGTTTAGGACATTCTCAGGCTACAGCAGAAGAGGCAATGATTGCTTTTCAGCAAGGGGCATCCATGGTTACTCATGCTTTTAATGCCATGCCTAATCTTCATCATCGACAGGCGGGGTTATTGGGGGAAGCTATTGTTAATCCTCATGTTTATTGTGGTTTGATAGCAGATGGGAATCATGTTTGTCCGACTATGCTTAAATTGATTCTACAAGCTAGTAATTATCATCAAGGGATATTTGTCGTTAGTGATGCTTTAGCCCCCATTGGCTTGGGTGATGGTATTTATCCTTGGGATAGTCGTACTATTGAGGTTAAAAATGGCACTGCTAGGCTTCCTGATGGTACGTTGTCTGGTACTACTTTGCCTTTATTTGTGGGAGTACAAAATTTGTATGAATGGGGTATTTGTAATATAGAAGATGCGATCGCACTTGTGACTGATGCACCAAGAAAAGCCATCAATTTACCTTGTTTAGAGGTTAATTCCCCTGCTAATTTAATCCGTTGGAGAGAAGATAAGCAAAAGAAAAAACTCCATTGGCAAAGAATCAATAACCTGATTTGAATATAATTTTTTGGGAATTGAGATTCAATATAATGAAGAAACACAATCATCTTCGCCTATCATCAAAAAATGTTATTAACAAATAATCATAAAAACTTAATTTTAAATAATTGTAAAAAACAAGAAATTATTAATTATTTAAACAGTGCTTGGAAAACAGAAGATAGTTTATTTAAGAGTATTCAAGATGATAAAACTTTCTATTTAAACCCTGATTCTCTGCGTAATCCTCTTATTTTTTATCTCGGTCATTCGGCAGTATTTTACATCAATAAATTACTAATTGTTGGTTTATTAAACACTGGAATTAATCCTCTTTATGAAAAGTTATATGAAATGGGAGTTGATCCAGATACCCCAGATGAGTTACAAAATGCGATCGCATCTATTCAATGGCATGATGTAGAAGCATTGTGGGCATATCGTCACCAAGCACGGAATAAAGTAATAGAGATAATAGAAAAAACTCCCCTAGATTTACCGATAACTCCAGAAAGTCAATGGTGGGCGATAATTATGGGGATAGAACATCAAAGGATACACATAGAAACTTCCTCTATGTTAATACGACAATTACCCGTAGAATTAGTCGCAAAACCTTCATCTTGGCATTATGCCTCAAGCAAAGGAAAACCCCCCGAAAATGCCATGATAACAGTCAAAGGAGGAGTCGTGAACCTAGGCAACCCAGAAAAGGCTTATCTCTACGGTTGGGATGTTGATTTCGGTACAAGAGAAGTAATTGTCAATGATTTTGCCGTCAGTAAATACCCCATTACTAACTATGAATTTCTCCAATTTGTGGAATCTGGAGGTTATCAAAATCCAAACTATTGGCAAGAAGAAGGATGGCAATGGCGAGAAACAAATCAAGTTACCCATCCTAAATTTTGGATACTGAATAAAAATAGTTACCGTTATCGTCTCATGTTTGACGAGATAGATTTACCCCTCGATTTTCCTGTGGAAGTAAACTATCATGAAGCGATCGCATTTTGTAATTATAATAGTCAGAAAATAGGTCAAAAATGTACCATGATGAGTGAGGCACAGTGGCACTTAGCTAGTAGGAAAAACCAAGATGATGATAATAACTATAACCTCAACCTACAATATATTTCCCCTACCCCTGTTGGTAGCATAGAAACAGCACAAAGTGATGTAGGAATTTACGATTTAAGAGGAAATGTCTGGGAATGGTTAGCGGATATATTTACACCCCTAACAGACTTTCAACCTCATTATCTATATCAAGACTATTCTGCTCCATTTTTTGATAATCGTCATTATCTTTTAAAAGGTGGTTCGTGGGCTACCAATGGTTATGAAGCCACCCTCTATTATCGTAATTGGTTTCGTCCTCATTTCTTTCAACACGCAGGATTTAGAATATCACATCAGTGTTGTTGATTTTAGATATGATTTCTCATTTAGATGAGGTTAAGGGTAATGACGGGGCTATGTTTAATAAAATTCTCCCTAATACCCTACTAGCACCCTAACACCCCAATACTTTATGATTAAGCTAAACTGAGATTAATTTAACTTTCTGTAATCAATTCTCTCTCCTCTCTGATTCTTGGCTCAATATTTTTACCACCAATGAAAGAGCGTAACATCCATGCCATTTCTTCGTGTTGTTCCATAATACCCGTTAAGAAATCTGCTGTACCTTCATCATGAAATTTTTGAGAACATAAATCAATATGCCTACGAAGGTTGCGAATTATATGTTCGTGGTTTATTACTAAACGCTGTACCATTTCTGTAGAATTTGGTAAGTCGCTGGGATGTTCTTTCAAAGTTGTGTTTTCTAAAAATAGTTGTGCCGTGCCAATGGGGTATTCTCCTAAAGCTCTAATTCTTTCCGCACAATTATCTATGTTATCTGAAATGATCTCATATTGACCTTGCCAAATTTCATGGAGAGTTAAAAATTGGGGGCCAACCACATCCCAATGGTATTTTTTAGTTTTGATTTGCAGTAGGTAGAAATCTGCTAAGTTTTGATTTAATAATTTAACAACTTCCTGAATTTCTGTTTTGCTTAATCCGATATTAATAGTATTCATAAATTAATTTTTTCTTATCTGTACTTACTCTCTATCATGACAATTATTGAAGTTATTTTCATCTCTCAAAAGTATTAAATATCTCTATCGAAAGAAGTATTTTATTACAGAAAAATAGATTAAAAATCTAATCTTTTAAGATAAGTAATTTTTGGAATATAAATTTAACGGCAAAAGTTCTAGTTACTAGCACAGACTATATCAATATATCTCTTTGATTTATTGAATTTTTCAAATTATTTTATTTTTACAAGCAAAACTAGCTAATTCAGTACGATTAGTTGACCCTGTTTTTCTTAACAAATTACTCACATATTTTTCTACTGTTTTTGAGCTTAAATATAATTCCTCTCCTATTTTTAAGTTAGACAATCCTTTTATCAATAGCCCTAAAACTTGCTTTTCCCTATTAGTTAATGAAATCTCTAATTTTTTATCAGACTTAGTTTGACTTAATTGAATATTATGACGAGTAAATAAATGTTTGACGATGGCAATTAATTCTGGTGGATTAAAAGGTTTTTCTAAATAAATATCACATCCTGCTTGATAACCATTTACCCTATCTTGAATACCGTCTTTATTAGTTAAAAAAATAACAGGTAATAATTCAAACTCTTTTATATCTCTTAATTCTTTTACTAGCTCAAAACCATTTTTGAAAGGCATAATTATATCAGAGATTAATAAATGGGGATAATAAGTTTTTGCTAGAGAAATCGCTTCGTCTCCATTCCCCGCTAGAATGACTGAATAACCTTGTAATTCTAAACATTCTTTAAGTAAATTTCTAATAATTAAGTCATCGTCAGCCACCAAAATTTGCCATGTCATAATTATCACAATTTGAAAATATTTTTGTGTTAGGCTATTTACCTTCTCGATAATTTCATTCTATATCCATTTTTATTTGTTTACGAATGTTTATTTAACAATAATTAAAATAATAATTAGATTGTTTTAAATGTAACAATTTATGCTTATTTTTTTCTTTTATTATCACTCATTGCTATTTGATAAAGTTGCCAAAATGCTGAATAATTATTTACTGATAAACGACTATTAAGCTAAAATTAAAATTTATGGTAACAGATATAGAATCTCGACTTAAAACTCTTGCCGAGGAAGCCCAAGAAGCGATCGCATCTTCCGAGAGTTTATCACAACTAGAAGAATTAAGAGTTAGTTATTTAGGTAAAAAAGGTCAATTATCCCTCATTTTAAAAGAAATGGGTAAACTATCCGCCGAAGAAAGACCCCGTATCGGTGCGATCGCAAATGAAATCAAAACTACTATTCAAGATAACTTAAGTCATAAACAACAAAATTTACAACAAGCAGAAATCGAAAAGCAGATTTTAGCAGAAACCCTAGATGTCACCATGCCGGGGGTAAGCTATCCCTTGGGCAAATCCCACCCCCTACAAAGTACTATTGATCGCATCTTAGATATATTTGTCGGCTTAGGATATACAGTTGCCGAAGGACCACAAATTGAGAGCGACTACTACAATTTTACGGCCTTAAATACCCCAGAAGATCATCCTGCTAGGGATATGCAAGATACTTTTTATTTTGAAGATGGTAGTCTCCTACGCACTCATACATCATCCGTACAAATTCGCTACATGGAGAAAAATGACCCACCCATTAGGATTATCGCACCGGGTAGAGTTTACCGACGAGATACCGTTGATGCCACCCATTCCGCCGTATTTCACCAAATCGAGATATTAGCCGTAGGGAAAGGCTTAACCTTCACCGACTTAAAAGGTACAATCAAAGAGTTTCTCAGACAAATGTTTGGAGACGATTTACCCACTGTTTTCCGTGCCAGTTACTTCCCCTTCACCGAACCGTCAGCAGAAGTTGATGTACAATGGCAGGGTAAATGGCTAGAGGTGTTAGGATGCGGTATGGTTGATCCTAATGTACTCAAAGCTGTAGGTTATGATCCAGAAATTTACACAGGATTCGCCGCAGGGTTAGGAGTTGAGCGTTTTGCTATGATTTTACACAAAATCGATGATATTCGTCGTTTATATAATAGTGATCTCCGTTTTCTACAACAATTCTAACATGAGTTCGGAGTTCGGAGTTCGGAGTTCGGGGTTCGGAGTTAAACTTAAAAGAATATTTAGCGGAAATTATATCACTTTTCCCTGTTCCCTTTTCCCTTTTTCTGTGACTTCTGCAAGAAGTCCAATAAATTTATATCTCAGAGAGCTACTAATAGATTAGGATTAAATAATAGTCGTTTTTGGGATTTATTTGTGTTTTTTAGCGTCGTAATTCCTACCTATAATCGTTTACCGATTTTACAAAAATGTCTGAGGGCATTAGAAAACCAACAATTTGATACAGAATTAATCTCTAATTATGAAATTGTCGTGGTGGATGATGGCTCAACAGATGCTACTATCTCATGGTTAGACACGGAAAAAGCCAATTTACCCCATGTTAGACTATTTATCCAAAATCATCGAGGAGCAGGAGCGGCTCGTAATTTAGGAGTAGAAAATGCTAGAGGCGATCGCATCATCTTTATTGATAGCGATTTAGTAGTGACAGAGAGCTTTTTACAAAGTCACGCTCAAGCCCTAGTTACCGCCGAAAACAAATTACAATCTGACTTGATTTTTACCTATGGTGCGGTTATCAACACTTGCAACTTTGATAATCCTACCTCAGAACCTTATAAAATTACAGACTTCTCCGCCGCTTATTTTGCGACAGGTAATGTAGCCATCAAAAAAAAGTGGTTAATAGAAGCAGGAATGTTTGACACCATGTTTAGTCAATATGGTTGGGAAGACTTAGAATTAGGAGTAAGACTGAAAAAACTAGGCTTAAAACTAATTAAATGTCCATCAGCAGTAGGTTATCATTGGCATCCTCCCTTCAATCTCGAACAAATACCCCAATTAATTGAAAAAGAGATAGAAAGAGGCAAAATGGGGGTAATTTTTTATCAGAAACATCCCACCTATGAAGTTAAAATGATGATTCAAATGACATGGTTGCATAGACTATTATGGGGTATTCTTTCCCTTGGCGGTAGTTTGAATGAAAAAACAATGAAACCCCTTTTGCAATGGTTAATTAATCAAGGAAAACCCCAACTAGCCCTTGAAATAGCCAGAATCTTTCTTAATTGGTACAACGTGCAAGGAGTCTATGATGCTTATAAGTTAAGTAAAAACACTTAAATTTTATTAAAAAAAATAAGTAAATAAGATTTATCCATATAATACTGTTAGACCAAAAATAAATAAATACTCATAAAAAAACTCTTATAAGAAAACACGGAGGAAAAATTAATGCCAGTTTTATTCTTACTTATAGGTTTAGTCGTTGGTGCGGCAATATTGTGGTTTATTAACAAAGATAAAGTTGATGCTTCTCTAGTTGAAGCAGAAAGGCAGAAAGTTTTAAACCAAGCCGAGGGAGAATTTGAAGCCCGAAAACAAGAATTAATTGCTTCTTTAACTCGAGAATATGAAAACCAAGCTAATGAAAAAATTGCTGAAGTTGAAAGTAGTTACAGTAACCAAATTCAAGAATATCAAAATCAAATTAGTCAATTACAAACAAATATTACCTACCTAGAATCACAAACAGAGCAAGTAACAGACATACAAAGCAGAATCAGTGAGTTAGAAAATGCAGAAACTCAGATTTCACAGTTACAAGCCAAAATTGCCGAATTAGAGGCAGGTAATGGTGATTCTGATGAGGTGGATGGATTAAATAGCAGAATAGCAGAACTAGAAACTCAATTACAATTACAGCAACAGCAATTTGAAGATTATCAAAATCAGCTACAACAGTCTTTTCAAAGCCAGATAGAAGATTTACAAAATAATCATCAAACGGAAGTAGAGAGCTACAACATAAGAATTCAACAGCTTGAAAGATTAATTCCAGATCCTAACGCTATTATAGATTCTATTGCAGGTACGGAAGACACTTCAGAAGAATTTTTACAAGAAGAAAACTCAGATATTAATAATCAAGAAGAATCCCTAATAGAAGAAACTCCTGATTTTGGTGCTTTTTCCGAAGAAGAATCTTCTTTTGATATGTCAGAAGAATCTAGTCTTGCCACTGAAATCGCAACACCTTTTGATAGTGTAGAAGAAGTTGAAGAAGCCTCTTTAACCTTTGCAGAAGTGGAAGAAGAAGGTCAAGATTTTGTATTTACTCAAGATGATACTTCTGAAGAATCTTCTCTCGACTTTTCTGAAGAGGAAGCTAATATAGCCACAGAAATTTATCCCCCTCTTGATTTAGAAGAGGTGCAAGAAGAGGTTAGTAATGAAGTTGAGGAAGAATCACCTTTTGACTTTGGTGCAGATGAAAGCGAGGGTGAAACCCCTGATTTTGCTTTGGAAGAAATTAGCGAAGTTGAGGAAGAATCACCTTTTGACTTTGGTGCAGATGAAAGCGAGAGTGAAACCCCTGATTTTTCTTTAGAAGAAATTAGCGAAGTTGAGGAAGAATCACCTTTTGACTTTGGTGCAGATGAAAGCGAGAGTGAAACCTCTGATTTTGCTTTAGAAGAAATTAGCGAAGTTGAGGAAGAATCATCTTTTGACTTTGGTGCAGATGAAAGCGAGAGTGAAACCTCTGATTTTTCTTTAGAAGAAATTGATGAAGATGATTCTAGCTTAGATTTTGTGATGGATGAAAATGAAACAGAAATAGATATGTTTTCTTCTGAAATGGATATGTCTAGTGAAGATGATTTAGGAGATGATTTGAATTTAGATGCTTTTGGAGAATCTCAAACAACTTCTAGTCAAGATGAATTAGATATTTTTTCTGATGATTCTGATTTTTCTTCCACTGATGATGAATTGTTAGAAATTAGTAGTGATTCCGATGATGAATTTAATTTTGATTATACTACTGAATCTGCCAGTGCTTCTGCATCCATCGATAATGATGAGCAAGATGATATTTTAGGAAACCTAGAATTGTCTGACAATGATGATAATGATTTAGGTTTAGATTTTGGCTTGGATGATGATTCTGATGAGGAGGATTTTGACTTAGATAGTCTTTTAGAAGATTCTGATAAGAATTAATAATTAAGACAAGAGGTGTTAGGTTGCAGGTATCGGGTGTCAGGTTAAATAAAAACTTGTTTTATAATAATGGGTTGGTTTTTCATAAATTTGATAAACTAAACGATTAATAACATTGTTTGTCGTCACCTACTGTAACTCCACTCAAACTCCTTATTTAATAGAAGTCTTACCTCAACAAGATAACAAAAAAATCAGGGGTAAAAACCCCTAACTCATTACTCGTTACTTATTACTAAAGTCAATTAGGCTTCATCTAAAGCGGCAATACCGGGTAAAACTTTACCTTCTAATAACTCTAAACTAGCACCGCCACCAGTAGAAATATGACTCATTTTCTCAGCAACACCGACTTTTTCTACGGCGGCAACGGAATCACCACCACCAATGATAGTAGTTGCTCCTTTTGCGGTAATTTCTGCTAAACTATGTGCGATCGCCTCTGTGCCTTTTGCGAATTTCTCAAACTCAAATACACCCATAGGACCATTCCATACTACAGACTGACAATCAGCAAGGGCATCTTGGAATGTTTTGATGGAATCAGGACCAATATCTAAGCCCATCCAACCATCGGGAATACTTTTAATATCAACAGTTTGAGCGTTTGCATCGGGAGCAAAATTATCGGCTACAATTACGTCAGTAGGTAATAAAAATTCTACACCTCTTTCTTTTGCTTTTGCTTCTAAAGCCTTAGCTAAATCTAATTTATCTTCTTCTACTAAAGACTTACCAACACTTAAACCACGAGCTTTGTAGAAGGTGAAAATCATACCACCGCCGATGATTAATTTATCGCATTTTTCTAATAAGGTTTCGATAACACCAATTTTACTAGAAACTTTAGAACCACCAATAATAGCTACTAGAGGACGTTTAGGAGATTCGATCGCACTTTGTAAGAATTTTAACTCTTTCTCGATCAGGAAACCAGCCACATTAGGGGATAAATAGTGAGTAACCCCTTCAGTGGAAGCATGGGCGCGGTGAGCAGTACCAAAAGCATCATTAACGTATAAATCAGCATTACTAGCTAATTTTTTCGCAAATTCAGGGTCATTGGCCTCTTCTTCATTGTAAAAACGGAGGTTTTCTAATAAGACAACATCACCGTTAGCCATCCCATTAACCGCATTAGTAACATCATCACCAATACAGTCATCACACTTAACTACATTTTTACCCAATAACTCAGAAAGACGAACTGCCACAGGAGTTAAACGGAGACTATCCTTTACTTGCCCTTTGGGACGACCCATGTGACTACATAAAATTACTTTAGCACCTTTAGAAATTAAATCATTAATAGTAGGTAAAGCCGCTTTGATACGAGTATCATCGGTAATCGCACCATTATCCATAGGCACGTTAAAATCTACGCGCATTAATACTCTTTTACCTTCTAAATCAGATTTTGTTAAATTTGCAACACTTTTTTTAGCCATAGTGATATTTTGGAATATTTATCAGACAATAAAAATAGAAGAAGTAAAAAAAATTACTCTTTGCCGATTTTACCTGACAATGTCACTAGAGGTAAGTGCTATGTTCAAAAACATTCTATTTCCCATTGACCAAAGTAGAGAAGCCAGAGAAGCAGTTGCCGTTGTAAGCAACATCGTTAAAACCTATGAAAGTAAACTATATCTGCTATCAGTTGTAGAAACAAATAAAGAACAAGATGAGGTTATGAGCGATATGAAAACCGTTGCTCAATTACTCAAAAATGCTCAAGATTTATTTTCCCAAGCTGAAATTATGGCAGAAGTCATAGAAAGAGAAGGAATGCCTCCTTTTGTTATTTGTGATGTTGCTGATGAGATTGAGGCTAATTTAATTATTATGGGATGTCGTGGCTTAGGTTTAACTCAAGAAGGAGTTGAAGATAGCGTCACTAATCGGGTGATTAATCTTGCCCCCTGTCCTGTTTTAGTTGTACCTTAGATAAATTAGGAACTATTCTAATTAATAACCTGAGTTCGGTATAAATTTTCTTTCATCTATGAGTGATGGCGAAAAGGGCAAAGGGCAAAGTAAAAAGGGCAAAGGTGAATAGTGTTGGGGTGAATAGTTGATAATTAAAAATTAAATATTAAAAACTCTGAACTCCGAACTCCGAACCCTTATCCGATATTCTTAAACCGAACTGAGGTTACTTTAAATTTTATTTTGTAAGAGATATATTACTTGTTTCTCTGAAACCTGCTATCTGAAATCATACAGATAAAAGAAGCAAGAATTAAGATTAATTATTTTTTAAATTTCAAGTAAGCGGGTAACGCGATTCGAACGCGCGACATTCACCTTGGCAAGGTGACGCTCTACCACTGAGCTATACCCGCATTTTTTGTTTGCGACATTTAATATTGTGTCAAAAAAATAAAAAAATGTCAAGGTTTTTCTTAAAAAATTTCCCATTCTCAAGCTAAACTCTTAAGAAAGTGAAAGTCAGTCTTTCAATACATAACCCACTCCTCTAACAGTCTGAATAATTCTTTTTTCCTTATTTGATTCTAATTTCAGTCGCAAGTATCTCACATACACTTCAATAATATTGGAATCTCCGCCAAAATCATAACCCCAGACTTTTTCCAAAATTTGGTCACGGGTTAATACTTGTCGAGGGTGGGAAATTAAATATTCCATTAAGTCATATTCAGTGGCGGTTAAATCGATGATGCGATCGCCTCTTTTAACTTCACGGGTACGACGATTTAAGCTCAAATCAAGAAAATGCAACTCATCAGGGTCTTCTTCACTATTTTTACGCAAGTGAACCCGTAATCTTGTCAATAACTCTTCAATCCCAAAAGGTTTAACTATATAGTCATCCGCCCCTGCATCTAAACCAGCCACACGATCACTAATTTCATCTTTTGCCATTAAAAGAATAACAGGAATCATACAACCAATACTACGCAATTGACGACAAACATCAAAACCAGACATTTGAGGCAACATCCAATCGAGTAAAATCAGGTCAGGGTTAACTTTTTGAGCAACTTTTAACCCTTCTTTTCCATCTAGTGCGATCGCTACTTCATAACCCTCATACTGCAATTCTAACTCCAAAAACTTAGCTAATTTTTGCTCATCCTCTACCACTAAAATCTTACTCATCTTTCTCTCAATCTTTCTCTATGGTTTATATTTTAACCTCAATTCGTGATTCAAGAATATAGAACCCATTAAGACCTAAGTTCGATATATAATTGTCCGATGATGTAAGAGAAAAAAGAATTATCAAATAATCATTTATAAACTTTTTATTTTTATTTAGCCTGATACGTGCTACCTGTCATCGAAAACCTTTTTTAAGAATCCAATTACCCAATAAAAAAGGAGGCAACAATACCTCCAGAAAAAAGAGAAGTTATCAAATATTTTGTTTAGACATCGTAATACAATGCAAACTCATAAGGATGAGGACGAAGACGCATGGGGTTAATTTCATTGTCTAACTTATACTCAATCCAATTATTGATAAAGTCGCTCGTAAATACACCACCTTCTGTTAAGAAAGCATTATCTTTTTCCAAAGCCTCTAAAGCCTGTTCTAAAGAGCCAGGAGTAGAAGGAATTTTACTTAATTCTTCGGGGGAGAGATCGTAAATATCCACATCTAAAGGTTCACCCGGATCAATTTCATTTTTAATGCCATCAATACCAGCACAAAGCATTGCCGCAAAAGCTAAGTAAGGATTGCTAGTAGCATCAGGACAACGGAATTCTAAGCGTTTGGCTTTAGGATTTGCACCAGATAAAGGGATACGCACAGAAGCCGAACGATTACCTTGAGAGTAAGCTAAGTTAACAGGAGCTTCAAAACCCGGAACTAAACGCTTATAGGAGTTAGTGGAAGGATTACTAAAAGCTAAAATCGCAGGAGCGTGTTTTAAAATACCACCGATATAGTGTAAAGCCATTTTGCTTAAGTTGGCATAACCATCGCCCCAGAATAAAGGTTGACCATCTCTCCAAATAGACTGGTGAGTATGCATACCTGAACCATTATCATTAAATAAAGGCTTTGGCATGAAGGTGACAGTTCTGCCGTACTTCTTAGCAACATTTTTAATCACATACTTATAAGTCATTAAATAGTCTGCCGCCTCTATCAAAGTAGCAAAACGAAAACCTAACTCATTCTGTCCACCAGTCGCAACCTCATGGTGATGCTTTTCAATGGGAACACCACATTCAGCCATAGTTAAAAGCATTTCCGTACGCATATCCTGCATCGTATCTGTGGGAGGTACGGGGAAATAGCCTTGTTTGTAACCCGGTTTATAACCTAAATTTCCGCCTTCTTCTTCTTTTCCAGAATTCCAACGTCCTTCTACACTGTCAACATAATAGTATCCCTTGTTTTCCGTTTGATCAAAACGAACATCATCAAACACGAAAAACTCCGCCTCAGGACCAAAATAAGCAGTATCTCCGATGCCACTTTGAGCTAAATACTCTACAGCTTTTTGAGCGATACTACGAGGATCTCTGGAGTACCATTCCCCAGTACGAGGTTCTTTGATACTACAAATCATACTAAGGGTAGGTTCTTTGCAGAAAGGATCAATCCATGCAGTGGTAGGATCTGGAACCATTGCCATATCAGATTCATTAATCGCTTTCCAACCACGAATACTAGAACCATCAAAAGGCACACCATCCACAAAAGAAGACTCGTCTATTTGATCGTAGTAAAAAGAGCAATGTTGCCAAGTACCGGGTAAATCGATAAATTTGAGGTCGATAATTTTGATATTCTGATCTTGAATCATTTTCAAGACTTCTTGGGGAGTTCCGGGCATTAAATTATTTCTCCTTTATTTCTTGTCGTTACTTTTATGTCTTACTCACAAGTCTTAATCCTAAGCACAGTCAAACCTAAGTTTTGTAGCGATTGATACATCTATATAAATATTTATTTTCTTTATGCTAATTTTGCATAACTGATGGAAGACATAGCAAATATGTAAAGAAAAGTTATACTAGCACCATATAAACAAACAATTTTTATAATCTTTTTATATTTAATTACTCCAATCAAGCATAAGATGACTGTTCAAATTAAACTCAATGAACGCCATCATAAAGTATTACAGGCAACTATCAAACATTACATAGCAACGGCTGAACCAGTGGGGTCAAAAACTTTGATGAAAGAGTATGACTTTAGCGTCAGTTCGGCGACAATTCGTAATGCGATGGGGAAATTAGAAAAGGCTGGTTTTTTATATCAACCTTATACTTCTGCCGGGCGTATCCCCTCAGATTCAGGTTATCGTGTTTATGTGGATCAACTTTTAACGGAACAAAATACAGTTAAAATTTCCCTTGATCCTTTTCTCGATGCCACTTGGCTCAATTTATCTGGGCGTTATGAAATTCTATTTCAAAAAATAACCAAAATTCTTGCGGAAGTAAGTGGTTGTATCGCCTTAATTACCCTGCCTCAAGTCTCAGGGAATATTATTCGTCACTTGCAGTTAGTCCGAGTTGCCGATGATAAAATTATGTTGGTGATCGTTATAGATAATTACCAAGCAGAATCTTTTGTCCTAGATAGTCAGGAGTTAAGGTCTGATTCGCAAAAGTTACACACTGAAGTCTTTGATAGTGAATTGGAAATTTTATCGAACTTTTTAAATCATAAATTAAAGGGTAAATCTCTAAAAGAAATTAATCATTTAGATGGTGGTGAATTGGACAATGATTTTAAACTTTACACAGATTTTATTAACCATTTACTAATAAAAATAAAGTCTAGCTATCATTTGGCTCAAAGTACACCAATTTTACTACAGGGATTCTCACAATTAGTGCAACAACCTGAATTTTCAAGTATAGATCAGGTAAAAATACTATTAAATTTCTTAGAAACAGAGCAAAAACAGCTTCTACCTCTTTTATTTAATATTAACGAAAATCTGGAAGAAAAGAGAGTAAAAATTCATATTGGTTCGGAAAATCCATTGGAATCAATGCGTTCTTGTAGTTTAATATCTGCCTATTATTTTCAAGAAGATTATCCCGTGGGTAGTGTTGGTATTATTGGACCTACTAGAATGCCTTATGAACAAGCGATCGCTCTTGTAGAATGTACAGCTAATTATCTTTCTGAAAAAATGTAATTGGTTGAGGTTTTCATCACTAAACCCTACACCTAACAGTAGGGAATTTTTCATTCATCGAGTTATTTTCAGACGGCAAAGTATCTATGAACAGACCATCACAGAGAGTAAATGCTAATTAAAACAGATGATGTACTAGAGCTTTTTTAACAATAATATAGACTCAGATGATTAATTGTATATAACGGTACTTAAACTAAAAATATCAAACTATGAGTCTCAAATCCTTATTAATCAAAGATTTTACATCGATTGATAACTTTTCCTTTGATAGTAGGAGTTTCAGCCATTTTTATCGTGTTTACCTAAATCCCTTACGCTGACTGTATTTTAGGCTATTTTTGTACAAAAATTTCTCAAAGTACCGATAAGCAGACGGTAAAGCTAAAGCCGATTCTAATTGAGCTTCTATGGCTTTTCTTGCCCTTTCCACTGCTGACATTTGCTCATTCAATATCGATGCGATGCGTTTTTGTTCATCTATCGGCGGTAAAAGAATTTCAAGGGTTTTCAGATTCTCTTGATTAAGTGCGACCCTTTCTAGCCCTCTTTTGTCATGTTCGGTTATAAAATAATATGAAGAAAAAGAGCAAATAAATAGTTGGAAAAAAAGTTTAAAGAAAATAATGATGATGATTGAGCCATTAATTTTATTTTGGTTAATAACACCATGGTTAAAAGTAGCAAATTCATCTGTATTATTAGAGGGATTCAATAATTTACTATCCATAGCACATGAGTCAAAATTATATTTTTCTACAGGATAGTTTTAGCTATTTCGTGATAGTTGGTTCGCAGTTTGACAAAAGAGAGCTATAGTGTTTCCCAAAGACTTATTTTTTATACATCATACCGGGTAATTGGGTAACTAATCCTTCTAATTCCAACTGTAGTAAAATGCCCGATACCTCCGCCGATGTTAAATTCGATTGATTAACAATAACATCAAAGGGAGTGGGAGAATATGCGATCGCATTATATACTATACTCAAAGGCTCTGATAAATTAGGTTTCGGTGTTTCAGACAAAACAGGAGGAGCAGAAGTTTGGGCAAAAAGGGACAACTGCTGAGGGGAATTTAAGTCGGGAATAGCTCCTAAACTAGATAATAACTCTTGTTCAGTAATAATTATTTCTGCCCCATTATGAATTAAACGCAGACACCCCCTTGCTTGAATATTGTTAGGACTGTCTGGTAAAGTATAAACATCTCGATTAAATTCTGTTGCATAATGGGCAGTAATCAAAGCACCCGACTTTTCAGGAGCTTCCATCACCAGTATCGCACGACATAAACCCGCCACAATCCGATTTCGAGCAGGAAAATTTCCCCTTTCTGGAAGACTTCCATAATCATATTCAGTCAAAATTAGTCCTTTTTCGGCGATTTCTGCCATTAATTGCTTATTATTGCTAGGATAAACTCGATCGAGTCCATTTCCTAAAACTGCAATAGTTCTTCCGCCCCCATCCAAGCAACCACGATGAGCTATAGTATCGATTCCTTCCGCCAATCCAGAGACAATAGTAAAGCCGTTTTGTGCCAAAGCCTTGCTAATATTATAAGTCCATCTTTTACCGTGTTCAGTGGGTTTTCTAGTGCCAACAATACCGATAAGAGGGGTTAAACCTTGATTTTCAGAAATGTTGATTTCTCCTTGATAGTATAAAATGGGAGGAGGACTAGGAATTTCTAATAATAATTGTGGATATTCTCTTTCAGAAGGGGTGAAGAATTGCGAATTTTTTTCCCTATGTTTTATGTATAGTTCTTCAGGATTTATTTTTCCCTTTTCTTCTTTAATTTTATTAACTAATTTTTTCCCTATTCCCTCTATTTTTAGCAATTCTGACTCATTTATATTCCAAGCGACTTCAACACTGCCAAAGCAATCATAAATTTTTTTTAAAGAAACTGCCCCAATTCCTTTTATTTTTGACCAAGCCAACCAATATATTTTTTCCTTTTCAATATTCTTCATTCTTTGATTCTTTTTTTGCCCTTTGCCCCTTTTACTTTAACCTTTCCATATCCCCCAACACCTTAATACCCTAACCATACTGAAGAAACTTATAACTTGAGTGATTTACAAACTTCTTTTTCCTTTCCCTCTTTTTTCTCAGTATCTTTGATATTCCCTAACTGATTTGACTAGAGATTGCTAATTATTTTCTGTACAATTTGCATACCAGTCACCGCTTGCCAACCAAAAATCAATAACATACTCATATTTAAGCCAACATGGGTAAATCTGGCAAAATCATTACCTTTCTGCATATAAGGCACAAGAGAAACAGATAAAGCAACCATTGCCATCATACCTAAACCTGCCAGTAAATGAGGACCTACAAATAATTTACCATTATTAATATAGGTGACAGCCATTCCCCCTACTGTACCTAATACCACCAATGCCATAAAAATTGAACCTACTTTGTGATGACGGTTAGCAAAATTGCCTTTGATTAATTCTTTTCTGTCTTCTTTACTAGCTTGACGGGTTTTTTTGACTTTGATGCCAAGATATAAAGCATAAATTGCCATAGCAAATAACACCCACATCATAACGGGGTGTCCAAATTGAGACCAAGTTTTCACTGCTTCGGGTATTTCAAAATTCATGGTTTTGAGAAAACATTTAAAATAACTTCATATAATTTAACATAATTAAGGTGCGATCCCATAAGGAATCTAGTACCCATTGACAACAGAAAAAAAATTTCATCGCAATAACCGTAAATGCACAGAGTAACAAGATTATGTCACAATCAGAAAGAGAATAAATTAAAGCTGATTGAGGAAAAATTAAGATGAATTCACCCATTCAAGCCGTAAGTGCACCTTATCGAGGTGATGCCTATTACCGCACTCCTCCCCCAGATTTACCATCTTTATTACTGAAAGAGAGAATCGTTTATTTAGGTTTACCCCTCGTCTCTCCTGATGAGTATAAAGATCAATTAGGGGTGGATGTGACAGAATTAATTATCGCTCAATTATTGTACTTACAATTTGACGATCCAGAAAAGCCTATTTACTTGTATATTAATTCTACAGGTACATCATGGTATGGAGGAGATTCGATCGGATTTGAAACAGAAGCCTTCGCTATTTGCGACACTATCAACTATATTAAACCTCCTGTTCATACTATCTGTTTAGGTCAAGCAATGGGAACAGCCGCCATGATTTTAGCATCTGGCACAAAAGGTTGTCGAGCCAGTTTACCCCATGCAACTATTATTCTGCACCAAGCCCGTCAAGGAGCACAAGGACAAGCCACAG
Source organism: Cyanobacterium sp. Dongsha4 (assembly GCF_036345015.1). Taxonomy (NCBI): domain Bacteria; kingdom Bacillati; phylum Cyanobacteriota; class Cyanophyceae; order Chroococcales; family Geminocystaceae; genus Cyanobacterium; species Cyanobacterium sp. DS4. The sequence continues at coordinate 1,153,088 of NZ_CP084098.1, read as the reverse complement.
ATATTCAAATTCGGGCAAAAGAAGTTATCGCCAATAAGAGGGTAATGTTAGATATTTTATCGGCAAAAACAGGACAACCCAAAGAAAAAATTGAGAAAGATACCGATAGAATGTTTTACATGAATCCCCAACAGGCAAAAGAATACGGTATTATTGATAAAATTTTGGAAAGTACCAAACAGTTACCAACCCCTGTACCTGCCATCTAAAATTCTCTTAAAAAGGATTTTATTAGTCAATAATTGTTCGCATTTATCAAATACACATATAATCAAGAGGAAAAATCATGCCTATTGGAGTACCTAGAGTTCCCTATCAACTACCCGGTCAACCTTACAGCGACTGGGTAAACATTTACGATCGCCTCTATAGAGAAAGAATTATATTTTTAGGTAGAGGAGTAAACGACTCTTTAGCGAATCAGATTATTGCGGTGATGTTATATCTTGATTCTGAAGATAATAGCAAACCTATTTACCTATACATAAATTCTCCCGGTGGTTCTGTTACCGCAGGTTTAGCAATTTATGACACCATGCAACACATTAAGTCAGAGGTAGTAACAATTTGTGTTGGGTTAGCCGCTTCTATGGGGGCTTTTTTACTATCTGCTGGGACAAAAGGAAAGCGTTTAGCTTTGCCCCACTCCCGAATTATGATTCACCAACCCCTAGGAGGTATTCAGGGAAGAAGACAAGCCACTGATATTGAAATTGAAGCAAAAGAAATTCTGCGCATCAAACACGATTTAAACGAGATGATGGCTTTACATACAGGTCAACCTATTGAAAAAATTGAAAAAGATACCGATAGGGATTACTTTATGTCTGCGGCGGAAGCTAAAGAATATGGCTTAATCGATAAAGTTATTGAGGATAGGGTGTAAATATCAATTAGCAATTAGCAATTAGTAATTAAGAAAAGAGCAAAAAACAAAGACAATTAACAATTAGTAACTAATTAAAACCTGAAACCTGCTACCTAATACCTGAAACCCTTTTCCTAACTCCTAACCCATTACTAATTACTGTTCAAGTAGTGATAATTATTTCCAGTTGGAAGCAACAACTTCAGCTAAATCAACAACTCTTTGAGAATAACCCCATTCATTATCATACCAAGCAACAACTTTAACCATGTCACCGTCCATAACAAGGGTTAATTTACCATCAACAGTGGAAGAACAATCAGTTGCACGGAAGTCACTAGAAACAAGTTCTAAATCAGTATAGTCAAGAATACCTTTCATAGAGCCACTAGCCGCCTCTCTCAAAACGCTGTTAACTTCTTCGGCAATGGTTTTCTTCTCAACCTGAGCAACTAAATCCACAACGGAAACATTAGGAGTAGGAACACGCAAAGCGATACCATTCAATTTACCTTTCATTTCAGGGATTACTAAAGCCACTGCTTTTGCCGCACCTGTGGAAGTAGGAACAATATTAACTGCGGCCGCTCTAGCACGACGTAAATCACGGTGAGAAGCATCTAAAATGCGTTGATCTCCTGTGTAGCTGTGAGTTGTAGTCATTGTACCCTTGATGATACCAAAGTGTTCATGAATGACTTTAACAATAGGTGCTAAACAGTTAGTGGTACAACTAGCGTTACTAACAATATTCTGTTTATCGTGGTCATAGTCTTTATCGTTAACTCCCACTACGTAAGTGCCGATATTTCCACCTTTACCGGGGGCGGTAATTAACACTTTTTTCGCACCAGCTTCGATATGTTTGGATGCACCTTCTTCGGTAACAAATACACCAGTGGACTCAATAATTAAGTCAATATCCCAATCTTTCCAAGGTAGATTGAGGGGGTTGCGGTCTGATACACACTTGATAGTTTTACCATTGACAATAATAGAATTTTCATCGGCTTGGATGTCTGCATCTAAACGACCTAACATAGAGTCATATTTGAGCAGATGTGCGTTAGTATGGGGATCAGAAGTATCGTTAATACCAACAACTTCTAAACCACTGTTTTCACGTCCTAACCAGCAACGTAAAAAATTACGCCCGATTCGTCCAAAACCATTAATAGCTACTCTAACCACAGTTTTTTTCCTCTTTTAATATTTAAACTAAATCAAGTAAATTTTTCTAATGACCCTAATCATATCGTAAAGCCTGTCTAATGCAATACCCATTTGGAAATTTTTTTCCGTTGGCAAAACAGAACTATAACCTCATTTAGACAAGATAGGTCAGAAGATTTTTTGTTAGTAGGAATAATTCCCTAGCAATTTTACCTTTAGGAAGTAATTAAGTCAAAAATGCAGTGTTAGGTATAACCACACTTTCGGTGTTCGCCTATGGATCGGGTATAATATAACTAGACTCAGCAAAGGAGTTTTTATCATGAAAAAATATATCGCAGGTGCGATCGCACTTATAAGTACATTCGTTGTTTCAGGATATAGCAGAGCCGAAAATCCCGCCCATGTTCAACAGTTATTAGAAACCAATCTTTGTATGGGCTGTGATTTAGTGGGAGCAAACTTAGAAGGGGCTCATCTCATTGGTGCAGACTTGAGAAATGCAGATTTGCGTAATGCCAACTTAAATTCGGCTAACTTAGAGGGAGCAGATTTAGACGGTGCTAACTTACAGGGTGCAGATTTAAGCAATACTTTTTTGACTAATGCTACTCTTAACAATTCTAATTTGAATAATGTTGATTTAAGCTACGCTACCATTTTTGATGCTCAAGTAGAAGGGGCAATCATGAATAATATGAATATTGAAAATGCCAGTATTGCTGAAACAGGTATTGCAGTAGGTGGTGAATATCCATAATTAATTCCTAGGTCAAGTATTGTATTTGGAGTATTAATAATACAGATTAATTTGGTGTTTGGTGTTTTTCATTATTAATTGTTAACTATACACTGTTGTCTTTTCTTCCTTACCTTAAATTGTCCACATCTCCTTATATTTAGAATCGGAAAAGAAATGAATATGACAAAATAAAGGTAATTTATTCTGAGAATAGAAGATATACTCAAAAGGGAGCGAATTTTGTGACTACAGCAACATTAGAGACAACTAAGACAGGTTTTAGTCAAGATACTTTCAATCAATATGTAATGAATACTTACGGGCGTTTTCCCGTTGCCATTGAAAAAGGAGAAGGTTGCAAATTATGGGATACCGAGGGGAAAGAATATCTTGATTTTGTGGCGGGTATTGCTACTTGTACTTTAGGACACGCACATCCTGCTTTAATTGAAACAGTGACAGAACAAATCAAAAAGTTGCATCATGTTTCTAATTTATATTATATTCCCGAACAAGGGGAACTAGCTAAGTGGATTGTTGATCATTCCTGTGCCGATAAAGTCTTTTTCTGTAATTCTGGGGCTGAAGCTAACGAAGCGGCAATTAAATTAGTAAGAAAATATGCTCACACGGTTTTAGAATTTTTGGAACAACCTGTGATTCTTACTGCTAAATCTAGCTTTCATGGACGCACTCTTGCAACTATCACCGCTACAGGTCAACCTAAGTATCAAAAGAATTTTGAGCCTTTAGTGCCGGGTTTTGAATATGTTCCCTACAATGACATTACCGCAATAGAAGAGGCTATCACTGATATTGATGAGGGAGATCGCCGTGTAGCCGCTATTATGATTGAGCCATTACAAGGAGAAGGGGGAGTGCGCCCCGGAGAGTTGGAATATTTCTTGAGATTGAGAAAAATTTGTGATGACACAGGTATTTTATTAGTTTTTGATGAGGTTCAAGCCGGTGTTGGCAGAACTGGTAAAATGTGGGGTTATGAGAATCTCGGTATTGAGCCTGATATTTTCACCAGTGCGAAGGGTTTAGCTGGTGGTATTCCTATCGGTGCGATGATGTGTAAGGCTTCCTGTGATGTTTTTGAGCCAGGAAATCATGCGAGTACATTTGGAGGTAATCCCTTTGCTTGTGCTTCTGCTTTGGCAGTTTTACAAACCATTGAGAAGGATAATTTATTGCAAAATGTACAGGCAAGAGGTGAGCAACTACGCACTCGTTTAAGAGCGATCGCACAGAAATATTCTGATACATTTATAGATGTGAGAGGATGGGGATTAATTAACGGAATGGAAATCAACAATAATGCCGAATTAACATCCATTGAAGTAGTTAAAAAAGCGATGGAAAACGGCTTATTATTAGCCCCTGCAGGACCTAAAGTTATTCGTTTTGTGCCTCCTTTGATTGTTTCTGCTGAAGAAATTGACCAAGCGAGTGATATTTTAGAAAAAACTGTGTCTCAATTAATCTAATGTAATCTCAAAACTTGGAATAGAACTTTCTTGTCTGGTTTATAGTTACAGCGTTAAGTAGTTGAAGGGTAAGGGTTGAGTATGTAAAATCCTTACCTCAATCCAATACAATAATATCAGGTGAATAGACTGGCTAATTTTTAATTCTTTATTCTAAACACCTATGGTTTAAGGTAGAATGAAAAAGAAACTATCACAAAACTAACTAACCGTGTTTTCATCAATTATCGCTGACTTTAAAATAATATTTGAAAGAGATCCCGCAGCGCGCAATTGGTTAGAGGTTTTACTCTGCTATCCGGGTTTACAAGCATTATTGTTACATCGTTTTTCCCATTGGTTATATAATCTCGGTTTACCATTAATTCCTCGTTTGTTATCTCATTTCGGGCGCTTTTTCACTGGCGTTGAAATTCATCCCGGGGCAACCATTGGAAAGGGCGTTTTCATAGATCATGGTATGGGAGTTGTCATTGGAGAGACGGCTATACTGGGGGATTATTGTTTAATCTATCAGGGAGTAACTCTTGGTGGTACAGGAAAAGAAAAAGGAAAAAGACATCCCACTCTAGGGGAAAATGTTGTTGTTGGAGCAGGGGCAAAAGTTTTAGGGAATATCCTAATTGGTAATGAGGTGAGAATCGGAGCTGGTTCTGTCGTTCTTAAAGATGTTCCATCTGATTGTACAGTAGTCGGTATTCCGGGGAGGGTTGTCTATCGTGCGGGGGCAAAAGTAGATCCTCTTGATCATAGTAATTTACCAGACTCCGAAGCAAAAGTGATTCGTACTTTACTCGATCACGAAGCGGCTCTGCGCGATCGCATCGAACAGTTGGAAAAACAAGTTAGTGAGTTACAAAAGCAATCTTTAGAAGCAAGATATATTAAATGAGTTAGGAGTTAGGAGTTAGGAGTTCAGAGTTATATTTAATTTTATAGGAGGCATGAGAAGATAGAGAAAAAAATTTTATATTCTTCTGAGTTTTTGACTCCTTGTTCTCAATTCTTAATTTTAAATTATTAGTTTTTTATGGTAAATATTACTTTAAATGTTCCCAGTATAGCTTGTGAAGTTTGTGCAAAAACCATTACTAAAGCTATTCAAAATGTAGATAACATAGCTGAAATTAATGTGGATGTTAAGACAAAAATGGTAAATGTTACTACTCAAAAAGCAGAAGAAATTATTAAACAAGCAATCCTTGATGCAGGGCATGATTTAGCTTAATATTGAATGAAACGACTTGATTTAATTTTATTGACGGGGCTGTCTTGGTTTAGTTGTACTTTTGCTGGATATGCTTTAGAAGATTCTCTTTCGGAAAAGGGTATAGATGCAAGAAGATTACATGAAGCCCCTTATAATCTGTTGGGACGTAAAATTAGTATAGGGCAAGTGGAAATCGGCAGACCAAAAAAATTCGGTTTGGATAAGTTGCCTCCTCTCCATCGTAAGTTGCCTATTATTCGATTATTTTATCGTGATCAACCTGCCATTTCTAATACTCATATCGATAATCATGCCATGATGGTGGCTGGGGTTATGGTTAGTAATAGTAAAAAGTTGCCGGGAGTTGCTCCTTCTGCTAATCTTTATGTAGGTGCGATCGGATCTTTGAAAACAGCAAAACAGCCCGAAGAATGTCTGACAATTCAAAATATTGCTTCTCAGAATGGTAACACTGTTCAGGCAATTAATCTCAGTTTTGGAGAGTCTTTGGCGAGGGATGAAAGGGAAAAACCCTTATTAGATGGTAATGCTTTATTTACTCAATGTGTTGATTGGTCTGCAAGGGTACATAATGTTTTATATGTGGTAGCTGGTAATCAGGGCATGGGAGGTATCCCAATTCCTACAGACAATTATAATGGTATCACTACTGCTTATAGTCGTCGTCAAAATGGGGTTTTTCGTAAGGTTGATTTTGCCAATCTTAGTGTTTCTGTAAGGGGCGTTGCTAAAGCCCTTATTTCTCAAGAAATTAATGTGGGCGATCGCCGTAGTATAGGTTTACTAGCTCCGGGTAATCGCATTCGGGTTTATAATTTAGACGGGAAAATAGAGACTGTATCTGGTAGTAGTTTTGCCTCACCTCATGTCACCGCTACGGTTGCTTTATTACAAGAAGCAGGAAATCGATTTTTTTCCCAAGGTAAATTTCTTGATAGTGATTATCGTCAGGCTGAGGTAATGAAAGCTATTTTGCTCAATTCTGCCGATAAATTGCAAGATAAAGGCGATGGCAATTTATTAGGAATGACAAGAACAGTTTTAACTCAAAAAAATAGTACTTGGTTGGAAAGTGATGCTTATTTAAACCCAGAAATCCCCCTTGATATGGAAATGGGAACAGGTCATTTGAATGCAATGAGAGCTTATCAACAATTATCAGCAAGAAAATGGAACTATTTGGAAAAAGTACCAAGTATGGGGTGGAACTATGATGATATAGCGGAAAATACAGTTCATGATTATATAATTAATACTCCTTTAAAAGCAGAAAGTTTTATCAGTATAACTGTTGCATGGAATCGAAAAATTGAATTAAATGATAAAAATAAAAATGATCGATATGACTTAGGAGAAAATTTTATTAATAAGGGTTTAAATAATTTAGATTTATACTTAATTAATAATGATAAAAAAAAGGAAATAGTTTGTTCATCTATTAGTAAAGTTGATAGCGTTGAGCATATTTTTTGCCCTATTCCCGTGACAGGAGAGTATAAAATCAGGGTAAAATTTACAGAAAAGGAAAATGATTCAATTCAACCTTATGCTATTGCTTGGCACGGTATTTCAATTAGTGAATAAAAAGGGTGGCAAAGGGCAAGGGGCAACGATGCACAGGGCAAAGTTAAATAGTTGATAATTCATAATTAAAAACTTCTTATTTCTACTCATTACTCGTTTCTCCCTAATTTCTCATATTTCAAAACCAAATACTTAGGATTTTAACAAAACAAAAGATAATGAATAAAGATGATGAAAATATTAAAATTAGTGATGAATTTCTGCAATTATGTCATTCTCAATTAAATCTTTTATTTACAAAATTTTTTGCTCAAGAAAGTGCTATTTATTTAACTGATAGCCAAGCAGAAGAGCCCAAGTTAATTCCTATTTTAGTCTATCCAGATTCTTCTTCTCAGGATTTCCCTAGTTTACCCCCTCTTCAAGAAAATTCATGGGAAGATGGGTTTTCCTATGCTTTAGATGAGAAAAAAAATAGTGAGCCTTTAATTAATTATTATCCTAATTCCCAAGCTCCTCATCAACTTATTTTACCCTTAATTTATCAAAATATTGTTTTAGGATTATTAGCAACTACAAGAAAAAACTCTCCTTGGCAACCCACAGAAATTTTACAAATTAAAGAAATTACTAACACAATTGCGATCGCACGTATTTTAGAACAAAAACAACAAATAACCGCCGAAAAACTAAGTCAACTGCAAAAATTCAGACAACTAGAAAATGATCATTTAGATGATTTTTTACATCAGTTACGCAATCCTTTAACGGCAATTCGTACTTTTGCAAAATTATTACTTAAGCGTCTTTTTGCCGATGATCCTAATTATAGTACCAGTCAAAGCATTTATCGAGAAAGCGATCGCATCAAGGAACTAATTGCTGATTTTAGTCAACAGTGGCAAGGAAAAAATGAAGAAGAAATTTTAACTTTAGATACTCTTCATACTAGCTTTTTTTTAACGGAAAATATAGAAAATTTAGAGGTAATAAATATCATTAATATTATTAAGCCAATTTTAGAAAATATCAGAATTATTGCAGAAGAAAAAAATATTCAAATCTTAGAAAAAATAAATGTTAATAGAGAATCTATACTAACTAACAGAAAAGCATTAAGAGAAATAATCAATAATTTACTAGATAATGCCGTGAAATATACTCCTAATAATGGTAAAGTAAGAATAGAAATTGAACAAAACAAAGATGATAAAATCATAGTGAAAATTGCGGATACAGGCTATGGTATTCCTTTAGAAGACCAAAAACATATATTTGAAAGACATTATCGAGGGAGTCAAATTAATGGCAACATCTCTGGCACTGGTTTAGGTTTAGCTATTGTTAAAGAATTAGCTGATAAAATTAATATAAAAATTAAGTTAATTAGTCCTTTTCAATGGTTAGAAAATCAAGTTGACTATGGAACACAATTTATTTTAGAAATGCCTACCTATACTGACTAGAAGTAAATAATAATTGCCTGATTAAGTAAACATTTAATTTTAATAAAATCTGGTTAATAATTAATCAAAAAAAATGATTTTTAAAAATAGAAATTTTGTTATTTCCTTTTATTTTCTGTTTACCATTGTTAATATATTTTTATGGGGAAAAAATGCGATAACCTTGGCCGCATCTTCAGTGAACGAGCAGAGTAACTTTATGAAGGCAGAAGAGGAAACATTACAAACTGCTCAATCTAAAATCTATAATCCCATACCTATTCCCGAAAATCAACCTATCAATGACCAATTAACTGCCGATGATATTCCTACGGGAGAGGGGGGATTTGCTAGAGATTATTACATTTTTTTACAAAAAGGCGACCAAATTGCGATCGATCTTATTTCTGATGAATTTGATAGTATTGTTGTATTGATGTCAGAAGACGGTACAACTATCGCAGAAAATGATGATGCCCCAGACAGTAGCACTAATTCTTTATTATTTACCAGAATTGCGGAAACAGGAAAGTATATTATTAGAGTTAGGGCTTTTGGACAAACAGGAAACGGTAATTTTCAATTAAAAGTTACTCGTTTACAACCGATAAAACCGTAAATATTAGTTAGTAAAAATAATTATTGATTTCTGATAGTTCTTTTCAGAGAAATTTTATAAACATCTATTAGAATAAAGTTGTTTCGCTTTACTGAAATTATCTATTTCTGAACATACTTAATTTAATACTCTCAGAAAGTCATGACAGCAGAACAATTTACTCTTTTAATTCATCCTACATTAGTGGTAATAGGTGTTTTTCCACTGATTGGAATAGTTTGCTATTTTGCATGGGAAACTCGTCAAAGGAGACTACAAATAAAAGCAGGAGAAAAAAGTAAAATTCCTCCCCTTGTAGGCAAAAACCATGTGGAAATTGGTAAATGGCTATCCACCGCAGTAATTATTGTTAGTTTAATTGGATTAGCAAGACCAATTATTGCTAAAAATATAGTTAAGAATACTCTGTGGGCAACTAATACTTTTCAATTTATTTTCTTGATTCTTATTTTTCTTTTTACCATTATTACTTTTATCCTTTTATTTCGTGCTAGAAACAAATTATGGCGGGGAGTATTTGCGACTTTGAGTGGCATGGGAGTAGTAATATTAGGTTGTCAAGATGGTATTTTTCGCCGTACTAATGAGTGGTATTGGTCACATTATTATTATGGTGTAATTGTCACTTTATTAATGATTTTTTCTGTAGCAATTATTGATGATATTTACCGAGATAAATCTTTAAAGTGGCGCAATGTTCACATCATCCTTAATTGTTTGGCTTTACTATTATTTATTGGACAAGGATATACAGGGGCTAGAGACTTATTTGAAATCGGTTTGTGGTCTCCTCCTCCTTCTTGATAATATTTAATTGATATATTTATGCAGGTATCAGGTGGCAGGTTTTAGGTTTTAATTATACTGAGCGAGGTCATAATTGGAGTGTTTTCAAAAAACTTTCTTTCCTTTTTCTTTTGCTCTCAGAAAGTAAGAAGTTTAATATTCTTTTTGATTGGTTGTAGATGATTGCCAAATTTTCCAAGCACCGATACAAAGAGTTATGTTGCCGATAACAGTAGTTAAAGCCTGAATAGTTACTAACCATTGCCAAGATTCAGCATTGTCAAATAGATGCCATGTACAAGCACACATAGCGCTAATTAGGGCGGGTAACATACCATATGCTAACCAATACCAACTGCGATCGCCACTTACCTCTCCATAACGCCATACAAACCAAATTGCCGCTATCCATTCAATAACACTGGAAACATGAACTATCCATGTGGGAATCGAGAGAGAGTGCATCACAATAAATCCTCTAAATGATTATAACTGGAGAATATAAATATTTGTAAAATATAGGGATTGACTTATATATATATTAGTGGACAATAATTATGACCAGTAAAGTACAACCAAAACTTATTATACATGGCGGAGCAGGAAGTTCATTAAAGGGTGAGGGAGGATTAACAGCAATACGAGAATCTCTTTATGGTATCGTTACAGAAGTTTATAATTTGTTGTTAGAGGGGAAAAGTTCCACAGAAGCAGTTATCAAAGGTTGTCAACTATTGGAGGATAACCCCCGTTTTAATGCTGGTACAGGTTCTGTATTACAATCAGATGGACAAATTAGAATGAGTGCTTCTTTAATGGATGGAGAAAGACAGAGATTTAGTGGTGTAATTAATGTTTCTAAGGTCAAAAATCCGATTAATTTAGCGAATATCCTTCAAAATAAAGAAGATAGAGTTTTATCAGATTACGGGAGTGCAGAATTACTCAGAGAATTACAGTTACCTATTTATGATCCTTTAACAGACTTACGTTTGCAAGAGTGGATGGAAGAAAGAAAAGATAATTTTACAAGGAAAATGGCTGGAGTGGTAGCAGAAGTTAACTCGAATGCTCGTAGGGGTACTATTGGGGTGGTAGCATTAGATCAATATGGTAGGATAAGTGCAGGTACTTCCACAGGCGGTAAAGGTTTAGAAAAGGTGGGAAGGGTTAGCGATTCGGCTATGCCTGCGGGTAATTATGCCAATAGTTATGCAGGGGTAAGTTGCACGGGTATTGGAGAAGATATTATCGATGAGTGTTTAGCGGCAAAAATTGTTATTCGTGTTACTGATGGTTTGTCTTTAACTGAAGCAATGGGAAAATCCATGAAAGAGGCGTTGGAAAATAAAAGAGACTTAGGTGCGATCGCAATTTCTCACACAGGTAATATAGTATTGGGAAAAACTAGCGAAATATTACTTGCCGCCTATCATGATGGAGAAAAAATGAGCGATTGTTTAGAATGGAAAGGTGGAGAATTAGTAATCAGTAATTATTAATTTAAGATACTTGTGGTTGGCTAAATCTAATACCCTAACACCCTAAATTCTGACTCCTGATACCTTTTTATTTAACCTGAAACTGATGAGTGAAAAAAAAATCTCTGTCTTAATACCCGATTTATCCCTTCACGGCACAACAAGGGGTTACACTATTTCTCAAGGGTTACAAAAGTTAGGTTATCAGGTAAATATCTATGGCTTTCTTTTCGGTGATGAAATTTATCCTTCTCCCCCTTATGGTTTGCCTATCACTTATTTTCATGGTAAACCCTTACCCTCTTTGGTAAAAACGATGTTTGACTTAAGTGGGGAAATTGACGGAGATATTTTATATGTTATTAAACCGCAATTAAGTAGTTTTGGAGTTGGTTTGATAAAAGCATGGCGAGGGAAAAGGCCTTTAATTCTCGATTTAGATGATTGGGAAATGGGAGAATGGGGCGGAGATGATTGGCAATATCAAGGGCAGATTTTCCATGATGTTTTTAATCAAAATAGCGATTTGAGAAAACCGGGGCATCCTCTTTATTTGAAATGGTTGGAAAAGGCAATGAATCGTGTTGGTGGCATTACGGTTAGTAGTAAGTTTCTCGAATACCGTTATGGTGGCACTTATTTACCTAATGTTAGAGATACTCAAGTATTTAACCCTGACAATTTTAATGAAGAGGAATTGAGAGAAAAATACGGCTTAAATAACTATAAACTCTTAATGGTAACAGGCACTTGTAAAACAGGGCAAGGCATAGAAGATATACTAACCGCCTTAGATCAATTAAATAATCCTCAGTTAAGATTAATTTTAGTGGGGGGAAATCCAGAAAATAAAGACTACTATCAACAGTTACAGCAAAAATGGGGAAAATGGATAATTACTATACAACCTCAATCTTTTGACCAAATTCAAAATGCGATCGCACTTTCCCATATAATGATGATAACCCCCCATAATCTTCCAGCAAATATTGCTAAATGCCCCTTAGAATTGATTGAAGCAATGGCAATGGCAAAACCCATAATCGCCACGAAAGTAGGAGAAATTCCCCACATTTTGAGCGATACAGGCTACTTAATCAATCCCCAATCTCCCACAGAAATTGCACAACAAATAAGTCTTCTTTTCAGTGACTATGAAGAGGCACAACAAAGGGGCAAACTAGCCCGTCAGAGATGCGAAAATTATTACAGTATCAATAACCTTACCCATACCTTAGCACAGGTATTAAGTTTTATATAACATTGAAGCACCATGCCTAATCAACGATGATATTTAAAGCAAAAAACCTCATCAATGGTTTTGAGATTAGAAAAATAGGCAATCCTTTTGTCTTACTTCTCTTCGCCCTACTATATTATGCTATTTCCCTGTTATGTCGTTGGTTAGCATCGACTCCCGATTCCGTTACCCCTGTTTGGTTTCCCGATGGCTTTGCCGTTGCTTTTGTCTATTTATGGGGTTATAAAGTTTTACCTAGTGTGTTTTTAGGTTCATTTTTAGCCAATTTTTGGGCATTTTCTAACCTTAATAATTTTTGGTCTGTTATATCTTATACTATCGCTATTAGTATTATGGCATTGGGAACAATGTTTGGTACTGGTGTATCTGCTTATTATCTTCGCCATGGCAATCGCAAAGAATCTCCTTTACAAAATCTACAAAGAGTAGGAAAATTTATCTTTTTTTCTGCTTTATTAGCACCAATATTAAATGCAACTTTTGGTATTAGTATTTTATTTTCACAAGGAAAAATTAGTTCAGACTTGATAGTTTCTTCATGGTTTACGTGGTGGATTTCTAATATTACAGCAATTCTGCTCATAACCCCTTTATTTTTTACTTGGAAAGACTGGCTATATTTTAATCACATTAAAAATTTTACTTCTTTTAAAAGAAAATTAAATAGTTTAATTTATAATGATATAAACAACACAAAAGAACTTATATTTTTTGTTTCTATAACTATTATTTTTGTTTATTTTACCTTTGACTATTCTTTACATTTAAAATATTTTTTATTACTTCCATTAGTCTGGTGTACTTTTAGATTTAAGGCTTTAATTGCCAACCATTTTAGTGCGTTAATTTCAATTTTATGTATCAATAAAACTATCATTAATATCTCTATTTTAGATGGTGTAAATAAAGAACAAGCCCTTGTTGACTTACAAATTTTTATTACGGTAATGGCTTGTGTTAATTTATTAATTATTGCTTTACTACACGAAAGAGATAAAACCCTGCAAGAATTAAAATTATCTAGGAATTATTTAATTGAAAAAAATATTGAATTAGAGAAAACCAAGCGAGAAGCAGAGGTTGCTAACCTAGCGAAAAGTAATTTTCTAACCAATATGAGCCATGAATTAAGAACACCTTTAAATATTATTCTAGGAACAACACAAATATTCGATAACATAACAGCTTTAACAGAAAAACAAAGACATGATTTAAGGGTAATTCACGAATCGGGAGAACATTTATTAACATTAATTAATGACATTTTAGACTTATCAAAAATCGAAGCAGGGAAACTATTTTTAGAAGAAAAATTAGTAAATTTTAAGGATTTTCTTACTTTACTAGAAGGAATGTTTAAAGTAGCCGCCCAAAAGAAAAAGTTAGATTTTATTATTGAACACAGTCATTTTTTACCTGTTACTATCAAAATAGATGAAAAAAGATTAAGACAAATACTAATTAATATTTTAGGGAATGCTGTTAAATTTACCCCTCAAGGAAAGATTATTTTTAAAACTATTGCCATTCCAATCTCTGAAAATAAAGTTGAATTAAATTTTGTCGTTGAGGATACAGGCTTGGGTATTCCTTCAGACAAATTAGAAAAAATTTTCATGGCATTTGAGCAGGTAGAATCAACTCGTTTACATTCTCAAGGCACAGGTTTAGGATTAGCAATCAGTCAAAAATTGATTCAAATGATGGGGGGTAAAATCGAAGTTAAAAGTACCTTAAATCAGGGCAGTCTTTTTTCTATTAGCTTAGAAGTTATAGCAGAAAAAAATGAGATTCTCAAAACTGATGAAAAGATTTATTCACCGCCGTCTAACCTTGAGCAATTTAAAAAGAATATAAAAATTTTGTTAGCAGAAGATAATCTTGTCATTCAAAAAATAACTGTAAAAATTTTGTCAAAATTAGGTTATAAAATAGATTTAGTAAACAATGGACAGGAAGTATTAGATAGATTAAATGAGATAAAATATGAGATAATTTTTATGGATGTGCAAATGCCCATTTTAGATGGAATAACTGCCACCCAAAAAATACGAGAGAAATGTACAATAAAACAATCACCCTATATTATTGCGATGACAGCAAATGCTATGGAAGGGGATAAAGAAAAATGTTTAGCAGTGGGAATGAATGATTATATTTCTAAACCAGTAAAAATAGAGGATATTTGCAATGCCCTGAAAAGTTATTATCAATGGCGAGGTTAAAAATAATGAAAAAATACTAAGAAGTTCAAGTTAAATCAAGAATTAAGTTACCGTTACTGAGATAATAAAGTATAGAACTACATCAGTTAAAGAATGTCAAAAGTTATCATTATCGTCAATGCTCAAGTGGAAGGAGGTAAAATTAGTCCTAATGCCCCTGTGGCGGAGAGGATGGCTAGAGCTTTAGCGAGAGGGGTGAAAAAGTCTAATTCCCATTCAGAAATTGAGATTGTTAGTGGTGCCGATTTGTGGTCAAAATCTCTACAGTTATCATCCCCTTCATCTAACTTAGTATATTGTCCTTTGACGATTAAATTACCCGATTGGTTTGTTTTTCCAGCACAGAAGATTTATTTTGCTTGTCGTGAATTAGAAAAAAGACGACAATGGGTAGAAAAGAATTTTGGTTATCACACCAGTCAAGATAATCAATATTTAGGGGATTTATGGTTGCCTATTATTTTTACCCATGAAAAATTGATTTATGGTTCAGTAATTAGTGAAGGAATGATTCCTAACGACTATCAGCAACCTTGTAATTTATCTCCAGATATTTTCCGAAAACTGTGTCATTTAGCTGATAATTTATTAGATTCTATCGAAGCAATTCCCTCTGTTTACCTATTGCAATTTCGTTTATTAGAGCAACAGATAATTTTTGACCGTCTTTGGCCTTTCCCTGCCACACCTGCGATCGCATCTATAGGTACACAAGAACCAGATTTATTTACCTGTCATTGGCATTGCTTATCTCATCAACCCTTGTCTGAAATAATTTATCCTTCGATGGTGATGAAACAGAAGTAAGGGATTGGGGGATTAGGGTATTAGGGAAGACAAGAGTTCGCTTTGCTCGTACACTCCTTTAAGTCGTAAACGGAGTTTTTAATTCCTAATCCTTAATTGCCCTTTACCCCTTGCCCTTTTAACGATGTTAGTAATAACTTTTACCGATTATTGATTATCAGAATTATTCATTTCCTCCTGCTGACTTTCTTTTGTTTCTAGTTCTTGGCTTATGTTTTCTTGCTCATTTTGCTCCTCTGTTAAATTTGCGGTAGGTTCAATTTCTTCTTGCGGTAAAACATTTTTATCCTTTTCTACCTCTATGTTTTCTGGCTTATATTCATTCACAGAAGGTTCGACTATATCCTCCGCATCTTCAACTAATTCATCCTCTATGACTTCTGGAGTTAACTCTTCTTCCACAATCTCCGATTTTTCTTCTTTCACTTCTTCTACTTTTTCCTCAACAATTTCTTCTTTCTCTTGACTATTCGCCTCTTGTAACCCTTGATAATCTTTTAGGGCAATAGCTTTCACCTTCTCTAAACTAATTTTATCTGTCACCAATTTAGCCAAGGTATCCTGAAAGGAAAGATCATAATTTATCGCCCTTACTGTACTATT
Source organism: Cyanobacterium sp. Dongsha4 (assembly GCF_036345015.1). Classification (NCBI taxonomy): domain Bacteria; kingdom Bacillati; phylum Cyanobacteriota; class Cyanophyceae; order Chroococcales; family Geminocystaceae; genus Cyanobacterium; species Cyanobacterium sp. DS4. The sequence goes on along the minus strand of NZ_CP084098.1, from coordinate 1,136,830 downwards.
AAAAGCATTCTGAATCACATTACCATTTTCGTCAATATACTCTAACTTAACCCAGTTTTGACCTTCATTAAAACCAGTTAGATAAATGGGTTGCCACGTATCCAATAAAAAAGATTCTCCGTTAATAGTGACTCTGATGCGCCAGTCAGCAATATCATCCGCAGGATTTTCTTGGGCAACCACATGAAGGGGAGCATTAGTTAAATAAAAGTCTAACATAATCGGCTCTGCTCCATAAGTGCCTTGAGGTCTGCTATAGGTGAGTAAAGGCTCATCTTGAGAAGGATTATTGTCTTCAGTAGCAGTAAAAACATGAAAAGTTGTTTGAGCGTAGGCTGTGGGATTTTTAAAACTTTCATGCCATGGACGAGAAGCAAAAACCCTAATAGTATGAGTACCGGGGGCTAAACCTTCCAATATGATAGGTTCACTTGCACTATAAATAGCTTGATAAGGTTGATCATCTAGGAAAAAATGTAAATGAGGTCCCATTCCTAATTCTTCATCCTTAAATATATCTAACCCCTTAACCTGTAAACTAACAGTAACATCTTGAGAATTAATGATTTCATCTATTTGAGGGGAAAGAATCTTTACCTCTGGTTTAGTTTGACTAAAGTTTTTATTTAATTCTTGAATTAGTCTAGGGGGTGCAACTTCACTGATATTTTCCACCCTTGGAATCGGAGACTTTGATTCACTGTTGAAGGCTTGAACACTTTCGATCGTATCACTACAACCTACCAATGTCCAACTGAAAAAAATCACAGTTAACCAAGATAAAATTTTGATTCGACTCATCATAATCTTTGATTGTAAAAATTGATTAATAACTAATCGGGAAATTTAATCTCCCCCAATTACCAGAAAAAATTGTTCAAGACCCGATAAATTAGCTAAACTAGAATTATCTTCTTTACAAAACTTAAAATTTGGGGCTGTAGCTCAGATGGATAGAGCAAGCGCCTCCTAAGCGCTGTTAGCAACGGTTCAAGTCCGTTCAGTCCCGCTTTAATTTGGATTAAATCAGAATTTTGCACCTACTCGACACATCTTTTAATTAGTTAAAACAAAGTAAGAGAATTCAGTTTTCACCATAACCGAAATAACCGAAAAAAGTAAATCTGTTAAATGTTGTCATGTTGATGAAAGATGTAGATTCAATGTTACAAATATTTAGACTGTAACTCCTCATCATATTCATCTGCCAGAGTTGCCACTAAGGTAATAGCACGGGATATTTCACTGGCAGAAAGGTCATCAACTGTTCTTTGAGTGGAAAGCACTATTTGATTATTAAAAATACCGAAATTTGTTTCAAAAGTTCCACTCCAATTCATTTCTAATAATACACGCATTAATTCAGCTTCATTTTTTGCGGGTAAGGGTAAAACAACAGACCAAACCGTGAATAAATCTTCGTCTGTTTCTCCTGTCAACTGTACAAATACTTCTACTGTGCCATATTGAAATTTCCAGATATATCCCTCATCAGTTTTTTGCACCATGGCACTATCGTTTTCTTCCAAACTGTAAATAACAGTTTCTATTTCGTCTTTATGACTGATTTTAGAGGGGGTAAAATCTTCTAAATCGCTAAATTCCTGATTGATTTCAAGTTCTGGAGTAGTCATAGTTAATTATGTATATTCAATTAAGATTTATTGTATAGTAGTTTCTTGTTTTATACCCACCCCCGACATTCGTTTTTCAACAATCCCTACTTAAACTCAGTTTGGTTTAAGAATACCGAGTAGGTGTCGGGTGTCAGGTTTTAGGGAGAAAATTCTTTTTTATCTTAACTCCGAACTCCGTTCAAGACCCAGGGCTGTTTCATTCTAAAATTTTCTGGTTAAGGCAGGGAATACTTGAGTTCGGAGTTCGGAGTTCGGAGAGTTCGCTGCTCTCATGCACTCCCTTCGGTCGTGAACGGAGTTAAAAGTAATAATTATTGACAAAAAAGCTGAATAAATTGATTTTCAATGAGTTTTTCCTAAATTTAATAATTTTTTATTCCAAAATTGGCTCGATGATAACTCGAGGGCGCTTTATTTTTCGATACTTTTTTCATCGAACTCAGGTAGGGAATAGGCACTCTTGCAATGGGCAATAGTTTTTAATGGTTTATGGTTGGTTATAAATTGATAATCTCAACATTTTTAACTACTTCTTAATCCTCAAAGCTCTAAAACCCTATATTCTTTTACTGGCAATAGTTTTAGCGTTTTTGTATTTCTACTTTGAAACAGCCCTGAGATTAGTTAGGGGGATTAGGGTATTGGGGGGAAATTTCTTTTTTATCTTAAATTTTAACTCCGAACTCCGAACTCCGAACTCCGAACTCAAATTATTGCTCTTTTCGCTATCACTCACAGAACAAAATTTATCCTGAACTCAGGTTACTTAATTTCACAAATTTCACGATTCACAAATTTCACGATCTTTTTGGTAGTTCAAAAGTAACCTCCTCAACTTGCCCCAATTTTCCTAATTCTTTTGCTTTTTGCTCGTTTAAACTAATCATTACTCCTCCTGCGTTACCTGTGCGAATGGTTAATTTTTCTTTTGCTATCCATTCTTTCTCTGTTCCTTGATTTAAAATTCCTTCGTAAACTGGTTTACCATCAACAATTATTCTTACCCAAGCATCTTGTTTAACGGTGAGTTTTAAGTTTAATTCTTCTGGCTCGGATTTAACTGGTTCTTCTTTTTTTTCTACGGCAGGAATGGCTTGGGGTTGTTTATTTTGCTTGGTGGAATCTGTTTCTACTATTTTTGTTTGGGGTAGTTTAGTTTCTTGAAATTCTCTAAATTCTAAAATATTGCTCAAACTTTTAATAGAAAATAGGATTAAAAATAAGTAAATTAGATATAAATATTTAGGAGATAGTTGAATATTAAACTTAAAGTTAGATGATTTTTTGAGATGTTTTTTTTGTACTTTTTGATTATTTTCTAAGGGAAAATTGTTACTTAATTCTTCTCCATTTATCTTTAAGTAATTAGCATATTTTTTGATAATTTGTTTAATAAAAACAGGTTCAGGTAAATGAGTTAAATCTGCATTCTCGATCGCGTTTATTGTAGTAATAGGAATATGAACTTGATTACTGATAAGTTCTTTACTATAATCTAAATCCAGTCTTTTTTGTTTTAGTATCTGACCAATTTCTTCTAATTTTGTTTTTCTGATAGCGTCGTAATCTATAGTTTCAGAGGATGATTTAGAAGCAAAAAATCGAGGGAATAACATAATTGTTACTAGAAAGATAAAACAGTATAAAAAAATTAATTAAATTAGTTGGGATAATTAAACGGATTAAGTAAGTAAAATAAGGACAATTATTGAGAATGTAATTGTTTTAGATAATTAACTTCTTTTGTGGTTAGATAGCGATATTCTCCCGTTGAAAGAGCCGAAACATTCAAAAATGCGATCGCACTTCTATGTAAACTAATTACAGGATAGCCAAAAAGTTCGGCAATTTTTCGGATTTGTCTATTTCTTCCTTCTGTGAGGGTGATTTGCATTTGAGTTTTCTGCTCATCTTGGTAATTAATATTAATCTCTGCTGGGAGAGTTTTTTTCCCTTCCCACATAAACCCCTCTGCCCATTTCTTGATGAATCTATGGGGGATTTTACCTCTAAGTGTCACTGAATAGGTTTTGGGATGATTATACCGAGGATGAGTTAAATGAACAGTTAATGCACCATCATTAGTTAATATTAACGCTCCAGTGGAATTGCGATCGAGTCTTCCCACAGGATGAATACCGCAACCCATTCTTAATTCTGCTGGTAACAAATCCATAACTGTTTTTCTTTGACGGGGATCATCGCAAGTACATATATATCCTTTTGGTTTGTTGAGTAATAAATAAATTAAAGATGGTTTTCGCTGTGGGGTTAACAACTTTCCATCTACCTCTATTTTATCTCTTTGAGCCGAAGCAAGATCACCTAATTTCACCGTGACACCATTAACTTTTACCCGCCCTTCTAAAATCATTTTTTCCCCTTCTCGACGAGAAGCAATACCCCATTCCCTTAAAATTTTTTGTACTCTTTCCATAATTGGCTTATTTTAATTAGACTAAAAAGTCTCAATCCCTTGTTTGTTTTTAGTTATTCTTCATCAACAATTAGTTTGTTGTGATTAATTCACCCTGCTAGTTTCAATTATCAATTAATCAATGATAAAATTCAAAGCTCAAACCAAAAATTTAATAACTATATCCTGAAAGCTGATGGTAAAACATAAATCAGAGATTATTTCTCACATCCTTACCCCTGCTATTAAACTATGGGTGCGATCGCAACTGCAAGAAATTGAAACATTAAACATAGAAATTCATGCAGGAGATAGACAAATTTTAAGAGGAAAAATAGAGCGAGTTTTTCTATCAGCAGAAAAAGCCAACTATCAGGGAATTTATATTAATCATGCCCAAGTAAAAACTGAAGAAATAGCAGTTAATTTAGGAGGCATATTAAGAGGAAAACCATTAAAATTATTACATCCTATTTTTGCAGAAGGAGAAATTAAACTAAAGAAAAAAGATATTCAAAAATCATTAGCTTCAAAATTGCTAACCCAAGGATTAATAGATTTATTAGCTTTACTATTAGATTATAAAGAAATAAACAATCCAGTATCAATCTTAGAAAAATATAGCTTTTATTGGCAAAATATTAGTTTATATACAGAAAAAGTGATTATAAAAGGACAAATAAAAAATCAAAAAGAAGAATTATCAGATATAAATATTACCACTGGTTTAACCTTGAAAAATGACCATACTTTACTTTTTAATCCCATTGAAATTAACAGCATTTTATTCCCAGAAATAGTAGTTATTAAAGAATTTGAAGTAGATCTAGGAAATGATGTTGCTATTAGCAATTTAATCCTTAATGAAGAGGAATTATCCTGCCAAGGAAAAATCAAAATTGTTAGTGATTAACCATTATTTTTCATCAATATGCAGATTTAGAATAAATAAAATTCATTTACTGCAAATTTTCAAGAAAATGTGACTAAACATACAAAATAAAGAAAAAATAAAGTTTTAAATTTATGTACATCAAACTTAAGAAATGTTTAAATTACTTAGAAATTTATAGTTCATGTCCAAACTATCCCGACGTAAATTTATCTTCACCACAGGGGCAACAGCCCTAACCACTGCAATTTTACACGGTTGTGCCCAAGGAGGGGGAAATCAAACCACCACTGAAAATACCACTCCTGAAAACACCCCCGTTATTTCTCCAGAAGATGCACCCGAAGTAACTGGAGCAAAATTAGGCTTTATCGCCCTCACTGATGCCGCCCCCTTAATTATCGCTAAAGAAAAGGGTTTTTATGCAAAATACGGGATGCCTGATGTCGAAGTAATTAAACAGGCTTCTTGGGGAACAACCCGTGATAACTTAGTTTTAGGTTCAGCTAGTGGCGGTATAGATGGAGCCCATATTTTAACCCCCATGCCCTACTTAATTAGTATGGGAACTGTAACTGATGGTAAACCCACTCCAATGTATATTTTGGCACGGTTAAACGTCAATGGTCAGGGTATCATGTTGGGAAATAACTATAAAGATCTTAAAGTTGGTTTAGATACATCCCCTCTCAAAGAAGCATTTGCCAAAGTAACTGATCCAAAAGTAGCAATGACATTCCCCGGAGGAACTCATGACTGCTGGATTCGTTACTGGTTAGCCGCAGGTGGATTAGAACCGGGTAAAGAGTTTTCCACTATTGTTGTACCTCCTGCTCAAATGGTAGCAAACGTTAAAGTTAATGCAATGGAATCATTCTGTGTGGGTGAGCCTTGGCCTTTACAAACCGTCAATCAGGGAGTAGGTTATCAAGCAATTACCACAGGGCAACTTTGGAAAGACCATCCTGAAAAAGCCTTTGGTATGCGCAAAGATTGGGTTGACGCTAATCCTAAAGCCGCTAAAGCCCTATTAATGGCTGTGTTGGAAGCTCAACAGTGGTGTGATAAGCCCGAAAATAAAGAGGAAATGTGTCAAATTGTCTCTAAACGGGAATGGTTTAAAGTACCTTTTGAAGATATTATCGATCGCTCCAAGGGTATATATAACTTTGGTAATGGAGACCCAACTTTTGAAGATACAGAGTTAATGCAAAAATACTGGACTGATAACGCTTCTTATCCTTACAAGAGTCATGACTTATGGTTTTTAACAGAAAATATCCGTTGGGGTTATATTCCTGCTTCCACTGATACCAAGAAAATTGTGGATGAAGTTAATAGGGAAGACTTATGGAGAGAAGCGGCAACGGCTTTAGGTGTGCCTGAGTCGGAAATACCTAGTAGCCCATCTCGTGGGGTTGAAACCTTCTTTGATGGTGTCACATTTGATCCAGAAAATCCTCAAGCCTATTTAGATAGTCTCAAAATCAAAGCTATTAAGGCTTAACATAAACTTCACATCAATAATCCTCAGTTAAGGTAGGCAAGAGGCGAGAGGCAAGGGGCAATAATTATGAGTATTATTTATTTTCTATCAACCAATAAATAATATAAGTAAAATGCGTCTAACTTACTTCTCTTTGCCACAACAACTTAGCTAAAAATGATCACCTTATATTTTATTTTTTATTCAAATCATTCCTTTTTTAACTATGGCTAATTCTAGTATTAATTTAAAACTCCGCAAAAAAAATCCCCTCAGCTTTTTGTATTCTAAAAAAGTAATTCGTCCTGCGGTTGCTATCATCGTATTTTTAGTAATTTGGCAAATTGTTTGCAGTGGTGAATCCTCAAATTTACCTAGTCCTGTTCAGGTTTTTGAAGATACTTATCCGTTAATTATTGATCCCTTTTTTGATAATGGCGGTACAGATAAAGGGTTGGCAATTCAAATTTTTGCCAGTTTAACAAGAGTTGCGATCGGATTTTCTTTAGCGGCAATAGTTGGGATTGGTTTAGGTATTCTAATTGGGGCAAATAAAGTTATTTATGATGCGGTAGATCCTATTTTTCAAGTATTAAGAACTATTCCTCCTCTTGCTTGGCTACCCATTGCTTTAGCCGCATTTCAAGAAGCAGAACCCTCGGCTATTTTTGTTATTTTCATTACTGCTATTTGGCCTATTATTATCAATACAACCGTAGGAGTACAAAAAATTCCTCAAGATTATACTAACGTTTCTAGGGTGTTAAAATTATCTAAAACTGAATACTTTTTTAACATCTTATTTCCTGCTTCAGTTCCCTATATTTTCACTGGTTTAAGAATCGGTATCGGTTTATCTTGGTTAGCAATTGTGGCCGCAGAAATGTTAATTGGTGGTGTGGGTATTGGCTTCTTTATTTGGGATGCTTATAACAGCTCTTTAATGAGTGAAATTATTATTGCTTTAATTTATGTTGGTATAGTCGGTTTATTGCTAGATAGATTCGTTGGTTTTATCGCTAGTATTGTTGTTCCGGGTGAACAAAAATAGATAACGAGTTCGGAGTTCGGAGTTCGGGGTTAGGAGTAGGGAGTGGGGAGTGGGGAGAGAGGGAGGCATGGGAAGCATGGGGAGAAATTAAAAAATATCTTACTCATTAATGCCAATGTCAGAGAAATAAAACCTGAAACCTGAAACCTGAAACCTGAAACCTTTTAATTATTATTAATTATTCATTAAAAAAGATGTCAAATTTTATTGAAATTGATCACGTTGATAAAATATTTCCTCTGGCTAATGGTGGTGAATATATTGCCCTAAGAAATATTGATTTTTCCATTCAAAAAGGTGAGTTTATTTCTCTTGTGGGACATTCTGGTTGTGGTAAATCAACGCTGTTAAATATGATCGCAGGTTTACTCAATCCTACTCATGGGGGAGTTATTCTTGAAGGTAAGGAAGTTACTGAACCCGGTCCCGAACGCATGGTAGTATTTCAAAATTACTCTTTGCTACCTTGGTTGACGGTTAGGGAAAACATCGCCCTTGCGGTTAATCGAGTTTTACGTCATTATCCCGAAGGAGAAAGAAAGGCAATTATCGAGGAAAATATTGCTCTTGTCGGATTAAGACACGCCGCTAATAAGCGTCCTAATCAACTTTCTGGGGGGATGAAACAAAGAGTTGCGATCGCACGTGCTTTGGCAACAAAACCAAAAGTATTACTATTAGATGAACCTTTTGGGGCGTTGGATGCTTTAACTAGAGGGAATTTGCAAGAAAGTTTAATGCAGATTGTGCAGGAAAATCATGTAACCTGTGTCATGGTAACTCATGATGTGGACGAGGCATTATTATTGAGCGATCGCATTGTCATGTTAACTACGGGGCCAGAGGCTCATATTGGGCAGATTCTCGAAGTACCAATCCCCCGACCAAGGCAACGGTTAGAAGTGGTAAATCATCCCAGTTATTACAGTCTCCGTAATGAAATCGTTTACTTCCTCAATCAACAGAAGCGATCGAACAAAAACAAAGTTACTGCTAGTCCTCAAGTAATTGCCCGTAACGGTTTAGAAAAAATTAATCTCAATATCGGTTTTATTCCCTTAACCGACTGTGCACCTTTAGTTATTGCCAAAGAAAAAGGTATTTTTGCTGAATATGGCTTAGAAGAAGTAAACCTTATTAGGGAGGATTCATGGCAACATATCGCTAGAGGAGTAGCCGAAAAACGCCTTGACGGGGCGCAAATGGTAGCAGGAATGCCTCTTAGTATGACTGTGGGAGCAGGAGGTAAAACACCTATTCCCATCATCACTTCCCTTGTTTTAAGTCGTAATGGTAACGCTATTACCCTAGGGAAAAAATTTCAAGAAATGGGAGTTACCGATGTTCATGGGTTAAGGGAAATTATCCATCAAACTCCAGATACTGTACACACATTTGGCATGGTACATCCCGCTTCTATGCACAACCTGATGTTGCGTTACTGGTTAGCTTCGGGGGGAATTGACCCTGATAATGATGTCAATTTAACGGTGATTCCTCCTCCACAGATGATAGCAAACCTAAAAGCAGGTAATATTGACGGTTATTGCGTCGGCGAACCTTGGAACTCTGAGGCAGTTTTACAGGACGTTGGCTATGTCATTGCCACTGATTTGGACATCTGGGCTAGTCATCCAGAAAAAGTATTGGGAGTGAGAGAAGATTGGGCTCAAGCATATCCGCAAACTCACTTGGCTTTAATTAAAGCATTGATAGAGGCTTGTGCTTACTGTGATGATCGCCGTAATCGAGAAGAAATTGTGGAAATATTAGCTCGTCCCGAATATGTAGGAGTTGAGCCAAAATATATTCGCCCCGGTTTTGTTGACCCTTACAATTACGGCACGAAAATTGAACCCCTGTTGAGGTTTAATCAGTTTCATGTCGATCGCGCCAACTGTCCGGGGAGAGTAGAAGCCCTCTGGATTTTAACTCAATTAGCAAGATGGGGTTATACTCCTTTCCCCCGCAACTGGGTAGAAATAATCGATCGAGTTCGTCGCCCCGATTTATTTGGGGAAGCCTGTCGTCAATTAGGTATTCCAGACCTAGAGAGCGATCGCACCTCCTTCCAACTCTTTGACAAGATGGTATTCAATCCAGATGACCCCATCGGTTATTTAGAAAGATTCACCATCAGCCGTGATTTTGAAGTATCGGAAATCGAAATTAACGCAGGAGTCAGGAGTTAAGGTTCTGGGAGAACGCTCGAGCGCTCGTTCCGCAAAGCGGCACGGAGTTCGGGGGAGAGGGAAATGAGGTGATGAGGTAAGGGGGGCAAACAAGTAGTGAGTGTTCGGAGTTTTTAATTCTTAATTCTCAACTATTTACTATTCACTATTTACCTTTGATCTTTCTCCCTTTTACTTTACCCTTTTACTTTCTTAATTAACACTTATTCACTACTAAAACGCCATGCAAAGTTTAATGAATACTGAGGAAAAAACTACTACTTTAGCCAAAACAGAATTTTTAACCATTGAAGATATTTCCAAAGTGTATCCTACTGCCAACGGAAATTACACAGTTTTGGAAGGAGTCAACCTAACCGTTAAGGAAGGAGAATTTATCTGTGTTATCGGACATTCGGGGTGCGGTAAATCAACTATGCTTAACATGGTTTCAGGTTTCAATCAGCCCACCACTGGTAAAGTAACTCTCAAAGATAAAGTAATTGCTGAACCCGGACCCGATCGCATGATGGTATTTCAGAACTACTGTCTGCTTCCTTGGAAAACGGTCTATGAAAACGTTTATTTAGCGGTTAATGCAGTTTATCCTGACAAAAATAAACAGGAAAAAGACACTATTGTTAAAGAGCATTTAGCAATGGTTGGTTTAACCGAAGCCGCTCAGAAAAAGCCTAATCAAATCTCTGGGGGTATGAAACAAAGGGTTGCCATTGCCCGTGCCTTGGCGATTCGTCCTGAAGTTTTGATTTTAGATGAACCTTTTGGGGCGTTGGATGCTATTACCAAGGAAGAGTTACAAGAGGAATTATTACAAATTTGTGCTGAACACAATTTAACGGTAATGATGATTACCCATGATATTGATGAAGCTCTCTTTTTGTGCGATCGCCTCGTGATGATGACCAATGGTCCTAGTGCAAAAATTGGCGAAATTCTTGATATTCCCTTTTCTCGTCCCCGTAATCGTTCCCAAATCACGGAAGATCCTAGATATTATGAATTACGAAATTATGCTTTAGATTTCTTATTCCATCGTTATGCCCATTCAGAAGACCCAACGGAGGATACCATTGAACCCGAACCAAAAAATAATAAACTGAAAATGGCGGGTATTGTTGGCGGTATTGTTATAGCTGCGATCACAGGTTTTGCCCTTTTCCAAAGTTTTACAGGAAGCAATACAGAAACCCCTAATCGTACTGAACAGTTAAGCAATTGAAATCACTTTTTCATTAACCTAGCTGAGTTCAAAGTTTTTAATTAACACGAACCTTAATACCTGAAACCTAAAACCTGCCCTTATTTAGATATTCTTAAACCGAACAGAGGTTATAATAAAGCCTCAATTTTATCAACTAATTCTCGAAGTCGTAAGGGTTTACTCATATAGCTATTCGCTCCTGCGTTTAAGCAACGTTGTTCATCTCCTTCCATGGTTAAGGCGGTGGCGGCGATAATGGGTATATCCTTAATATCTTCATCTTGACGAATAAGTGCGATCGCTTCTAAGCCGTGCATTTCAGGCATTTGAATATCCATGATAATTAGGTCAGGATGTTGAGTTTTAGTTATTTGTACCGCTTGTAAACCATTTTTAGCAATTAATAGTTTATAGCCTTTGGCTTCTAAATAATCAGAAATAGTGAGAATATTACTTTCTTCATCATCTACTAACAAAATCACCGAAGGAGTTATCATCCTATCTTCTATGGGGAATTTTTCTTGCTCCTTGATGGAAGATTGAGGGATATTACAATAATTGGAGGGAAGATCGAAATAAAAACAACTACCTTTGCCTAACTCGCTTGATACTCCTACATTTCCTCCATGAAGCTCAACAATTTGTTTCACCAACGATAAACCTAAGCCTGTACCTGTATATTTACGATTTAAGGCACTATCTATCTGAATAAAAGGCTTGAATAACTTTTCTGTATTTTCCGGGGCAATGCCAATACCCGTATCAATCACCGCAATGTGAATAAAGGTTTTTATGATATTAGGATTATTCTTCACATTATCAGAAAAATTGGGGGAAATATCCTGTTCCCTTTCTTGATACTCACTCACCTGTAAGGTAATTTTTCCTCCTTCTGGAGTGAATTTAACAGCATTATTGAGAAGATTAATTAAGGCTTGACGAATTCGTCTTTGATCTATTAACAAATAAGGTAATTCTGGGGGTAAATCCGTGACGAGTTGAATATTTTTTTTGTGGGCTTGTTGTTGAAGAAAAGTTAAAGCTGATTGACATAAACTGCTCATATCCGTAGGACTACAATCAAGGGTTGTTTCTCCTGCTTCAATTTTGGCAATGTCTAAAATATCATTGATTAGGGTTAATAGATGAGTCGCACTACTTTCTATGGTTGCGATCGCCTTTAATTGACGAGCATTTAATGTACCAAATACTTGTTCGGTTAAAATTTCCGAGTTACCAAGAATAGCATTAAGAGGAGTGCGTAATTCGTGACTCATATTAGCTAAAAATTCATCTTTAAGGCGTGTTGCTCTGATTAACTCTTGATTACTTAGATATAGCTGGATTTCTGCTTTTTTGCGATAGGTAATATCTTGTAATGAGCCAAACAATCTCACACAAACACCGTTTTTAAACTCTGGATTACCAATGGCTCTTACCCAAATTTCTCTTCCTTTTGCCGTGATAAACTCTAATTCGAGATCCCAATTAAATCCCCTTTCTATGCCCCATTGAACCGCCCGACGAATTTGCTCTCTATTTTCTCCTTCTTTATAAAAATCAAAGGCTTTATCTAAATCAAGTTCACAGTCTAAGGGTAATTCATGAATTTCTTTTGTCATCCTAGAAAGAGATAGTTTTTGATTGATAAGATTATATTCCCATGCTCCAATGCGCCCTAAGTTACTCATCATTTCCAGCATTTCTTGCTGACGGGCGATTTTTATTTCTGTCTGTTTCCGCTCTGTTACATCTAAGACAATGCCAATGTATTTAATAATTTTTCCTTCTGGATTAAATATCGGCTTTCCTTTTGTTTGAATATAGCGAATATTATTTTCAGTAGTAATAATCTTTAAGTCGAGATCAAAATCTTGACCCTTTTCAACGGCTTTTAAAACTAAATCTTGATAAAGCTCTATATCATCTGGGTGTATTTTGACAATACTTTGATCAGGACGAGGTACGGGCATTATATTTTGAGCTTCATAGATATTGTATAGTTCTTCTGACCAAATCACCTCCTGAGTGATAACATTGTATTCCCAATTACCCATATTGGCTATTTTTTGGGCTTGGACTAAAATTTCTGTTTTTTCTTTGACTTCTTGTTCTAATTTGGTTGTATATTCACGTTTAAATTTGTCCGCTTCACTAAGGTTTAACATCATGTGATGTAATGAATCTGAGAAGCTAGATATTTCTTCAATATAAGATAGCGGTAGTGATGGAGGTTCAGATTTAGGATTAAAATTATCAGCAATGTGGCTTAAATCTGATAAAGAGCGAGTTATTTTGCGAGAGGTGATAATACTACTGATAATTGCGATAATTAAAGCGATAATAGATAAAAAAACTGTATGGTAAGCATTATCTTTAATGGTATCGAGAAATTGAGATTCGGGAACAGCAATAATAATGAGCCAATCTAAGCCGTGGGAATCTTGATAGGGAATAACAGCAGAGTAGTAATTCTGATTCTCAAATTTAATCTCAAATAGTTGTTTGTGCTGAATATGATCTAAATTAGTTTTATTTGCTTTTAGTTTTTCTGCTAGGGGGTAAAGAATCCCATTGTCTTTATTATCAAAAGCTGAAATACGCTCAAATTTGATCTTAAAATTTTCTTGCTGTGGCGGTTGGGGAATATTATCTATTTGATAATGAAAAGGAGTATGGTGATAGGAGTCGGCAATTAGTAAGCCGTTGCGTTCAAGAATAAATATTTCTCCGTGTTGATTAGTGGATAATTTTTTTAGGAATTTATTTAATTGACTAAGAGATAAATGAACTGAAAATACCCCTTCTATGGCTTGGGAAGAATTATAAAAAGGGGCATAAGCGTTAATGGTTAAGATGTTAGTATTGCCAATTTGAAAAGGTTGAGTCCATCCTTGCTGATTAGATTTAACTGCATCAAGATACCAAGGGCGCTTTCTCACATCAAAATTATGGAGGGTTTCTAAATAGCGATCGAAGTTTCCGTTTTTGTCAACGGTATAAAGTTTAAGGCTGTTTCCTGTGGGGGTAATCTCGGATATTCCTGCTTCTAGGGGTAAATCGGTGGGTTTAATCATCGTTATTCCTTTTTTTATTTCTTCTCCATCAACTCGATGAATGGTTCTAAAATCTCCTTTTTCTGTGCCTAGAAGTAGGCTGGTAATATTGGGGATTTGTTGATGCTGAAGGATTAAGTAACGATGTAATTGATCTAAGTTATTCAGATTAATCACCCCTGATTTGAGGGCAGAAATGTTTAATTGGTTGATTTGATGGGCTTGTTGTAAATAGTTATCTAATTCTTGATCGATGCGATCGCCCGTATCATTCATTAAATGTTCTACTAAATTATTAACTGCTTCACGACCACTACGATAAGATAAATAACCCACTATCCCCACGATACCAATTACTTGAATGGCAAATTGTAGGGATAATAAGATATAAAGTGGTATTTTTTTTGACATGATTCAGTTGAGTTCGGAGTTCGGAGTTTGGAGTTGATGAAAATGGGGAGTAGGTTTTTTTTAGTAGGGGAGTAGGGAGTAGGGAGTGGGGAGTGGGGAGAAATATTTATTTAACACCTCTGAATTTTATACTGTTCCCTGTTCCCTGAATTCTGCAAGAAATCTATTGTAATAAAGTCTCGATTTTATCGATTAATTCTCGGAGTCGTAAGGGTTTACTCAGGTAGTCATTTGCTCCTGCATCTAAGCAACGTTGTTCATCTCCTTTCATAGTTAGGGCGGTGGCGGCAATAATGGGTATATTCTTAATGTTTTCATCTTGACGAATAGCTGCGATCGCATCTAAGCCATCCATTTCAGGCATTTGAATATCCATAATAATGACATCTGGATGATGATTTTTAGTTAGGGATAAAGCCTCTAAACCATTTCTGGCGATTAGGAGTTGATAACCTTTCGCTTTTAAATAATCTGTCATAGTTGAAATATTATTTTCGTTATCTTCAGCCACAAGAATAACCCTAGAAGTAGTATTTAATTGAACGGAATTAGAAACATTTTGCGATGGTGATGCAGGACTTTGACTTAAATTACAAGAGGCAAAAATATAAGGTAAATCAAGATAAAAACAACTACCTTTTCCTAGTTGACTCTCTACCCTGACACTACCGCCATGAAGTTCTGCAATTTGCTTAACTAAAGATAATCCTAAGCCTGTACCCGAATATTTACGATTTAAGGCACTGTCTATCTGGATAAAAGGTTTAAATAGCTTTTCTATATTTTCTGGGGCAATACCAATACCCGTATCAATCACCGCAAAACGAATAAAAGTTTTCATGATGTTATTCTCTTCTCCCGTTACTAAAGATTCCTGACTCCTTTCTTCTTTACATATACTGATTTCTAATGTGATTTTCCCTCCCTGTGGGGTAAATTTCACCGCATTATTAAGTAGATTAATCAGGGCTTGGCGAATGCGTCTTTGGTCTAATGGTAAGTAAGGAAGATTATCAGCAAACCGAGATTCTAACTGAATACCTTTTTTTTGGGCTTGTTGTTGCACAAACACTAAAGCGGATTGACTCAAATTTTTAATGTCGGTGGACACACATTCTAGGGTGATTTGTCCTGCTTCTATTTTGGCAACGTCTAAAATATCGTTAATTAATGATAATAAATGATTGCTACTGCTTTCAATGGTCTTGAGAGATTTGATTTGTCTGTTATTGAGTTCTCCAAAAACTTGTTCTGTGAGAATTTCGGTATTACCCAAAATAGCATTAAGAGGGGTTCTTAATTCATGGCTCATATTGGCTAGAAATTCATCTTTGAGACGGGTTGCTCTGATTAATTCCTGATTACTTAGGGCTAATTTTTCCTCTGTTTTACGGCGATCGCGATCGAGCCTATAACCTTCAATGAGGTTACTACAAGTCACTAAAAACGGTTGTAAATAGTCAACAATAGATTGATCATAACCACCAAGACGATTAGCAATACCAACGATACCAAGTAATTGGTTTTTGTTAAAGAAAGGTAATCCTAAAAAAGCATTTAAAGGGGGATGCCCGTCAGGAGTGCCACCACTACGGGGATCGGTTTTTGGACTATTGGTAATCACTGGTTTGCCCGTCATAATCACTGCCCCAAATAGAGTATTCATATTGCTGAACTCCATTCCCAGCTCATAATTTTCCTCATAGAATTTCTGGGTTTCTTCATTCCAAGCAATATTAGTAATACTATGGGTTTTGATGTAAGGTACTCCTTTTATTTTCAAAAAAGTTTCTTTCATTTCCGCACTACCATCATCTCTAAATAAAACCTCTCCAATAAAGCCATATTCGCTGTCCGTTAATTCCAATAAATTAGCCAATAGGTCTTCAAAAATAGTCAGACGGTTTTCAGCAGTGATAAATTGAGATTGAGCATTACTAATACATTGCAGGAGATGATTACTGTTTTCTAGGGCGTTAATGAGAGTTTGCTTTTCCGCTTCTGTTTTGAGCTTTTCGGTTATATCTCTGGCGGCAGTATAGAATAAATTACCGTCGGAAGCACTACGCCACTCAATCCAACGATAGCTACCATCAGCACAACGATAACGATTAACAAAGTAGGGTAATTCGACATTGTTTTTGAGATGTTCCATCGCATCTAGGGTCTTCTGCACATCATCTGGATGAACATAGTCAAGAAATCTTGAGTTTTCTAAGTCTTCTATTTTATAACCGAGAACATTCTCCCACTGGGGATTAAGACGGAGAAAATAACCATCAGCATTGGCGATACATAGTAAATCTAGGGCTAGGGAGAAAAAGCGATCGAGTTCTTGGGTTTTTCGTTTTAATGCACTCAAGGCTTTTTTACTCTCGGTAATGTCTTCTAATATACCTTCAATGGCGATCGCATCTTGTTGATCATTTTTCACCACATGATGGCAAACACGAATTATTTTTTCTTCCCCTGATTTGTGGGTAAAAGACATATCAAATTCATCTAATAGTATATCTTCGGCATTAAGAATTAACGATGTGGATGTCAAGGCTCTTTCTAAGCTAGTTTCATGCCAGTTAACCGCTTCCACCCACGATTTACCAATTATCTCCTCTTTAGTTAGTCCAAAAATTGATTCTATGCCACCGCTAACGTAAGTAATAACATCTTCTAGGGTATGACTAAAAATAACAAAGTTATTACCTATTTCTTCCACCAAGCGTTGAAAATTATTTTTACTTTTAAGCAATTCCTGCTCCATGAGGATGCGATCGCTTATATCCGTATTCGTGCCAATCATTCTCGTGGGATTACCATTTTCATCCCATTCCACAAACTTACCTCTTGCTAAAATCCATCTATAACTGCCATCTTTACAACGGAGACGATGTTCTGTTTGATAAGTGGGTATTTCACCATTGAGATATTTTTGCGCCGTATTAAGGGTTACTTCTTTATCATCAGGATGAATACGGTTTTGCCAATCCTCGACACTATTTCCCCATTCTCCAAGTTCATAACCAAGGATTTCCATAAATTTAGGAGAATAATAGGTTTCGTTAGTGATTAAATTAACATCCCATACTCCATGACTTGCACCATCAAGGGCAAATTGCCAACGAGCTTCACTTGTTCTTAAGGCAGTTTGAATGGCTTTTTCTTGGGTAATATCCTTAAAGATGGTTAAAACTCCAATAATTTCTCCTTGGGAATTTCTTAAAGGTACTTTATTACTCTCAATCCATCTTTGTTTTCCATCAACTGTTACCGTTTCCTCAAAGCCTAACATCGGTTTAGCTGTCGTCATAACGATGGAATCTTTTTCTTGATAACGTTGTATTTCTTCAGGAGGAAGGGCAAAATCTCCATCACTCTTACCGATAATCTCCTCTTTTGTGGATAAATTTACAAACTCCAAAAATTCACGATTACAACCTAAATATTTCGACTGTTTATCTTTCCACAGTACTGGTAGAGGTATAGTATCAAGAATAGTTTTAATAAATTGTTGAGATTCACTAAGTTGTTTCGTGCGCTCATTAACTTGAGATTCTAAGGTTAAATTAATGGTTTGTAGTTCTTCCTCCGCTCTCATACGGATAAATTCCGCCACAGCACGGGGTGCAAATACATCCAAAATCCTTTTAATCTTTTCAATGGTTTCATGGGGTGTTGGCTTATCATTAAGAACACAAATTGTTCCTAAAATCTCACCTTTATTAATTAAGGGAATACCCACATAACTCTCGGCTTTGATGGCTTCTAAAAAGGGATCTGTGGGGAATTTCTGAGCTACTTTTTCTGTACAATAATAATATCCTTCCTTCATAGCACATTCACAGGGGGTATTTTGGAGAGGAATAGTATCATCAGCTTGTAATTTTCCTTGATAACAATAGGCTAAACTTTCAAGCATTTCCCCCTTAAGTTTGCTAATAACGACACAGGGTTGCTCAACAGATAAAGCAATGTTAGTAACAAGGTTTTCAAAAAACTCTTTCCCACTAACGGCAGTGGAAGTTCCTTGAATGATATTTTTAATGACGTTTTCCGCTATTTGTTGCTCTGTAATGTCCTGTACTGTACCAATGGATTTAATGGCGTTACCTTGTTGATCTCGGTAGGTTTCACAATGTTCTCTTACATATTTGACTCTACCATCTGTCATAAGTAAACGATGGACAATGTTATAGTAAGTATCTTCCCTCAAATGTTGTTGAAAGGCTTGATCTACATAGGCACGATCATCAGGATGAATAAAATCAAAGAAATTAGTATAGTTAGGAGGAGATTGTTTGGGATCTACTTCAAAAATATTATAAATTTCATCTGACCAATAAATATTACCCGTAATGGCATCGTATTCCCAACTACCAATTTTGGCGATTTTTTCCGCCTGACGGAATAAGGATTCTGTTTTGGCTAATTTTGCTTGAGTCTCTTTTTTCTCGGTAATGTCGATGGCTAAACCAACCCAATATATTTGCCCATCTGCCAGTTTTTCTGCTCGACAATGTCCTTGTAACCATTTAATTTTGCCTGACGGAGTTATAATTCTCCACTCATGGAAAAATAAAGAATCATTTTCTAAGCAATATTTTACTCGTTGATAATGTTCTTCTATATCTTCGGGATGAAATTGTTGAAAAATTAGACTTCCATCTTGCATTACTTCCTCTACACTTAACTCAAAAATAGAGGTAACTTCTTCACTGATATAGTCAAACTCAATACTTCCATCTTGTTGTTGACGGGAAAGATATAAAATACCGGGTAAGGTTGTGGCTATTTTCTCAAATCTGGCTTCGTTTTCTTTGAGTTGTCGTTCGTTTATTTTGCGATCCGTTATATCTGTTATGCTACCAACAAAACCAATTATTTTTCCTGAAATATCTCGATCGAGGATACATTGAACATAACCCCAAACAATATCACCATTGGGATGTAAAAAACGGCACTCCTGCTCACAAGGTTGATGATAATTAACTAAGTTTTCCCATGCCTGAAATACTTTTTCCCAATCTTCTGGATGAATAATTTTTTGCCAACCAATACCATCGGCTAATTCTGGGGTTAAGCCAGTGATTCGACAATACTGCTCGTTGACATAAGTACAATTTCCCCGTAAATCATTGCGAAATATCCCCACTGGTAAAATTTCCATGAGGTTTCGATACTGCCTTTTTTGTCGCTGTAATAATTTTTCTGCAACTATACGTTCATAGATTTCTTTTTGTAATTTTTGATTAATTTCACTTTGATAAATTGCGATGGCAACTTGATAACTAATTTCTTTTAATAGCTCTACATCTTCTAATTGCCACTCTCGATAAGTTTCACATTGATGACCGATAAGTAAGCCCCACAGTTCTCCTGATACTTCTAGGGGGACAATCAAATTAGCTTTAACTTGATATTGTTCTAATAATTGAATGTGACAGGGGGTGTAACCTTGTTCATAAATGTTATTGGTAATAATGGGGTCTTTTCCTTGATATAAGTTACAAACTTGATCTTGAAAACAACTATCTTCTACATAATTACCTAAAGCACTGCTAAATTTTTCATCTACTGATTCAGCAATAATTTGTCCTCCCCAATGACCTTCAAATTTATAAATTAAGATGCGATCGCACTTCATGAAATCTCGAACTAGGTTAACGGTGACATTGAGGGTATCTTCTAATTTAATGGTGTTGTGAATTTGTGAAGTAATTTGATAAACTAATTTTTCTCTTTCTAACCTTTTATATAAAGAATCAATTTCCCACTGTTTTTCTTTTTCCGATGACATTATGGAACTATAATTGTCAAGGTCATTGTTAGACTCTTTTAAAAGCCCTTCTTGTTTTTGCCGAGATTGATAACAAACTTTTGCCACATCTTCACAACTTATAAATCCCTCTAAATCTCCCTCTTGATTAACAATGGGCAAACAACTAATATCACTTTCCTTGAAAATATTAATAATTTCTTCAACATTTCTAATTCTTTCCCTCTCACAAATTAGCTTCGGAATCTCCATCACTTCCCTAACCAAGATTTCTCCCTCTCCATCATGATTAATACATAGTTTACATAGAGCTTTGTAAGTAATTATGCCTACGAGTTTTTCTTGATCCGTGACAAATAAATAATCATGGGTATTAGGCTGAGATAGATTAAATTGCGGAGAAGATGCGATCGTACAGTGCCACTTCGTAATCGCATCCTCGATACTCACATCAGGGGAAACAGTATAAAAACAAGAAATAATAAGAGACTGTAGTTCCAAAAACTGATAAGTCATAGAAAATAAAGAAGAATAATAAATAGATTTTTCAAGAAAGAGCAAAAAAATTAACACAGACAACAATTAAAGAAATTCTTTTGCTAATAAAGGTCAGCTAAGATTTCCCATTTTAAACAGCAAAAAAAACTTAATTAAAGTTAATATTCACATTGAATAATTTTTTAAATATCTATTTATATCCTATCAAAAATAATTAGATTAGACACAATAATTAAAACTCTTAAGCATTCTATTTACTCTTTTTAATAAATGTTTATGTAGAAATACATAAGTTGAATATAAATTTAGTTAACTTAGTTTACAGGAAATTTATAAATTATTAGCAAATACTTAAGGGAATAGGCGGATAAAACTAAGTATGTTCACAAAAGCAAAAGAGATTTTATCATTACAATGCTGAACTTTAGATGAAGATTAAGAAAAGATCTAAAAATCATCAAAGAATTTATGTAATAATATTAAAAACCCTTAAAAATAGAATTATCATTTAATACGTATTAATTTTATTAACAAACATAAATTTAAAGATTAATGGTTAAAATTTTAGTCATCGAAGATGAAAAAGAAATTAGAGAAAATATCCTGCAAATATTGAGATTGAATAATTATGAAGCCACAGGAGTAGAAAACGGAAAATTAGGTTGGGAAGTAGCCAGAGAAAATCCCCCAGACTTAGTTATCTGCGATATTATGATGCCAGAGATGGACGGCTATCAATTTATCGAAAGACTGAGAATAGACGAAAAAACCCTAATGACTCCCTGCATCTTTGTTACAGCTAAAGTCGATAAAAAAGACATTCGTATGGGCATGAGATTGGGGGCAGACGACTATTTAACCAAGCCCTTTACCCCTGATGAATTACTAGAAGCAGTGGACGTGAGATTACAAAGAAAAAAAGAACTAGAGCAAGAATTTGACGCAAAACTAGAGAAAAACCGCAAATTAGTCCAAGATATTCTCGAAAAAATTAAGGAAAAAGATAAAAAAATCAAAAATAATGAAAATATGCTGGAACTAAAAGACGAAATCATTAGTAAACTCATTGTCAATATGAGCAATCCAGTTAACAACATGAATATGGCTATCAGAATGTTAGCAGACGCAGAATCTGAGGAAAAACGCCAATCCTACCTAAGAATATTACAAGAAGAATGCTCAAAAGAAATAGGCTTGTTAAACGAAATCAAAGAATTACAAAAAATTCTGACCCCTGAAAATATATCTGTGTTGCTACAATTTAACCTACTTAAGTAACTGAAATTAACCTCAGTTCAATATTGTAAGAATATCAGATTTGAATAGGTATCAGGTGTCAGGGGATTGGGGTATGAGGGAGAAATTAATTCTTAAAGTGCTGAAGTTACTAATTACTAATTGTTTATTACCTTTGCCCCTTGCCCTTTTAACTTTGCTCTTTGCTTATCACAACCCAAAAATTTCATATCGAGGGGAGGTAACTCTAGGATACAATAGACCTATTCCAAAGGGAGTTACTCAATTGATGTGTTGTTATTGTCTATGATTTTAGCGGGAAAGAAAAAGATTAAAGAAAAAGAGCAGTCAGTGTTTTGGCGAAATTTTCATCGTTATTGGGATTTACTTTCCGTCTTAGTACCACAAAATCTTAATACTCGTTATCGTGGTTCTTATTTGGGTGTGTATTGGTCATTGTTAAATCCTATTATTATGACAGGATTATATACTACTATTTTTGGTTCGACTTTTGCTTCTTACTACAATGACTCGTTAATTAGTTATATTTTAGCGGCTTTCACAGGTTTATTAGTCATCAACTTTTATAATTCTTCCACTACACAGGCGCTCAGTAGTATTGTTGTTAATGGAGATTTACTGAATAAAATTAAATTACCTATTCCCGTTTTTCCTCTGTCAATGATTGCGGCGAATATTTTTCAATTTATGATTAGTTCTTTTCCTTTACTAGCCATAGTAACTCTTATTAATAGCAAAAACCCTCTATATATATTCTTATTATTAATTCCCTTCTTTTCTTTAGTTTTGGTGTGTACAGGAGTAGGTTTATTTGTTAGTGCTTTATTTGTTTTCTTTCGAGATTTAGGCTACTTCTATGAAATTACTACTTTCGTTATGTGGATTACCAGTCCCGTTTTTTATCCTGCGGAAATCGTACCACCCAGAATTCAACCTATCCTTGGCTTAAATCCCTTAGTATCAATTATTGAAAGTTTAAGAGATATTAGCCTCATGGGAAATATACCCAGTGCTATGTTATTGTTTAAAGGAATTTTAGCAGGAGTTATTATTCTAACTTTAGGAATTTTGTTTTTCCGAAAATTTGAATCTGCTTTTATGGATTTGTTATAAAACTAATTGATTTTATTGATATTTTAATTATTCGATATTACTTAAATAAATTAATATTTTATTAAATAAAAAATGACTCAAGAAGTTATTAGATTAGATCAAGTTTCTTTGTGGCGTAGAACCCAAGAGGAATTTTCTTATGATTTGAAAAGAACTATTTTTTCTTTTTTACAAGGGAAACATATTAAACCCGCTAAAAAACAGGTTTTGCAAGATGTTGACTTTTCTGTTAGTGCTGGAGAAAAAATCGGGATAATTGGCTCTAATGGTGCAGGGAAATCAACTCTTTTAAAGGTAATTTGTGGTATTTTACCACCCACAGAAGGAAGTGTTCGAGTTAGGGGAAGAATTGCCCCTTTAATTGAGTTAGGAGCTGGTTTTAACATGGAAATGTCGGTGCGAGATAATATTATTCTTTATGGAGTTTTGCTTGGTTATCGTAAGGAAGACATGAAGGGGCGTATTCGGGAAATTTTGGAGTTTGCGGAGTTAGAAGACTATGCAGAAATACCTGTTAAAGCCTTATCTTCTGGTATGAAAGCTCGTTTAGGTTTTTCTGTAGCGACGGATGTTGAGCCTGATATTCTCATTTTAGATGAGGTTTTATCTGTGGGAGATGCTCGTTTTACCCAAAAGTCAAGGCAAAGAATTCAAGATTTGTGGGAAAAAAGTAGCACTATTTTATTTGTTTCTCATAGTTTAGACTATGTCCAAGATTTGTGCGATCGCAGTATTTGGTTAAATAAAGGACAAGTTGCCTTTGCAGGGGATACGGAAGAAGCTATTAAGCGTTACCTAGATTATGTTGGTATTAAAGAGTATATTGCCCCCCCCGTTAATTAACTTTGTTTTGGTGTTAAAGATAGGGTTAGGGAATAGGTGTCGGGTTTCAGGTGTCAGGTTTCAGGTTTGATTTTCTGAATGTTGGTTCGTTACTCAAACGATTAAAAAGAGAAAATCGATTTATGAGTTTTTTTCTCGAAATCTGTTAATTTTAACTCCGAACCCTGAACTCCTAACTCAAATGATTGCCCCTTGCCCTTTTTACCTTAACCGACCAGTTAAAGTATAGTCTGATTAGGTCGTGACTAAATCAGGAAAAACTTGTTGTACCGCAGGATGCACTAAACGATGGTATTGTATATTCAACCCTTGTGCTAGGCTGGGATCTTGTTTTAAAGCCCCGATACCTTGATTTGCTAATTTAACAATATAGGGTAAAGTATTGTTATTTAAGGCTTGAGTTGCCGTGCGAGGTACTGCACCGGGTAAATTGGGAATACCTAAATGAATTATTCCTTCTTCTTCATAACTAGGTTGACTATGGGATGTTGTGCGTAAAGTTTCAATACAACCACCTTGATCCACCGCTACATCAAGAATAACCGAGCCGGGGGACATTTGTTTAACTAAATCCCGTGAAACCAGAATAGGTGCTTTTCTACCTGTAATTAACACAGCTCCAATTAATAAATCAGCATGAGGCACAACTTGGGCTATGTGTTGGGAATTACTGTAAAGTAGTTCAACTCTTGAACCAAATAGAGTTTCTAAGTAAGAAAGACGATCAATATTCACATCTAAAATAGTTACTTTTGCCCCCATTCCTACTGCTATTTTCGCCGCTTCTGTGCCAACGATGCCTCCTCCAAGAATGACAACATTGCCTTGAGTAACCCCCGGCATTCCCCCTAATAGAATCCCTTTACCGCCCTGCTGTTTTTCTAAATATCTCGCACCAATTTGCACAGAGAGTCGCCCTGCGATAATACTCATGGGTGTTAAAAGAGGTAGTCTGCCATCTGCTAATTGTACTGTTTCATATGCGATCGCAGTTACGCCACTTTTAATTAAAAATTCTGTTAAGATGCGATCGGCGGCTAAGTGAAGATATGTAAATAATATTTGTCCCTGATTAATATATTGATATTCTTCTGATAGAGGTTCTTTGACTTTAATAATTAATTCTTGATTCCATGCAGTGCTTTGATCAACGATATTTGCCCCTATACTTTCATAATCTTGATTAGTAAAACCAGAACCGAGACCTGCATTATCTTCGATAAATACTTGGTGATTCTGTTCAATCAGAACTTTTGCACTAGCAGGAGTTAAACCGACTCGAAACTCTCGATCTTTTATTTCTTTAGGGACACCGATTTTCATCTTAACCTCTTAAGTCATTATCCTTGATAAATTATAAGGTAATTGGGCTTTGATGAAAAAATGTTTGGATAATCGCGGATGCTAGGATGATTAGTTTTAAGGGATATTCCTAATTTTCAGACTTGTTAGTAGATATGAAATTCCTTCACTTCAAGGATTTGCCCCACCATTGCAATAGTCATAACATCGCTTCTAATATTACCTTTTATTTCTACCTTTAATCCTTCTTGACGCAAATTTTCTGAAGGCTTATACAACTCATAGGTTTCTCCTGTGTCGCTTACTAAAACCCATGTGCCAGATGCGATCGCACGATATTGAATTTCACCTTTAACCGTAATCATAAAAAACCTCTCATAACAACAACAGTAGCCCGAAAGTTGACCCGTCCTTTTTTTGCTTTCTATCCTTGGTGATAATATTCAGAGAGATAACAACTATACGTTCTAGCTTATCATCTTACTCCCTTAAAGCCACATTTTAGAAAACTCAAGACTCTGGTACTGGCTACTGCTATTGATTTTATGGACAACGTAACTTACCGTAAACAGCTTAATTAACCTCCTTATTTTTAGACTATATTTTCTACCTTAAATTAACACTATATAGAGTTGCACTAAGTAGTCAATTATTTAACTTTGACCATCGATTAGTTCCCTTGCTCTCATTACTAATAGGTCAGAAAATCTCGAACAGAATACAAGCTGTTTCGGATTGCAAAAGACAAAGATTTAATCTTGTTTTCAGCCTTTTTACCTCAATTTATTCAAAGTTTACAATGAGCTGTTTTGTCTTTCGAGTAGAAATCTTTATCTGATTTCTATATGAATAATATAACAATATTTTCTAGGTTAATGAGTGATTAATTTACAAAACTTTACCTTTTTTTAACCCAGAAAAATAAAATCACCTGAGTGAGGAGTTCAGAAAGAGGTATCAGGTGTTAGGTTTCATGTTTTTTTATGATCAATTATGAAGAACCATTCACCCTTAACCTTTTGTCTTTTCCTAATTGCTAATTGCTAATTGTTAAATATTTAAAATGCTTCGGATAAAGATTGCCAACGGAAGAAGCGATCGCCACCTAACTCCAATACTACTTTAATTTTTGGTTCTTGTTTCGTTAAATCAACTAGATACTGTTTTTCTTGATTAGAAAGCACAAAACCCTCAATAATCCACAAAACTAAACCTTTAGCCTTAGCAGGTAAATTTTCTAACTGATAACCCGCAATAGGTGGTACAAAATAAGTAGGTCCTACCGCTCCCTCTTGTCCGATATTTTTCTTTCCTAAATGAGGAGGGCGCACCCCATGAACATTCATCAAATAAGCACTTAAATCTCCTAAACCCCTAGCAGAAAGATTAAAAGTTTGATAACCATAGCTTCTTAACCTTCTCTGGTAACGTCCTTCAAAACCGCCCTCTAAAGGAGCATAAACTGCAACAGAACCAGATTTTTCTAAATCTTTAATAAATGCTTTTCCAGTGGTCAATAATGGCATAATTTTTACTTATTTTGAATATGAAAAGATTTAATTTAGTCCAACAGACATTTAAGTCTTTGATCATAAAGTTATATTACCACTGTTTTTTCTTTCATAAGATCTCTATACTTCTGAATGGGGATTGGGGGGAAATGAGTTAGGAGTTAGGAGTTAGGAGTTAGGGGTTTTTAATTCTTAACTATTTACCCTTGCCCTTTTACCTTTGCCCCTAGCCCTTTGCCCTTTTCAAATCCATTCACCCCAACACTATGATGAAACTTCAATGCAGACTGGCTTATCATATAAAAATGAAGAAAAAATAAAGATGGTAAAGCATGGCTAAGGCTAATCGATTATCAAAGTTAATATCATATTTAAAACCTCATTTAAAAAGTTTATATTGGGGCATTTCCGCTTTATTTGTTGTCAATGTCATTGGTGTTTATATTCCTTGGTTGATTAGGGATATTTTCGATGATTTACAAGCTAATTTTGACTTTAATCGTCTTGTTAGTTATGTGGTCATTTTGTTCGTTTTAGCCTGTATAATGTGGGCGATTCGTATGGCTTCCCGTGTGCTTATTTTTGGTATTGGCAGACAGGTAGAGTTTGATTTAAAACAAAGAATTTTTGAACACCTTTTAAAACTAGAACCTGCTTACTTTAATACTAATACTTCTGGTGATTTAATTAACCGTGCTACCAGCGATGTGGACAATATTCGTCGTTTAGTTGGTTTTGCAATTTTAAGTTTAATTAATACTATTTTTGCCTATGGTTTGACTTTACCTGCCATGTTATTTATCAATGTTAAATTAAGTTTAATGGCATTGGCTATTTATCCTTTAATGTTAGTCACAGTACAGTTATTTAGTGATAAATTAAGAGTTGATCAAGCTGAAGTACAAGAGAAACTATCGGATATTAGTGAGTTAATTCAGGAAGATATGAGCGGTATTTCTCTGATTAAAATTTATGCTCAAGAAGATAATGAAAGAAGGGCTTTTTCTCAAAAAAATCAACGTCTCCTTAAGGCTAATTTAAGTTTAGCAAGAACTCGCAATTTACTGTTTCCTATTATTGGTGGTATTGCCAATATTAGTTTATTAGTTTTACTATGGTTTGGCACTTCTGATATTGAAAAAGGTTTAATTACTGTTGGAGATTTTATTGCTTTAATTATTTATGTAGAAAGGTTAGTTTTCCCTACTGCCTTACTTGGTTTTACTATTACTACTTATCAACGGGGTGAGGTTAGTATTGATAGGGTTGAAGCAATTATGGAAGTTGAACCCAAAATTAAAAATGATATTGATAATGTAAATTTATCCATAGATAATATCAAAGGGAATATTGAAGCTGTTAATTTAACTTATACTTATCCCAATGCTTTTCAACCTGCTTTAAATGGTTTGAATTTTCAAATTAATGCGGGTGAAACAGTGGCAATTGTGGGCTTAATTGGCTCAGGAAAATCTACTTTAGCTAATGCTATTCCTCGCTTAATTGATATTTCTCAAGGGCAGTTATTTTTGGATGGTGTCGATATTACTACCATTAATTTAACCGATTTGAGAGGTGCGATCGCATATGTGCCTCAAGATAGCTTCTTATTTTCCACTACTATTAAAAATAATATCGCCTATAGTGATCCTGTGGGTGAAATAACAGAGGTAGAATATGCGGCAAAACAAGCCCAAATTCACCCAGAAATTGTCAATTTTCCGCAAAAATACGATACTTTGGTGGGAGAAAGGGGAATTGCTTTATCTGGTGGCCAAAGACAGCGAAGCTCATTAGCTAGGGCTTTATACACGGATGCTCCCATTCTGATTTTAGATGATGCTCTGTCTAGTGTCGATAATAAGACTGCTACGCAAATTTTAGAAAATCTCAAGCAGGAGAAAAATAAAACTGTTATTTTCATCACCCATCAAATGTCGGCGGCTCAAAATGCCGATCGCATCTTAGTTATGGAAGATGGTAATATTGTACAAATAGGTAGCCATGAGCAACTATTGTCTCAAGAGGGTTTATATAAATCTCTGTGGCAAAAACATCAACTAGAAGAAATCTTGGCTTAATTTTATCAATTGTGACCTTATTTCAATTATTTTTTTTAGTCTTTATTTTTCTTGTCACAAGCATTATTGGGGTGGTGACGGGTAGTAATTCCCTCATTACCGTGCCTGTAATGTTAGAGTTTGGGATTTCTCCCCCAGATGCGATCGCAACTAATATGTTTGCACTAATTTTTATGAGTATTGGGGGAACAATACCTTTTTTGAAGGGAGATATTCTCAAACAGAGGCAAGATATACCTCTACTCTCAATTTTGACGGTTATTGGTTCAATTTTAGGAGCGTTATTAGTATTAATAATACCTGCTGAAACAATGCCTTTGCTGATTTCTGTCTTTATGATAGCCGTGTTAATTTTTTCTATAATTAACAAAAATAAAGGAGTAGAAAAACAGGAAAAATCTTCACCTTTAATGGAAAAAATAGGCTATTTTCTTACTTTCTTATTGGGAGTTTATGGTGGTTTTTTTAGTGGAGGTTATGTAACTACTTTAACCGCTACTTTTATCGGCTGTTTAAACATGACATTTGTAGAAGCAGTGGCAATTACAAAGGTTTTAAATATTTTTTCTTCCCTTATTGCTACAGCTATTTTTATGAGTCAAGGATTAGTTGATTATCAACTCGGTATTATTTTAGGAATAACTATGTTTTTTGGGGCTATTTTAGGAGCAAAATGGGCTTTAAAAATGAGTAATTTATGGTTAAGAAGAATCTTTATGATTACGGTAATTATTTTAGCTATCAGAAATATAATTGGTTGGTTTTAAATTAATCTCGATTAGGGGATTGGGGGGAAATGAGAGTTCGCTGCGCTCGTTCCGCAAAGCGTTACGGAGTTCGGAGTTCGGAGTTCGGAATTCGGAGTTCGGGGTTTTTAATTCTTAATTCTTAATTATTAAACCATTGCCCCTAACCTTATTCCCTATTCCTTATTTACCTTTGCCCTTTTCTCCATTACTCATAGATGAAAATTTATCCCTAACTCAGGTTATTTATGTTTCGGTAACACTCGATGGGGAATACCATGAGCAATTAAATCCACAGGGCATTGATAAGTTGCTTGAATCATTTCTGGGGTAATAAGTTTATCTTGGTGATAGTGTAGGCGACGATTTAAACAAGCAATGGTTTTTACATAGCTAGAAATTGCCGCTAAATCATGAGATATTAGTAATATGGTCATATATTCATTTAATTCTCTTAGTAACTCATAAATATTGTTTTGTACTTTTGAGTCAACATTAGCGGTAGGCTCATCTAATAGTAAAATATTCGGTTTAGTGGCTAAAGCACGGGCTATATATACTCTCTGTCTTTCTCCCCCTGATAATTCCCCTATAGGGCGCGATCGCAATTTTTCCATTCCTACCTGTTGAAGGCAATGGCTAACAATTTCTTCATCATAGTGATTGTAGGGTTTAAATAGATGTTTTGTCGATAGTCTGCCCATTCTTACTACATCTTCCACAAAAATAGGAAAGGTGCGATCGAACTCTAAGGCTTGAGGGACATAACCAATATATTTTCTACCTTTATTTAGAGGATAATTCATAACAGAAATTTCCCCTTGTTGGGGTTTGATTAATCCTAATAAAGTTTTTAATAAAGTAGTTTTTCCACCACCATTAGGCCCGATTATGCCGATAAAATCTTTTTCTTTTACCTCTAAATTAATATTCTCTAATACTAGATTTTTTCCATAACTAACATGAATATTTTTTAATTTGATGACACATTCATTGAGCATATATTTATGAGTAGAAAATCAGATATAAATAACTATTTTTATTTTCCCAAATCTAATTTATTCTTTATAGAATTATTCAGTACTAATTAGTATTTTTTGTCATAGCTTTCGCTAATTTGTCCGCAGTAGATAACATATTCTCAGACCAATTTTGAGCTAAATCATCTAATAAAACGATTTCCGCCCCAATTTCTTTAGCAAATATTTCCATGGTTTTATTATTAAATTGAGGTTGAGCAAATACCGTATTAACTTTTTCTGCTTTTGCTTGTTTGATTAAATTACTTAACTCCTGAGAAGTGACTTCTTGCCCTTCAAATTCTAATGGTATTTGTTGTAAATTATATTCTTGAGCAAAGTATCCCCATGCAGGATGATAAATGAAAAAAGTTCTATTATTAATTGGTGCTAATTTTTCTTTTATTTTTTGGTCAATACTATCAATTTCCGCTAAAAACTTGGTTAAATTTTCTTGATATATTTGCTGATTTTCTGGATTTATTTTAACTAAACCTTGATAAATATTCTCTGCCTGAATTTTAGCTAATTTTGGAGATAGCCAAATATGGGGATCTGGACTACTCGTTTCTGATGTATGATTATTTTTATTATGTTCATCATCTTCATTGTGTTCATCTTCATGATTATGATTATCATTTTCATGACTGTGATCATGATCGTGACCGACTAAAGGTATTTTATCAATGCCTTCTCCAGAATTAATCATGACAATTTGAGAGTTGGCTGTTGTGATTTTATTCAACCATACTTCTTCAAAAGGGACACCAATGGCAACATAAGCACTGGATTCGGCTAAACTGCTTAACTGTTGAGGTTGTGGCTCATAGGTATGAGGTTCTAATCCTGGTCCTATCATCACATTAACATTGACTAACTCGCCGCCAATTTTTTCAACAAAGTATTTCTGAGGAGGAATTGTAACGGTTATATTTAATTTTTCTTGATGATTTTCTGTTTGATTCTGATTTATTTCTGTCGTGTTTTCTTCCGTAGATGTTGATATTTTTTCTTGGTTACAAGCAACTAAATTAAAAATTGTTAAAATTAAGAATATTTTTAGTATGGGGTAACTAATTCTTTTCATAGTTTTCTGAATTAACCATAATAGAGAATTATATCCAAATTTACTTACTTTGTTTTGTTAGTCTGTTCACATGAGCGTTTATTCAGTTTTCACTCTTGGTAAATGAGAACGTTTTGTCGGATTTTATAGATACTTGTAGATATGTTTAAATTGATGATTAATTATTGAAAACAATATTGTTTAAACTTAATAATTATTGAAAAATAGAGTAAAATTTTTATTTTTTCACTAACACTATATAATGAAATTAAAATTAATTTTGTCTGATAAAACATATTTAATTAAACCTAAAATCAACCATCTGAAACCTGACACCTTTTTTTGAGATAATTTATCATATCCCAATTGAGAGAGTCATTTTTATTGAGAATAAATGAATAAAAATCAAAACTACAATTCAGAAACAGAGTTTTTTAAAAATTATGACCCTAGTAAATTCGATCGCCCTTCTACTTCTGTAGATACAGTCATCTTCACGGTTTTTGATTTGGCATTACAGGTTTTATTAGTAAAGCGAGGAGAATATCCTTTCAAGAATCAATGGACATTAGTAGGAGGATTTATCGATTTAGAAAATGATCAAACTTTAGAAGATACCGCCAAAAGAAAATTAGAGGAGAAAACTGGAGTAAAAACGCCCTATTTAGAGCAATGTTTTACTATTGGCAATAAAATACGAGATCCTAGAGGATGGTCTGTCACAACAGTTTATTTTGCCTTATTACCCTCAGAAAACATCCAATTAAAGACAGATTCCGACAATATAACTTCATCCTCGGTGAGTGCTGTTAAATGGTCTCCCATAAAAAATAACAAAATTAAAGAATCTCTAGCATTTGATCATAATTATATTCTGGAAAAAGCGATCGAACGTTTACGTAATAAAGTGCTATATACTTCCTTACCTGCCTATTTAATGCCAGAAAAATTCACCCTTAGAGATTTACAAACTGTATATGAAATCATACTCGATCGCACTTTAGAAAGCAAATCTTTTCGTCGTCGCATTGAAAGAGCGAATATTCTCGAACCCACAGGAGAAACCCGTCAAGATGTTAAACGCCCTGCCCAACTATATTGTTTAAAAGAAAATATTGATACCTACTTTTTTTTAAGAAATATAGAAGGAGCAACTTAAAACAAACAAAAATACTAATTTATTATTCAGGACATAAAGGACCTGGACAAAGAGGAATAACTTGATTATTATTAGTATTATTTTCGCATTGATCTAACAAATTTAAAGCATCTTTTTTCCATTTACTGCTTTCAGGAATAGGAGCTAATTTTTCCTCTACTAAAGACAATTCACTCTTAGTTTGACAAAGAATTTTAGCTTCTAAAAAAAGTTGTTCAGACCAATCATCAATAAATTGTCTTGCCCTTTCATAATCAGAAGAATTACGATTAATTTGTATAGCTATATTAATCGCCTCAGCAAAGTTACCATCTACTGCTTGAATTTCCCCTAAACCTAACCAACATTTCCCTAAAAATTCATCTGTTAAACTATTAGCAATAGGTAAAGATTGTACTGTATTTGAGTTAATTAATGCAATACATTCATCAAAATTTTCCTGCTCATAATAACTCTGAATTTCTGTAATTAAACTCTCTACTTTTTTTTGATATAAATAATTTTTTAGCCAAGAAAAAGAGAAAATTATTAAAATGCAAATAATAAAACTAATTAAAATTCCTTTAGGAGTCTTAATCTGACGAATTAAATTGAATTTATGCTCAGAATAAGGTAAGAAAGATGATGAATTATTGGTAGTATTATTACTAATTTCTTGTTGATTTTGACTTTCGATTCTGCTAGAAAAAGAGTTGCTTTCCTCTGATAAATATTCTTCTGCTAAAGGTAATAAAGATTTAATATCATCTTCACCATTAATTAACTCAGTATCATTAACTATAATTTCCTTTTCTTTTTGATGAAAATTATTTGAATTTACAAATTCTGTGGGATTAAGATAACTTGATTTACTATGATTTTCTTCCTGACTAAATTCCTCTTTTTCCGTTGGAATTATAATTTCAGTGGGGGTATAATGAGCAATATTTTCTGTTGAATAATCAAGAGATTTTTCTGAAACACTTTGGGGGAAAAACTTAGCTATATCCGCCATAACTTCTCGACAGTTGTTATATCGGTTTTGTGTTTGATAAGCAATCATTTTATCGATAATTTGAATAAAATTTGCTGTCAATGTTTCTCCTTCACTCCAAATTATTTTACCCGTGTCATCTTCCTCTAAACTAAGAATATTTTTTCCCGTAACTAGGCTAATGATTACCATACCTAAAGCATAAATATCACTACTAATCTTAATTTTGCCTCTAATTTGTTCAGGAGCGATATATAATTTATCTTCAAGAGTTACTGTTTCCATCAAAGACGATTTTAAATTGCTTAATTTACCATAATTGTTAATAAATATTTTTTGATTAGTGATGGTTAAGTTTTGAGGTTTAATTATTTGATGAATTAAGTTTTCACGATGAATTAAATCTAAACTCTCTAATAAATGGTAAAGATAATTAACAGCTTCTAATTCTGTCCATAATTGTCGATTATTGAGAGTTTCTTGAAGATTGTTTCCCTCAAATTTTTCATAAACAATAATTATTACTTTTTCTTCATCCAATACATCAACAAGAGAAGGAAATCTTTGATTATTTTCAGATTGTTTAGCGATATTTTTAATGAATTCTATTTTCTCTCTTATATGATTAATTTCTTCTGGGGTAATTAATGACAAATCCAATGACTGAAGTAGATATTTTTGATTATTTACAATATTGTTGACTAAATAAATCTTTTCCTCATTGAAATTCTCAAGAGTTTGAATTATTTGGTATTGACTATGAATAATTGTCTTATCTTTCATCGTGATAAATTATGAGGAATTAGTTATGGCAATCAAGAATGATTTTTGAGACATAAAACCTAAAACCTGCAACCTACAACCCGTTACCTGCCTTTATCAGATATTCTTAAGCAGAATTGAGTTTATATTAGTTAGCAACTTTTTAATCAGCACCAAACCATTGTTGATAAATACGCTCATAAGTGCCATCTTCTTTTAATTTAAGAATAGCTTGATTAATGGATTCTCGGTAAGGGCTATTAGATTGTAAAGCAATTCCGTAGCTTTGTCTCTCAAAAACTGAGCCAACAATTTTCACTTTCCCAGCACCATCACTGCGAGAATAGTAACGTAAAACTGGTGCATCATAGACAATCGCTTTTATCTTACCATCATCAAGGGCAAGGTAAGCATCCTCAATAGAATTAAATAAAACAACATAGCTTTTGGTTGAAGCCAAAAATTCTGCGGCAGTGGTATCTTTAACCGTGCCAACGGATTTGTTATATAAATCTTGAATGGTAGTAATGTTATTATCAAGTCTCTGCACTGTTAAAATTGAGCTTACTGAGGCGGTGAAATAGGAAATTAATAACACCCCCGTAAACATCCAAATTGTCGCTATAATTCTCCCCGCCTTTCCCGTTGGGGTTTTATCTCCATAGCCCACTGTCACAACGGTAACAACCGCCCACCAAAAAGCCTCCCAAATACCATCTTTATAATTTTCAGGAAACATTTGTGGATTATTTTTCCTCTCTAACCACCAAATTAGATGAGATGCGATCGCGATTACAATAAGTATTATGGCAACAGTACTCCAAAGAATAGGAGAAAAAATAAAAGCAAAGAAAAACTGCCAAGGATAAACCGTTTCCATCGGCACAAGAATTTGTAAACCAGATTCAAAAAAAGAGTGAGAAAAGTCAATATCTTTTTCCCTTGCCCAAGTAATAGTAATACCTGCCACTCCCACATCGGTATAACCATCAGTCACAGAATTAAGCAAATCAGAAATAGTTTTTTCCCCATAAATATTAAAATCGACATCCAACTCATTAGCGATTTCCTTCCACAAATCAATACTAAAACCGACAAACTGCCCATTTTCTTCAAAAGCAAAAGGAGGGAAAGACTTTGTTGCAACCCTTAACCTTTCCCTTTTCTTTTCAGCTATTATCTGCGACTCACTACTATTTATCTCCCTTAGAAAACTATTTTGCCCAATCATCTTGTTTGTTAACGCTTTTGCTTCTCCAACCCTTATACAAAGAAGAAAAAATAACACCAACTTAAGAAAAATTTGCTCAAGAAATTTAGGAGGAAAAAACATGACTGTAAAAAAAACTTAACAAAAAGTAAAATAATCCAAAAAAGTGCAATAAAAATTAATATAAACCTTAAAATTTTCTATGGTTTAATACGACACCTAAAAAAAAATTTAAAATATTACTGTATAAACAAATTATAACTATTCAATCACATAAAAATTAAGATACTGATTGTCAAGAATAAAAGTAACTGATAAGTTTGGAAAAAGTTTTTAAATAATCTAAATACAACCTTATTAAGTATAACTACCACTAACCAAAAATAAAAAATATTAATTAAAACTACCTTGCTATGGAGGAAAAATAATGGCGACAGACGAAATTAATGCCTTGATTGAGCAAGTAGATGAAAGGGCACAGGCTTTAATTTTAGAAGGAGAAAAATCTTTTACTCAAGTAGAAGAAATAGTTACAAAAGCTACAGAAATTGCTGAAAATTTATCTCAAGCAGGAGAAGAAGCCCAAGCTAAATGGGAAGCAATGATTAGTGAATTAGAAGAAGCCGAAAACACCCTTGAAACGGAATTAGAAAATACCAAGGGAATTATGGGAGAATTTGAAGGAAAAACCCATGAGGTTAATCAACAAATTACTCAACTAATGACAGATTTTCAAACCCGTTTACAAGATTTACTAGCCCGTAAACAGGAAATTACCGAAGAAATAGACTCTCAAACTGAAGAGAATAAATCAGGATTTGAGCAATATTCCCAAAATATACAACAAACTGAGGAGCAAATGGGAAGCTATCAAGAAGTGGTAAAAGGAAATATTGAAGAATTTAATGGTGCAGTGGATACCGCTACTGAAAGTTTCCAAACTCAAAAAGAAAACATCCTACAACAATTTAGCGATTTAGCTGAAGAGTTAAGCAATAAACTTGAGAGCTTACAATCTGAATTTGAAGATGTTGCAGAGCAAAGTAAATCCGGGGCAGAAAATCTCACTCAAAATTTAGAATCTCAAGCAGGAGACTTAATCAGTAATCTAACCTCTAAATTCACAGAAGAATTAATGGGAGATTTAACAGAATCTGCAGGAGGTTTAACGGATGCTTTAGGTTTTCTCAAAGACGCAGGAGAAGAATCGGGAGAATTACTCGATGGCGGTATCGGTGACATAGTTGATAAGGTTGACGAAGTTACTGATTTGATTGAGGATATTAAACCCGTTTTAGATGCGATTCAAACGGTTTTGGCTTAGTAATCTCAATTTATTTTATTTGGTGAAGACAAGCAAAAGTTTTATTTATCTTCAAACATGAATAGACAATTTAAGTTAAATAAATTTTGGCTTATCAAGTATTAACAAATTAGCACACAAAAGGGGAAAATCATGGCAGATGCACAAGTAATGGAGCAGAATATTGATGAGTCGGTGGAGAAGCTAGAAGAATTACTCACCGCCCTCGATTTAGCAAACAATCAGATGACGGAGTTTACTCAGCAATTAGAGGAAACTAATCAATCCTTAGATAATTGTTTGGAAGAAGTTACTAATAGTTTAGAAACAGCTAGTAGTGAATTTGAAAACTCCAAGAAGGAATTTACCGAAGACTCCGAAGCAATGATAACGGAGTTAACCGATTTACAATCCGCCCTCACTCAACTTCAGGTAAGGCTTGAGGAAATTAGTCAATCGGTGGAGGAAAAAGAGACGGAGGTAGAAACCGAAATTGATAATCAACAAGGGGAGTTAGACGACTTTTTTGCACAATTAACCCAAACTTTTGCTGATTTAGCTGAGGGGATTAGTAGTCTTGAAGATTCTCTTACTAACAGTAATAGCGAAGCAGAGGAGTTTTTTAACAGTTTCAGTGACAACACCAGTAATTTACAAGGTGATTTAGAAAGCACCCAAGAGGAAACAGAGGCTAAATTTGAAGAAACCGCTACTAATATTGGAGAAACTAATAAAGGAGAAATGGATTCTCTTTTAACTGATTTTAGTGGAAATCTTACGGGTGAGCAATTGAGCGAGTTAACCAGTCAACTGGAAAATTTAACTAGCAGTTTTGATGATTTACTCTCCTCCTTTGAAGATGAAAACATGAATTTAGCAGATGAGTTAAAAGAAAGACTCAACGAAATCATGACAAACTCTAGCGAATATGCAGGGCAAACCACTAAAGATGAATTAACACAAACTTTTGAACAAGCTATGGAAGATGCGGTGTCGTCTCTTGCTAGTGAAATGGTTGAGCAAATTTCCATGACTACCGTTGGTACTTCCGTTACCGCTAGTATAAGCCCTATCTTACCACAAATTGCGGCGGCGAAAATTGCGATCGGAGCTATTAATGCTGTGCTTGACGCATTTTCTCTCTAATTAATCATTAATTAATCATTAACAATTAATCCATTACAAGGAAATATTTATGAGTGAATTAAGTGACAGTCTCAATCTACTATCTCAACTAATTATGGAATTTCCTGAGCGTTTAGAAAATTTAATTACTCTGGCGCAAGAGGTGGAAGCGGAAGCTAACGAATTAGTTGCCAATGTGCAGGAAAAACAGGCACAGGTATCAGAAACATTAGGAGAAGTGCAAAGTGCGTTAGGGGAAATGCAACAGGAAATGGCAGACAATCAAACGGAAACGGAAACCGCCGTTAATGAGTTTGAGGGTAGTGCTACGGAGTTGGGTAACTTTATGACACAGGCTCAAGAGGAGATGGTGCAAGAGTTACAGACTGCAATGGAAAAAATGAATCAGTTGAAAACCAATCTTGAGGAGGGTAAAGCATCTACTGAAGAAACCGAAGAAAGTGCAAAAAGTGCTATGACGGAATCTCAAACCGCTTTACAAGCTAGTCAAGAGCAGTTAAGAAGTGCTTTTGAGTCTAGTTTATCTGCAATGGAGGCTTTGAGGGAAAAACTAGAAGATGTTAGTAGTCGTATGGATGAGGAAATGCAGAATTTTTCTGAGCAAGTCAATCAAGGGCAAGAAACCGTTAATAGTGAAATTCAGACGATGGCGGATGAGTTTACTACTATTAGTGAGAATTTTACCAGTGTTTTAGGTTCGACTTCTGAGGCGATGTCTGGCGGTGTCAGTGGCTTGATGGATAAGGCTCAAAGTGAGATAGAGGCTCAATTACAAGAGTTGATTGCTTCTGCGGTAAGTAAGGTGACAGACTCTGTGGAAGATATGGTGCAGAAAGTTACTGATGCTGAAAGTGAATCTTCGGGTATTCGAGAGGTTGTAGCTGGTTTAATTGATGATTTAGACGCATTTAAAGAGCCCGTTGAGGCAGGTATTGATGGAGTTAAATCTGCGGCAGAAAAATTTGGTATTGATTTCGGATGATTTGAAATAAATTTTCAAAACATTTACGATTTTTCTCTGTGAAACAGTCAGGATACCTGCGTTTTTGCCAGATTTCTATTAGACATCGATAAGAATAGTCAAAATAAAGGCTTTAGCCCTTACTACAAATCATTGATAAAAGTCAATTATTAATAAATTAAGGAGTAAAAATTATGGCGGTAGATTTAGAACAAAGTATAGCCGAAACCGTAACTCAGTTACAGGAATTGTTGAATCGTGCGGATGAGGCTGAAGAAAACTTAAATCAGGCAAGGGAGAGGTTAGCAGAAGTCAGTCAGCAATTTGATAATAATTGGGATGAGTTATCAACTCGTGCAGATGGTTTACTTGAGCGCATTTCTAATGCTAGAGATGAGTTAAATGGGGAAACAGAAAATTTAAGACAGGGAATCAGTGATTTACAAATGAATCTACAGTCTGCACAGGATGAAGCCAATCAGGTAGTGGAAGATACTAAAACTGAGATAACTGCTTTAGGAGAAGATAGTGATACCAAGTCTTCTGAGTTTGAGGAAGTATTTAATTCGGTTAAAGAGGCATTAGAAACTTTACAAACTAAGATTGAGGAAGTGCAGCAGGATTTAGAGGAAACTGTCTCGGAGTCTCAAGGTAAGTTGGAAAATGATTTTAATTCTGCCCTCAGTAGTAATGAGGAAGAAATCGAAGGCAGGGCGGGAGAAATGGAACAAGAAATCACTCAAGAGGCTGTTTCTCGCGTTAATGATATGGTAAGTAATTTAACGACTCAATTACAGGAAATTACTGCCAGTGTGAGGGAAAAAGCGGAAGAGGAAGCGAATAATACTCAAGAGTCTGCTAATTCAGCTTTAGATGAGTTTACGGGCAATGCAGAGGGTATGTTTGGGGATTTACTTTCTACGGCAGAAGATATTGAGGATGCTTTAACTACTTTGAGTGAGTTGGTGACAGATTTAGGTGGCACTGTTGACACCACTAAAGATACTTTAATGACGGCGATGGATACCACTAATATTGGTTTAAATACTGCTTTGGGAGTATTTGAGGAGGTGCAAGAGTTATTGGGAAGATTTTAGAAAAAAGAGAAGTTAGGAGTTTTTATAACCTCAGTTTGATGACAAGAATATTTAATTGGGGTAGGTTTCCGGTAGCAGGTTTTAGGTTTTGGTTAATTACTAATTTTTAATTGTCTTTACCCTTTATCTTTTTCTCTCGCTTCAGAGTTATCTTTTATTCCCCTACTAAGTAGGAATTAAACAATGGAAAAAATAAATGATTTAATAGATACTATGACTGAGCGTTTAGAGGTAATGCAATCTAAATTGGAGTTGTCTTCTGGCTCTTTTTCTAAGATTAATAACGGTGTTTCTTCTCTGCGTCAAAGTATTATTAATCTCCAAGAAAATACTAAAAACACAACTGTGAGTTTGAGTAAAAAAATGATGAGAATACAAGAAAATTTACTGACTCAAACAGGGGTTTCTCAAGCTACGTTGGTAAAATTAAATGAGCAAGTTAAATTCATTGATAATATTGCTGATGATTTAATGACAAAGATGCGATCGCACTCTTCAATTTTTCAAGAAAATATCGATAATATTAATCAAAAAACTGATGCCATTACTGATAGTTTAAAAGATAATATTAATGAATGGCAAAACAGAATAGAAACTTTAGATAATGATTTAAAAAATTATTCAGAAGAAACCAATAATAATTTAAACAGTCTTCAAGATATTAGTGAAAAGATGCGATCGCAATTTAGACAACAACGAGAAGATTTAACAAGTAAAAGTGATAACTTACAAAATTTGTCTAAAGAAAAAACAGTAAAAATTAAAAATTTAATTCCCGAATTATTTAACAGTATTGAAGACAATTTAGAGGAAATAAAACAAGTATATAAAGAAGAAAATCAACAACTCAATAATTGGGTAAATATGAATATTAAACAAAGAGAATTTAAAGAGATTATTGAGGAAATAAAAAACTTACAAAATACATCGGAAAAAATGGAATCTTTAGTAGAAGAGTCGGGAGAGAAAATAATTATTTCCCTCGAAAAAAATAATGATAGCTTAGAGGAAATGAATAATAGACTATCTACCGCACAACAGTTATATCAATCCAGTTTAGAAACAATAAAATCTATCACATAACAAAAGAAATTATGGAAATATCAGAAAAAGCAAAAAAAATAGTTGCCTCTAGTATCGGTGGTTTAGGAGTATTAGGTAGTTTAATTGGCTTCGGTTTGGAGGGAAAAGGGGAGGCAAAATCGCAAGAAATTAATAATTTAGCAGGGGAATTACAGCAAAATAGTCAAAGTCTTCTCGCCTTAGCTGAAGAATTAGGGGGGAAACAGGGTAGTAATGTGCTAGAAGTAGGCGAGTATATTGGCAAGATAGCCAAAAAAATGCAACAAGGTGGCTTACCAACGGAAGAAGAGTTACAACAAACACAAGGAAAATTAAACCAGTTAGAGGGAGAATTAGCGAAAACTAATAATGGTGATAATAACGATGATGTAGAAGAAAGTAGCCATGATTCTTCGGGAGAAAAAGAAAACTCTTTTGGTGAGAGTGAAAAATCCTCTTTGAAAGATAGTGAGGAAAACAAATCTCCCCACGATTCACAAGGAAAAAAAGAATCTAAAGAGAATAAATCTTCGGCGGAAGAAAAATCATCTATGGGTAAGATGTCAGGGGAGGCAGAAAAAGAAGATAAACAAGAAGGGATACAAGAAACAGAAGAAGAAATAGAGGTTTTACAGGAGAAAATAGCCGATATAGGTCAAAAAATGGCAGAAATAAATGAATTATTTGATAGTTTAACAGAAGAATCCCAACAGGAGGCGGAAAATTTAGAAGATTCAAGCAAAAAAATAGATGATTTATTAACTAATTTGATGGATAAACTAACCACAAATGATGAGGAAATGGAAACTCAAGAAGAGGAGGCATTAAGCCAATTAGTCGATTTTGAAAAATTGTTGGGAGATATGTTAACTCAAATTCAAGAGTTAGGAGAAACTTCGCAAACACAACAACAAAATACTTTACAAGAGTTAGAAGAAAATCAAGAGTTATTAAATACTGCTTCTCAAAAATTAGAAGATTTAATGACAAAAATTTTAGACGAAAATATATCATTCACTGAGGGAAATAAAGGAGATGATAATGGAAATATCACCAGTGACTTGGAAAATATAATTAATAAAATGAATGACTCTTTTTCTCCTTTTCAGGAATTAATTATAGATATTAACACCACATTAGAGACAATAATAGAAGATACAAATATTAATTTTACATCTTTTACTGATTCCTGCACTGATAAAACAAATAAATTAGAGACATTGTTGGAAGAATTACAGATAAATATTGAAGATAAATACCCTCAAGATATTGAAGAAAATATAGATAATTTTGAAGAAGAATTAAAAAATAAATTTAGTGAGTTTAAAGATAATAATATTGATTTGTTTAATGAATTTAAACAAGGTTTAGAATCTGATTTAACAACCATTGAAAGTTTACTAGATAATGACTATCAAGAAGTAATAGAAGAAGAAATGATAACAGTTGAAGAGAACTTAAATAGTATTTTAGACCAAATTAAAGATAACATTACTAATATGGATAAAATTGAACCTTATTTGCAAGAAATAGAAAATATCAGTAATCAATTAATTGATACAGAAGAAATAGTAGAAAAAGTCCACACAGAATTAGAAAGTTTTGATGTTTAACATTGAAATTGATTTTATAAAATAGTTATTATTTATTATTACTAATTAATCTTAATTTTTATTAACTTATTAAAATAGGATAAATCAAAATGTTAATTAATGAAAAGTTAATTTCAAGTTTAGAATATATAAGTGAGGTAAGAAAAAATTTACCAGAAGAATTAAGTAAAATGACAGAAATTCTCAACGATATTAGAGAAAACTTAAATAATGTCATTGAAAAAAATAATAATAAACAAGAGGAAGTAGTTAAGCAATTAATAAAAGTGCAAAAAAAACTATCTAATTTTCCTCAAATAATAATTACTCAACAAGGTTTATTACAGATAAAAATGGTTGCAGTATCTAATAAGATTAAACAACTGAATGAAACCATGATTAATCAGCAAAAAGAGTTAAATTCACCAATGCAAACCCTCAGTAGCTATTTTGAACAATTTGAGCAACAATTAGAGAAAATGAAGACTTATCACCTACAAATTTTAGAAGAAGGAATTACTATTTTTAATGAATTGTGGGAGTCTTTACAAGCTAATCATGAAAGTATTGAGATTACTTGGCAATCTACACAACAAGAAATTGAAATTTTATCGGAAAAAGTTAATTATTTAGAGGAAGTAATTGAATATAATTTAGAAAATTTTACTAATCAAATAAATGATTATCAAGAAGATATAAGTAGTCATTTAGAAGATAACTTAAAGCCAAAATTAGCGAATTATTCTACAGACTTAGAAGAATTATTAGAACAGAGTATTAATAATATCGAGCAAGAAATAAGCTCTTTTAGAGAAAATAGTGAGGAGAATATAGAAAAAGCTAGAATTTTATTTAAAGATAAAATTAATAATTTTCGAGAAGAATTGACAAGTTTAATTGATTCGGATAGCACGTTAGAAAAATTAACAGATCATGATAATTTATTTACAGATAATGGCAAAGAAATAGAAATATTTATAGAAAAATTAAAAAAATTGATTACAGATATAAAAGAAGTGGGAGAATCATTGGGAGTAAATTAGATTTATTGCTTCCTCAAGCAAAAGGCAAAAATGAAGTAAGTTAACGATATTTTCTATATCAATTAATTTTAATATTGTAAAAGGTTTATTAAAAAATATTTAACCACCATATATAACCCGAAAAACCCAAAATATTATTAAACTAAATAAAGCGAAAAAATCTGCTTTTATCATTTTTAATTCATGCCATTGTACTAAATGATCATGGGGATTTGTAAAACCTCTAGCTTCGATCGCGATCGCAATTTGTTCAGCCCTTAATAGTATATTTTGTAATAATTTTTCTGCTACAATTAACCATATTTGCATACTTTTTTTAAAGCCTAATTTTTTCCAATTAATTGCCCTTGTTTTGATGGATCTAATTAAATTCTGGGCTTCTTCTAACACTAAAGGAATAAATCTTAATGCCAAAGTTAAAGTTAAAATAATTTCTGTAATTGGTAAATTAAACCTTCTTAAAGGAGATAATAAATCTTCAATTCCTGCGGTAATTTTTTCGGGAGCTGTAGTTAACAAAAACAAATTACTACTATAAACTAAAGTAAAAATTAAAGTGGTAACTCGAATCGCTAAATCTAAACTTCTTCTTGTCATGGTGAAATTACCGATTTCTAGCAATACATATCGATAATCTGTCGATTGAGGAGTTGGTAATGTGCTTGGGGGTAAAGTTGGTTGGTAACTAAGATTAAATCCATCCCCCGAAAATATGGTGACACAAAATACAATCACCAGAAAAAAGACCAATAGACTAACTTGGGTTTTCAGAATACGCCACGGAATTTTTGCCAACACTGTCAAAAGTAACAAAAAAATGACTAAAAAAATACGCCAATAAGGATTTGCTAA
This sequence comes from Cyanobacterium sp. Dongsha4, assembly GCF_036345015.1. Lineage (NCBI taxonomy): Bacteria > Bacillati > Cyanobacteriota > Cyanophyceae > Chroococcales > Geminocystaceae > Cyanobacterium > Cyanobacterium sp. DS4. The sequence continues at coordinate 1,092,119 of NZ_CP084098.1, read as the reverse complement.
CAAAGGTGTCAAAATTACACTCATCAACCATGCTAACTTAACACGAGGATCTAATTTATGTAGCCATGAGATGGGCTTTTCTATAAATATACCAATAGGAAGCGATCGCAAAAAATCCATTTGAATAAGTAATTAGTAATTATTAAAAAGTCATAAAGGATATAGAAACAATGTCAAATTTCCGAGAATATTGACGAAAATTCTTGTTATTCTAAAAATATAGCGATAAGATAAAGGATAAATTTAAAACTGTCAACTATCAGTAAAATTCATGGATATTCAATTAATAAATATCGGTTTTGGTAACATAGTAGCCGCTAATCGAGTCATTGCCATTGTTAGTCCTGAGTCTGCCCCCATTAAACGTATCATCAACGAAGCAAAAGATAAAGGACAATTGATAGATGCAACCTATGGCAGAAGAACCAGAGCCGTAATTATAACAGATTCCAACCATGTAGTATTGTCTGCAATTCAACCAGAAACTGTTGCCCATCGTTTTGTTTCCCACGTTGAAAAATAGGGATTCTCACCGAATTTAGTAAAAAGGAACAGATAGGAATATCATATCAATAGTCAATAATCTCCATTATATTTTTGATTTCTATTTTGTTTGCAAGACTTTTAAAAAATAGATCAATCTTAATCAAAATCTCTGCGCCCTTCTAATGCCCTAGCAAGGGTTATTTCGTCTGCATATTCCAAATCACCTCCCATGGGTAAACCAAAGGCAATACGAGTAACTTTTGTAAAAGGCTTAACTAATTGACCAATATATAAAGTAGTAGTTTCCCCCTCAACACTAGGATTAATCGCTAAAATCACCTCCTCAATTTTTTCTTGACTAACTCGTTGAATTAATGGTTGTATGTGTAGTTGTTCAGGGCCAATGCCATCCATAGGAGAAATCACTCCCCCAATAACATGATATAAACCTTGATATTCTCTGGTTTTTTCCAAGGCGATTACATCTTTAGAATCAGCGACAACACAAATTGTACTTTGAACTCGACTGGGATTACGACAGATTTCACATACAGGATCAGCCGATAAATGAAAACATTTCTGACATAAACCGACTCTTCTTTTTGCGTCAAGAATAGCTTGGGCTAAGGCTTCAGCATCTTTATCAGAACGTTTAATAATATGTAATGCTAATCTCTGGGCATTTTTAGGACCAATGCCGGGTAATTTTTGTAATTGTTCAATTAATTTAGCAAGAGGTGGTGTAAAAATAGTATTTATCTCCTTTCAAAAAGGCTAAAGGGCAAAAGTTAAAAGGGCAATGGGCAATAATTTGAGCTAGGAGTTGGGAGTTAGTTTCTCCCTCATCTCCTCATCCTCTCATTCCCCTAACATCCTGAAACCTGACACCTCTTCCATAACTCATGACTCAAACTACAGCACTCGAATAATACTGGGAATATTCTTAATCGCATTTAAACTACGAATTTCTGCGATCGCCTCTCTAAAGTTGCCTTCTCTAACATGGTGAGTGACAACCACAATTTCTGCTAAATCCCCCTGAAATCCAATTTGAACCACAGACTCTAAACTGACCTTATTTTCGCCAAAAGCAGTACCTAGATGACCGATGACCCCCGGTACGTCTGCACAGAGAAAACGGGCATAAAAACGGCTGTAAACGTCCTCTATGGGGCTAATTTGACCCTGACCTTGAGGAGAACAACTAAGTAAAGAATCGAGATTATCTCCTGTTTTATCAGTATTGAGAACCCCCACAATGTTCATAATATCTGCAACTACGGCACTGGCGGTAGGGCCTGAACCTGCACCTGGTCCATAAAACATGACTTGTCCAAGGGGTGAACCTTCCACTAAAATAGCATTATTAACACCATTGACATTTGCCAGGGGATGAGATGTCGGCACGAAAGTAGGATGAACTCTTAGCTGTAGTTGAGTTTCCGTGCTAGATTGTACCTTATGGGCGATCGCCAGTAACTTGATAACAAAGCCTAATTTTTCAGCATAATTAATATCACTGCTCGTAATTTTAGTAATACCCTCACAATAAACGTCTTCTCGTTTGACTAAACAACCAAAAGCAAGAGAAGCTAAGATAGCAATTTTATCCGCCGCATCATAACCTTCTACATCGGCACTGGGATCAGCTTCAGCATAGCCTAAATCTTGGGCAACTTTTAACACCTGTCCAAAATCAGCCCCTTTTTCGGTCATTTCCGTAAGGATATAGTTAGTAGTGCCATTAACAATCCCAATAATATTTTCTAAGCGGTTCGCCCCCAAAGACTGTTTAAGAGGTTCGACAATGGGAATACCTCCCCCTACTGCCGCCTCCGACAAAACATAAACTTTCGCTTCATTGGCGGCGGCGAAAATTTCTCCACCATAACGGGCAATTACTGCTTTATTCGCTGTTACAACGTGCTTACCATGAGCAATCGCTTTTAAAATAAGACTACGGGCGGGTTCTAAACCACCTATTAACTCAACAACAATATCAATTTCGGGATTAGTGACAATGGCTTCTAAATCTGTCGTCAGAATTTCTGAGGGTAAATCAATGTTGCGTTTTTTTTCGAGTGATTTTACCCCTACCTGACTAATCGTTATATTTTGAAGGAGGGGGTGTCTGCCATCGGGATTAAATAAAATGTCTGCCGTACCCGTGCCAACAGTACCTAGTCCTAATAAACCGATCTTAAAAGCCACAATATCTGTCCTTCTCAATAAAATCTTATTTTGCTTATTGTACCTTACAACGGTTACTTAAGCCATAATTAAAGGGGTTCGGTGATAAGAAGGAGAAATGAGTTAGGAGTTAGGAGTTAGGAGTTAGGAGTTAGGGGTTTTTTATTCTTAATTCTTAATTCTTAATTCTTAATTCTTAACTATTTACCTTTGCCCTTCATCAGAGATTACGGCTAAGGGAAAAAAGGCGTTTTGTTAACTTTTGTAAAAATAATCAAGAAAGATTCTAAAAATACCAAAAGTTCCAGAAATTTGATCCTAAGCTAAGATCAACCTTAGAAATTCAATGGCATTTTTTAATATGACAGATTCAGCTTTATATAATTCTTTCTTTTCCTTCTCCTCTTCTCATCCCCTTAGATGGATTAGGTGGCTAGTATGGAAAATTGCGATCGCAACTCTGGCTTTAATGGCAATTGGGGCGGCAACGAGGGTTATGAATGCAGGATTAGCTTGTCCTGATTGGCCTTTATGCTACGGTAAAATTGTCCCCACTCAGGAAATGAATTTACAGGTATTTTTAGAGTGGTTTCACCGACTGGATGCGGCTTTAATTGGTTTTACTACCATTATTTTGGTGATTGCTTCTTGGTGGCATCGCCGTAAATTACCTCAATGGTTGCCTTATGCTTCCAGTTTTGCTCTATTTCTAATCATCTTTCAAGGAATTTTGGGCGGATTGACAGTCACAGAATTATTGCGTTTTGATATTGTTACCGCTCATCTAGGCACTGCTTTATTGTTTTTTGGCACATTAATCGCTATTGGTAGCAATCTTAGTGAATATCAAGGCACAGCTACGGATGTAAGTAAATTAACTCTCATAGGTGCGATCGCATCTATAACCGTATATGTTCAATGTCTTTTAGGGGGTTTAGTTGCCTCTCAATGGGCTTTACATCAATGCTTCGCGGGTAATCAACTTTGTTTTGTCATGAATAGTCATATTATCGGAGTGCTTCCTGCCACCATCGCCACTATCACTTTAGTGATTTTAGCCAGAAAAACCCCTGCTTTAAGTCTTAAATTGCGAAATTTGACTAAATATATCACCATAATTTTAGTGAGTCAAATATTACTCGGTATTGCTACATTTTACCTTCATCTACAAGTAGAACCTCTTACCGTAGCCCACCATACCATCGGAGCGGCACTTTTTGGGATGTTGATAACTTTTACCGTTTACACCCTTAGAGATGAAGATACTACCATTTCCCTTTTAAATTAGTTTTTCCGTAAATAAAAAATTAGCATAACCTTGAAGAAAGAGTTTATTTAGATCCTTTATCTAATTAAATTAAAAATCTGTCTATTTCAATCAATCTTAATCACATCAAAAAAACTGATAACAAATATTAGCTTAAGGCTAAAACCTTAAACATAATTCAGAAAAAACAATAAACATGATCGGAACAAGTATTTCACCTCGTAACGAGAACTTTTGGCAAGTTATTCAAAGTTATTATCTCCTCACAAAACCTCGTATTATTCCCTTACTTTTAATAACCACTACTGCCTCTATGTTTATGGCGGGAAAAGGCACAGTTGATCCTCTACTCTTAATTATGACCTTATTAGGAGGGACATTAGCCGCCGCCTCTGCCCAAACTTTTAACTGTGTTTATGATCAAGACATTGATTATGACATGAAACGCACGAGAAAACGTCCTATTCCTTCGGGAAGAGTTCAATCTAACCATGCAATTATTTTTGGAATTTTCCTAGCAATTCTTTCCTTTAGTATTTTAGTAATTGCTGTCAATTTATTGTCTGCCTTGTTAGCCATGACGGGGATTATCTTCTATATGCTGATTTATACCCATTGGCTAAAACGTTATACTAGCCAAAATATCGTCATTGGAGGGGCGGCCGGAGCTATTCCTCCTCTCGTGGGTTGGGCGGCTGTAACAGGGGATTTAAGTTGGAGTGCATGGGCGTTATTTACATTGATTTTTCTTTGGACTCCCCCTCATTTTTGGGCTTTGGCTTTGATGATTAGTGATGACTATGCAGAAGTTGGTGTACCAATGTTGCCTGTTGTGGAAGGGTTTGAGTCAACAGTTAAACAAATTTGGATTTATACTTGGATTACTTTTGCCTTTAGTTTAATCTTTATCTATCCTTTACATAGTGCAGGATTTGTTTATTTTTCTTTTGCTCTTATTTTGGGACTAACTTTCATCTATAAATCATGGCAATTATTACAGCAACCCGACAGTAAAGACTGTGCTAAATCCATGTTTAAATATTCTATTCTCTACCTCATGTTACTCTGTTCAGGTATTGTTGTAGATAGTTGGCAATTGAGCCATCAGTTAACAGATTCTTTTGATCAGCAAATAATGGCTTTATTGAATTTATGGTTAAACTGCTGTTAAAAATATGTGGAATTTGACCCTGATTAGATGCAATATTGATGGATAGGGTTAAGAATACCTGAGTTCGGAGTTCGGAGTTCGGAGTTCGGAGTTAAAAGTAATAATTATTGACAAAAAAGCTGAATAAATTGATTTTAAATAAGTTTTTCCTAAATTTAATAATTTTTTATTCCAAAATTAGCTCGATGATAACTCTCAACGCTTTATTTTTCGATACTTTTTTCATCGAACTCAGGTAAGAATGGGGTGTTAGGAGTTAGGGAAATGGGGGTTATAAGTTCTTATTCACTATTTACCTTTGCCCCTTACCCTTTATTTCAAATTATCCCTCCTTTGAAGGAACTTCCAATAAAGTCTCTCCCCCTAAACCAAAGGCTTCATGCACTGCTTTTAAGGCTTGAATAGCTTGGGATTCATCTACGACACAGCTAATTTTAATTTCGGAGGTGGTAATCATGGAAATGTTTATCTTTTCTTGTGCCAAAGCATTGAAAAATTTAGCCGCAACTCCTGGTGAACCAATCATTCCTGAGCCAACAATACTTACTTTAGCGATATTGGTTTCGACTACTATCTCTTTGAATTTTATCTCGGATTGCAGTTGATACAGGGCTTTTTTCGCTTCTTGGGCATCGGATTGAGCAACGGTAAAGGCAATATCACGCATGGGGATTCCATCCACTAAACGACATCTCTGGGATTGAATAATCATGTCAACGCTGATATTGGCGTCCGCTAAGACGGTAAAGATTTTCGCCGCCATCCCCGGTACATCTGGTACAAATAAGATGGCTAATTGTGCTTGATTTTGATCTAAGGCAACTCCCCTCACTGGTACAAGATTGGCTATATCTTTACTATTATCGTTCAAAGTAACGCTAGAACTGGCTATGTCAAAAGTTTCACATAAAGCAGCGATCGCACGATCGCATTCATCTTCTGCTACGATACAACTAACCTTCACCTCCGAGGTAGAAATCATCTGAATATTGACTTCGGCTTTTGCCAAGGCTTGGAACATTTGAGCCGCAATACCAGGTCTGCCTATCATTCCAGCCCCTGCGATCGCAATTTTCGCAATTTTCTTTTCCACTAAAATATCGGTGTTGCCTTCTTCTCCCAAAATAGGTGCGATCGCCATTGCTACGGCTTCAGCCTTCGGTAACACTCCTTTCACCACAGAAAAAGCAATATCGTTACTATTTCCCTCATGGATAGACTGAATAATCAAATCCACATCCACATCATGACGGGCAATCTCCCCAAATAAACGGGCGGCAACCCCTGGGCGATCGGGAACACGCAATAGGGCTACTTTAGCTTGATCTGCGTCGTATTGTACCGCATCCACTGCCTTAGTAATTTCTAAACCCACTAAAGATTTACCTAAATTCGGAGGAGAAATCACCCTAGTCCCCGGATCATTAGTCCAACTGGATTTTACCACCAAAGGCATCCCAAAATTACGGGCAATTTCCACCGCTCTCGGATGCAACACCTTCGCCCCTAAACTAGCTAACTCTAACATCTCATCGGCGGTAATCTCATCCATTAATTTCGCTGAAGGTACAATGCGCGGATCAGTTGTTAAAATACCTGGTACATCGGTATAAATTTCACAACAATCAGCCTGTAAAGCCACAGCCAAAGCCACAGCCGAAGTATCTGAACCTCCCCTACCTAATGTGGTAATTTCCAATTCTTCTCCATGAATAATGCCCTGAAAACCAGCAACCACAACCACTTGTCCTTGTTCTAAATGACGATTGATGCGATCGGTCTTAATTTCTAAAATTCGAGCTTTGCTATAATTAGCTTCTGTTGTAATACCTACCTGTGCGCCCGTGAGGGAAATCGCAGGTTGTCCAATTTCCTGTAATGCCATACTCAACAAAGAGATGGACACTTGCTCCCCTGTGGAGAGTAACATATCCATTTCCCGACGACAGGGATTAGCAGTAATTTCATGGGCTAATTTGACCAAACCGTCAGTAGTCTTGCCCATTGCCGAAACCACCACTACCACTTGATTTCCCTCCTTTACTGTTTGGGAAATTCTCTTACTTACAGACTTGATGCGATCGGTTGAACCAACAGAACTACCACCGTATTTTTGGACAATTAGCGCCATAGCAAAATTAATTTAAGATAATTTGAAAAATGTACCAAATAATGTTAACAAAAATTTGCTGTCTCGACTCAATAAAAGAAAAAGGTGTCGGATGAATGACGATTTTTCTCTATCCCCTAATATTTTCCCACTCATTACTTATTATTTATTATGAAAAAACCCCGAACTCTGAGCTCCGAACTCCGAACCCAGATGAGGTTATATCATTTATGTACCTATTGTTACAAAAACTCATCAAATAAGAGTGTTAAAAAATAACAGGAAATTGTATAAGGTATATAGAGAAATTAAACTAAAGGAGATACTAATTTGAAAAAGATAGAAGCAATTATTCGCCCTTTTAAGCTAGATGAGGTTAAAATTGCACTAGTTAATGCAGGAATCGTTGGTATGACTGTTTCTGAGGTAAGGGGTTTTGGTCGTCAGAAAGGACAAACTGAGCGCTATCGTGGTTCAGAATACACTGTTGAGTTTTTACAAAAGCTCAAATTAGAAATTGTCGTGGAAGATGATCAAGTTGATATGGTAGTTGATAAGGTTGTCCAAGCATCTCGTACAGGAGAAATAGGCGACGGTAAAATCTTTATCTCTCCCGTTGATGAAACCATCCGTATTAGAACTGGTGAAAAAAACCTAGAAGCTATTTAATTCAATTAATCTAATGGTGGGCATTGCCCACCCTACTCAAGAAAATGTTAATTAATATAAATGTGCGATCGCACTCTTATAGACTAATACTTGTTGAGTCAGAAGATCTGTTACAGTCAGTAACAACATTCGGTTATCATCTATTTCCAGATGTATTTTAAGACGATCTTTTCCCACCGTGCCAAGGGGATTTAATTGAGCAATACAGGCAGACTTAATAATGTTTCCTTGCCAATCTAATTCATAGGTGAGAGATTTATAGGTGTTTTGAGATTTTACGATACCACTGGTCATTTTTCCTGAACTATCGTAACTAAGTTCAGCTTTCCCCATTTCTACCACTTGCCCAATATCCAAATAAATGGCATCTTGTCCGTTATCATTATTCGTTAAATGGTTTAAATTATTCTCTTTTGTAGTGTCAGAATATTTTTTTTTGCTAGGTTTAATTTATTATCATTTTTTCCAGATGACGAACCAAAGGTTGTCAAGAAAAATACACTAATTATTAACCAAAAAATGATATCCATTAACGTATGAGAAAAATCCATTGTTTGTTATGTTTACCCTTTTCAAACTATGAAAAAACTAGAGCATAAATACTTTAATATTAGTGTAGATAAAAACTAATTATTAGCAGAGTGCGATCGTTGAATATTATCAGTAATTAAGATTTCTTCTCCTTTGTAATATTCGGGGATTAATTCTCTTGATTCGATATCAAGAGTAGCACAGTTTAAGAGAAATATTACTTGGGCATTGGATAGCCAAAATCATTGGGTTGAGATTCCTCGACAAGCTCGGAATGACGGAATGTCCTAAAAATTTACTATCAATAACAATATATAAATTTTTATCCTAAAATGATATTATTCTTGAACATAATATTTCTGTCAATGTAAAAATACGATCGCACTTACGAGGGTAAATGAACTGAAAAAAAGATGCGATCGAGATGTCATTATCTTTATCGATCATAATCAAAGTATAAAATCAATATAACTGCTATGAAAACCTTAATGAAATGGTCATTAGAAGATTATCATAATTTAATTAATAATGGAGTTTTAGCGGATAAAAATGTTGAATTATTAGAAGGAGAATTAATCGAAATGCCTCCAGAAAGTCCATTGCATACTTATATAACTTCTAGTGGTTCTAATTATCTTCGAGAAAAATTAAAAGGATTAGCATTCATCAGAGAGGCACATCCGATTACTTTGAGCAATTCTGAGCCTGAACCTGATATTGCCATTGTTAAACCTCATTCTCATAACTATAAAAATAGACATCCCTTTGCGGATGACATTTTCTTATTAATTGAAGTGTCGAATAAAACTCTGAGTTATGACTTAAATGAGAAGAAAAAAACCTATGCCAAAGAAGGGATAAAAGAGTATTGGGTTGTAGATATTAATAGTCGTCAAATTCATGTATTTTTTAATCCTGAAAGTGATAATTATTTAGTAAATAAAACTTTATCTAAAGGTACTTTAAAAATTCAATCTTTTCCTGATTTAGAATTAGTAATTGAGCAGTTATTTGTGTGGTAACATTATATATTATTAGTTTAATTTATTGAATGTAATTTATTAGTTTTGTGATCCTTCGCTATCGCTCAGTACTAAAGGTTTATTGCAAAGCGATTTATGAATGAGAAGCCTTATCACCCCATGAAATTAACCACAAGCAAGATGCCTGTTTCACGGGAGAAAAATGATAAATTTAAAGATATAAAATTCATAACAATAACATGAGAATTAGTAAGAAGAAAAAGGCAACGGAAATTTTAACTATCCTGAAACAACTGTATCCTACTGCTACTTGTAGTTTAAATCATGACACACCTCTGCAATTATTAGTGGCAACGATTCTTTCTGCACAATGCACCGATGAGAGGGTAAATAAGGTTACACCAGCTTTATTTGAGCGTTTTCCTGATGCCCAAAGTTTTGCCCAAGCTGATAGAGAAGAAATAGAAAATTTAATTCGCTCTACGGGTTTTTATCGCAACAAAGCTAAAAATATTCAGAATGCCTGTATCAGAATTGTTAATGATTTTGATGGGAAAGTACCTCAAACTATGACAGAATTGTTAACCCTTGCAGGAGTTGCCCGTAAAACCGCTAATGTCGTGTTAGCTCACGCTTTTGGCATTATTGAGGGTGTAACGGTGGATACCCATGTTAAACGGCTTAGTAATCGTCTAGGTTTAACTAAGCATTCTAATCCGATACAGATTGAAAAGGATTTGATGAAGTTATTACCCCAACCAGAATGGGAAAATTTTTCTATTAGCATTATTTATCATGGTAGAGCAGTTTGTAATGCTCGTAAACCTCGTTGCACCGAATGTACTTTAAGTCATTTATGTCCTTCTTTTGTTGCCTAATTTTAAGATCAATATATCAATAATCATGAAGATTTAACTTAATTTGCTTCCCAAAAATCTTCCCCTTATTCTTTTGAAAAACTGTAAACTAATCATCATAACCAAAGAACAGTTATTAATATAAATTATGGCTCTTGGCTATCTCGCCTTAGTATTACACGCACATTTACCCTTCGTTCGTCATCCTGAAAGTGACTATGTATTAGAAGAAGAGTGGTTATATGAAGCAATTACGGAAACTTATATTCCTTTACTAAGAGTTTTTAGAGACTTAAAAAAAGATGGAGTTGAGTTCAAAATCACCATGAGTCTAACACCGACTCTTGTGTCTATGCTAAAAGATGAACTTTTACAACATCGTTATGATCAGTATCTCCACAAATTAGAACAGTTAATTCTAAAAGAAGTTATAAGCAATCAAAATAATGGACATCTCAAGTATTTAGCCGAATATTATGAACAAGAATTTGCCCAGATTCGACAAATATGGGATGAATCGGAAAGGGATTTAGTGTCAGCTTTTAAAACTTTTCAAGACAGCCATAATCTCGACATTGTGACTTGCGGGGCTACTCATGGTTATTTACCATTAATGAAAATGTATCCCAACGCTGTTAAAGCTCAAATTGAGGTAGCCCGTGACCATTATCATGATAATTTCGGACAGTTTCCCCAAGGGATATGGTTGCCAGAATGTGCTTACTATCAAGGTTTAGAGGATATTTTGGCTTCGGCAGGGTTGAGGTATTTTATCACTGATGGACATGGCTTAATTCATGGAAATCCTGCACCTCGTTTTGGTACTTATGCTCCTATTTTCACCCCTAGAGGTGTTGCGGTATTTGGGCGAGATTCTGAGTCATCTCAACAGGTTTGGTCTTCGGAAATAGGTTATCCGGGTGATCCAGTCTATCGAGAATTTTATAAGGATTTAGGATGGGAAGCTGATTATGAATATATTAAACCTTATATTATGCCCAATGGTCAAAGAAAAAATGTAGGCATTAAATACTACAAGATTACCGATCGCACCTGTAGTCTTTCAGAAAAAGGTCTTTATGATCCATATTGGGCAAAAGAAAAAGCCGCAGAACACGCTGGAAATTTTTTGTTTAACCGAATTCAACAGATGAAGCACCTAGCAGGGGTAATGGGTAGAGAACCAATTGTTGTTTCTCCCTATGATGCTGAATTATACGGACATTGGTGGTATGAAGGTCCACAATTTCTTGATTTTTTATGTCGCAAAATATGGTTTGATCAAGAAACTATTGTGATGACTACTTTGGGGGAATATTTACAAAATCACCCTACCCAACAGGTGGCAACCCCTGCTCAATCTAGTTGGGGTTACAAGGGATACCATGAATTTTGGTTAAATGAAAGTAATAGTTGGATTTATCCGCATCTTCACAAAGCCATTGAAAAAATGACTGAGTTAGCCCAACGTAATCCAGAGAGCGAATTAGAATTAAGAGCATTAAACCAAGCAGGAAGAGAATTGTTACTGGCACAATCATCAGATTGGGCATTTATTATGCACACAGGCACAATGGTAGATTATGCCATCAAAAGGACAAAAAATCATTTATTGAGATTTAACCGACTTTACGAGGAGATAAAAAACGGGGATATTAACGGAGATTGGCTATTAAAGTTAGAAATAATGGATAATATTTTTCCTGATTTTGACTATCAAGTTTATCGCTAATTTTTCTGATTTATTTGTTTCGCAATAATGTTTATGGGTATTTAACACTTTAAATAATGATTTTTGAAGGGTATTTCGGGCTTCTAGCCCGATTTGAGGAAAAAATATGATTGTTACCTACGATAATGAAGTTGACGCAATTTATTTTAAATTAACGGAAAATAAAATTGACAGCACCGAACCTGAAACAGACAGAATTATTATTGACTACGATAAAGATAATAATATTGTTGGTATAGAGGTATTAGATTTTTATTATCTAGTGAAGAAAGGTTTAACGGTTGCTGATTTACCTTTTCCTGAAGATGAAAGGTTAACAGTTTCTCAATATTTTAATATCCTGTTGCTATTTAATCCAGAAGGGAAATATAAGGATTGCTATATAATCTTGAGAAGTAGTAAAAATTAAAAATAATATAAACTCAAATATTTCCTCAGAACATAATGGATATAAAAGTCAGAAATACTAATAAATTAGATTGGAGTGGTTCAGCTTTAGCATTAGGTTTTTTCGCTGATGACAACCTCAGTCTAACAGAAGAATTAAATCTCTTAGATCAAAAATTAGGAAATACCATCAGTGAGTTAATCGCTGAAACAGAATTTACAGGGAAAGAAGGAGTAAGTGCGATCGCACGTGTGGGGGGAGATAGTGCCATCAAAAAAATTATTATCATTGGTTTAGGAAAAGCAGAAGATGTTACCTTAGATACTTTTCGTCAGGCAGGAGGAAATATAGCCCGTATTGCCAAGCAGGGAAAAGTGGCAAAATTAGGGGTAGCAATAAATTGTGACAATTATGAAGACGAAATTCTAGCTCAAGTTATCAGCGAAGGTATAATTCTCGCTTCTCATCAAGACAATCGTTTTAAATCTGAGCCAGAGGAAAGTAAAATCAATCTCGATACCATTGAATTACTGGGATTATCTGCCAGTGAATCAGCAATCACTAAAGCCCAAAATATTGCTTCTGGGGTCATTTTAGCCAGAGAATTAGTCAACTCCCCCGCTAACGACATTAATCCTGTTACCATGGCGGAAATGGTGCAGAATTTAGCCTCAGCACATAATTTAGAATTAACGATTCTCGAACAAGCAGAGTGCGAAAAATTAGGCATGGGTGCATTTTTAGGAGTAGCCAAAGCCTCTGATTTACCTCCTAAATTTATTCACCTCGTCTATAAACCCCAAGGCACAGCAAAACGGAAACTAGCCATTGTCGGTAAAGGTTTAACTTTCGATTCAGGTGGTTTAAACCTCAAAGTTAGTGGTAGTGGCATCGAAACCATGAAAATGGATATGGGCGGTGCGGCGGCTACTTTTGGGGCGGCAAAGGCGATCGCACTTTTAAAACCAGATGTAGAAGTACACTTTATCAGTGCAGTCACTGAAAATATGATTAGTGGTAAGGCAATGCACCCTGGAGACATCTTAACCGCCTCCAATGGCAAAACCATCGAAGTTAACAATACCGATGCAGAAGGGCGTTTAACCCTTGCTGATGCTCTTGTTTATGCCGACAAATTAGGTGTTGATGCGATGGTTGACTTAGCCACATTAACAGGGGCTTGTATTGTTGCTTTAGGTAATGATATAGCAGGATTATGGACAACAGAGGATAAATTAGCCAATGAGTTAAAAATTGCCGCCGAAGCAGGAGGAGAAAAATTCTGGCAAATGCCCATGGAAAGTAAATATTTTGAACAGATGAAATCTCCTATTGCCGATATGAAAAATACTGGCACTCGTGCAGGAGGTTCAATCACTGCCGCCTTATTCTTGCAACAATTCGTCAAAGATACCCCTTGGGCTCATTTAGATATAGCAGGGCCAGTTTGGGCAGATAAACCCAGTGCTGTCAATAATGAAGGTGGTACAGGCTTTGCAGTGCGCACCCTTGTCAATTGGGTTATCAATAATTAATTTTTGTTTTATTAACTAGATTAGAGAAACTATCATGGGAGAATCAAAACGTAGAAAAGACAACTTAGGGGATGATTACGGTAAAGAAGAAAGACTTTATCCTTGGCTACCCCTCACCAAAAAACAAGCAGAAGATGCCTATAAATTAACCACTCGTGGTGCTTGGATTGGTATTGGGCTCTTAGCTTTTACTTGGATTACTATTCGTTTTATCGGTCCGGGTTTTGGCTGGTGGAGTGTTAATTAAGAAGGTTCAGAGTTCGGGATTAAGAATGGGGGATTAGAGGATTAGGGTGTTGGGGAGAAACTAATTAATTTACCCTTGCCCCTCTCCCCTTAAAAGGGGAGACATAGAGGGGTTTGCCCTTTCCTCCTGCCCTTTATTAACTATGAATTCTCGGTTCAGGATGAAGGTTACTTAAAGTATCACTTTCTAGTTGTGCTAATTCAGATAGGCGTAAATCAACAATGGTGCGATCGAAGTATTGAGTAGCCAATACCCAGTAAATGCCATAATGTCTAGCCTCAGAAGCCATTAATCCTCGGTAAAACTTTGCTAACTCCAAGTCAGGACAATGTTGGGCAAGTAATCCTAATCTTTCATGCGATCGCGCTTCAATTAAAGCAGAGATGAGCAAAGAATCTAAAAGCCTGTGAGGTTCTTGTTTTCTAATAGTCTGTTTCAAAGTAGCACCATAAGGAGAAGGTTTTAACGGAGCGAGAGGAATATTCTTTTTCTTTAACCATTGATTTACCTGCTCAAAATGTTCTAACTCCTCCTGTGCGATCGCCGTTAACTGATAAACTAAATCCTCATGGGCAGGATAGCGAAACAAAAAATTCACAGCTACCCCCGCCGCTTTGCGTTCACAATGAGAGTGATCTAGTAAAATGAGATCAAGATTATCCAAAGCCTGTTCTAACCATGCAGACTGAGTGGGTTGACAAAGTAACTTAATTTTAGTGAAACTAGACACGAATTTGTAAGCAAACAAAAAATAACCAGCCTACCCATAATAAAATAAATTTAGTTAGACTAGGATAAAAACTTATATATTTCTATTAGTAAACATAAATATCTTAAATAAATAGAATGAGTCACAAAAGATTGGTTATCGGAGATGTTCATGGTCACTACGAAGCATTATGTTCCTTGTTTAATCACATTGCACCCACTCAAGAGGATCAAGTTTATTTTTTAGGGGATTTAATTGATCGTGGTCCTGAAAGTTCTCAGGTAGTAGAATTTGTCATGAAAAATGACTACCATTGCATCCTTGGTAATCACGAAATTATGTTACTCGATGCTTTAGGAAACGGAAAACTTAATCATCAAGCCTTCCAATCGTGGTTACAAAATGGAGGCAACGCTACTGTAATGAGTTATGGTCATAAAATGCCCTCGCCTGAACATCTAGACTGGATGAAAAGTCTTCCCTTCTTCTTTGACTTAGGAGATTATTGGTTAGTTCATGCTGGAGTTGACCCCCGTTTAAATATTACTCAACAATCCCCAGATCAATTTTGTTGGATTCGCTCAGAATTTCATAGTACTGAAAAGGCTTATTTTAAAGATAAAACAATCATCATCGGTCACACTATAACTTTTACCTTTAATGGACTAAAACCGGGGCAAATTGCCAAAGGAGAAGGATGGCTCGGTATAGATACAGGAGTTTATCATCATGGGCAAGGATGGCTAAGTGCCTTAGACTTAAATACAGATACTGTTTATCAGGTAGATAGTTTTGGTAAAAACTTCCGTTCTCTTCCTCTGTCTGAAGTAACCCATAACGTTAACACTCGTAAGTTATTTGCTCGTCGCCAAAAGGCATTATTTTAAGTTTTGGGGAGTTGCGGTAATAAAAACGGAGTTCGGGGTAAAGAAACTAAACTTTTACCTATTGCTACCTGAGTTCGACGAAACCAGCGTTAAAAAATAAGACGTTGAGAGTTATAATTGAGCAAATTTCACCAGAAAAAATAATTAAATTTAGGAAAAACTCTTATTAAGTTAATTTATTCAGCTTTTTGTCAATAACTATGACTTTTAACTCTGAACTCAGGTATTGCCCAACCTCCTGATAAGTTAAGACCCATTAAACTGACTTTATTAATTCTTAAAAATAATTCAAACGTTTACCTGTTGCTTGTTGCTCCTTGCCTAACACCTCTAAACGATTTATGTTAATCTCACCTTATTACTGTTTCATCAACTCCTAATTAGTCAGAAATTTTACGACGACGAAAGAATATTCCAGACATAACAATACCACTAACGACCATTCCAATTAATCCTAAACCGTTAAGAATTACGTAAAAAACTCGTAAATCTTTTCCTAAAAATGTACCTTGATGAATAAACATAATCATCTCTCCTATTTCATCCGAAACCCCAAACCAACTTCTCGCCACTCGATACAATACACCAGTAAAAGCAGTAACAAATAAAGGTAAAAAAACTATTGGGGCTATTTTGCGGTGTAATTTACGAAAATCTCTACTATCCATAATTAACTACTTTTTTGGAGTTGACAATAGAGATTATAAAAAATAAAAGTGAAAATCTAGGGAAGGAGATTAGGGAATTAGGGTATTGGGGTGTTAGGGAGAAACAAGTAATGAGTTAGGAGTCAAGAGTTAGACGTTATTAATTATCAACTATTCACCTTTGCCCTTTACCACCTATACATCAAGTTATGTTCTTCCAGAGTGCAACTTTGTCCCATGCTAATTTTGCCGCCCCCACCATTCCTGCTTGATTTCCTAGTTGGGCAACTGTTATTTTTAAGTTAATACGGGAACTGGGTAAGACTCTTTTTTCGATTTCCTTTTGTGTGGAAGAGAGAAAGTATTTTGCACCAGCCGAAACTCCTCCCCCAATAATAACTACTTCGGGAGTAAGGATATAAATTAAACTGGCTAATCCTGCTCCTAATTGCTTACCATAATTGTGCCAAAACATCAGGGCGGTAGAGTCGTTTTGTTCGGCGAGGGTTGCTAACTCTGCTGGGTTTTTTCCTGTTTCACGAATGATTGCTGTAGCTGAAACATACTGCTCTAATGAGCCTCGATTACCACTGTTGCAAGGAGGCCCGTCAGGGTTAAGGGTGATTAATCCCAGTTCTCCTGCCGCTCCTAAATGCCCTGTGAATAGTTTGTCGTTGAGAATAATTGCTCCTCCAACTCCTGTACCTAATGTCAAGAGGATGGAGTTATGATAATTTTTTCCTGCACCTAACCACGCTTCTCCTAATCCTGCACAGTTGGCATCATTGGCAATGGTGGTTTTTAAGCCTGTTTTTGCTTCTAATTCATCGGCTAGGGCTACATTTTCCCATCCTGTTAAATTAATGGCAACAAGGGCGATTCTCCCCTGAGCATCAGTAGGGCCGGGAGTTCCTACACCTATGGCTATGGCTTGGTTTTGGCTATTTAATTGTTTAACCATAGAGGCGATCGCATCTATCACCGCTTTGGGAGTGGCAGGTTGGGGAGTGGGAATAGTAACGGATTCCAAACAACTACCATCTTGAGTAAAACGACCTAATTTTATGGCAGTACCACCTAAATCAACGCCAATAACTTCTGGTTGCATTTTATTTTCCCTCTGATTCAAGCAAAGATTTTAATAATGGTTGTAAATTGGCAAATGCTTTGCCACGATGGCTTAATTTTTGTTTCAACTCAGAAGGCATTTGAGCGAAAGTTTGACCCACTTCAGGTACATAAAACACAGGATCATAACCAAAACCCCCTTCCCCTTTAATTTCCGTCAATATTTGCCCCTGACAAATTCCCTCTGTCTCAATGACAATTTCTCCTTGAGGATTAGAAACTGCGATCGCACATACAAACTGAGCGGATCTATCTTCAAAGGGTGCTAACTCTCTCAATAGCCTTCCAATACGCTCTTGATCCGTTTTACCATAACGAGCCGAATAAATACCCGGTTGCCCATTTAACGCCATTACTTCTAGTCCTGAATCATCTGCGATCGACCATTCTCCGAGGGTTTTCGCAGTCTGTGAAGCCTTCAAACGAGCATTTTCCCCAAAAGTAATCCCCGTTTCTTCCACATCAAATTCTGGAGGCTTGAGAGCCAATTCCACCCCAAAATCCGATAAATGTTTTTCCATCTCCTTCAGTTTTCCCGCATTACTGGTAGCAACGACTAATTTTTTCATACCACTTAAAAAATAATTATTTCCCTCAAATTGAAGACGAATTATTCAACAATTAACAAATCTCTCTTTAAATAAGGTTGCAAAACCTCTGGAATGCGGACATTACCATCAGGCAGTTGATAATTTTCTAAAATTGCCGCCATAGTGCGCCCCACTGCCAAACCAGAACCATTGAGAGTATGTACATACTCTGTTCCCTTTTTACCTTTTTCCTTAAAACGAATATCTGCCCTTCTCGCCTGAAAATCAAAGCAATTAGAACAACTAGAAATTTCCCTATAAGTATTAGCCGAAGGCATCCACACCTCCAAGTCATAACACTTCGCCGCACTAAAACCAATATCTCCTGTACATAACTCTAAAACTCGATAGGGCAGTTTCAAAGCCTGTAAAATTCTTTCCGCATCCTTGACCATTTTCTCATGCTCTTCCACGCTAACATCAGGATGAACAATTTTCACCAATTCTACCTTATGAAATTGATGCAAACGGATTAATCCTCGCATATCTCTACCATAACTACCTGCCTCTCGCCTAAAACAAGGAGTAAAAGCACAATGATAAATCGGTAACATTTCCGCCTCAAGAATTTCCTGACGATAGAAATTAGTTACAGGCACTTCTGCTGTAGGAGTTAACCATAAATCATCTTTATCACATTTAAAACTTTCTTCCGCAAACTTCGGTAACTGCCCTGTACCTTGTAAAGTTTCACTATTCACCAACACAGGAGGCATAATTTCCACATATCCCGCCTCAATTTGTTGATCCAACATAAAATTGATTAAAGCCCTTTCTAAAGCCGCACCAGCACCAATTAACGCAATAAAGCGACTTTGAGCAACTTTTACCGCCCTTTCTGAGTTGATAATGCCCCATTTTTCCCCAATATCTCCATGAGGGATAATATCCTTATTTTCAGGGATAAACTCATCCCCCCATCTTCTCACCTCCACATTTTGGCTTTCATCTTTGCCCACAGGAGTGGTATCACTGGGTAAGTTAGGTAACTCTAACAGTAAAGCCTCAATATTAGCTTTTAACTCTCTTTCTTGAGGTTCTAAATCCGCTAATTTAGCTTTAACTTCATTTCCCTCTTGTTTGAGAGCGATTATTTCTTCACTTTGAGGGTTTGCCCCTTCCCTCATTTTCTGCCCAATTAATTTACCGATTTCGTTACTACGGGCTTGTAATTCTGTCCTAATATTTTGAATGTCTCTTTGCTTACTATCTAAATCAAGAATAGATTGCAATTCATAATTGGGACTACGCTTATGTAATTTATCTAAAACTTCTTGGGGATTTTCTCTAATTTTTTTGATGTCTAACATAACCAGTCAGTATATGATATTAACTTATTTTTTATAGTAAAAATAACAGATAGAAATAATAGTATGATTACCTTTTTACTTAGTTTTAAAAACTTGTTCTCAGTTGACTTTAGTTTCTTATAACTGAGCATTTAAGTTATTTAATATTAACGAAATATTTGCTAATTCCCAATTCCTAATTAGAATATTCCTATTTACTCTCTGCTTGTTTTTTCTTTCTTTCGGCTTCCAAAACATCTGCCATTACACTTAGCATTTGATTCATTTTTTCTAAGTTACTACGGTATAAATCTAAATCTTTTTTCAGTTTTTCTACTGGCAGTTGTAATTTATCAATTAAGGGCTGAATAAAATCAGTAAATTTACTTTCATCTTTAATAAATTCACCGTCACCTTTTTCTATTAAAGTATAGAAACCAATGGCAAATAAACGACTATATTTAAAGCGAGGATTTTCTAAATTACCACGCCAATGAGAAGCAACACCTTCTAAATCTCCCTCTCCAGAAGGGTTTAATAGCCAATCAAGAATTTCTTGAGCAGATTTCCCTTCGGCAAAATTTAGTAAAGTTTGTGATTTGCTGATATATTCTTGAGGGTTATCTTCAACGGATTGACATAAAGCATTGAAAATAGATTCTTTATCTGACTCAGGTTTATAACCCTGCATGAATTGTTGAAAACTTTGATACACTCCCAGATAATAAATAGGATCGGGATTAAAATCAACATTAACTGCTAAGAGGTGCATTTCTACCATTAATTCTTCTACCACACGACGATAGATAGAGTTAATGGGGCGTTGATGATGTTGATAAAAACTTCTTTTAGTGTCGGAAACAGTGCGATTTTTATCCACGAAAAATAATATATTGCTTAATAGTTTTGTTAACAATAGTTAATTATCTCATATCTTCATGATTAATGAACTTCTGTTTGTCTTGTTTAACCTAAAACCTGACACCTGATAGCTGATACCTTGACACCACGAAAATTTTAGATTGAACTCAGGTTAAGATAGATCAATGTATTGTTGAGAAATGTAAAGAAAATTATGGCAGATCATTTAATTAGAGCAACAGCGGCCGATGGTGGTATTCGTGCAGTGGGGGTTATCACCACTAAAGCAGTGCAAGAGGCAAGGGATAGACACAAATTATCTTATGTAGCTACTGCGGCATTAGGAAGGGCGATGTCATCGGGTTTGCTTTTAGTTTCTAATATGAAAAAGGAAGGGTCTAGGGTAAATATTAAAATTAAGGGAAATGGCCCTTTAGGTGGTTTGTTAGTCGATGCAAGATTAGATGGCACGGTGAGAGGCTATGTTTCTAATCCTTTTGTGGAATTACCCCCCAATAGTAAGGGAAAATTAGATGTGGGCGGTGCTGTGGGCAAGGAAGGTTATCTTTATGTTGTTAGGGATATGGGTTATGGTTATCCTTACTCTAGTACTGTTGAATTGATTTCAGGGGAAGTAGGAGAAGATATTGCTCATTATCTAGGTACATCAGAACAAACTCCTTCTGCTTTATTGGTGGGAGTATTTGTGGGAAAACAAGGAGTTACCGCTTCTGGAGGTATTTTATTGCAGGTATTACCAAAGGCGGCAGAAGATCCACAATTAGTGGAAACTTTGGAATCTCGTGTTAGTCAGTTAACTGGTTTTACTCCTTTATTACGTCAAGGGAAAACTTTACCTGATATTTTTACGGATTTATTGGGGGATTTTGGTTTAAATATTTTCCCTGAAATTCAGATGATAAGATTTGATTGTGGATGTTCTTTCGATCGCGTTTTAGGTGCTTTAAAAATGTTAGGTACTGATGAGTTGGCGGATATGATTGAAAAAGATGGAGGGGCAGAAGCTACTTGTCAATTCTGTGGAGAAGTGTATCACGCTAATGTTGATCATCTCCATGATTTAATCGAAGATTTGAAAACTGGCAATGGATAAAAAATAGGAAGAATAATGTTGGACGAGAAATTAGGAATTAGGATTTAATTTTTTCTCGATCACTAAAGTGGCGCTGCGCAATCGCAAAAATACTCTTAGAAATCATGGATTATTTGCAGTGACTCCCAAAGATTGCTCGATCGCATCTAAAACCACATCAGTTAAAATTTGAATACGATAACGACAAGTTTGAGTTTCGCTAGAGGCAAAAGTACCATTTTCCCAATATTTATTACTACCTGCACCGCCACCACATAAACCAAAATAATGACAATTTTCGGCACATAATTTGACCCCTGTTTTTATTTCCTGATAAATGCGCTTAAATTTTTCCGTTTCACAAATTGACTCTAAAGAATCAGTTAAAATATTACCAAAAATAAAATCACCATATTCAGGAGTTTTGACCGATAATAATTCAGGATCAAAGGTGGAAAAATTACCTTGATAATCTATATTAATAATAGAGAAAGGATGATTCATTTCGGTATGGTTTAATCTTTTTTGATGATAAATTAAACTAATTAATGTTTCAAATTCTCTGATAAAAAAGGGTAATTTACTTTCTGTTATTAACTGCCAAAATCTTTCAATGAAATAACGATATTTTTTTTCAATTTCACTGCCATTTAATGAACTAGAATCATTAACTCCCTCGGTTTCTTCCATATTAAAAGCAAGATCATAAATTTCATTTTCCGCAAAAAAATTAAACATTTCATCAGGATAATCTAAGGAATCCTTTGTTATAACGGAAATAGTATTATAAGGGATATTATTTTTTTGTAGATATTTAATTCCTCTCATGGTTAATTCATGGGAATTACCTCCTTTTCTATTTTTACGGTGAGCGTCATGTAAAAAGGCAGGACCATCAATGCTAACCCCAATACTAAGAGGATATTGTTGCCAAAAATCACACCATGCCTGTGTAATTAAAGTACCATTGGTTTGATAAGAATAATTAAAACTAAATTCAGTTTGATTATATTTTTTACTGGTATTTTCAATTATTTCAAAAGCTGATTTATAAAAAGAAATTGGCATGGTTAATGGTTCTCCTGCGTGCCAACATATAGTAAAATTATCTCGACAAAAAGGGCTAGTAAAAATACTTTTAAAAATAGGTTCAATTAAATCTAGTGAGAGTTTATTTTTTAAGTTGCGATCGGGCAAATAACAATAGTCACAGTCTAAATTGCAAAATGAGTTAGGTTGAATAACCACTAAAGAAATCGGTCCAAACTCTTGATTTTCTGAACGGAGATAATTAATTTTTTCTTGGCTAGTTAACATAACATATTTAATTAATTTATTGGAGTTTAAACAGTTTTTTATTATTGATAAATTTCCTATTTTTTAACTACTAATTGCTAATTGTTATAGGAATGTTTCAGTATTGACTAACGGCGATTGAGAAAACCTCCACCATTACGCCAAGGAGAGCGATTTGTCCATCTTCCCCAGTCATCCCAACCTCTCCAGTTATCCCAACCTCGTCGATTATTGACAAAACTACCCCGATTGCTGTCAACCCAACTGCCTCCTCTTCCATTTCCCCAACCACCTGCTATGAGGTTATCATCCATGTCAGAAGTGAAATTATTGTCAGATTCTCCCTCTTGTTGTAGTTGCTTTTCTCTTTCTTTCAACACCTCTGCTATACGACTAATGCGATTTTCTAGGGGGTTTAAAGATTCTTTGATGGAATCTGGGGTTGTGGCATGGGATGAACCGCAATAAGCAACGGTAGATATTGCTAATAAAAAACCCATCCAAGTTGTATTAGTTGTTTTTATCATTTTGTTAATCTTGATCAATATTTAACTTTTATCTTGAATAATGTGATTAATTATCAAAGGGAATTTGTTCGTAGTTATTGATTGTATTGCGAAAGAAACTTTTTAACTGTTCTGTTGTCACAATAGAGATAACCCCATCTTCTCCTAGCCATCGGTTAACCATAGTCGTCATTTCTTCATTGCCCACTAAGTAACCTTCCATCATACGTGCGATCGCATAATTAGCTACATTAAGAAAAGTAGAATTATTTTCAGGGACAATACAAGAAACCCCATAATTACCATAACCTTGCGCACCTTTCGGGAATAGCTCAAAATCTGCCGTCATTTGTGCCTGTTGAGACTCCCCGTCTAAGATAATAGCGTCTCCTGCCAGAGCGTCAATCTTGCCCTCTTTTAAGGCTTGTAAACCCTCTTCTGTAGTTTTAACTTCCACTAAAGTCGCATCAGGATGATTCAGAGAAATAGCTGAATACACAAAAGTTAAAGGCGGAATACCAATTTTTTTCCCGGAGAAACTATCTACTTTTTTGCCTTTAGGAATTAATAAACGAATATCAGATTGAGTGTAACCTAGGGTATAGTCCACAAATTGATCTCGTTGCCAAGTAAATACAGTATTACAAGCAATATCAATTTCCCCTGTCAAAATTTTGGAAACAGCATCGGAAATATTATTAACTTCAACAAAGCTAAGTTGAATTGGTTCATCAAGTCGTAATTCTAATTGTTTTTGAATTTGTTTAACAACATCAATGGAATAACCGTCTAATTCTTCGTTAGGATTGTTATAAGCATAAGGTACTAAACCAAAAGGAGTACCAACCACCAAATTACCCGTTCTGGAAATTCTCTCTACTACCGTCTCAGCAAAAGCTGGTTTTATTCCCACTGACAATATTAATGCCATGAGGAAAGTTGTCAAAATTTTTCGGAACATCCTTTTTAAATCAGAGATTTATAGTTTTCAAGGTAAATTTTAATAGAAATAACAGAAAGCTACCTAAAAAAAACTTTTTCTTTAATCCCTAATTATTTTCAGAATTTTATAGTTAGTAAGGTAAATTTAATCGTATAATAGTAAATTGTGTCAAAATAGAAAATGTTATGCCTAAAGTAAAAACTAAGAAATCAGCCGCTAAACGTTTCCGAGTTACTGGCAGTGGCAAAAAAATCTTTCGTCGTAAAGCGAACAAAAATCACTTACTAGAACATAAAACTGCCGAACAAAAACGTCGTCGTTTAAGTAATCTTACCTTAGTACACGAAAACGATGTTAAAGAAGTTCGTTTAATGTTGCCCTATTCTAAAAGATAAGGCTGAATTAGATTAAGGTAAGTATTGTTTTATATTTTGTCAATAAATTATTAAAACCATAGTAAAGATAAAAAAATGACTAGAGTAAAAAGAGGTAACGTCGCTCGTAAAAGACGTAAGAAAATATTAAAGTTAGCTAAAGGTTTTCGTGGCTCTCATTCTAAGCTCTTCCGCACGGCTAATCAACAGGTGATGAAGGCTTTACGTAATGCTTACCGCGATCGCCGCAAGAAAAAAAGAGATTTCCGTCGTCTCTGGATTACCAGAATTAATGCGGCCGCTAGAGTACATGGCATTAGCTACAGTCAACTAATCAATAAATTGGATAAAGCTAACATCAGCTTAAATCGCAAAATCTTAGCCCAATTAGCTATTCAAGACGCTGAAGCATTCCAAAAAGTTGTTGAATTAGCGGTCAATGCCTAGTTGATAGAGCGTCAATGGATAACTACTCCATTAGAAATTAGCAGGGGGTTTAAACCCCTTGTTAGAAAAAATAGAAAATCTTTGCTTATTTCCACAGAAAATTTTAGCTTGAACTATTTGAAGCAAGTCAAGAGTTGGAAGAGTTTAAATAGCAAAGGCTAGGGAAAGCAAATTTTTTCTTATAGGAATCGATTTCGATTTTAGTTTTACAAGAAGTCTTATAACTTTTCTTTTTTCTCTTTCTTCATCTGTAATTTTAGGGCGAACTGAAATGATCTAGGATAATATATAAAATTAAATCTTATCAGTTTGGCTTATATTCCATGTTTAATCGTCTTTTTCGTTCTACCAGACGCTGGATTAGTAATAGTTCAGAAAATGCCTTAGAAGAAGCATATCAAAGAGCATTGACGATCAAAAAAATAGAAGACGAACATTTCAAGGGTCAGAAAATATTATTTCAAAATTGTGACTATGGAGAAAGTGTTTGGGCTTATTTTCAGAGTGAATTAAAATCCAATTTAAGAGTTATTAAGGTAAAAATTAATCAATTTAAAGCCAATAAATCAATACATACTTTCCTATCATCTAACTCTAAAAATGGTCACTATAACTATAACCACTCTGGGGATTATAATTTTGAATATGAGCAAGGCATTATACTAGAAAAATTGAGTTTTATTGACCAAATATTAGACAAGTATAATGGAGACTATTATGAAACATCATCTGTAAAAATAGACTCTAATTCTCCAAACCAAAATATAAACAATAATCCTTCCCTAGCAAAGCAAAAAAATATTCAAAAACAGGATAAAAACGATAACAATTTTGAATCTAGTTTGGAAACCGTTTCAGATAAAACTAGCGTTTTGCCCCGCTCATTTTTAAGAACTATTGACAGAATTAAGCAAGAAATAGACCCAAAGTCATCTGAAAGTGAACAAGATGTTCTTAATAAGTTTAGAAAATCTAAATATAAAACCGCTATATCTATTAAGTTTTTACTATTATTAATCATTGTGCCTTTATTAGTGCATAATGTAGCTAAAATTGCGTTAGGAAAAGTATTTATTGATCCTTATTTTAGTCACCACGAAGAAATAGTTTTTATCAATCAAGATTTACAAGAAGAAGCCTTAATAGAATTGAAAAACTTTGAGGAAAACCTCAATTTAAAAGTGATGTTGGGTATAATTCCAGAGTTATCTATTGAAGAAAAAGAACATGAAATCAAAGCAAAAGCTCAAGAATTAGGAGAAGAATATCGTCGGCAAAGTGCTAACGCCATCAAAAATATTTTTGCTGATGTATTTTCCTTAATTGCTTTTGGTATCGTTATCTACTTCAGTAAAAGGGAATTACAAATTCTCAAATCTTTTATTGATGAAACTATCTATGGTTTAAGTGACTCAGCAAAGGCTTTTCTGATTATCCTTTTTACAGATATGTTTGTGGGATTTCACTCCCCTCACGGTTGGGAGGTAATTTTAGAAAGTATTAGTCGTCATTTTGGCTTACCTGAAAATAGAGATTTTAACTTTCTTTTTATTGCTACTTTTCCCGTTATTCTCGATACAGTTTTAAAATATTGGATTTTCCGTTATCTCAATCGTATTTCTCCCTCGGCAGTGGCGACTTATAAGAATATGAATGAATCCTAGAAATAAGTTTTTAAATCTAAATTGATTAAGGAGAAATATAAAGTTTTAAGAGCAAAATCGACACAATAAGATTGAAAAGTCTCAGAAAAAAGATTAGTTAATTATATTGTCAAATAGTAATTTATAGACATAATAAAGAAATATTAAAAAACTAGAAAAATTTTTAAAACTTAACTAGACTTATTCTTAAGTATCCACAAATTTATAATAATCAATATGAGTAAAAACACAAAATTTCAGATATTAATTATTGGAGGAGGAGCGGCAGGTATTACCGTTGCTTCTCAGTTAAAAAATAGGGATTCAGGACTAAATATTGCTATTATTGAACCTTCTGAAAATCATTATTATCAACCTGCTTGGACATTAGTGGGGGGTGGAGAATTTCAGTTAGAAGATACGGTTAAACATGAAGATAATTTAATTCCTCAAGGGGTAACATGGATTAAGGATTTTGCAGAAAATATTGATCCTGAAAATAATCAAGTTACTACTAAATCGGGAGAGACTTTTTCTTATGAATATTTAGTAGTTTGTCCTGGTATAACTATTGATTGGGATAAAATTAAGGGTTTAAAAGAAAATTTGGGCAAAAATGGGGTAACAACCAATTATATGAAGGAATATGCCCCTTATACATGGGAAACAATCAAGAATTTTCAAGGGGGGACAGCTATTTTTACCTTCCCTGCCGGGGCGATTAAATGTCCAGGAGCTCCACAAAAAATTATGTATTTAGCGGAAGAAGCCTTTACTAAACAAGGAATCAGAGAAAAAACCAACATTATTTATGGTAATGCAACAGGTAAAATGTTTGGTGTTCCTGCTTATAATGCGCCATTGGAAAAAATTGTCGATCGCAAAAATATTAATGTTAAATACGGACATAATTTAGTAGAGATAAAAGGAGATACAAAAGAAGCAATTTTTGCCACAGGAGACGGGGAAACAGTAACTATTAAATATGACATGATTCATGTGTCTCCACCGATGACTACTTATGATTTCATCAAACAAAGTCCTTTAGCGAATGAGCAAGGATGGGTGGATGTTGATCAATTTACCTGTCAACATACTAAGTATAAAAATGTGTTTGGTTTAGGTGATTCGTCTTCTTTACCTACTTCAAAAACTGCGGCGGCTATTAGGAAAGAAGCACCAGTGGTTGTGGCAAATATTTTAGCTTTAATGAGCCAAAAAACCCCTCAAGAAAAATATGGTGGTTATGCTTGTTGTCCTTTAATTACGGGTTATGGAAAAACCATCATGGCAGAATTTGACTATAGTAAGCAACCAACTCCTAGTTTTCCTCTTGATCCTACTCAAGAAAGAGCTAGTATGTGGTTAGTGAAAAAATATGTTTTGCCTTGGTTGTATTGGAATAGAATGCTGAGAGGTAAGCCTTTTGAACCCGATAGTTGGCGTTTTCTTTTACCAAAAAATTAGTTAGTTGAATAATAAGCTAGGATTCATCTAAATCATTAGGGGGTGTTAGGGGCAATAGGCAACAGGCAATGGGCAATAGGTAGGCGTTTGAATCATTTTTAAGAATTAAAAAAAATTAAGTTTAATGCCCACCTTATCTATATTAATCTCTTAAGTATTTAGCCCCATTTAATCGATCAAAACAGAGAGAGTTTCCGATAAAATTTCAGGGGAGATGCGATCGCATATTTGTACTTTACCAATCGCTTCAGGAAGAATAAACCTTACTTTACCATCTTTAACTTTTTTATCCATTTGTAGATGATCGATGATTTCTTCTACCTTGAGATAATTAGGAATAGTTGTAGGTAAACCAGTTTTCGCAATTAATTCATCTTGCCGATGGGCTTCATTTTCTGTCCATAATCCCATTTTTACAGCAACTCTACCCGCCGCTACCATCCCAATTGCCACCGCTTCTCCATGAACAAAAGTCTCATAATTAGTTAAACTTTCGATCGCATGACCAATAGTATGACCATAATTAAGAATAGCTCTGATACCAGACTCTTTCTCATCTTGACCGACTACATCTGCTTTAGCTTGACAGGAACGAGTTAAAATATCATTCAGTAGAGCCTCATCAAAATTGTTTAAGCTATCAATACTCTGAGCCGATTCTAGGGCTTCAAAAAGGTTTTTATCCCAAATCACTCCATATTTAATCACCTCCGCCATACCAGCCCTAAACTCCCTTTCAGGTAAGGTTTTCAAAACAGAAGGATCAATTAAAACTAATTTAGGCTGATAAAAAGCACCAATCAGGTTTTTCCCTTGAGGATGATTAACCCCTGTTTTACCGCCCACAGAAGCATCTACCATCGCTAAAAGAGAAGTGGGAATTTGGACAAAATTAATTCCTCTTAACCAAGTGGCGGCCGCAAAACCTGTCATATCTCCTACCACTCCTCCGCCCAATGCCATCAAAGTTGAATTGCGTTCTAATCGACATTTAAGGGCAGTATCATAAATTTGAGCGATAGATTCTAGGTTTTTGTAATTTTCCCCTGCGGGTATTAAGTGATAGTTGACCTCAAAACCTTGATTTTGTAAAGAATCGATCGTTATCTGTCCATAGTAGTCAAAAATTTCTGGGTTAGAAACAACGAGAATTTTTTTACCAATAGCTAAATGACTTGCTTTTTCTCCAATATTATTTAATCCCCCAGTATTGATGTGGATTGAGTAAGAGTTTTCGGGTAGATTAACGGATATTATTGATGTCATTGAGTGATGTAGTCGTGAATAATAGTTTTTTTAATTTTATCTTAAATATTACTTAAGTTCGATATATGCTTAATTAATTGAAATTGCTACCATCCAAGTTCGATCCCGAAGGGAACTGCTACGCAGCACGCATCTATTTCAGAATCATTAGCTAAGATGAACCTATATCAACTCACAAGAGAAAAATTATATGACAGCAACTGGTGGAAAATGCCCCCTAAATCACTGAACCTCGATTATTTAACTTCTAGCTAATGGACTAAACCTAGTAGTTTGAAGCAAAGTGAACACATATTATAAAAAACTATTTTAGACCAAGTTAAGGTTAAAATAGGCTTAACTGTCCCTCTCCTTTTAGTTTCCAATGGTTTTCTCCTACTCTCTCCCCTATATCTTCTAACACCGTTAAAATCGTCTGATTTTCAGGAGTTGTACCATTTTTTAATAAGGGTAATATATTCAAGACAATTTCATCAAAAGTAGTGGTTTTATTTTCCCTTTCCATGCGTCTTAAATAACTGATTAGATAATATTTAATTCTCAGTTTTACGTCTATATGAGACTTGAACTTCGTATCTTTTTTGAGAGTAAATAATTCCGTCTTTTCATCATAGTCAAAATTGTCTAATAATATCGGTGTTAAGTCTGAATATTCTTTCTTCAACAAATCTAAAAAGCCTAATTCTAAGCCCTTAATAATCAATTCGTCATTTATTTGCTCAAGGGTAGCCCCATCATTTTTAGCAATTACCCCCTCAATAGTTTGGATAACAATTTCTGCTATATCCATGCCTAAATTAGCTTTCATAATCGCTCTAGGAGTACGAACTTTACAGAAATTTATAATTAATTGTCCTGATAACACAGTAAAAGGATTTTGACGTTTTTTGAAGCTAGTTTGACCATTTTTTTGAGCTACCGCACCCCGATACTCAAAACCGCAACTTTCCGCCGTATCGATGATTAAATGCCAAAATTCGGGATCTTTATGGGCGAATACAAATGATAACCACCTATCAAATTTTAACACCCGATACATTTCCTTGATACTTTTAGCGATTAATTGGTTATATTCATCCTTCGATTTTTGCTTTTCTCCTCCCTCAATAGCTTCTAAATTATAGTCATTTTCAGTCACTTCTAAATCTAGCCAAGCATTCCACATAGTAGATAAATCAAGATAGGGAATTTTTTTGCCATAGGGTGGATCGGTGTAAATATAATCTATACTTTCATTAGGGATAAAACTTAAATCTGTCGCCGATGCTTTGAAGATTTGAGCATTAGAAATGGTATTTTTATTGATGAAATATTCCATCTCTTTTTTAGCTGAAATTACTTTTTTAAATCTCAATTCAAAGTAAGTCATTAAGTCTAAATCTGTGGGCTTAGGGGCAATTCTATAACGATAATATTGGAATGGTGAAGCATTTCCCCCTCCTTCTTTTTTTACATAACTTGATGTATGATAGGTTAAATTGACTTTAGTTAAAAGTCCGGAAAACATTAACATTAGAGAATCTCGAATATGTTTATTTTTCTCTTGCTTAATGAGATATTTTAAAAAGCCTAGTTGAGCTAATTGTTTATCACTAAATAACTTTTCTATGGTATCCACATCCGAACCTTTAGGCAGTTTAAAACCGTGAGGATAAGGATATTTTTTGATAGCTTTTTTTATATCTTCTGGAGTGTTTGGTTCATTTTTTTGATAAGCAGATTTTACCCTTTCAAATGCTTGATTTAATTCATCAAAATTAACAGGAGAAATGAGAGAATTAACCAGAAAAATAGTAAGGGGATTAATGTCTATATGTATCGCTTTTCTATTATTCATTAAAGCCTCAATGGCGGTGACACCACTACCCCCAAAAGGATCGAGAATGGTATCATCAGGTTGAGTAAAATTTTTGATATATTCTGCCACCACATTCCACGCTTGTTTAGTAAAATAACCATGCACCCCAAAATGTCTTTTTGCCGCTCTTTTTTTGACAGGAATTTCATTTAATAAAGGGCGATTTAAGTAGTCGAAAGTTCCCCCTAAATCCCTTTTAGAAAAAGGAACTTCCACGCCTTTCTCCCCCCTTATTAAGGGGGGCTGGGGGGGATCAAATTTGTTATCATAGGTAAAAGCCTTGCCTAATTGAAAACTATTTAAAGACAAAAATTGACATAACTGCTCATAATAATAATCCAATTCATCGAGAGAAAAATATAAAATTGGGGTATCATAACCAGAAGTTTTAAAAAGGCTAAATTCAACGCCATTGCAGAGGGCAAAATAAAGACTTCTCACTTCAGGATGAGTGGCATAACAATAAACTTGCTCAATGTGATCACCTTCTTTTATATTCTCATTCGGTGCTTTTGCATCCAATACCCAAGCATAATTATTTTCTATTTTTAGGAGGTAATCAGGTATTAAGTTAATTTTGCGTTTTTTACTACCAATTTTAAGAAAAGGATGCTGTAAAGTTTTACTGCGAATGATATTTGTTTCTGTGTAACTCAGACTTTTTAAGAGGGGTAAAATAATTACTTCCCTGACGCTATCTTCTTTAAAGTCAGGATTATTTTTAAGGGATTTAAAGTCAATCTTTGGGAAAGTATTAAGCATTTTTGAGTCTAGAAATAAAGGGGAAGTTTAGGCTAAAGCCTTTACTACAAACCTACCAAAGTTTGAGCGATGAGGTGATAGTTTGTAATATTTTTTAAATTTATAAGGCCGCCTCAATCACTTAATTATAAACAACTAAATAAAAATATCTAAGTATTTATAAAAAGAGAAAATAAACAGTGAAATAAAGTTACATTTATTTATAAATATTGTGTAAAAATCCATAAATATACTGATTGATTAAGCCAAAAAAGACATTATGATAGAAAATAAAGGAGGTGTTGTAACTAAACTATGGGGGACAAAAAAATGAGTATAGAATTAGCCATAGAAGAAAAGACGGATAAACCTTGGTGGAATCGTCCCCTAATTGGTGATAAACCCCTTGTTGATTATCTCTTTAAACAGTATTCTCGCACTCATATCTGTCCAGAAATAATCTCTCTACATGACTATCACCTTGAAAAATTAGAAAGCATTAGTGTTACATTAAAAGCCTTATTCAACCAAAAATTTACCTATTCAGACTTTCTAATTTATGCTCGTTTAGAGGGCTATTTTCAAAAATATTGTCAAACAAAAAAACATTATTTTCTCATAGGAAAAGAGTTCTTTAGAATCATTCTTGACAACCTAGATAATTTAAAATCTATAATTAAAATTGAAACAAAATATCAAAATCCACTCTTGCTAATATTTTATGATTCTGTCTATCAATTGATCAAAGAAAATCATCATAAGTTAATTTTTCAGGAAAAGTTAATTAAACTTCACTATGGTTTTAAAGATCAATTAAAAGAAACAAAAGAGAGGAAAATAATAGATAATTATTTAGCTTGTTTTATATCTATCTCTGAAGTAGAAAATCTTTTATATTTCTTTGATTTACTCAGAGTAAATAATTTAACTAACTGGGATCATTTTACGAGAATTAGTAATTTTATTGAGGAAACAAAAATTGGAATGATTGAAGATATTAAACCATTTTTATTGTTTACCAAATCTGAGCAAGAGTTTTTAATTGAAATAGCCAATAAGATTATTAAGATTAAGGAAGATGACGAAAGTAAACTTGTTAATATAGCGAAAATATTTCAGTATATTGCCTTAGTGGATAAATACGAACACCTATACTCACAGTTCCAGTTATTTTTAAGATGCTTAAGTAAATGGGAAAAAATTTATTATGATATTGTTAATTTGAGAAAAAATTATCCTATTCATCAATTTATTATTCCTCCCAGTTTTAAAGTTAAATTACCCGGTTTTGAAATTTATAAAAGCTATCATGATTATTTAGATAGTAGTTGCCTAACAAGATTAATTTACTAAGGAAAATAAGCGTTTAGTGAAACAATTTCACAATGATGGTGTTTATCTCAAAAACAGGAGCTAGTGGGCTTATAATTACCCTAAAAATTTTATCAATTTGTCTTAAAGTTAATTGAATTCTTTTCTTATTTCCATCACTTTTTTACCTAACACTCCAACACCTTAATACCCCAACATCTTAACCGATAATTTTATCTCGAACTGAATTTAATTCAACTACCATTTGAGGAGATTAAATCTTTCCATGTCGATAGTGTCACGGTTACGATAAATAGCGAGAATAATCGCTAAACCAACGGCCGCCTCTGCCGCCGCAATGGTAATTACGAAAATGGTAAATATTTGACCTTTAATTTCTGCGGGATCTAAATAATTAGAAAATCCCATTAAATTAAGATTAACAGCATTAAGTAAAAGTTCGATCGACATTAAAACTCGAACTGCATTACGGCTAGTGATTAAACCATAAATACCAATACAAAACAATGCTGCGGCTAAAAGTAAAAAATATTCTAATTGTATTTCCATTATTTTTATTTAAACATTAGTTATTGTCGTTATCATTACCCGTAGTAATTAATTCTCTGGGTTGTTCGGGTAAGGTGAGGGATGTGGTATAAATTTCACGGGTTTTTTGAGCTTCAGGAATTAAGTCTCTACGTGCTAAGATAATCGCCCCCACCATTGCCATTAATAATAAAACAGAGGCAATTTCAAAGGGTAATAAGTAATCACTGAAAAAATGTTTGCCAATAGCAACAATGGTATTTTCTACTACCGCAGGGGAGGTTTCTGATAATTGCCATGGAGTAGCTAAAACCATAGTGCCTAATAAGGCAAATAAGCCCACACAAACTAAAGCAGTAGATACTTGACGAATCAATCTACCTCTGACTTGTTGATAGACTTCGGTTTTGTTAACCAACATAATGGCAAATAGAATAAGGACATTTATTGCCCCAACATAAATAAGAATTTGAGCGGCGGCAACAAAATCAGCATTAAGAAGAATATAAAGCCCTGATATGCTTAAAAATACTCCTCCTAAAAGAAAAGCAGAGTAAACAATATTTTCAAATAAAACAACTCCTAAAGCTCCGCCAATCATTAGAAGAGATAAGATAACAAAAGCAACAAATTGGACACTTTGCGCGATTTCCACGATTTAATTTACCTTTTTAATAAAATTTTTCACAAGTTATAGTATAAGTTTATTGTTCGATTAAATCTTCGGGATGCTTTCCTGCCCTTGGACTATTTTTAGGTAAGTCATGGGGAGATAAGACTCCTTTGGGAAGATACCCTAATTCTTTTAATGGTGTTACCATGGGATCTTGAGTCACTTTAGTTGGTAAACGTCCGAGAGCTACGCTATCATAGTTTAACTCGTGGCGATCGTAACTTGCTAATTCATATTCTTCTGTCATA
Source organism: Cyanobacterium sp. Dongsha4 (assembly GCF_036345015.1). NCBI lineage: Bacteria > Bacillati > Cyanobacteriota > Cyanophyceae > Chroococcales > Geminocystaceae > Cyanobacterium > Cyanobacterium sp. DS4. The sequence continues at coordinate 1,057,427 of NZ_CP084098.1, read as the reverse complement.
GATAAGCAGTTGGTGGGACAGTATTCCACACAGTTACCACAAAAAATACAAACCCCAAAATCAATACTGTAGTGTTTTAATTCTTTTTTCTTGACGGCTTTGTTAAATTCCCAGTCCACTACGGGTAAATTAATAGGACAAACTCGAACACACACCTCACAGGCGATACATTTATCAAATTCAAAGTGAATTCTACCTCTAAATCTTTCAGAGGGAATCAATTTTTCATAGGGATATTGTACTGTTACAGGTCTGCGTTTCATGTGATCGAAAGTAACGGCAAATCCTTGTCCAATATACTTAGCCGCTTCCACGCTTCCTTTGGCGTAATCTGTAACTTGTTTGAGAAATTTAAACATAGATCTTGATATGACTGCCAACAAATTTTATTTTATCTTATCAGGAGAAGTCTATTAGTAGATAATTAAGAGGTATTGCTGATTTGATGTATAAATAATTCCGATGCTCGGTTTTAATTTAGTAAAGGGCAACGGGCAAAGGTAATTAACAATTAATAAAAACACCTGAAACCTGCAACCTGCCACCTGCAACCTGACACTTCTTTCCTAAACCCTAACTCCTAACCCACAAAGGTTTTTACATTTCGTAACTGAATATTGACAATTTATTGCAATAAAGAATTATACTTAAAGTTAGATTTCAAAATAAATATTCATATTGTTAAGATAAATTATTAAAATCTTTAACAAAAACTAATATATCATCATCAATAAGTGTCTTTTAGGGGCAGTTTGTACATTTTGATTCTAAATTAGCAATCATAAATTGTTACACTTAGTAAAGAAAATTTAAGTATAATCATTATAAAAATCATGGGTCGTACAGGAGTATTATTATTAAATTTAGGTGGTCCAGAAAAACTAGAGGATGTACGTCCTTTTTTATATAATCTATTTTCTGATCCTGAAATCATCCGTTTGCCTTTTCCTTGGTTACAAAAACCTCTTGCTTGGTTAATTTCTACTCTACGCAGTAAGAAATCGGAGGAAAACTATTTAGAAATTGGTGGTGGTTCACCTTTATTACAAATAACCGAGGCTCAAGCTCAGGCTTTACAGTCTAAGTTATCTGGGCAGGGGTCTGATATTCAAGTATATGTGGGAATGCGTTATTGGCATCCTTTCACCGAGGAGGCGATCGCACGTATTAAGGAGGATGGCATTGAAAAGCTGGTTATTTTACCTTTATATCCCCAATTTTCCATTAGCACCAGTGGCTCTAGTTTTAGGGTGTTGGAAGAAATGTGGAAAACAGATCCTCAATTACAAAAAATAGAATATACTTTAATTCCTTCTTGGTATAATCACCCTGACTATTTATCAGCAATGGCGGATTTGATTAAACAAGAGTTACAACAGTTTGAACAACCAGAGAAAGTACATATTTTCTTTAGCGCCCATGGTGTACCAAAAACCTATGTTACTGAAGCAGGTGATCCTTATCAAGTGGAAATTGAAGAATGTACTCAATTAATCATGAAAACCTTGAATACAGGTAATCCTTATATTCTTGCTTATCAGAGTAAAGTTGGACCTGTGGAATGGTTGAAACCTTATACAGAGGATGCGTTGGAGGAATTGGGGGCGAAAAATATTAAAGATTTATTAGTTGTGCCTATCAGCTTTGTTTCTGAGCATATTGAGACTTTACAAGAAATTGACTTAGAGTATCGGGAAGTAGCGGAGGAGGTTGGTATTAGTAACTTTAAGCGAGTTCCTGCTTTGAATACTCATCCGATGTTTATTGATGCTTTAACTAATTTAACCACTTCTGCTTTAGAAGAAAACCCTCTAAGGTTTGATCAAGTTACCCATCCTAAGAAGAATATGAAGATGTATCCCCAAGAAAAATGGGAATGGGGTTTAACTACTGTTGCTGAAGTTTGGAATGGACGTTTAGCTATGGTAGGTTTTTTGGCACTTTTAATTGAGTTAATTAGTGGTCATGGACCTTTACATTTAGTGGGCTTGTTATAATTTTTATAATGAGTAATAAGTAATATGATTTTATGAGTAATTAAGATAAAGTTTAGGACTAATATTATCCGTTAGGAGTTAGTAATTGAAAAGACGCAATTTATTTAGTTTAACTATTTTATCCTTCTTTTTTACTATTTTTACACCCATTTTTAATAAGATTTACGCTCAAGAAACTAATAGTAGTTTTTATGAATTAGGTTCTTTAAGTGACTTAGAGAAAAATGGTTTTTTACTGAATGAAGATTTAGAAATAGGTGCTGTTTTAGTAATTTTAAAAGAGGATAATTCTTTAATTGCGATCGAGCCTACTTGTACTCATATGGGTTGTTTAGTAGAGTGGAATAAACAGGAAAATCTTTTTATTTGTCCCTGCCATAATTCTAAATTTCAAGAAGATGGCAAGGTGGTGGAGGGGTTAGCCATTTCTGATTTGCCCATTTATCAAGTAAAGGTAGAAAATAATACTGTTTTTGTTGCTAACCAATAATTACTAACTGTTTTCTATTCGTTTTTCAATATCTTCAAAAGTTTTTAATAACAATTTTTGGGCTTGTAATTTCCAACCATATTGTTGAATTTTAATAGCAATGGGAATTGCGATCGCAGGTGCAAGAAAATCTAAATATTGTTGAGAAGAAATACCCAATAATAAACCTAATCCACCGATACCCCAAAAAGGCAGAGCGAAGGATTGACGCTCATTTTCAATTTTTTTTGCCCAAAATCCTTGGGGCATTTTATCTAGCAATTCTTGTTTGAGTTTTTGTTGTTCTTGAAAATTTAAAGCGATTCCTATTTTACGGCGTAATTTTTCTATTTTTCTCGCATCTGTACTATACTCAGTTAATTGATCCTCTGCCATAGCAATCAGATTTTCTAAAGTTAAAACCATAAATATAGAGCCTAATGATTATTATTTATAATGTTTATAATTTTAGTTTTTTATCACAAAATTAAGCATAAAATCAATCAAAAATTAATAATTAGTAATCGGAAATTATTATTAATGTTGAAAAAATTTATTTATTTGCTTATCGTCATTATCTCTATTCTGGTTACAAACATCAATCCTATTTTCGCCCTTTCTTTGGAAGATAGAATTAATCAATATCCGTCATGGCAACAGAAAATTTTATTATCAAAACCTGAAAAAGATTTAATTTTTCCTGATTGGTTTGAGGGAAAATGGGAAGTTACAAGTATTTTAAAAGAACAAATTGCCCCTTTAGCACCTAAATTTCAAACACCGGGTTTTAAGCAAAATAATGACTATATAGATAAAAAAATACAGTTTTCAGTTAAGTTTATTGAGAGTAGTTTTTATCCTCAACAAGATAATTTTGTACCACAAAAAGTTAATAAACAAACCATTATCATAGCGGATCGTCAATTTAATAGTTTATCTATTGCACAAGCCTATTTAGGAATAGATAATGTGGAAAAAGTAGTGATAAATCCTAATAATACAACGGAGCAAATTACTAAGTTTAGAGGAGAAAATGAACTAATTTCAACGGTTATTGGTAGGCAACAAGAGACTATTGCCGAGAAAGATTTTATTACCAGTGAAGTAACAAGGCAATTTTTTCGCCGTCCTAATAGTGTGTATTTAAACTTAGTAGAAACAACAACTAAGTATCATTTAATTAACTCAAATTTGATTAAAGCAAAGCAATTTACTGCTGTTTACTTATCACCTCAAGACCCCGATTATTTTTTAGCTTTTGATCAACCTGTGGCTTTATATTACTATACACTAGAGTTAAAAAAATAGACTCTTTTGTTTTCTTTTACTTCAAATGTGAATAATATTTTGATGAAAACTTAGGGCTTTCTACTGATATTTTCGGTAAAGGAATTTCCTATAATCAAGCATATAAGTACATAAACGGTAAACTAAAAATCAAATTAGTCTCTAATTCCTTTTTAGAAGACGGTTGGCATGATTATTTATATTGGCAAACCTGAACCGTTAAAGTTTGATTTTAGCGGATTATGGTCAAGACGTATTAATCAAGAGCATCGCTTAATTTATCAAGTCTTAGACGATGAGGTTATTATTATTCAATGTCGTTATCATTATTAGTTAAGACTTACAATGAAAATATATTGAAATATATTCTAAATCAATTTTTATGACACCTAAATTTGTCCTTGCTTCTGCTTCTCCTGCAAGACTAAAGTTATTACGCATGATAGGTATTGAACCTATAGTTCATAAAAGCGACTATGATGAATCGTTGATTAATCTACCTCAACCAACAGATTTAGTAAATACTTTGGCTATGAAAAAAGCGGAGGTAGTTGCCCAAAACTATCATGATTCTCTTATATTGGGTTGTGATTCCTTACTCTTAGTGGATGGTGAAATTTATGGTAAACCTGAAGATGAAGAAGTTGCGATCGCACGTTGGCAATATATGAGTGGTAAAATGGGGAGGCTTTATACTGGTCATGGATTAATAGATACTATCAATAACCGTCAAATTGTTAAATGTGGTATTACAGATGTTTACTTTGCTCCTGTCACCGATGAACAAATTAGAGCCTATGTAGCCACTGGTGAGCCTTTAAAATGTGCTGGTTGTTTTGCCTTAGAAGGAAAAGGGGGAGTGTTTATCGAAAAAATAGAAGGTTGTCACAGTAATGTTATTGGTTTGAGTCTTCCTTTATTAAGGAAAATGTTGGCAGAATTAAGTTATGAAATTAGTTATTTTTGGTAATTTTCTCTCAAAATAGAGGCTTATATGGATAAAGATAGTCGTTTCGCTTTTTTAGTAATTGGTTTACCTTTTATCGGTTTAATTTATTGTTTAGGTATTATTGCTTTTTTTCTGGTGTCGCCCATCGCCCAAAATCATCCTTTAATAACAGGTATTATAGCCGCCACTGTTCCATTTTCGATCGCAGCTTTCATTTGGATTAAGGCATCAGCAAAGGCATATAGTAAAAAATCAAAAGGATAAAATTAATGTGGATAAAATAATTAAGTATAAGTCAATTTGCACTTAAGTTGTCTAGTTAAAACAGGGAATGGGCAATAGGTAAACTTTGGAGTTATTTTCAAAAACTAAGAAAAAATATAAGTTAAATACGTCTTAGTTTATTAGCTTAGTAAGTAATAAATAAAATAATCAGATAATGTGAGATGAAATTTGTTGACGAATATCGAGATTCAACGGTAGTAAAACATTATGCTCAAAGAATTAGGGAAATTACGACTAAATCTTGGCAAATTATGGAAATTTGTGGTGGTCAAACCCATTCTATTTTGAAATACGGCTTAGATCAACTATTACCTTCTGAAATCTCTTTAATACATGGACCTGGATGTCCTGTTTGTGTCACCGATATTGAGAAAATAGACAAAGCAGGTGCGATCGCATCTTTACCTAATGTGATATTATGTTCTTTTGGGGATATGTTAAGAGTCCCCGGTAGTAAAGAAGATTTACTGAGTATTAAAGCAAAAGGGGCAGATATTCGCATCGTTTACTCTCCCCTTGACTGTATCAAAATTGCCGAAGAAAACCCCAATAAAGAAGTAATATTTTTTGCTGTGGGATTTGAAACCACCGCCCCCACTACCGCCATGACTGTATATCAAGCCGACAAAAAGCAATTAAATAACTTTTCCCTCTTAGTCTCTCATGTTTTAGTGCCTCCTGCTATGGAAGCAATTTTATCCTCTCCTCAATGTCAAGTACAAGGTTTTTTAGCGGCAGGCCATGTTTGTACTGTTATGGGTTTTCATCAATATGAAACTATTTCTAAACAATATCAAATACCTATTATCGTTACTGGTTTTGAACCTGCTGATATTTTACAAGGAATTTATTTGTGTGTTCAACAACTAGAAAAAAAGCAAAATAAAGTAGAAAATCAGTATAGTAGATGTGTAAAAAAAGAAGGAAATAAAGAAGCTCAAAAAATTATTAACCAAGTATTTGAAATCACAAATTATCAATGGCGTGGCATAGGAAAAATAGATAACAGTGGCTTTAAATTAAGAGAAAAATATACCATGTTTGATGCAGAGATAAAATTTAATCATGTTTCCATAACCACATCGAATGTTGATAATAACTGCATTAGTGGGCAAATCTTACAAGGAATCAAAAAACCTCATCAGTGTCAAGCCTTTGGAAATAAATGCACTCCTGAAAATCCACTAGGTGCGCCGATGGTATCTTCTGAAGGTGCTTGTGCCGCTTATTATCGTTATCACCTGAGTTCGATCTAAATATGAGATTAGATAGGGGCTTGGCTTGTTAGGGGATTACTTGAGTTCGGAGAGTTCGGAGAGTTCGCACCCCTGGCTCATGCACTCTCTTCGGTCGTGAATGGAGTTAAACCTTAGATGTATTGATAAAAATTATAGATAAATTTATTTTACATCTTTTTTTCTAAGTTTAATCGTTTTTCTCGGTACAAAAAGAGTTAATAATCCCTCTCAATGCCTTACTCCCCAAAGTTTTTCACATCAAACTCAGGTGGGTTAGGGAATTGGAGAAATAGTTTTCCTTTATCCTAGCTCTTAACTCCGAACTCAAATTACTGCCTCTTTTCTCAGGGCTGTTTCAAAGTAGAAATACAAAAACGCTAAAACTATTGCCAGTAAAAGAATATAGGGTTTTAGAGCTTTGAGGATTAAGAAGTAGTTAAAAATGTTGAGATTATCAATTTATAACCATAAACCATTAAAAACTATTGCCCATTGCAAGAGTGCCTATTCCCTACCTGAGTTCGATGAAAAAAGTATCGAAAAATAAAGCGCCCTCGAGTTATCATCGAGCCAATTTTGGAATAAAAAATTATTAAATTTAGGAAAAACTCATTTAAAATCAATTTATTCAGCTTTTTTGTCAATAATTATTACTTTTAACTCCGAATTCCGAACTCCGAACTCAGGTATTCCCTGCCTTAACCAGAAAATTTTAGAATGAAACAGCCCTGCCCCTTTTCTTTTGTCCTTTGCTCTAAACTAATTATCAAAGTTATCAATAATAGCTTGAGCAAATTCTGAACATTTTAACGGTGGTTCTACGGGAGGAGTCATCATTCTTGCTAAATCGTAGGTAACTTGACGAGATGCGATCGCACGACTGATACCATTACGAATTAAATCGGCGGCCTCTTGCCATCCCATAAACTCTAACATCATTACCCCAGAAAGAATAACCGAACCGGGGTTGATGCGATCGAGTCCTGCGTGTTTCGGGGCTGTTCCATGGGTAGCCTCAAAAATAGCACAGTTGTCCCCGATATTAGCACCAGGTCCCATACCTAAACCACCTACAATGGCGGCGGCGGCATCAGAGAGATAATCACCGTTTAAGTTCATGGTGGCTAAAATGGAATATTCGTCAGGGCGAGTTTGAATCTGTTGGAAGATACTATCAGCGATGCGATCGTTTACCATGATTTTATCTTGCCATTGCCCATTACCATGACTATCCCAAATTGCATTTAAAACGGATTCCACTTCATTTTTAATTGTATTCTGTTTCTCAGAGGTGAGAGAATCGTAACCCGGTTCAATTTGACGAGCATTATCTTCTATGGAAATATCGGGATTAGCTTCCTTATTACTTAAAATCCAAGACTCTCTTTCAGTGACACATTCAGCCCGAAATTCAGTAGTTGCTAACTCATAACCCCAATCACGAAAAGCCCCTTCTGTATATTTCATGATATTACCTTTGTGAACTAAAGTCACCATTTGCTTCTGTTTTGGTAATCTAAGGGCATTTTGAATGGCACGACGCACCAACCGTTGAGAACCTTTTTTAGAAATGGGCTTGATACCGATACCTGCATCGAGAGGAATTTGCTTATTTTTAAACTCAGGAGTGGCAGGAATTAATTCTTCATTGAGGAGAGAAATTAGCTTTGTACCTACTTCTGAGCCTTGTTTCCATTCAATGCCAAGATAAATATCTTCAGTATTTTCCCGATAGACTATGACATCTAATTTTTCAGGACTTTTATGGGGAGATGGTGTACCTTCATAGTAACGACAAGGACGAACACAAGCATAAAGATCAAAAATTTGTCTTAAAGCCACATTTAAAGAGCGAATTCCTCCACCAACAGGAGTGGTTAAAGGACCTTTTATCGCAATACCATATTCTCTAATAGCAGTTAAAGTATCTTCAGGGAGGTATTGATAAGTACCATACTTTTCACAAGCCTCATCCCCCGCATAAATTTTAAACCAATTTATTTTACGTTTGCCACCATAAGCCTTTTCTACTGCGGCGTTAATCACTTTTTCTGTAGCAGGCCAAATATCAACACCTGTACCATCTCCTCTGATGAAGGGAATAATAGGATCATCGGGTACAATAGGTTGTCCATTATCAAATTTTATTTTACTTCCAGCTTCAGGGGGAGTTAATTTTTCAAACATATTCAATTAATTTACAGTCTATTTTTTTTACAACTATATAATGGTACGGCAAAACTATTCTTTAAGGGGGTAAATGTACGAAGAAGTTAATGGATTTTTTTTGATGAGTGAAGCTAAAAGAAAAACAGATATATTTTGAGCGAAATCAAATACTATAACTATAGAAATACTAAATTAGTCGTAAAACTATATTCCCTCTAACCCATTAATAAAGTGGAATTAAAGGAAAGTTATACACGAATTATTTAGGTTTGCAATATGTCCAAAAATTATTGACTCCATAATGAAACCTTTTTTGATAATCAACCCTATGTTGGTTAAGCAGGGTGTTTTAGTGGCTACTTTCGTTTTATATCCTTTATCTTGTTACGGTGGGGAAAAAGAACCATTTTTTCAATTTTCTGATAGAGAAGTTTTTCAAGTTTCTAGTCTCGATGATTCTTTGTCTTTGGAAGAAGGAATAATTATTAGAAAATTCAATTTTATCGGTAATACTGCTTTTAGTAATCATCAATTAGCGGAAATTGTCAAACCTTTTACCCAGAGAAAAATTACTTTTACCGAACTTTTAGAGGTAGAAAAGATAATTACTAATTTATATACAGAAAATGGTTATATTAATTCTGGAGCGATTATTAATGCAGGACAAAAGTTTAATCCCCGACAAGCAGTAATTACGGTGGAAATTATCGAAGGTAGCATTTCTGACATAAAGGTTGAAGGTTTAAAAAGACTTAGAACAGACTATATTAAAAATCGTCTGCAAATTGCCACAGCAACTCCTTTTAATGTTAATAGATTATATGAAGCCTTACAGGTTTTACAACTTGATACTTTAATTGCCAATGTTTCTGCGGAATTGGTTGCGGGGGTAGTTCCTCAAGAAAGTATTTTATTAGTTAATGTTACTGAAAGTGATTCTTTTAGTTTTATGCCTATCTTTAATAATGGGCGTAGTTCAAGTGTGGGTAGTTTTAGGAGAGGGGTGAGGATTAAAGAGGATAATTTATTCGGTTTTGGAGATGCGATCGATATTTCCTATTTTAATACTGATGGGAGCAATACTTTTAATGGTAGTTATAGTATTCCAGTAAATAGTTATAACGGAAAGATAGAATTTGCTGGGGGTTTTAATGATACTAGAATAATTCAAAAACCTTTTGATGTCTTAAATATTACTGGAAATTCTGAATATTATGAAATTAGTTTTTATCAGCCCATAATGGAAAAACCAACCCAAGAATTTGGTTTAGGAGTTACTTTCAGTAAGGAATCTAGTCGTAGTTTTTTAGATGGTGAGCCATTTCCTTTTTCTTTAGGGGCAGATATTAAAGGCAATACCGAAGTGAGTGCCATTCGTTTTTTTCAAAATTGGACTATCAGACAGCCCCAAGATGTGTTTAACTTGAGGTCAGAATTTAGTTTGGGTATAGAGGCTTTTGGGGCGACAATTAATGAAGAATTGCCCGATAGTCGTTTTTTATCATGGCGTAGTCAGTTGCAGTATGTCAGACAATTAGCACCAGATAGCTTATTTATTTTTCAAACAGATTTACAACTAGCTAATGATAATTTAGTTACCTTAGAGCAGTTTTATCTTGGAGGTTTATACAGTGTTAGAGGTTATCCTCAAGATATTCGAGTGACGGATAATGGTTTATTGCTAACTACAGAGGCATGGTTTCCCGTTTTGCGAGTGAAAGATATTTGGCAAAATCAAGATGGTGTTTTACAAATTATTCCTTTTTTCGATTTTGGGGTTGGTTGGAATGTGGGCAAAATTCCTAATCCTTCTCCTAACACCCTTATGGGAGTTGGTTTAGGACTTCAATGGCAGATGGGAAATAATTTTAATGCTCGTATTGACTATGGAATCCCTCTTATTTATATTGATGTGGAAAAAAACTCTTTGAATGATGAGGGTATTTATTTCAATATAAACGCTAACTTTTAAATGATTGCGATTTTACTCTTTAAATCCAGATTTTTGATTCAAAATCCGAGATAATTATCAAGTTTTTATTAATTTATTAATGAATATTAACTAAATACATAATTATAAAAAAATAGGTTTTTAAGACAACAAAAAAAATTTCTTTGCTATAAGATAATAGTTATTAACCAATCTAAATTTAATGGTTTTCAATGTCAATTATGGATAGTTATAAATCGATTAATCATGATTATCTTGTTTCTCGAATAATTTTAAGCACTTTGTTAGGGTCAACTATTTTTTCTTTGGGTAACTTGAATGTAGAAGCGAAAAATAGTATTACTGTATATGATGAAAATAAAGAGCAAATTGACCATTTAAGCAAGAATTTAATCAGTCTTGAGAATACAAATAATTCTATTCAATATCGTAAAGGGGGAAGTAACTCTAATATTCCTTATATCATCACTCCTCGTTACACTTTAATTTCTGATAACACTCCAACTCTACATTGGAATGAAGTTGAAGGAGCAAGTAGTTATTTGGTGAAAATTCAAGGGGGAGATATTAACTGGCAACAGGAAGTTAAGGATACTACTGTTGTTTACTCTGGAGCGGAAATGCTCAAAAGTGGTACAGACTATTTTGTTTCTGTGGAAGCTGATACGGGGGTATCTTCTTTGGATGATAGTGGTGCAAAATTAGGTTTTCGCTTAATTACCTCTGAACAATCAAAGTCTTTACAAGATGCGATCGCACTTATTCAAACATCAAATCTTAGTCAAGAAGAAAAAGGGATTAAACTAGCCGAAAAATACCATCAATTAGACTTAAATGCAGATGCGATCGCAATTTTAGAACAATTAAAAGCTGAAGGTAGTAAATCCGCTCAAGTGTATCGTCTTCTTGGTGACACCTATGCTAAAACGGGTTTAAACTTATTAGCAGAAGAAAATTATCTTACCGCCATTGAACTAGAGTCTGCTAATAATAATTTGGAAAGTGTAACAGAAATACAAGCCTCTCTCGTGGGAGTAAAAATAATGTTGGGCAAATTAGAGGAAGCCAAAGAGTTAAATCAACAAGCCCAAGCAGGATATAGTAAATTGGGCAATGTCGATAAAGGGCAAGAATTAAACCGCACTCTCACAGCTTTAACTCAAGGCAATAGCGAAAATCCCATTCGCACTCGTGGTAGTAGTCAACAGACTAATTCGGCTCAAAATCAAATCGATCAAGTTGTCACCCCTAATTTCGGGAATAACTGGCCTTAAACCATCTAAGTTTTGCTCAAGTTAACAACTTAGCTTATTACTAAGCACTTATCCTAATGTATAAACACCGTCACTGTTACTGGATTATATTTTCGGGGAGATTATGGCTAAATTCTCTTGCTATTGCAGGATTAACGGCATTGCTAACTTCAAATCAAATTGATGCTCAAGTAATACCCGATCGCACTCTTGGTAAGGAAAATTCCATCGTCACCCCGAATCTTACTATTAATGGGATTCCCAGTGAGCGCATAGACGGCGGTGCTATTAGGAATACAAACCTATTTCATAGTTTTCAAGAATTTAATATTGGCAACGGTAGAGGGGTTTACTTTAACAATCCTGCTGGTATAGAAAATATTTTTACCAGAATCACAGGGCAAAATGTATCAAAAATACTAGGAACTTTGGGAGTATTAGGTAACGGTAATCTTTTTCTGCTCAATCCTAACGGTATTATATTTGGTCCTAATGCCACACTGGACTTAAAAGGTTCATTTATCGGTAGCACTGCTGATAGTGTTGTTTTTGGAAATGGGGTGAAATTTAGTGCCACAAATCCTGAAAATATACCCTTACTCACCATTGGCATTCCCATTGGATTGGAATTTCGTGCCAACTCTGGAGAAATTTCTGTTCAAGGAGAAGGAAGTAACTTGTTTTTAGATTTTTCCAACGGTTCTATAGTACCAGATCAACGAAATGCAGGACTTGAAGTATCCACAGGCAAAACCCTTGGCTTATTAGGCTCAAAAATAAATATTACGGGAGGTAACTTAACCGCAGACTCAGGTACGATCGAACTTTGGTCAGTAATTGACGGTAATTTAAGACTTACTTTTAATGGTCAATCCCTAAGAGTTAATAGTAATGGTGTTTCTCAATATGGAGACATTGAGCTGATAAATAACGCCTCTGTTTACCTAAGCGGAGCAAGTTCAGGGGGGATTAATGTCAATAGTCAAAATTTAACATTAAAAGATGGTTCTTCTTTTGTCACTCTAACTACTGGACAAACAAAAGGGGAAGATTTGAATTTTAAGATTGCTGATTCTGTTTTATTAACTGGCTCATCTCCAAATCAATTACCCAGTGGCTTCTATACCCAAACTTTTGGTGCTGGTAGTGCAGGAAATTTAACCCTTGAAACGGGAAGCCTAACCCTCGGAGGTGCTTTAATTTCTGCAAGTACTTTTGGCAAGGGGAATGCGGGACAATTACGGATATTAGCCAGAGATTCGATTAACTTAATTGATGATGGTTTTGATATTACTTTTATCCTCGCTGACTCCGAATCATCAGGTAACGGTGGCAACGTTTTCATTGGAACAAAAAACTTAACCCTAGTAAATGGAGCTCAAATATCAGTAAGTGCTTTTGGTAGTGGCAACAGTGGAAAACTAGATGTTGAAGCCTCAGACACCATTCAAATTATCGGAGAAGGACAAGCATTTCCTTCTGGATTATTTGCCCAAGCCAGTCGTACAGGTAATGGAGGAGATTTAACCGTTAAAACAGGGCGTTTACTCATTCAAGATGGGGGTTTAATTTCCGTTGGCACTCAAGGCAGTGGTAAGGGCGGACAATTAACCATTGATGCTTCTGAGTCTGTGGAATTAACTGGGACAAGAATTATTGGTGCTGGTTCTCGTTTAATTTCTGGTACGGTGGGGACTGGAAATAGCGGAAATATTATTGTTAACACCAGAGATTTAAGAATTTTAAATGGTGCGGAAATTTCTGTCAGTAGCGTTTTTGGTACATTTGTAGGGCAAGGAACACCGGGAAACTTACAAATCAATGCTAATTCTATTTTTCTCAACAATCAGGGACAAATTACCGCAGAAAGTGGTTCAGGAGAAGGAGGTAATATTAGCTTACAAGCGAAAGAAAGAATAGAATTGCGTAACAATAGTCAGATTTCTGCCACCGCAGGTACAGAAGGAGGAGGGGGAAACGGGGGAAACATTTTTATCGATTCTCCTTTTATTATTGCTCCTCCCAATGGAGATAGTGATATTACCGCTAATGCTTTTGAGGGGCAAGGGGGAAATATTATTGTTAATAGTCAGGGGATTTTTGGCATTAAATTTAGAGAAAATCAAACTCCCAAAAGTGACATTACTGCTAGTTCTCAATTTGGACGCTCTGGAAATGTGGAAATCAGTACTCCTAATGTTAATCCTAGTCAGGGTTTAGTGGAATTAGTAAAAAATCCTGTCAATCCTGCTGATTTAGTCAAAGTGAATGCTTGTAGTAAAGGGCAAGAAAGCGAATTTATCATTACGGGGCGTGGTGGTTTGCCTCCTAATCCTGCATCAATTTTAAGCGGTGATTTACTATTGCCAGACTTTGGTATAGCAAATAATTCTCTAGCTCAACAAACTAAAGTTACTTCTGTTGCTTCTAAAACACCCGCTCAAGGATGGCGAATGGTGGGAGAAAATGAGATGGTTTTAACTGGCAATACTCCCAGTAATGATTTAATTGAAAAAGGAGTCAGCTATTATGAAAATGGTCAGTTTCAAGAAGCTATTACAAAGTGGCAAGAAGCCTTAAAAGAATTGGAGGAAGATAGTTTAACTCAGTCTATTATTTTCAATAATATTGCGATCGCACTTACACAATTAGGAGAATGGGAAAAAGCAGAGGAAACAGTTAAAACCAGTAAAGAAATTCTAAATAATATATCTAATAACAGTTCATTAAAACAGTCTATACAGGCTCAATTTTTTAATAATCTAGCCATCATAGAATTAGCCAGAGGTGACGGATTAGAAGCCCTAAAATACTGGCAATTTGCCACTCAAATTTATGAGCAAATAGGAGATCAAAAAGGAGTTATTCGTAGTTTAATTAATCAAAGTTTAGCCTTAAAATATCTAGGTTTAAATCTCCAAGCCAAAGAGTTATTACAAGAAATTAATAAAAATCTGGAACAAATTTCAGATCCTTTGTTAAAGGTTGCTGGAGGAAAAAATTATGGAGATGTTTTGCGTTTACTGGGCGATTTTTCTCAGTCAGAAAAGGTGTTAGAAAAAAGTCTTGTGATCGCGCAGCACCTCAGCTTTGCTGAGATCGCACAAGAAAACTTATTACCTAATTATGTCAATCAAATTCAACTAAGTTTAGGAAATACTTATTTTGCCCAAAATAACACCACTAAAGCCCTTGAATATTATCAAGAAACAGATACTAATAGTCCTTTTTTAAATTTAGATATTCAAAGTCAACTCAATAAATTAAAACTTTTAATACAACGGAGAAGATTATTTTCTTTGAAAAACTTACTCCCAGAAATCTATAATCAAATTAATAATTTACCTCCTAGTAATACCAGTATTTATGCACAAATTAACTTTGTTAATAGCCTTGATAATCTAGCTAAAATAACTTCTGAATATCAAGATTTTGATAAAATTTTAATCTTAGAAAATGCGTTAAAACAAGCCCGACAAATAGGAGATAAAAGAGCAGAAGCCTATGTTTTAACTTACCTTGGGGAGCAATATGAACAGCAAAAACAATGGACACAAGCAGAAAATATAACCAAATCTGCACTTATTATTATTGGACAAATTCAAGGAGATGATATAGCCTATTTAGCTCAATGGCAATTAGCAAGAATACTCAAAGCCAAAGGAGATAAACAAGGAGCAATAACTGCTTATAATCTAGCTTTTGATACTCTAAAAGATTTGCGCAATGATTTAGTAACCGTTAATCAAGAAGTACAATTTTCTTTTAGGGAAAGTGTTGAACCTATTTACAGAGAGTTAGTCGCTTTATTATTAGAGGGGGATATTTCCCAAAACAATTTAATTCAAGCTAGAGAGATTATGGAGTCTTTACAATTAGCTGAATTGGATAATTTCTTTCAAGACACCTGCTCTACTACAAAACCCGTCCAAATTGATCAAATTGATCCTACCACTGCGGTTATTTATCCTATCATACTGCGCGATCGCCTCGATGTCATTGTGTCCTTACCCTCACAACCTTTGATTCATTACTCAACCCCTTTAAATCAAGATAAAGTAAGACAAATAGCCACCAATTTACAAAAAGCCTTATATGTAGATCCTATTCAAACTGGTCGTATTACAAATAGCTATCAAGAAGATGCTCAAATCTTATATCAATCCTTAATTCAACCCATAGAAACCAAACTGCAATCTAATCAAATTAAAAATATTACTTTTGTCTTAGATGGTATATTAAGAAATATTCCCATGGCAATCCTCTACGATGGGGAAAAATTCTTGCTTGAAAAATATTCGATCGCACTTACTCCTGGATTACAACTTTTAGATCCTCAACCCTTTAAACGAACCCAATTAAGAGCTTTAACCGCAGGTTTAACCGAAGCTCGTCAAAATTTTACAGCCCTTCCCAACGTCAAAATAGAATTGACAGAAATCGAAAATGAAATAAACTCCAAAATTCTCCTCAATCAAGAATTTACCAAGAATAATTTAGAAACACTAATTCAAAATAATAATTTCCCCATCCTTCATTTTGCAACTCATGGTCAATTTAGCTCTAATATCGAAGACACATTTATCCTAACTTGGGATGAATCCATAAATACAAAAGAATTAGATCGTATTTTAAGTCAAGACTTTGCTTCTAACTCATCACCCTTAGAATTATTAGTTTTAAGTGCCTGTCAAACCGCTACAGGAGACGAAAGAGCGGCATTAGGTTTAGCCGGAATTGCCGTTAGGGCAGGGGCTAGAAGCACTCTGGCAACCTTATGGCTAGTGGATGATAGAGCAACTACTCAACTGATGGTTAGATTTTATCAGGAGTTAGCTCGAACAGAGGTAACAAAAGCAGAAGCCTTACGCCAAGCACAATTATCTTTATTAAAAGACGGTAAACATGAACATCCCTTCTTTTGGGCTCCATTTGTTTTAGTGGGTAATTGGCTGTAATAAAAAGGGCAAGGGGTAAACCTCTTTGTGTCTCCCCTAAAAAAATCCCCCTTTATCTCCTTTCTCGAGAGGGGAGGACAAAAGTGTTTAATTAACTTCTCACCAATCGCTGAAACCTCTTTCCTAAGCTCATTCACGACAGAAGCGAGTGCATGAGAAAAATCCTCAAACTCCCAACCCTTCACACTTTATTCATTACTTTCTCTAACTATCAACGTCACTTTCATTATCTGTACCTAGGTAAACAAGTCCTTGTTCAATTTTAAGGGTGACAAAACTAGCATCTCTAATTAATGTAGTTGCGTCTTTAACTCCAACAATGACGGGAATCCCTAAACGCATACCAATTTGAGCGGCGTGCGATCGCACCCCTGTTTCTTCGGTGACAATGGCAGAGGCAAGACGCATAAAGTCCACATATTGGTTATCGGTACTTTTTGTTACTAATATATCTCCTGCCTGAAAATTACTAGCTTGAGTAATATCATGGACAACTTTTGCTCTACCTGTAATAGAGCCTTGTCCAATGCCTATTCCTGCCTCTAACAATCCCTTAACAATTTCCACTTTGATTAAATCCGTTGATCCAGAAACCCCCTGCAATGTACCAGCAGTCATCACCACTAAGTTACCATCTTGCAATAAGCCTTTTTCTCTAGCAACATTAATAGCCGCTTGAAATACTTGTCTTAAACCGGGTAAATCCAAAAGTAATAAGGGTTTAACCCCCCAAACTAACTGTAATTGACGGGAAACATTGACATGGGGAGTAATAGCGAAAATGGGAGTTTGAGGGCGGAATTTAGAAACGTTACGGGCAGTTGCACCACTTTTTGTTAAGGTCATAATTGCTGAAGCGTTTAACTGTTGTGCAATTTGACCTACAGCACCGGCGATCGCAGTCGGAATGTTATGGTTATGACTAAAAGACTCTGAGTAATTCAGGAAAGAAGCAAAACTACTACCTTCGGCTGATTCTGCCAACATTTTACCCCTTTCGTTTTCAATTCTGGTGGCGATTTTTGCCATAGTTGCCACCGCTTGAACCGGATAATCTCCCACGGCGGTTTCATTGGATAACATGACCGCATCTGTACCATCTAAAATGGCATTTGCTACGTCCGAAACCTCCGCACGGGTGGGGCTAGGACTTTTTACCATACTATCAAGCATTTGAGTTGCTGTAATAATAGGAATACCTAGACGGTTAGCAGTACGAATCAGGCGTTTTTGTAAAATTGGTACTTCTTCAGGAGGCAATTCTACCCCTAAATCTCCCCTAGCAACCATTACCCCATCACAGAGGGATAAAATTTCTTCCATTTGTTCGATCGCTTCATGCTTTTCAATCTTGGCAATTACAGGTGTTGACTTACCCGCATTGGCAATTAAATCCTTGATTTCTAAAACATCTTGAGGATTACGCACAAAACTTAAAGCAACCCAGTCCACCCGTTGATCTAAACCGAACATTAAATCAACTTTATCTTTGTCTGTCAATGCTTTTACGGAGAGACGTACATCTGGGAAATTCACCCCTTTATTGCTGGATAAAACACCCCCAACCACTACCTGACAATGAAGATCCTTTTTTTCTAAATCAATTTCCTTGACTTTCATTTCTACCCTACCGTCATCGAGGAGAATACGAGAGTTGATGGGTACTTCTTCTGCTAAATTTTCATAACTGATATAACCAATCTCCTGAGTACATTCTACATTCCTACTGGTTAAAATATAGCGATCGCCCTCTACCAATGTAATTGAACCACAATTAAACTTTCCCAAGCGAATTTTCGGTCCTTGTAAATCTTGTAAAATACCGATAGGCTTATTTAATTCATTTTCCGCCTGACGGATAAGGCGAATACTACGTTGATGATCATCATGAGTGCCATGAGAAAAATTTAAACGAAAAGTATTTGCACCTGCTAGAATCATTTTGCGCAGGGTTTCAGGATTAGCACAAGCAGGACCTACCGTTGCTACAATCTTAGTACGACGGGAAAATTTGTCAGACATTCCTATTCTTCTTCAACAATTTTGTGGTTGATATTATATCCTACTTTGACACCTGTCGCTTTAAATATCTTCATTCTAAATGAGTTCGGAATTAGGAAAGAGGTTGTAGGTTTCAGGTTTCAGGTTTCAGGTTTCAGTTGTTTTTTATTGTTAATTACTCTTGCCTTTTCTTCATTGCTAATTGCTAATTATTATGGTGAAATTATTTGCTTTTTTGTTGATTTTTTGCCTGTTCTAAAGCAACCTCTTTCATCGCTTCAAAGGAATTCCGATTAGATGTACCTTCAATAGCTTTTACTGCTAAATCTTGAACTTGTTTCAAAGCTGATTCTAACTGATGAGATAAGTTATTAATGCGGTTTTCATTATTATTAATTGTTGACTCTAAAGCCTGTATTCTTAATAAATAATTTTGGGTTTCTCCTTCAATTTCTTTCTGTCTTAAATCTGCTTTAACTTTAGCTTGATAAGTTCCGATTCCTTTTCCTTCTTCTTTTGCTTTCTTGATTTCTAAACTCAATTTTTCCTCAAATTCTTTTACTTTTTGTTTAGTTTCTTCATATTCTTTTTCCTTTTCAAAAATAGTTTTTTCTCTTTCTTCCCACACTTTTTCTTGTTGCTGTTTAGTTTCTTCTAATTCTTTATAGAGATTATTGATTTCTTGTTCATAGCTCTCTTGATTTAGTTGTCTTTCTAATTGCAAATTATAATAATATTCATCTTGTTCTCTTTGTTTATTGGTATTATAATTATCGTTACGAATTTTGATTTCTCGTTGTTTGTTTTCTTGTTCTTTTTGCCATTCTTTACTTAAATTTTCTAACTCTTGTCTTAAACTTTCTTCTCTTTGACTGTATTCTAAAATGAAGTTTTCTTCACTGGTTTTATAGTTATTAATTAACTCGTCTAATGTATTTTCTTCAATAGTTTCTAAATCGTGTAATTCTCTTAACTTGTCTGTTTCTCCTTCAATTTCTGTTTGCAATTTCTCCACCGTAGAAGCCTCTGTGATTAGTTGTTCTGAAAGTTGACTTACAGCCCCCCCAAAACTAACTTGTAATGTTTCTAAATTTTGGATTATTTGACTTATATTTGCATTGGATATATTCATAGGTTGTTCTTCATTTTCGCTAGAGTTTTTTTCCTGAATAGTAGCCATATTTTCAGTAGTTGGTGTTATATTTTCTGGAAAAGTAACAGTTTTTTCTGCTTTTATTTTTTGTTCTAACTCAGTTTTTTCTTTTTCTAATTCTTTATAGGCTGATAAGATTTCCGCTTTTGTATTTTTTGAATTAATCGCCATTTTTCTACTCCTAATTATTTTTATATTTATTGTTTAATTATTATTGGATTGAAAGGCTTTTAATGCTAAACTTTGAGCTTGATTTGTTGCATTTTGTAATTGAAGTGCGATCGCATCTATTTGTTGATTTTGTTGGGCAATTTTTGCCTCTAAAGATTGAATCTTAAACTCATAGCCTTGCTTCGTAGCTTCCCATTCTTTCTCTACTAAATTAGCTTTAACTTTTGCCTCTCTGTCAGCTTCTTGAATCGCTTCACTACGGGCTTTATTAACTTCTGTTTTAATTTGTTCTTCTAATTGGGCAATTTTTTCTTGATTAGCCTTAAATTCTTCCTCTTGACTAGCTAAAATATTTTCTCTTTCTTGCCATAGTTTATTCTTTTCTTTTCCTAGTAAATTTAATTCTCTTTCTTGATTCCTTTTTGTTTCTTCATATTCATCCATTTCTCGTTTTCGACTAATTTGTAAGTTATAGTTATAATCTGCTTCTTCTTTTGCTCTTGCTTCTTCTAATAAATTAGATTCTTCTGCTATTTTTATTTCAAATTCTGCTTGTTCTTTTTCCCAATTTTTTCTTAATTTTTCCTGTTGAATCTCAATTAATTTTTTACTTTCTTCAATCTGATTTTCTAATAATTTTAACTTCTCTTGATGTTCTTGTCTAAGAATATATAAACCATCAGCTACTAAGCGAATTTGTTTTAATTCTTCTAGTCTTTTAGCTTCAACAGTAATTGCTTTTTTTAGGTCAATTAATATATTAGATTCATTTTCTAATCTCGTGGCAATTTCTTTGGTTAAATTCCCAAAATCTAACTGTAAAGTTGCCATACTATTAACAATATTATTAACGGTATAATCCGCAACTTTGGTTAACAAAACCTTATTTTTTTCCTTCTCAATTGCTTCTTCTTTTGTCGTAATCTTGGCTTCTTGTTGCTGATATTGATTTAGTAACCGATGAAATGCCGACATTATTTGCACTTTTGTGGGCTGTAACTCTGCTTGACTCATAACCTTAAACTTGATTTTTTATTCAACATGATATTATGATGTTAACTAATGTTGAATTTTTAGTCAAGTAAAAGTTGAAAATTTTTTCAAATATTTAATTATGATAGAAGTAAAAACCTTTGGAGAGTTGATAAAACAAGCCAGAAAAGAAAAAAAGTATAGTCAAAGAGAGTTAGCCGATAAATTGGGAATAGACTTTACTTACCTCTCTAAATTGGAGAATGATAGAGGAAATCCACCAAAAGAAGATATTATTCGTCAATTAGCTCAATATTTAACCTTAGATGAAGATAAACTTATTTTTTTAGCTGGAAAAATTCCCTCTGAAGATGAGGAATTAATTAAACAACATTATAAAGATATGCCATTATTATTTAGACGGATGAGGGAAAATCCTGAGTTTGCCGCAAAAATTTTTCGTCAGGCAAGGGAAATAAATTAACGGCGTTGCTGATTTTAGATATGATTTTCCATTTAGATGGAGAATAGGCGTTTAGGGTGTTGGGGTATTGGGGGATTGAGGTGTTAGGGAGAGGTTTATTAAATTCTTTTACCTTTTGCCTCTTGTCCTGTGCATCGTTGCCCTTTGCCTTTTCTAATCAAAATACCTTTTAAGCAAATCCTAAATATAAATGCAAAACGCCACAAAAGCCCAACGGAATAAGCAATTGTAGCGTCATTTATTAGTTGAGTGTTTTTACTAAAATTGAGGTTTAATAGTGCGACGTCTTCTTCTCACTGGTTTTTTAGAATAAGCATCTCCTGATTCTTTGTTGGGAGAAGATGAAGTTATTGGAGGGCGAGAATTTCTACTTCTATTTCGCCCTTGTTCGTCATAAATTTCTAAGTATAAGGTATCCCCAACAATGTTTGCCGCAGTTTGTAAAACTGTTTTTACTGCCTGAATATTACGTCCACCTCTACCATATATTCTGCCCTTATCATTTTCTTCAAAAGCCAAACGAATCCAGACTCTTTTTGTACTAGGTACTAATTCGCAATCGAAATTTAACAATTCGGGAGATTCTAATAAAGGTTCAATTAAAAAACGCACTAAACCATCATAATCTGGTTTTGTTCCATCAGGAAGGGGAAAGTTTATGTCACTATTAAGCATTTACTTGTTCAAATACTTTTGCTTTTGTCAAAATACTGCGTACAGTTTCGGTTGGTTGAGCACCCTGTTTTAATCTGGTGACAATAGCAGGTACGTTTAATCTAGTTTCGTCATTTCTAGGATTGTAGAATCCTAATTCTTCTAACACTTTTCCATCACGGCGACTGGTACTATTCATCGCAACAATACGGTAACTTACTTCTCTTTTTTTTCCTAATCTTTTTAAACGTAATTTAACCATATTAACTTAATTAGTTTACAACTATATAACTTTAGTGAATATTTATTTAACCTATACTATGATACTGAAATTTATGCACGATTGCTAAATTATTTATTATAACCTCTGTTAGAGATAAAATCTATTCATAAGAAGGGGGTAAGGAGCAAAATTAAAAACACCTGACACATAAAACCAGATACAATGCAACTATAAGCGTTAAATATTGTTCAAACCCCCACAACTTGCCCTTAACTGATATTCTCAAACCGAACTTAGGTTAAACTAGGGTTGAGTTACCAATATCGGGGGGAATATCTTGTAATCTGCCATTGCCAATGGCTTGTATCGCTTCTTTTAAATCTAGTTTACCTGTATAGATTGCTTTTCCAACAATAACACCCCGAACACCTAAAGATTCTAAGGAAACTAAACTTAATAAATCTGTTAAAGAACTTATACCACCAGAGGCAATAACAGGAATGTCTGTTACTTGGGCTAATTGTTTTAAGGCTTCGATATTAGGACCTACTAATGTGCCATCTCTACTAATATCTGTATAAATTATGGCGGCGGCTTTGTCAGAAATTCTCTGGGCTAAATCAGTGGCTTCAACTGTTGATGTTTCTAACCATCCTTTTGTGGCTACTTTTCCATTACGAGCGTCAATACCTACTGCAATTTTATGAGGGAAAGTATTACACAATTCTTCTACCAATTCTGGTTTTTCCACTGCTACAGTGCCGACAATTGCCCTTTCTACTCCTAAATCGAACAAACGTTCTATGGAAGTGCGATCGCGCAGTCCTCCTCCTACTTGAATGGGGATATTAAGATTTTTAACGATAGTAGAAATAGCATCTAAATTGATGGTTGTTCCTTCTTTTGCTCCATCTAAATCTACTAGATGTAAACGAGTCGCCCCCAACGACTGCCACTGTAGGGCGATTTCTAAGGGATTTTCACTAAAAACTTGAGATTGTTCATAATCACCTTGATATAATCTAACGCAACGTCCAGCTAATAAATCAATAGCAGGTATAACTTCCATAACTTAATTTATAACTAATTTAAAGAAATTTTATTATACCAGTTGACAGGATGAGAAAATAGGTTTATACTGTTTATTAGTTAAGGTCAATGTACCTAATTAGGGTGTGAGGAAATCAAAGAATAGCTCTTGGGGTCGAAACACGGCAAGACTCCCAGGGGCTTTTCTTTTTGCACGATGATAACTAAGTTTAAAGGGAATATGAGAATCTACCTCGTTCAGGTGAGTCTATATCCATGACAGATTTAAAAAATAAGAGTACATCTTTGCCTCAATCTTGGTTAATTGTTACAGGAAAATGGATTTGGCATACTCTATGGCGGATTATGATGTCTCAATTAGCTCCCACCGAAAAACAAGGAAATTATCAACGTCCTCCTAGTCAATTTCGTCATCAGGTCAAATCAGAGGTAAATTATCTTTATCAACCCGAAAAAGGTCGTTATCGTCTATATGTGGGGATGAGTTGCCCATGGGCACACCGTACTTTAATGCTTAGAAGTTTAAAGGGTTTAGAAGATGTGATTGATATAGAAATCCTGATTCCTTCTGTTAATCAAGGGGGATGGATTATGGAAACAGAGTCAGAAAATTGCCGAACTCTTGCTCAACTTTATCAACTTTCTCAAAGTAATTATCGAGGAAGAAATACTGTTCCTGTTTTGTGGGATAAACAAACTAAAACTATTGTTAATAATGAGAGTGCAGATATTATTCTATTGCTTAATTCTCAATTTAATCAGTATGCCAAGAATCCGAGTTTGAATCTCTATCCTTCTTCTTTGGTGAGGCAAATAGATCAATGGAATGAGAAAATTTATCATAATGTTAACAATGGGGTTTATCGTTGCGGTTTTGCCCAAACTCAGGAGGCTTATGAGTCAGCCTGTCGCAGTCTATTTGATACTTTAGGTCAGATTGAAATTCATTTAGTTAGTAATCGTTATCTGTGTGGTGATAGTTTAACTTTAGCAGATGTGCGTTTATTTACTACTTTGATTCGTTTTGATGTGGTTTACTATTCTCTATTCAAATGTAGTCTAAGTGCGATCGCATCTTACCCACACTTAAGCAGATATGTGGAGGATATAAATAATTTACCAAATATTAAAAACACCTATGATCTCAACGCCATCAAACAAGATTATTATGGAAACCTTTTTCCTTTGAATCCTAGTGGGATTATTCCATTATGAAACAAGATTTTAGGCAATTAGGAATCAGTAATTAAGAAAAGGGCAAAGTTAAAGAGGCAAGAGGCAAAGCCCTCTGTGTCTTCCCTTAAAAGAAACCCCCCTTACCTCCTGATACCCCAATACCCCAGTATCCTAATACCCTAACACCTTGACATCTCTTTTCTGACTCCGAACTCAAATCAACCCTTATTTTTTGATAAAATGATTTCAAAAATAATCGACGAAAATGCAGTTACATTTACTCACTTGGCAAGAAGTAGAAAAATACCTCACCCATTCTAATGGTATTATTATTCCTATTGGTTCAACAGAGCAACATGGGCCAACGGGCTTAATAGGTACAGATGCTATTTGCGCGGAAAAAATAGCTCAGGGAGTGGGAGAAAATACGGAAGCAATTGTTGCCCCAACTATTAATGTGGGCATGGCTTTACATCATACGGCTTTTCCCGGCACTATATCTCTACGTCCAACTACTTTGATACTATATATCCAAGATTATCTTACTTCTTTGTTCAAAGCAGGTTTTAAAAAATTCTTTTTTATTAATGGGCATGGAGGAAACATTGCCACTGTCAAGGCTAGTTTTTCTCAGTTTTATGACCATTTAGATTCGATGAATTTTGCTGATAGTGAACAAGTTAAATGTAAAATTGCTAATTGGTTTATGGGGCGTGAAGTCTATCAACTGGCAAAAAAACTTTATGGAGATGAAGAAGGCTCTCATGCTACCCCTTCAGAAGTAGCTTTAACTCAATTTGTTTATCCTGAAAGTATTAAAAATGCACCGTTAGAGAAATCTGTTACCACAGGACATCCTATTTACGGAGCAAAGAACTTTCGAGAATGCTACCCTGATGGTAGAATGGGATCTAATCCTGCTTTGGCTACTCCTGAACACGGTAAACAGTTTTATGAGTTAGCGGTTAAGGAATTGACGGCAAGTTATCAAGACTTTATTTCCATCAATAATTAATAATAGGGACGAGAAATAGTGAATAGTGAGCAGATTTTTGGTGTTAGTTTATGGCTCATAATTCATCATTAATTTCCCCTCCATCCCCAATCCCATCTTATCCATAATCTAATACACTGACATTTTATATCAAATGAAATCTTACCTTGCGGCGGCGGTGTGCATGACAAGCACTCCAGATGTAGATCACAATTTGAATCAAGCTGAAGAATTAATCGAATTAGCGGTTAATCAGGGGGCAAAGTTAGTTGGTTTGCCCGAAAATTTCTCTTTTTTAGGAGAAGATAAGGATAAAATTGCTCAGGGAGAAGATATTGCCCAAAGAAGCGAAAAGTTTTTAATTCGCATGGCACAGCGTTTTCAGGTGACGATTCTCGGCGGTGGTTTTCCTACTCCTTTACAGGGGGATAAGTCCAGAGTTCATAATACTGCTCTATTAATTGATCCTAATGGTTTAGAGTTAGCTCGTTACGAAAAGATACATTTATTTGATGTTAATGTCCCTGATGGCAATAATTATTGTGAGTCTAATACTGTCATGGCAGGAAAGAGTTTACCTGATATTTGTGAGGTAAATAATTTAGGTAAGATTGGTTTGTCTATCTGTTATGATGTGCGTTTTCCTGAAGTTTATCGTCATTTATCTCGTCAGGGGGCGGAGGTTATTTTTATTCCTGCGGCATTTACTGCTTATACTGGAAAAGACCATTGGGAAGTTTTAATTCGGGCAAGGGCGATCGAAAATACTGTTTATGTTATTGCTCCTGCTCAAACGGGAAATCATTATGCTCGTCGCTGTACTCATGGTCATAGTATGATTGTAGATCCTTGGGGTTCTATTCTTTCTAGCACTGGCTCTCAAATTGGAGTTGCGATCGCAGAAATTAATCCTCAAAGATTACACAAGGTAAGACAACAAATGCCTTGTTTACAACATCGAGTATTCGCTTAATTAGCAAAGGGCAAGGAGCAAAAGTAATTAAGGGGATATTTCTCTTTTCTTTGTGAAATCTGACTCAGATGAAGTTAGGGCGGTTTTGATGAGTTTCTCGTAAGATATTTGTCAAGGCTTCCCAGTTTTCCCCTTCAATGTTTTCAATCAGTGAATCAAGGTTTTGTTGATATTCCCGTAAGGAGTTGATTAATTGTTGACGGTTGTATTGTGCCATCATTAGCCCCAATTCTGGATTGCCTCCCCCTACTCTACTGGTGTCTTTGAATCCCGAACTAGCTAGAGCTTGAGCTAATTTGATGACTTCTGGGGATGATGTATGAGTACAACTATAAATTAAATTAGCACTAATCATCACAGGCAAATGAGAAATCCATGCTACTGCTTGATCATGTAATTCGGGAGTAGATTGATATAGTCGGCAACCAACGGTTTCCCAAATATGACTGACTTTAGCTATAGCCCGGGGAGGAGTTTCTGGTAAAGGGGTTATGACACAAGGGGTATTGTTAAACAAGTTATATTCAGCGGCCTCAACTCCCTGATTAGCTGTACCCGCCATGGGATGACTGGGGACAAAATTTGACCATAGTTTAGTGGCAGGAGATGCGATCGCACCTTTAACTGAACCTACATCAGTAATAATGGTTTTTGGGGATAGATGAGGAATTATGCTCTCTATGGTGCTTAAAATTGCCCCTATGGGGGTACAAACAAAAATTAGGTCTGTTTTGCTCAAAAGCTCTAAATCTTGTCCTGCGGTGGTTACTATTTGTTTTTCTAAAGCGCGATCGCAGGTTTCTTTTTTACGAGAAACTCCAATTACTTCATAGCCTTTAGCGGTTAAATCTAAACCTAACGAACCACCAATTAAGCCTAAACCGATAATACCTATTTTCATTAGTGTTGAGGTGAATAAATGTTAATTAGCAATGAAGAAAAGGGCAAGGGGCAAAGGGCAAAGGTAAATAGTGAATAATAATGAATAGCGAATAGTTGATAATTACTCATTACTTGTTTTTCCCTAATACCCTAATACCCTAATACCCTAATACCTCAAACTCCTACTTCCCCAATACCCTGACTTCCAGTCATTATCTAAGCTAATCCCACTAACTGCTTACTCAAATCCCACATGAGTACGCCTTTATCTGTATCACTTGCCTCATCGGAAATTTCTTGTACAAAGGATTTACGCCCTTCTTTTTGACGATTACCCCAACTCCAATAAACACCCGACTGGTTATAGTCTGAATCAGCGACAATCATAGCAACTCTTTCTCCTGCCAATTCTTCAGAAACATAACCCCCCGTGATATTTTTTTGGAAAAGAGGGAAGATTTTTTGGAATAAAGAATAGTGATTTCGGAAAAGGGCAGTAGTTGCTACACAGCCGGGATATAAAGCAGAGAAAGTAATACCAGTGGATTGGTGATAACGGCGATGCAATTCTCTCATGGTTAGCATATTGCAAAGTTTACTATCTTTGTAGGCTTTACCCGACTTGAATTTTTTACCGTCAATCATGCTAATGGGGGCTTTAAATCCTTGTTTAAAACCATCAAGATTACCTAAATCTGGAGGTGCAGGAATAGGAATTTTACCGCCTAACTCTTTCGGATTAGCCGTTACAGTGCCTAAAATTACTAAACGGGGTTCAGGATTGCCAGATTTTTGTAAATCTTCTAACATCAAATTACAAAGGAGAAAATGACCTAGATGATTAGTCGCAACGCTAATTTCGTAGCCATCCTTATTGCGTAAAGGTTCTTTTAAAAGAGGATAGTAAACCGCAGCATTGCAAACTAAGGCATCTAGTTTTCTACCTGTTGCTCTGAAATCTTGCACAAATTTACGCACACTGTCAAAATCGGCTAAATCAATATGAATAATTTGATAGTCACCAGATTTTATACCTACTTCGTTAGCGGCTTTAAGGGTTTTATCAATATTACGACAAGCCATAATTACAAACCAACCTTTTTGTGTTAAGGCTCTAGCGGCTTGTAAACCAACCCCTGATGATGCACCAGTGACAATTACTGTGGGTTTATTATCTGTAGTCATTTCTCTTTATTAAGATTTGTATTTAATCATTGTTATAATTCACGTTATTTTAATGATCTCATACAAATATCTTTTCAATTTCTAAGTTTTTTTAAGTAAGTTTTCATTTAATTAACTATTATTTGATATTGATAATTGACTATCTTAACGATAGTTTTGACTTAGATTCAGTCTTAAGATTTTGTGCTATTCTTTGACGAATTTCTGTCAGGCTATGGCTTTTGATGAGTTTTCCATTCAAAAATACTGTATCTAAAGCTCCTTGTTTTTCTTCTTTCTCTGTTTGTTGCTCATATAAAACAAATTTATTTCCTTCTTGTTCAACTCTTAGTAATCCTTTTGCCGATTTTTTCACTCCATTATCAGTTTTTGGACTCTTAAAAATATTACGGCGTTGATGGTTGACGACTCCGCTAGTGGCTTTAACGGCAAAACCGAAATTATCACGGGTTACATATTGATAAGTATAAGAACCGATGCCAAATACTACGTTTCCTGATGCAAATCCTTTTTCTTCTAATTTAGATAATATTTGTGAAGCGCGATCGAGGGTGATAGAATCTCCGTAGATAAGTCCAATATGAGAATCAAGCATTTTATAACCTTGAGGGGTAATTGTACCGCCAAAAATCTCCCATAGGCATTGTATAGCCCCTTTATTTTCTGGGGTGTAAGGTGGTGCGTTTTTATCACCGCATATTATCTTAACAGGATCACCACTATCAGGACGTAAAACAACTTTACCATCTCTATTTAAAATTTTCTCTTTCAAGATGGCAGTATATTCCGTTACCACCTTCCAAAAATCCCATGTATCGGAAACAATGGAAATAATCCCACTGGGGTATAAATCTTCGACTAAACGACGAAATGTCTCTAATTCTCCATCTTGTAAACCCATTGCCATGACTGAATGTTCCGTTGCAGGAACAGAAACACCCACTATTTCTTTAGTTGCATCAGCATGATAATAATTTTCTAAAAGGTCGATCGCAAGTACCGTATCTGTGCCATAAAATGAGGTAAGATGAGCCGAACCACTAATGATTCCATCTTGAATGCCAGATAAACCCCGAAAAGAAAAATCATGACATTGTAAAGGAACAAAATCTAAAGGTGTACCTGTTTTTAAGGCATACCTTGTCACCAGTTTCTTATATTGAAAAGCAGTAGTTGCTGAAGTAATCGGTTTCCAAAGATAAGTTGACATCACTGATTCAATATAGTTAGTTAGCCAGAAAAAATTAGGATGAGTGTTAACCACTGTTAGCAAGGGAATACCAATATCAACTTTACTTCCTTCGGGTAAGGCTTTAATTCTTAGGGGTAAATAACCCAAATCGTGTAAGGCTTCAATATGATTAGTTGGAATTGCACCCACACCAAGGGAATTATCCATACGTCTTTTATAAGCTGAGACTACTTTGTGCTTATCTTGCTTAAAGAAATTTTCGTTCCAACAATCGATAAGATAGTCTCGAATAAAATACTGTAGTCCGAAAAAAATAACACTCACATCATCAGAATCTAAAACTTTAGCTAAACGTCCACTACGAGGAGTAAAGTTAGCATAGACTTCCGTTGTACCTTGGGGATACTGACGACGATGATCGGTTTTATAAAAATCAATGGCGTGAAGGGGATTAATATTCATGGCTTTTACTCCTTATTAATGATTTAAACTTTGTTCTAAATTCTTTAATCTCACATCCTGATTGTTAAATAATGATTAGTCTCAGCTACTTGATACCTTTCCTAATGCGACGGTTTTATATTGAATCCAATTTGAAGTTTAGTAATTTTAGGTAATATTGCTAACTTTTGATTGACAATTAGCAAAAATATTAAACAATTGACAACTAAAAATTGACAAGCATAGAAAACTAAGAATATCTTGAGAAAGAACAAAGATAGTTAACAATAAAAGGGCAGTGGTAATTAAAAATTAGTACATAACTCCCACTCTCCCTCATTTCTCTCTCCAATTCCCTAACTAATTGCTCATTTCTTTCAATGGTTGGGAGTGTCTGTCATGGGATGATATAACTGTTATAAAATCTTGATTTTCTTCTGTTATGGGTAAAAAAGAGTGATAGCAATAGATATGATCAAAATAGGGATTTAAAACTTGTAAGCCTTTTGAGAAAATACCGTGAGTGATATATAAATAAATCGTTTCTGCTTGTTTTTCTCGTAATAATTTACCCAATTCAATGAAAGTTCTACCGCCGTCACAAATATCGTCCACTATCAAGACTTTCCTCCCTTTAACGTCATCATGAAAAGTGGTATCCGTTATTTTTCCAGTTTTTGAGTCACGAATTTTACTAGCACAGAAAACATCTCTTAATCCTAAACGTTGTGCCACTGTCAAAACTTTTTTCTCTGCCCCTGCATCAGGAGCAACTAATGCCCAATTATCTTCAATTAAGATATTTTTTAAAACACTATCAAAGATAATATCCGTTTGGGTTTTGACTTGACAGTTATCTATTAGAGCAGGGGTTACATCAGAATGGGGATCGAGAACTAAGATGCGATCGCACCTGAGACTATTAATTAAATTTGCCATTACCTTAACACTGAGTGCCTCTCCCTGATTACAAACTCGATCCTGTCTAGCATAGGGAAAATAGGGAATAGTTAAATGAATTTTGACACCCAAACAAAAACGACGAATCGCATCAACAGATAGTAATAAAGCCATAATATCCTCTGCTTTATACAACCATGCCTCTATCACCGTTATGGGTTTAATCATTTCGGGGGAAATCCTGACATGAGACTCTCCTGCAGGAAAAACGAAGGAAAAAATCTGCTCATCATTGATAAAAATAGGCATTTTTTGCTCCTCTCTTAAAATGGCTTTAAGCCAATTAATTTAATAATGGCACAGAGACAATAATATTGACAAGAGTATAAATGAACTGAAAACCTAGAAATATCTCAATTATTAATTCTTAATCCCCCCCTGAAGGCATTTACCGTCATTTCAGGGTATGGCTATAATTTAAAAGGAATTTTATTTATCTCATGGATTAAAAAATTTAATTAATGCAAACTGCAATTATCGAACAATTACCCAGACAAGAGCAAGAAATTACCTTAACTCCTTTACCTTATCAACGTCCGCTTCTAATGATTGGTCATGGTACAAGAGATCCTCATGGTAAACAAATCTTTCTCGAATTTGTAGAAACTTATCAAAAATTAGACACATCTCGTCCTGTTATTCCTTGTTTTTTAGAATTAACTGAACCCAATATTATGACAGGAGTTGATTATTGTGTAGAAAAAGGATACACAGATATATCTGCTTTACCAATATTGCTGTTTGCCGCTCGTCATAATAAATTTGATGTTACAAATGAACTCGATCGCACTCGTCTTAAATATCCTCAACTAACTTTCCACTATGGCAGACATTTTGGTATAAATCCTAGCATTATTAATTTGTGGCAAGAGCGTTTAAATAAATTAGACTCAAAGGAATATAACCCTCACCAAATCACCAGAGAAGATACAGTTTTACTATTTGTGGGTAGAGGTTCAAGTGATCCAGATGCCAACGGAGATGTTTATAAATTAGCCCGTATTTTGTGGGAAGGAAGTGGCTACAAAACTGTAGAAACCTGTTTTATTGGCATTACTCACCCTCGTCTGGAAGAAGGTTTCCGTCGTGCCTTACTCTATCAACCGAAGCGTATTATTGTTTTACCCTACTTTCTTTTTATGGGTGCGTTGATGAAAAAAATATTTACTATTACACAAGAGCATCAAACAACCTATCCTGAAATAGACATTAAATGTTTACCAGAAATGGGTATTCAACCAGAATTATTACAATTGGTGAGAGAAAGAGAAATAGAAACCCAATTAGGAGAAGTAAAGATGAATTGTGAAATGTGCAAATTCCGTCTCAATGCTTTACAAAATAACGATAATCACCATCACCACCATGATCATTCTCACCATGATCATTCCCATGGACATCATCACCATCATCATGATAACGATCCCTTAATAGATCCGAGTGCTTATCATGAACGTATTTGGCAAACCCCTTAAGCAAACGTCTAATGTAAAATGTAGAATGAGGGATACATAATGGTTTACTCAGTAACAAAATAAAAGATACTAGAGATATTAGGCACTTATGGAAAGGCAAGAGGCGAGGGTTTTTATTCCTAATTCCTGATTCCTAATTGAAATCTAATTCTTAATTTCTAATTTCTTAAATGAAGGTAACAATTCAAAATTTACAACAATGGAAAGGGGAAAAACGCCCTATTGTTTCTTTAACTGCTTGGGATTATGCGATCGCACAATTATTAGATTCAGCAGGAGTTGATTTAATCTTAGTAGGGGACTCACTGGGTATGGTAGCATTAGGTCATTCTAGCACCCTCCCTGTCACCCTAGAAGAAATGATCCATCATACAAAAGCTGTTTGTAGAGGAGTTAATCGGGCTTTAGTGGTATGTGATTTACCCTTTCTAACCTATCAACGAGATGTAAGTCAAGCCATAGAATCCGCAGGAAAAATAATCAAAGAAACCAATGCAGGAGCAGTCAAATTAGAAGGAGGCTATCCTGCCATGATCAATACTGTAACCCGTTTAACAGAAGTTGGCATCCCCGTAATGGCTCATGTGGGCTTAACTCCTCAGTCAGTAAGGATTTTAGGCTATAAAAAACAAGGAAAAACCCCCGAACAACAAGAAAAAATTTTCCATCAAGCCATTGCACTTCAAGAAGCTGGTGCATTTGCCATTGTTTTAGAACACATTACCGCAGACTTAGCCCAAAAGATAACAAAAGAGCTAACCATCCCCACTATTGGAATTGGTGCGGGAAATAGCTGTGATGGACAAGTTTTAGTTACTTCCGACTTACTAGGCTTATCAGATAAACTGCCCCCCTTTGCTAAACCCTACGCCAATTTGAGAGAAACTATCCTAACATCAGTGAACTATTTTGCTGAAGACGTTAGAAATCGGAGGTTTCCTTAACTCAACGATAACAAATAATTGATTTTAGTCAACAATATCCGTTTCTGCGTCAACCCAATTGGGATTACCCCTTCTCATTTGTTTTTTATGACATTGACCTTGTTGATGTCGATGTCTGTTGCCCATTCTACCTCTATTCTGTCTTTGAGCTAAAACCTCTTTTATTTCTAATATTAGTTGCCGAATATTATCCCATTCCTCACCCTGATTTTCTTCGCACTTAGCCTCCCATCGCTCCACAATATTTTCTAATTGGACGCAGGTTTTCCCCATTATCACCCCTCGCCCTTGATCTAATTCCCTACCAATACTCATTAAATCATCTTTAAGAGCCATAGGCACACGAATAGTTTGAGTTTCTCCATTCTGCCACAGGGGTTTACGTCCTGCACCTTGGCGAAATCCACCTCTTCCTTTCATCATGAATATCTCCTTATTCTTGAACTAATTTTGGTTTTCCCACTATTTAGCATTCTTGGGGAGTTTAACCTTTACATTTACCATTATAGTTCTTTGTTTTGATTTTGTGTCTTTTTCTAAAAACTTTTTATTTCAAGATCTATAGAATTAATCACGTAATCAATATTGCCTCCAGTAATAATTGCTAAATATATGCAATAATATAGTTTAGTTTTTCTAAAGATTTTAAATTACAAAATAAAATATTTATTTTAATTTAATTACTAACTAAGCTACGACTTATCTAAATCATCAGGAGGAGATAGGCAAAAGACAAGGGAAAATAATCCTGTTTACAAAATTTAACTTTATCTTCTTTACAAATGAAAATCTTATGCAATAATAAAATCAATATATAATAAGTTTTATTGATTAGGAGAATAGCTAATGTCTGTTGTTCATTGGGATAAATCAGTTTTGAGCTTACATTTAAAAGAAATTATTGAAGATCATAACAAAGGCGATCGCACTGCTTTAGCAGGATTAGGGGCAATTTTAGTTGGCACAGTAGTAATTCCAGCCACAGCAAAAATGGCAAAACCTATCTTAAAGCAAATTATTAAAGGTGGTTTATCCATTTCTCATAAATTAAAATAATCACCACCATTTTTGTTACAAAACTTAGATCAATGGGAGTTAAATAATATTTCAACTACAATTCATTTTACCCAAATATTTAGTAAGATAAGGAGAAAAAACTTCATAAATTAGAGTTAAAGGTTTCCTAGCGTGCCAAAAAAGATAATGTCGTCCCCAAAATGCACCTTTTTCCCCAAAACCTTCTTCTAAGGCTTGACTATGACCATAATAAATCCCCTGAATGTCTCGGTATAACTCAGTGTGTAAGCTAGATAAACTCTCCCAAATAGGTAAATTGCGATTTTGTAAATAATCATCTACCTGACTAGCTTCCCACCAAGAAGAGGCATAAGCCAATCTCTTACCACTAGCAGTTTTTAACCATACTTGCCGTCTGAGCCTAGGACCTGGTACTTTTTCTATATCGGCAGGTGCATTGTCATGACTATTACCCACCAATGACATATCGATGATGTCAACTTTAATGGTTTCACTGGTTAAAAGTCTTAAGTGTCGAGTGGGTGAACCATCCCCTAATAAAAGTATCTGCCATGGGGGTGCAAGTTGACTATGAGGTAAACCTATTTTGACTAATTCCTCTCCTCCTTGCCAAATATTCTCTAATTTATGCCATGAGGTTACGATGTTTTCCGTTTTCAAAATCATGCCTCTTGTCTTTACAAAACTTAATATTATCTTAGCAATATGAGAGAGTGATGGCTATTTTTCAAGATACTTAATCACGTGAAGTCATCCTGACATTTTTCTGAGAGTCTTAGCTTAGACAAGTCAAAATAGGTAAACAATTTAACAAAAAATAACAATGATCGGTTAAGATGAAGAGAATATATGAATAATCATTACATTAAGTTAAATATTTATGTCTCTCCCCATTCGCAATGTTGCGATTATTGCCCACGTTGACCACGGCAAAACCACTTTAGTTGATGCTTTATTAAAACAGTCTGGTATCTTCCGAGAAGGAGAAGAAATACCCACCTGCGTGATGGATTCCAATGATATTGAAAGAGAAAGAGGAATCACCATCTTATCTAAAAACACCGCAGTACGTTATAAAGATACTTTAATTAATATTGTTGATACCCCTGGCCACGCTGACTTCGGCGGTGAAGTAG
Organism: Cyanobacterium sp. Dongsha4; assembly: GCF_036345015.1. Classification (NCBI taxonomy): domain Bacteria; kingdom Bacillati; phylum Cyanobacteriota; class Cyanophyceae; order Chroococcales; family Geminocystaceae; genus Cyanobacterium; species Cyanobacterium sp. DS4. The sequence goes on along the minus strand of NZ_CP084098.1, from coordinate 1,021,767 downwards.
AACGAGTTTTAGGGATGGTTGACGGTTGTATCCTCATTGTGGATGCCAATGAAGGACCTATGCCTCAAACCCGCTTTGTACTCAAAAAAGCCCTCGAAAAAGGTTTACGCCCTATTGTTGTCGTTAATAAGATCGATCGCCCCCGTGCTGAACCCGATACTGCTGTCGATAAAGTATTTGACTTATTTGTCGAATTAGGTGCAGATGATGATCAGTGCGATTTTACCACCCTTTACGCTTCTGGTTTAGCAGGATTTGCCAAAGCGAACCTCGATGATGAGGAGGTGGATATGCAACCCTTATTTGATGCGATTTTACACCATGTTCCACCACCAGCAGGAGATCCCGAAAAGCCTTTACAATTACAAGTTACCACCCTCGACTATTCCGAATATTTAGGACGTATTGTCATTGGCAGAATCCATAATGGCACAATTGAAGCAGGACAACAAGCCGCTTTAATGAAAGAAGATGGTAGCATGGTTAAAGCCCGAATTAGCAAATTATTAGGCTTTGAAGGCTTACAAAGAGTTGAATTAGACAAAGCCAGTGCAGGTTATATTGTGGCGGTGGCTGGTTTTTCTGATGCAAATATCGGTGAAACTATCACTTGCCCCAATGAACCTCAAGCCTTACCTTTAATTAAGGTGGATGAACCTACCTTAAGAATGACTTTTTCTGTTAATAACTCTCCTTTTGCAGGGCAAGAAGGTAAATTCGTTACTTCCCGTCAAATCAGAGACAGACTTACCCGTGAGTTAGAAACCAACGTTGCTTTAAGGGTAGAAGATGGGGAATCGGCGGAACAATTCATCGTTTCTGGACGTGGGGAGTTACATTTAGGTATCCTCATCGAAAATATGCGCCGTGAAGGTTTTGAGTTCCAAGTGTCTCAGCCTCAAGTTATTTACCGTGAAGTCAATGGACAACCCTACGAACCCTTTGAATATCTCGTTTTAGACGTACCAGAAGAGGCTCAGGGTAGCTGTATCGAGCGTTTAGGTCAAAGAAAAGCTGAAATGCAAGATATGCAGTCTAGTGGCAATGGACGTACTCAGATGGAATTTATCATTCCTGCAAGAGGTTTAATTGGTTTCCGAGGAGACTTTATCCGTATGACGAAGGGTGAAGGTATAATGAACCATAGTTTCCATGAATATCGTCCTTTAGTGGGTGAGTTAGAAACCCGTTACAATGGTGTTTTAATCGCTTTTGAAGAGGGTGTTTCTACTTTCTACGCCATGAAAAACGCTGAAGACAGAGGTATCTTCTTTATTCATCCGGGTACAAAAGTCTATAAGGGTATGATTGTCGGTGAAAGTAACCGAGCCCAAGATGTAGAGTTAAACGTTTGTAAAACTAAGCAGTTAACCAACCATCGTTCTGCAACAGGGGATGAATTAGTACAGTTGCAAACTCCTGTGGAAATGACTTTAGAAAGAGCATTAGAATACATAGGACCTGATGAGTTAGTAGAGGTTACTCCTGAGTCTATTCGTTTACGCAAGTTACCTAGTAAGAAACTAGCTAAAAGATAAATCTCTGGAGAATACAGGCAAGATGCCTGTTTCACATTTATTGTAGGGTGGGCATTGCCCACCATTACCTGAGTTCGATATAAAATTTTCGGTTAAGGCAGGGAAAAGGGAACAGTGTACAGTTAAGAGGTTTCAGGTGTCAGGTTTCAGGTTTCAGGTGAAGAAGTTTTCTCCCAACTCCCCACTCCCCACTCCCCTACTTCTTTATTCAACTCCGAACTCCGAACTCCGAACTCCGAACTCAGATACCATTATTTATGATTGGGTTTCGGGTAAATCAATACCTTGTTGTTGCAAAAACTGTTTTAATTTTGCCAATTCCAACTCAACAGAATCCGCCCTTTGTTTCTCAGAATTTGCCCTTTCTCTTTCCATGTCTGCCCGTTGTTTTTCCGCATCCGCCTTTTGTTTTAATTCAATAGTGGTTAAAAACGGACTCTCATCGGGGTAATAGACTTTTAACTTTTCTTGGGTGAAGACGAATTTTATCCCCAATCTCGGACTAATCCAAGTATTAATATGATCAATAAGGGTTAATTTATCATTGATTCGTTGAAATCCAGTGAAGTCATGGCGATCGTAATCATAGGTGTAATATTCTTCAACCCCATAACGTTCATAAAATTGGTGTTTTTTCAACATTTCTTTCATGGTATTGCAAGGGGAGATAATTTCAAACACTACTTGAGGGGCGATATTATCTTCTTCCCACTGACGATAAGAACCTCTGTCACCTTTAGCTCTACCAAATACTACCATAACATCTGGGGCAACCCGAATATCAGGTTTTCCTTCTTGGGATACCAGAGTAAATCACCTGCTACAAAGACATTAGCATTGTTAGCAAATAAACATTCGAAATTTTCTTTCAAAAATACAATCCAGCGAAATTGTTTTGTATTGTCTGCCATTGGTTGTCCATCGCTTTCGGGATAGATAATTTGATGTTCTACTGAGAGAGTCATAATAGACAATCTATATATAATTGTTAAAGGGGATATTCTATACTTAATTTTAACTCCCAATTCTGAACTCAACTTTATGATTAATAGCCAAACAAAAAATAATCCTCTGTTTATTTCTTTAATACCCAATTTAATGGGAGGGGAAGGGCATATTATCCCCTATCATCAGTCCATTACTAAGGCGATGAATATTTTGGGGTGGCATCATGAAGTTATTTATTCGATGGAGGATAATTTACCTTCTTTACCTTCTCATTGGCAAGGTTGTGTTAGGGGTAATCAATTGGAAGAAAAAGCTAATATTTTTCAGACTATTAAGGGTGTAGATTTATTTGCTAAAACTATCAAAATTTTTCTGGAACAAAGGCTATTTTCTAATAGTGACCAACCGATAATTATTTTTGTTGAAAGGTTTATTCATTTACAATTATTTTCTTTATTATTAGCTATTAATAATTTACCAAAAGATAATTTATATATTTGGGTTTTATATCGTCATAATTTTCATCAGCATAAAACTAAAGGCATATATAAACTATTAAATAAACTTCTCAAAAAGTCTGTAAAAAAAGACCATTTCCATCTTTTTAGTGATAGTGAGTTATTGGCTAATTCTATGGAAAAATATTTTGAGGAAAGTTTTACGGTAATGCCTATTCCTCATACTGAATTTGTGGATAAAAATAGGGATATTGAAAATAATTCTATTCTGTGTTGGTGGGCAGGTCCTCCTCGTGAAGAAAAAGGATGGCAAGTAATCAGAAGTTTGGCAGATTATCCGATAAAAAATGGGGATAATTTCGTTTTAGTTACGGCAAAAAGTGCTGATTTAATCTCTATTAATGGGGGAGTAAAAGTTATTACTACTGATGATAATTTGTCTCGTCTCGATTATATTCATTGGTTGCAAAAAACTGATATTATGTTAATACCCTACGATGCGATCGCATATCAGGAGAGAACATCAGGGATTTTTACGGAGGCAGTTATGGCAGGAAATATTCCTTTAACAACGGCGAATACTTGGATGGCAAGGGAATTGTTAAAATTTGGCTTGGATAATTTAATTATTAGTTGGGAAAATCCTGAATCTGTGTGGCAACATATAGAAAAAGTTTTTCATTGTCAGGAAACGAGAAGCAAGTTACAAACGATGCAGGAAAGCTATCGTAATATTCATAATATCCATAATTTTGCCCATCAGTTTCTTATTAATCTTGCTTATTGACATTCTCCCGTCACCGAATCAAAAGATTATGGTGAGGGATTCTAACTTCAACCACCCAACTTATCAGCCAAACTTTCGCTTAACTGACAGAGGTTGATGTGTCCATTAGCGTTTACCAGTTCCAGACTGGAAGTTTGGGAATGCCCTCCCCTACTCAATTCTCTCAATGCTTTTGCTAAGATATTTATTGCCCCTGCTTCATCTCTGCCCATCACACAACCACATTTGCAAATATGAGTTCTTTGGGATAGAGTTTTCTTGACTATGGCTTTACAGTTAGGACATTCTTGACTCGTATATAGTGGATTTACTCCATAAACAATTTTGCCCATAATTTTGCCGTAGTATTCTAGCCAATCAAAGAAAGTTCTCCATGAGGCATCGTTTATAGACTTAGCTAAACAATGATTTTTGACCATATTCTTTACAGTTAATTCCTCATAGGCTACGACATCGTTAGATGACACTACGCACCGAGCTAATTTCACTAGCCAGTCTTTACGCTGCCTTGATACTTTTAAATGCTTTCTACCTAACTTCTTAATCGCTTTTTTGCGAGAATTACTCCCTTTTTTCTTTTTGCTAACTTGTCTTTGTCGTCTCTTTAATTGCTTTTCAGACTTTCTTAAATGTCTTGGATTGTCTATTTTTTTCCCATTACTGTCAGTATAAAAATGAGATAACCCCACATCTAAACCAATGGCATTCCCACTAGGTTTAATATTCTCAAGCCTTTGTTGAGCAATACAGAATTGACAATAATAACCATCAGCACGGCGAATAACTCTAACTCGCTTAATCTGATTAAGTTGGTAGAAATTTAGGTCAAATCCACCTCGCATTTTAAACCATCCTGCTTTGAATCCATCCCGAAAGTTAATAGCCGTCATATCTTGAGATAGTTGCCATCCTGAAGTTTTATACTCTACAGAACGTCCTTTCTTAAATTTAGGAAACCCTTTTTTCTTAAGAGATGGATTTTTACAGTTATCATAAAATCGTTTAATAGAAGCCCAAGCCCTTTCTGCGGATGCTTGACGAGCCATTGAATTAAGTTTCTTTGCCCATTCAAACTCACCAGCTAATTCTTTGCAAAGTCTTGACAAATCGTACTGTCCAACTTTTTCAGAGTCCATCCAATAGCGAAGACAAGAATTACGCACAAAACTAGCAGTACGAATCATCTCGTCTAATTTTTGGTATTGGAGTTGGTTGCCGTACAATTTGGCTTCTATGACTAGCATTTTTATGAATGAGTTGTTACCATAAGATTGAGTATAACACAAAGATTTTGATTTGTCTGGTCACCAAAACGATTTATTTTTGAGTTTATGGTGGGGGCTTTCTGCTAACATTGAGGTAAAAACTGTATTTATGCTAGGAGAAATTAATGGGAATAACTTTGTTATTTTTAATGTTTTTAAGGCGGTAAATTAGTTGTTTTTGTTCACTATTATCCCCAGTAATAGTAATAATGGTATCTTCATTTAAAGGTGCGATCGCTCTTATATTATGTTGAAAATGAGATAAACCTAATAAATTTCCCTCCAAATCTAATAAAGCAACATTTCCTGAAGTACTAGCACAAATAAAACCAGTGGTCATGGGATAATAAAAATCTGGATAAAAATGAAGAGGAATACGTTTAACAGAAAAGGGATAAAACTTAAGCAAAATTAAGTTATTTGTTTTTCTTTCTCCAGCTAATAAAGTTTTAGAATGTCGGGAATGGTAAACGATTCTTCTTAAGGGTAAAAATACGGTATAAGTATCATACCAAACTCCTCGACGGTTAAATAATCTAAAATAAGTTCGGTTTTTATCAATTTCATTTTGAGTATAAATAACAATTCCATGACAAGAATCAAGAATAATAATTTCTGAGGGGATAAAATCATTGATTAAAGGGGTGACAGGGGATAAATCTCGTGTTTTGATAATTTGAAAACCCTGCTCATTTTCTTCTGTTTTAGTCACCGCAAACCAACGACAATTACTAGCTATTCCATAGTGAAAATAATTGCTTTTTATATTAATTAAACTTCTTTTTTTATCCTGACATAAGTGGAGTTTATATATATCTCTTTCTTTTCCATCTTTGGTAACAACAACACAACCATTATTAACTACTTTCAAATCAATAATATTTTCAGAAAAAAGATAGTTATTTTTAAAGCAAAAATTAATTTTTTGATGGTGGAAATTAAAGGTTTTAACTGTTACTTTTTTTGCACTGGTTTGATATAGTAAATTGCCTTGAGTTTTTAAACAAATAATGTTTTCTTTCTCATTTAATTCTTCTTGTATTAATTCTAAATAAAGGGGTTTTTTTCTAATTTCTTCATAAAAACCAATATCTTTATTTTCCAAATCCAAAACACATTGTAAAATTTGTGCTTTCATTTCTGAGGCAGTGCGAAAACGATGTTGAGGTAATTTTTGCAAGGCTTCTCTTAAAATTAAACGCAAATTGTGAGATAAATTTTTGGGAAATTTGGGTTGTTTGTTTAAATGGGCAAACATTATCTCCGAAGGAGTGCCAGAAAAAGGACGAAATCCCGTAATTAACTCATATAAAATAATACCCACAGAATAAATATCTGAGCCATAGGAATATTTACCATAAAATTGCTCTGGTGCCATATAAGCAGGAGAACCAGTATCACCCATATTACTAATATTTGCGATCGCATCTTCAGCTTCAATTTTAGCGACACCAAAATCGGAAATTTTAGCTTTCCATCCCTGAGAAGTAACAGAGAGTAAAATATTTTCTGGCTTTAAATCTCGATGAATGATTCCCTCTTTGTGGGCATGGCTTAAACCTTCTAATATATCGATAATGATTTTGAGTTTATACTCAATATTTATCCTATTACTTGTAGCGAGTAAATCTCTTAAAGTGCCTCCATCGCAATATTCTGTTACTAAGCACCTTTTACCTTGATAATGCTCTACCCCATAACAACGAATAATGTTAGGATGATCTAAACTCAGTAAAATGCGGATTTCTCTTAAGAATTTTTTTGTAGAAAATTTGAAAGGATTTAATTCTTTCAGCGCCACTAATTCTCCTGTTTGACGATGTATAGCGGCATAGACTTTCCCAAATTGTCCTTCTCCTGCCAAACCAACTATTCTGTAGTGTGAATTTTGCACGGATTTTTATCTCACAACGAACCTACGTAAACTTTGAGTTTACCACGTAATAATAGTATTTTATCATATTACAATCCTTGAGAGGCTATAATTTTAACTTAATAGTGCAATTATTATTTACAAAAATTTAATTTATGGTAGCTATATTCCCGGAAAATAGGCATAGAATGCCCCTAACGCCGATTTTTAACCCCCAAGGAGATGATCGCATCGAAAACAGAACTATTTGGTTCGGTAACACTACAAACTTGATGCAACTTAATGATGTACGCTACTCATGGGCGATTGGACTTTATCAACAGATGCGGGAGAATTTTTGGATTCCCCAGAAATTAGATATTACACAAGATGTTACAGATTATTGGAATTTAACTAATGATGAGCGTCGCGCCTTTGAGGGTATTTTATCATATTTAACCTTTTTAGACTCTGTTCAAACCTGCAATATACCTCATTTAAAAAGTTCAATTACTGCCCCTGAAATCAGTTTATGTATGGCAGAACAAATTTCTCAGGAAGGGATGCACAATCACGCTTATCAATACATGATTGAAACCATTATCCCTAGTGAAAAGAGAGATAAAGTATATGATTTTTGGCGTACAGATAAAGTATTAGCAGGGAGATGTGAATTCATTGCCCAGATGTATCAAAAATATATTGATAATCCAACGGAAGAAAATTATTTTATTGCCTTGTTAGCCGATTATTTATTAGAAAGTCTCTATTTCTATAACGGCTTTATTTACTTTTATAATCTCGCCGCTAGAATGTTGATGCCTGGTAGTGCAGATATATTCAAAATGATTAATCGTGATGAATTATCCCACGTTAGATTGTACCAAAGATTGATTCCTGAAGCGATGCGATCTTTTCCTCATTCTCTTGATCAAATTTATGAAATGTTTGATACTGCGGTACAGCACGAATGTCGTTGGACGAACCACATTGTAGGGGATAATATACTAGGAATAACCCAGTCAAGCACAGAACGTTATACAAAATATTTAGCAAATATTAGACTAAGAGCGATCGGGCTTGATCCCCTTTATACAGATCCTCAGTATAGCAAAAGTCCTTACACCCATTTAGAAAAATTCTCTGACACGAAAAAAGACGGTAATACTAAAGCCAATTTCTTTGAATCTAGTGTTACTAGCTATGTGATGTCTTCTGGAGTTGCTGGTTGGGAAGAAATTTAATGAAATAAGGGCAAAAGCGGTGTTGGGGTATTGAGGGGAAGGGGAGAGAGGGGGAAGTAGGGGATTAGGGTGTTAGGGTATTAGGGAGAAATTTCTTGTTTATCTTAACTCCGAACTCAAATTAACCTGAGTTCGATGAAAAAAGTATCGAAAAATAAAGCGCCCTCGAGTTATCATCGAGCCAATTTTGGAATAAAAAATTATTAAATTTAGGAAAAACTCATTTAAAATCAATTTATTCAGCTTTTTTGTCAATAATTATTACTTTTAACTCCGTTCACGACCGAAGGGAGTGCATGAGAGCAACGAACTCTCCGAACTCCGAACTCCGAACTCCGAACTCCGAACTCCGAACTCAGGTAAATTACTGTCCTTTGCCCTTTACTAAGGTTAAAGTATTAAACTTCAAACATGGCACGGGAAATTAAACTTTTAGCAATGGATTGAGTGCCTGTGTGTTCAAAATAATTAGTGGACATATCAAGAAAGGCGGCTACATAGTCAAATTGATCCTCAGAAAATTCAATAAAATTATGAAGACTGCTTAAGAGTTTATCTCTGGTTAGGCTATGATTGGCGACAAATCCTGTCATCCAACCTTTTACCGCCGAAAAGCTATCGTGAATAAATTGTAATTGTCCTGCGGGATTATCTCCCGGAATTAAACGACTAACTTGAGAAAAAGAGGAGTTATTACTTAATTCTTTCTCTGAAAGATTATTCAAGGTTGACTCGATTTGAAGGATAAAATCTGCGCCAAAGGGAATTAAACCATCAAAACAAACTAACCCTCCCATACGAATTAGGGCTTCTTTTTCATATTCTCCTAATGCTTTGACAAAGTCACTAATACTATCTCCGGGTAAGCCGTTAATCTGACAAAATGCCACTACTTCCACCACTAATTTAATGGCTAAATCGATGGCTTGGGCTTTTTCGTTATTGGGAGTGAGACGGTTAAGGAAACCTAGTAGCTTGATTTTTTCCCCTACTTTATTGGCTAGTGCCGCCGCCCCTAAAGCATAATCGGCTTTATCTACGATTTGATATAACCAAAGGGCGTTTTGATAGCCTTGAGTTTTATCATTAAATAACCAGACAGCGCGATCGCCTATTTTTTGGATCATTTCTTCATCGTTTTCCCCTGTTACTTGACGAATCATTTCTTCAAAATTCGTAATATTTTCCCATTGTCCGGGGACGAATTTATCAAGACTTTTCAGGGCTAAAGTCGTAATATTATTTTGGGGTAATTCGTTAACTAATTCGTAAATTGCTTTGCTCATGATATTTTTTTTCTGAATTTTAAAAAATGCTGTTTTTTTGTTTATTTTTGTTGAGCTAAATTGGCTAAATCAAATTTATTTAACCATTCTTTTCTTTCTTCTGCGGTAAAATTAGGATCACTAGACCTGATACTTACTTGATAGCGATCGCCTACTAAAACAGCCGTATTATTAGAGCCTTTTTCCACGGTGGGAAAACCCTTAATTGTTTCTGTAGCATTGGCAAAATCGTTTTTAGCAGTGGGATTGCTAATAGTATCAAAAATAGCTAAGGTAGCAACATCTTGCCCTTGAAATTTTAATTTTGCTTGAACAAAGCCTGTTTTTTCTTGAGTGAAAACCCGTTCATAATCACCGCTACTAACAGGAAAAAATTGATTAAAACTAGCCCCTTTAACAGCATCTTTACTAACCGCCGTGTTTTTATTTCCTGCGGCAATACTATCTTGTTGTGCTTGTTCAAAACGAGAAGGAGCTTGAGGAGAACAAGCAGTTAATGTTAATAGAAAAAGTAAAGAAACAGAAACTATTAAATGAGATATTTTTTTCTTAAACATTGGCTCAGTTAAATTTATCTTGATAGCAATATTATATTGAGATTTGTCAGAAAATTTTAGGTAAATAAAAAATATAGATAAGCAAGGACTGCATTTTAGTTTACTGGCGATGATAGGGAAGAAAGAAAGCCATTGATATTTCTCCTTAAAAAGAGAGAGAAAAAAAGTAAATTAAATGTGTCTTAGCTCAGATAATTATAGATGATCGATTAAAACTATATGGTTATTGAGTTATATAATGGTTATTGTAGCTTTAAATTTTGAGGTCATTATCATGAAAACATTATGGAATATGGTGTTCGGAATTCTTTGTGTTTCTCTAATTTGGTTGAGTGGTGGGAATAATATACTTCGAGCTGATACCCTTCCGAATGATTTGGGAAAGGCAGTGACAGAAATTGAAAATTTGGATGAAATGCGATCGCATCTTGCTAGTTATTTGGAATCAACTCCAGACAAGCCAACTCCAGATACTTTTAAACAAGTGTGTCAACCAGTGGGTATGAAGATGAAACAACTAGGGGAAGAAAATGGTTGGCAAACAAAGCAAATAGCGAAAAAATACCGTAATCCTAACCATGCTCCCCAAAATTTGCAGGAAGTAATGGCATTAGCCAAATTTGAACAAGACGAAAATCTAAAAGGATTTTGGCAACCAGAAATTGTAGATGGAGTCAAAGGCACAAAATATTATCGCCGTATTAACGTAGAATCAAGTTGTTTAGCTTGTCATGGCTTAAAAAATGAACGTCCTAGCTTTGTTCAACAAAAATATCCTCAAGATTTAGCCTATAATTTCCATGTGGGAGATTTAAGAGGTATGTATTCCGTATTTATTCCCGAAGATGCGATCGAGGCTTTAAAAGACAACTAACATCTTTAAGGGTACAATAATTTATGTTTGCTTTTGGAGAGATTATTGCATGAGTAACCCTGATTCTATTGTTGTGAAAGTACCTGCAACCACCGCTAATTTAGGGGCAGGTTTTGACTGTATTGGGGCGGCACTAGAATTTTATAATGAGTTTGCATTTAGTTTGAGTCAAGATGATACAACCTTTACCGTTGAAGGGGAAGGGGCGGATAAAATTACTTTAGATGAAAATAACCTTTTATATCAGTCTTTTCTTTACTATTATCAACAACTTAATTTAACTCCTCCTAAAGTTAACATTTCGATTAAAATTAATGTACCCTTAGCCAGAGGTTTGGGAAGTTCTGCAACAGCTATTATTGCAGGGTTATTAGGGGCAAATCACTTTTCTTCTCAGTCACTAACCCAAACAGAATTACTAGAAATGGCGATCGCACTAGAAGGACATCCCGATAACGTTGTACCAGCCCTTCTTGGTAATTGTATTTTATCTGTAGGAGAAAAAGGAAATTGGCATTTTGTCCCCATTAACTGCCATGAAAAGATTAAATTTATCGTTGCTATTCCCGACTTTGAATTATCTACCGAATCCGCTAGAAAAGTTTTACCCCCCCATTTAACTTATAGTGAAGCTGTTTATAACATAGCTCATCTAGGTTTATTAATTAAAGCCCTAGAGACAGGAAACGAAGATTGGTTGAAAGAAGCACTACAAGACAAACTTCATCAACCCTATCGTAAAAGTTTAATCAAAGGCTATGACGAGATTTATCAAGCAGTTGTCAACGCTGGGGGATATGGTATGGTAATTAGTGGGGCGGGGCCTACTTTACTGGCTCTTACCAGTGAGCAACATCAAGAAACTGTTACTCAGGCTATGGCACAAACTTGGGCTAGTTTGGGAGTAAATGCGATCGTCAAATGCCTTAATTTGAACGCCCAGGGGGCAATTAGTGAATAATTAATAGTGAATAGTTAACTGACAATTTTATATCGAACTTAGGTTAAAAAATATCATCGAGAGATTGAGGAATAAACTCATTATTAAAAGCAAATAAATGAGCAAAATTATTGCGATAAAAACAAGTTTCGCATTTTGAATGGTGAGGAAAATCTATCTTATTATTTAGATAATCTTCATAATATTTTTCCAAATTAACTAAAAGGTTTTTTAATTCTTGTTCTGTACTAGAATGCTGTTTTTGATCATAATTAATAGTTAAATTTTGGAGCTTATCAGACTGTTTAACAAACCAATAAGTAAAGGAAATTTGTTCAGGTAAGTAATTACTATTTTCTGCTAAAACATATAAATATAGTTTTGTTTGCCAATTATGTAATATCTTATTCTTGTTTTCTGGTAATGGGTAAGTTTTCCAATCAAAAATAATAGCTTTATTATCATAAAAAACTAACAAATCATAAATAACAGTGAATAAATATTTATCTAGTTGATAATTAATTTGATATTCTGCTTCTCTCAGCTTTATCTTTGGATTACGCCAAATATCCTCCGTTGCCTCGATTAATGTTTTCGCACTTTTAATTAAATCAGGATTTTCATCTTTTAATAGTTCTATATTTACCCCCAATTGATATTGTTGCATTAGATAGTGAAATTTTCTCCCCCAAATGGTTTTTTCTTCATTGCTGAGATTAGGAATTGATGTATATTTTTCTATATAAACTTTTTGAAATTGGGGAGGACAAGTTTGCAATAAATTGAGTTGGCTTTGAGATAATTTCCAATATTTATTCATTTTTATCGGATGGAAATAAAGGATAACTTTGGAATTTTGTATCGTTTACTCTTTATAAGCACTAGCTGTATTCATGAAGTGGCGATGGGCGATCTCAACTTCGCTGAGGTGCGCTTGCGATCGCAATTCCTTGAGTTATGATACGATGTTCTTGAATCTGAATTCGTTGATGTAAAGTTTCAGGGGTGTCATCGGGTAAAATCGGTACGGCGGCTTGAACTAAAATAGGACCACTATCCACCTCTAAATCCACTAAATGTACAGTACAACCAGTTATTTTCACCTGTGCTTTTAATGCTTGTTCAATGGCGTTAATCCCTTTGAAACTAGGTAAGAGACTAGGATGAATATTAATCACTCTCTGAGGAAAAGCCTTTAACAATTCTTCTGTAACAATTCTCATCCAACCTGCCATAATTACCCATTCCACATCACGAGCTTTAAATTCTTCTACTATTGCCCTATCTAAGGCTTTACGGTTAGGAAAATCTCGATGATTCAATAATAGTGAGGGAATTTGATACTTTTGAGCTCTATTTTTTACCGTAGCGTCAGGATTGTTATAAATCAACAATTCAATTTTAGCATTTAATTCTCCCTCATCAATAGAACGCGCGATCGCCTCGAAATTACTACCACTACCCGAAGCCATAACCCCCAATTTAAGGGTTTTATCTAACTTAATGGATTGGGGATAAGGAGAAATAATAAAAGAGGAGGAAGAATGATCCATAATTTAACCTTTAATAAACATAAACACAATATTATACATCTATTTTACCCATAATTATCATTTTTAAATAAATATTATAATTTGCTTCCATCACTACAATAAAAGATATAATTTTCTAGGAGTTCAAAATAAATAAAATAAGTAACAAAAAGTGAAAAAAAATAATTTAATCAGTGCTTTAATTATGGGTTTTATTGCTAGTCAATTAATACCCTTCTCTGATTCTATTAAAGCCGAAACTGTATCAGAGAAAAAACCATTGTTGTTAGTTCAAGAAACACAAACAGGGCTAACAGAGGAAAGTTTAGCTCAAATTATGACGGAAATAGAAAAAGCAGAAACAGAGGAAAATATTGCAGGTATTTTAGAATATCTTGCTCCCTATGTTATTACTTCTATCACCGTGGAAATGGATAATCAAAAAATTACTACTTTAGTAGAAGGAAAAGATGATCATGAGGACTTTTTAAACAATAGTTTCAAAAAAGTTAAGGGGAGAAAAATCATTTCTTCTTATACCACTACAAAAATTAACGACAGTGGGGAAATGGCATTGTTAACCAGAGTAAGAGCCAGAGAAGTTGATACCGAAACAGGAAATCGTTACCTATCCTTAAGTACCGATAAAATTCGTTTTGCCATGATAGATAATGAACCAAAAATTATTAATATAGAAAGTTCTGGATGGTTAGAACCTATTTCTGATCAAGCTCAATTTTAAGTCAATAACTAATATTAAATAACCATGAAAAATTTATCAAAAAATAGTTTAAAAAATCAACTAATTACCTTGAGTGTTTGTGCCACCAGTTTTGCGTCTTTTAGTACAATAAATATCAAACCTGCACAGGCTAGTTTTGGTGATTTTATGTTAGGAGTAGGTGCAGGAGTTGGTACAAGTATTATCATCAATAATAACCGTCGTGCCAACCAAGACAGGTATCGCCCCGTATCTCCTGAGCAAGAGTATTTTCGAGGACGCAGTGATGGTATTAATGGATTAAGATATGACAATCCGAGAAATTCCCCAGATTATGATCGAGGTTTTCAAGAAGGTTTAAGAATTAGACAAGGAAAAAGATAGTAACTTTCTACTCTCTTACTTTGGATATGATAAATTATCCCTAAAAAAGGTATCAGGTTTTAGGTGGCAGGTTTTAAGTTGAATTAAAGTCGTTAAGCTAAGACGCATTTAACTTACATTTTTTCTTAGTTCTTTTTTCTTAGTTCTTGAAAATAATTCAAACGCTTCCCTATTCCCTATTCCCTATTCCCTATTCCCTATTCCCTATTCCGCAATACCAATCATTTTTTTTCCTTACCATAGCGAGAATTGCTATATATTAAAGTTTCCCATCTTTACTCCCTAAAATATAAAATCTTTAGCTCATTTCTGTAATGAAAGATAATTTTAAATTCTTTGAATGGTGGAATAAAATACCCCAATGGTTAAAAATATTTTTTCTATTTCCTCTTCTTTTTCTTAACGGTTTTTTACTATTTGTTCTCATTGACTATCTACAGCCTTTAGTCAGTTTTTTAGTTATTGCTAGTATTATTGCTTTTTTACTAGAATTAGTCATTAAATTATTAATTAAACAGGGTGTAAATCGCTCTGTTGCTATTACGATTGTTTTGCTATCTGCCTTAGTATTTCTTATTGTTAATAGTTTTATCTTAATTCCTCTTTTAATTCAACAGCTAAATGAGCTAATTATCAATTCTCCTACTTGGATAAAACAAGCTAATCAATATTTAATATCTCTTTCTGATTTACCCATATTTGAAAAGTTTTCCATTAATTTAGACGGTATTATTCAAGAAATAACCAATAAAATATCTTCTATTCTTAAGACTTTAGGAACTCAAACTCTCAATATTGTTGTAACTACAATTAACAGCGTTTTTGATGTTCTATTCATTGTTATTTTTACTATATTTTTATTAATTGGGGGGGATAAATTTTGGCAGGGTTTATATAGCTTTTTTCCTGAACCTTGGAATGTGAAAATTCCCCGTTATTTTCGTCAAACTTTTAAAGATTACTTTTTTAGCCGTTTAATTCTAGTGGGTATTGCTAGTGTGGTTCGTCTTATTGTCTTTATCTTATTAGGTGTGCCTTCGGCTTTATTATTTGCTTTTGGTATTGGTATTGCTAGTTTAGTACCCCTTTTAGGAGGATTTCTTACCATATTGTGTACTTTAATTATCGTTTTTAAGAGTGGTAAATTAGCCTTATTTTTCTTTGTCTCAGCGACTATCATTGACCAAGTTACCGACAATGTTGTTGCACCTCGTTTAATGGGAGAGTTAATTGGTTTAAATCCTATTTGGTTAATTATTTCTTTATTTCTTGGGGCAAAAATAGGTGGTTTACTAGGTATATTTTTAGCTGTACCTGTAGCTAGTGTTATCAAAAAAATTATTGATGATTTAAGACCACCAAAAATGGCTCTCGATGAATCTTCTTTTAGGTTATTAGACAATTTGGATGATGATGATGATCTTTAGAGTTATTTGTCAAAACTAATAGTTTACATTAATAAAAGTCAATTTCTGTGAATTAACTGATGAATAACCATCAGAAATTAAGCAAATTTACCGAGAATTATTAGGACAAAAATGTATCTGGAGAAACTAAAAATAAAATTAAGTTGAACGAATTGTAAAATTAACATATTAATCTAATATTTTTTTTACAATTAATGAAGAATACTTAATATAAATTAACATTTAAAAATGTCTAAAATTAAGTAGAATCAACGATCATAGTTACAACCAAAAGATTTACAATATGAAATGTCTGATGCAAATATTCATTTATTCATTTATTAAATTCGAGGTGGAATCATGAAGTTTTGTTTAAAATGTAAAAATACTGGTAGAATTCTCGAACAAAGATTATCTGACTACGTTAATTCTTTTGACTATTATCCTGTACCTTGCCCCGACTGTCAGGCTAATCAAACAAAAAAAAGCGGTAGAGGTTCTTCTCCGTCTTCTTTCTCATTAGTTAGATAAATAGGGGAAGAACAATATTCTCTACCTTCGACTTTAAATCATTTAACTATACATTATATGATAAGGCAGGATCTTAAAAAAGGTCTTGCTTTTTCATTAGTTATTATTATTCAAAGTGGGATCTAAGATAGGGATTGCGGTAGAGTCTTCTAAAAGGCGGATAATGGCTGAACTATCTTCCTTTCCATCAGAAAAAATATTATTGATCGCATTTTCTAAACTATCTGCCATAACAATTTTATTTTGATAAACTACTATCACCCTTGCTAAAGTTGGTACGCTGTTTTTATCTGCTTCTAAATAAACAGGCTCAACATATAATAGTGATTGTTCAATGGGTATAATTAACAGGTGTCCTTGAACAGCTTTTGAACCCTGACGATTCCATAAAGATATTTGACCAGAAATGACAGGATCTTGATTTATCAACGCTTCTACCTGATCAGGTCCATAAACCAATTTTTGTTTCGGGAACTGGTATAGTAAAAGTTTACCATAATTTTCTCCGTCAGAACGGGCGGCTAACCATGCAATTAAATTGGCACGGGAAATGGGGGTATAAGGATGAAGCAGGATAAACTCTTCTTCTTTGCCGATGGGTAGTTTCATAATTAGATAGTAGGGTTGCATGGACAATATTTCATTGCCATAAATTTCTTCGGGTACTTGCCATTGGTCTTCCCTGTTATAAAATACTTGAGGGTCGATCATATGATAGGTTAAAAGTCTTTCTGATTGGGTATTGAATAAGTCAATGGGATAACGGATATGTTGTTTAAGAATGGGGGGCATTGCCGAAAGAGGTTTGAATAATTCGGGAAATATTTTTTGCCATACTTGAATAATTCTGTCTGTGGAATCACTAACATAAAAACTGGTATTACCATTTTCGGCATTAATCAAGACTTTTACGGAATTGCGAATATAGTTGAATTGGTTTTCTCCACCGTCAGAATAGGGATAATGGTCAGATATGGTATAACCGTCTATAAGCCAGTGTAGGGAATTTTTATCTTCAGGGTTTGTTTGTGCTATTACTAAGTATGGATCTCGATCATAATATAAAAAAGGCGCGATCGCACCTAGTCTTTCTGTGAGATTACGACGAAAAAGAATACGAGTATCAGGGGTAAAATTCGGAGTTAACAACATCCGCCAATCCTGAAGATAAACAGAAAAAATAAACTTGCGCCAAAAAGAATCAATTTTTATTCCCCCATCGCCAGTATAGGTATGATAAACATTATCTTCCCCGCTAGGAAAATCGAATTCAGGTACTTTCGTATCTACCATGACGTAGTTTTTTGTTACCTCCCCATAATAAATACGAGGGCGGGAAAAGGGGATACTCTCTCTTATTCTTGCGGAAGAAGTGTTTAACTCCCCCGGATCTTGAGATGTACCAATATCCTTAATAAAATAATAAGGTAGTCCTCCCTGTGCCACTCTATTAACAGGAGACATAGTAAATCCATAGCCATGAGTATAAACTAAATGTTGGTTTACCCATGTTTGTGCTTGATTTGGCAATAATTGGGAATCTAACTCTCTGGGAGCGAGAATAACTTGGGTATTTTCATTAATATCACTATTAATACTACTTTTTAATTGATAGCGGTCAATATCTGCATCTGCGAAAACATAGTAAGGACGAATCTGCTGTAATTGGCGATTAGCCTGTAAAATAGGACGGGTATCCCAAAGACGAATATTATCTATAGTAAGGTGATTTTCTTTGATGTCTTCGGCGGTTAAATTCC
This sequence comes from Cyanobacterium sp. Dongsha4, assembly GCF_036345015.1. Classification (NCBI taxonomy): domain Bacteria; kingdom Bacillati; phylum Cyanobacteriota; class Cyanophyceae; order Chroococcales; family Geminocystaceae; genus Cyanobacterium; species Cyanobacterium sp. DS4. Next base: position 1,003,684 of record NZ_CP084098.1, on the reverse strand, counting down.
CTTCAGGATTAAACGTTTTTACTTCTATTTCATCTAAATTAAAAGCAGATCTGGTGGCTTTAATGTTATTAATTATATAGGGAGTTTCTAGGGCTAATTCATTAGGTTGAACAATGGTATTTTGCACCATCACAGCTAATAAAATTCCGAAAGAATATAAAACGAAATAACCTATAAAAGGTAAAGTTGAAAAAGGTAAAGAATATCTTTTTTCCGCCTGTAAATGAGGATGATTTCTTTTTCCCGAACCAGTAAAAGACTTAGTTAATAACCAGATGCCCATTAATAAAGCATAAGCTGTAGCAATAGTTTCCCTTGGCAAATTAATGTGAATATCTGTGTAACCTGCACCATAAACCACCCCATCAGGAGAAAGTAAGAGTAAATAACGATTTAACCAGTGAATTCCCCCTAAAATAATCATTAAACCGCCACCTAAACCATATAAATGCCTCAGTTGATAGCGGGAAAAACCTTCAAACTTTCCCTCAGAAATACTTTTATTGGATAGTAAATAAGTTAAAGTAACGGTGCAAATTGTAAAAATAAATAAACTCTGTAACCACAGTGCAAGAATCTGAAGAGCAGGAATTTTGAATAAATAAAAACTCAAATCAATATTAAATATAGGATCGGTCTTTCCTAGATTTATACTATAAAAATAATGAAGAAATCTTGACCAATAATCACCAAGAATTAAACTGGTTATGATGCTAAAATAAATACATATAATTTTGAAACATTGTCTTGGTTTAAATATTAAAAATAAAGTAACAAATATTATTAAAATAATTTGCCATATTCTTAAGGGTAAATTGTTGGCAATATCAGTAAAAATAGCTAATTGTAAAGGTAGTGAAGAAGGAGATCTTAAATTAGGTAATAATAAACTAGCCCCAGAAATCTGAGTAAAAAACTTTGTATAATAGAATAAAGTTAAGCTAATTAGACCAGAAAAACTAATTACTATTGGTAATAATAAACGTAATTTTAAGGGGGGAGATTGGGGAGTTAATTTTTCTTTTCCCTGTGCAAAAAATTGTTCTTGTTGCTTCCTTTGCCTAGATGCGATCGCTAAATTAAACCATAAAAAAGAAGTGGAAATAATAAAAGCAAGACCCCCAATAGTAAACTTACTTAGAAATTGAGTTAAAAAAGTTTGTGGATAGCCTAACTCTTCAAACCACAGAATATTCACAGTAAAATAACTAATTAATAAAAGAAGAATCCAAGTTATTAATAGACTAAATACTGTAAAAAATAAGATATTAAAAGGGGATTTAATCGTTTTCATTAAAAGTTATTCAAAAAATATAATAAAATTTGAATTAGGTAGTTTGCCGAAAAAAATAATTACAATTTAATTGAAATTTAGGGGTTAATACTTGAAAAAAATTTAGCTCCAGTGACATTATTCAAAAAATATTGATATAAAAAAATGTTAGAAGAAAATCAAAAACTGATATTTACTTGGGATGAATTTTGGCAATATTGTCAGAAAGTAACCGAAAAAATCATACAAGAAAACCAAAAATATTCTCAAATCATCTCTATTTTAAGAGGAGGTTTTTATTTAGGAGATTATCTTTCCCGAAGGTTAAATATCCCCTTATCGGCTATTGTAGCGAAAAGTTATTCTGAACAGAATCAACAAGGAAATTTATTATTAGGACAACTATCTTGTATTGAGCCTCCTAGTAACAACGTTTTATTAGTAGATGACTTATTAGATACGGGAGTAACAATGATAGCCGTAAAAAAAGTCCTAGAAAATCAATGGCAAGTCAACGTGGATACCGCAGTTATTTGGCAAAAATCCCACAGTCAATGTCAGGCAGATTACTTTTGTGAGATAACACCTGCTTCAGTTTGGATAGTTCAACCTTTTGATTAATAGATTTTTTGCAGTGAGGCAAAGTTAAAAGGGCAAGGGGCAAGAGGCAAGAAACAAACTCCCCTTTATCCCCCCTATTTGGTAAGAAGCAAAAGTGTTTAATAATACTAAACCTAATACCCCAATCCCCAAAACCTAATCCCCAAATATACTAGAGAGATGAAATTACTTCTTTTAAGGCAGATAATGCAGTATAAACATCTCTTTCAGAAACAAAGCCTAAATGCCCAATACGGAAGATTTTACCCTTTAAATGATCTTGTCCACCAGCTAAAGCAATATCAAATCTTTTTCTCATGGCGCTACGAATTGCTTCCGCGTCGTGACTATCTGGTGCTACGGCAGTAATTGCTAAAGCCGCATCGCTATCACTGGCAAATAAAGGTAATCCTAGAGCCTTAACTCCCTCACGGGTAATTTGAGTGAGATGTTTATGACGGGCAAAAATATTTTCTAAACCTTCCTCTTTCATCATCTCTAAAGCGGCTTTTAAGCCATACATGAGATTAATAGGAGGTGTGAAAGGTGAGCTATCTTTAGCATTGGCTTTTTTATATGCCCCTAAATCTAAATAAAATTTAGGTAAATCAGAAGTTTCATAGGCTTTCCATGCTTTTTCACTCACTGCAACAAAGCCCATACCAGGAGGAATCATGAAACCTTTTTGAGAACCAGAAGCAACCACATCTAAGCCCCATTCATCCACAGGTACATTTACCGCTCCTAAACTGGTGACAGCATCGACGATGATTAAGGCTTCTCCGTGGGCTTTAACGTATTTGTTAATGGTTTCTAAGTCATTTAAAACACCTGTGGAAGTTTCAGAGTGAGTAACGATTACCGCTTTAATTTTTTTCTCTGTATCGGCTTCTAGTTTTGTTTTGAAATCATCGGGATTTAAGCCTTTACCCCATTCTGCGGTAATTTCTTCGACATCTAAACCAAATGCTTTTGCTACTTTACCCCAACGTTCACCAAATTTACCATTATTTCCGACTAAAACGCGATCGCCTTTACTTAAGAAATTAATAATACCAGCTTCCATCGCCCCAGTACCAGAAGCACAAAGGGTACAAACTTCATTTTTAGTTTGATGTAGCCATTTCAAATTTTCATTCAATTCCGCAATAATTTTGCTAAAATCTCCACTCCTATGTCCTATAGGGTGCTGTGCCATGGCTAATAATACCCTCTCAGGCACGGGAGTAGGACCTGGAATCATTAACATTAATTTGTCTTGCATTTGCTTTGTTTCCTAATTGTATTGAATTATTTTTTCGTTTCGATGGAAATTTTTAGTCCCCAATTCTCCAATTCCCTAACACCCTAATAATTTTAAGCTAAGAGGCATTTAAGTTAAATCTTTGATTGATTCTTGAAAATGATTATCACTCTTAACTATTCCCTACCTTTACCAGCTAACCAAGATAAAAACTAGCTTAACTAGCAATATATTCCTCAATAACCTCTTTCCGTTTACGCAATTTGGTTAGGGCTTCTCTTTCAATTTGTCTAACTCTTTCTCTGGAAATATTGAGAATAGTACCAATTTTTGATAAGGTTAAAGGTTTTCCATCATCCAAGCCATAACGAAGTCTGATGACATCTTGTTGTTGTTGAGTCAAATCGGACATCATACGACGCAAATCAAACTGAAGACAAGAGTAGTCTGTAAAATCTTCGGGAGATTGTCCTTTATCTTCTAATAACTCTCCTAATTCAGTATCGTTATTGTCTCCTACTTTTAAATCTAAGGATAGGGGTTGACGGGCTTTACCTAAGTAGTCTCTAACTTGTTCTGTAGTTAACTCTAAGGCTTCGGATAATTCTGCAATAGTTGCAGGACGACCTTTTTCCTCAGATAATTTTCTTTGAGTTTGGCGAATTTTATTTAACTTTTCTGTAATATGTAAGGGTAAACGAATTGCTCTACTTTTTTCTGCGATCGCACGGGTAATGGCTTGACGAATCCACCAGTAAGCATAGGTAGAGAAACGATAACCTTTTTTAGGATCGAATTTTTCTACCCCTCTTTGCATACCAATAGTACCCTCTTGAATTAAATCGAGTAGGTCTAAATTATGTTTAAGATACTTTTTCGCAATAGAAACTACAAGACGAAGATTTGCTTCGACCATTTTACGCTTGGCTTTTTCTCCTCTGCTAATTTTTATATCGAGATTTTTTTCAGAAATTTTTGCCGCTTCTGCCCACTCTTTTTTAGAAGGTTCTCTTTCTAACTTTTTCTTTAAAGTTTCTCGTTTTTTTTCCAACGCAACTAACTCTTGAATTTGTTTGGCTAAAACAATTTCCTCCTCTTTGGTTAAAAGGGGAATTCTGCCTATTTCCTTGAGATATACTCTAATGGTATCAATATTTTTAGGTAGTGCTTGCATAATTGTTCGATTTTTTTTATATATTTCAGTTAATAATATTTCCGAGAATTAAAATTATACAAAATAAAGTGCAAAAGTCAGCAATTTTTTTAGGTTTTATGCTGAACAATAGTTCAAATACAGTGAGTCAACCTTGTCTTATCTGTTTTTCTTACGGCATAATAGAAAAGTTGACCCTATATCATCATAAAGCATAGATTTAATTTTTGTAAAACTTTTTTTTGACTATTTCTCCCTTTGTTGATTTAATTAAGGTTTGGACTTTCTTTGCAAGTGTGATTAATTATACTAAAAATCTTCGACAAAGAATAATTAACTTCAGTGGGGCTTAATAATATTGGATAAGGGGCAGTATTAGGATGGTTAGGGTTAATTAAACTCTTTTGCCCTCTCGAGGGAGGATTTGTTTTAAGAGGAGACACAGAGGGGTTTGCCTCTTGCCCTTTCAACTTTGTTCATTGCTCTTTGCTGTGACGATAAGAGTTATTAAATTATTAATTAAACGCTCTTGCTCTAAAGGAATGACTTTTTTTGCCTGTAGTTTTTCTTGAGTTAAAACATAGTGTAAGATGCTATTGACAAAAATATGTGCGATCGCTTCTGGGTCATCTAAGGTTAAATCTGGACTATTTTGTAGATAGTTAGTCAATTGATTGATGGCAGGTTTAGCAAGATTTTTAAAACATAATTGAGCAACTTCTGGGTAGTTTTTTACCTCCGTAACAATGAGGTGAATAAAGTTTAAGTAAAGAGGGTCACTAACTTCTTTTATAATGGTTTCTGCTAGGTTTTTTAATACTAATTGTGGTTTTCCTTCCAAGGGCTTTTCCCAGACTAACTTAAATTTACGGGAAGCCATGTCACTAACTAAGGCATAAAATAATCCTTCTTTATCTCCAAAATGACTATATAAAGTTTGTTTTGACACTCCAGACGATTTAGCTATTTTATCCATGGTAGTACCTGCATAACCATAAGATAAAAACTGTGATAATGCACCCTGCAAAATTTTTTCTGCCTTTTCTTCCATTCTTTTCTTTTTCTTCTTAAAATTCTTGGTTTTCTTGACGATATTTCTGTCTTGACAAGATTAGACTAGACCGTCTAGTATGATAACAGGGTAGAAAAACCATTTTGATCTATACATTCATTAAATCATAAAAGGGAATATGGGGGAAGCTAAAATTTCAATAGTGGAAAGATATGGCAAATCCATTACGTTGATTGCAACGGCAGTCGGGGTAATAATAATGATTGGGCTAGGTGTTTATGTGGTGAGTCAAAGAAAGCCTAATGTTTCCTCTGAAAATGAGATTAGCCAACCTGTTCCTATTACGTCTATCGGTGGTTTAGGTAGAATAGAACCTCGAACAGAGGTTATTAATGTTTCTCCTAGTCCTAGTTTGGCAGGCGCAAGGGTCAAAACTCTTTTAGTGAAAGAAGGAGATTGGCTCAAAAAGGGTGATATTATTGCCTATACTTCCGATTATGATTTGAAAAAAGCAGAATTGGAACGAGCAAAAAAAGAGTTAACTGTTGCCCAAGAAAATCTAAATATCGTTAAAGCTGGAGCAAAGGAAGGTTCAATCAATGCTCAAAAAGCTATTGTTTCTCAACTTCAAGCTGAATTACAAGGTGCGATCGCAACTGATCGAGCAAAAATCAATCGTTTACAAGCCCAATTAGCTTCTGAAAGGGAAGAAAGACAAGCTACCATAGACCGATTACAAGCGGAAAAAGATAACGCTCAAGCCCAATTAAATAGATATGAACAATTAGCAAAAGAGGGAGTAATTTCTGCCTCAGAATTAGATGATCGTCAATTAACCCTTGAGACAGCCGATAAACGCTATCAAGAAGCCTTAGCAATTTATAGAAAAACCATTAGCACTCTATCGGAGGAAATTAACGAGGCTCAAGCCCTTGCCACTCAAAGAGTTAATACCCTCAATAAACAGATAGTCTCTGCCCAAGCTACTTTAAATGAAATTTCTGAAATTCGCCCAGTAGATGTAGCACAAGCTCAAGCACAAGTAGAGAGTGCGATCGCACTGGTTAATCAAGCAGAAGTAGATTTAGATTTGACTATCATTAAAGCACCCATAGATGGGGAAATAATCGATATAAATGCTTATCCTGGAGAAAATATTAGTAGTGAGCAAGGAATAGTAGAAATGGGCAATACTCAGGAGATGATAGTTGTAGCAGAAATTTATGAAAGTGATATTAGTAAAGTAAAGCTAAAACAAGAAGCCCAGATAAAGAGTGAGAATAATAGCTTTGAAGGAGTAATTACGGGTAAAGTTACAGAAATAAGCCCTAAAATAGGTAAAAAAGACGTTTTAGAAACTGATCCAGCCGCCAATGTTGACGCTAGGGTGGTAGAGGTAAAAATTGCTGTTAATCCAGAAGATAATAACAAGATAAAAAATCTTATTTATTCTCAAGTAATTGTGAATATTCTCCTATAAATAAGAACTGTATTTGATTAACATAATAATGAGCAATTATAAGTATTTTCTGTTACCTATTTCCTATTACTAACAATAATTTTAGAAAAAAAACTAATTATGAAAACTCCCCTTGCATGGCTACAATTAAGTAAAGAAAAAATCCGTCTTTTAATTGCGATCGCAGGTATTAGTTTTGCTGATATTTTGATGTTTATGCAGTTAGGATTTAAGACAGCTTTGTTAAATAGTGCAGTAAGAATTCATGAAAATATAAAAGGAGATATATTTTTAATTAGCCCTCAATCTGATGCTTTAATTGGTATGAAAAGTTTTTCTAGTCGCCGTTTGTATGAGGCTTTAGCAGTTAAAGAAGTAAAATCAATTAACCCCTTATATATAGGTTTCACCACTTGGAAAAATCCTCTTAATCAAAAAACTAGACAGATAATGATTATGGGATTTAACCCCAAAGAAGCAATTTTTGACTTATCAGGAGTACAAAAAAACTTAGATAAATTAAAACAACCAGATCAGGTATTATTTGATACAGATTCTCGTCCAGAATTTGGTCCTATTCCTCAGCTTTTTCAAGAAGGAAAAAAAGTTAAAACAGAAATAAATAATCGTCAAGTCGAAGTAGCTGGATTATTTACTATTGGTACAACTTTTGGTGCAGATGGAAATATTATTACTAGCGATTTAAACTTTTTAAGAATATTTGCCCAAAGAGATAAAGGTTTAATTGATGTAGGGGTAATTAATCTCGAAGAAAATGCTAATACAGAGGCCGTAATTAAAACTCTCAAAAATAAACTCAGTGGCGGAGATGTTTTAGTTTTATCCAGAGATGAATTCGTTAATTATGAGCGTAGTTACTGGGAAAATACCACTGCTGTGGGCTTTGTTTTTACCCTTGGCACGGTAATGGGGTTAATTGTGGGAACGGTAATTGTATATCAAATATTGTACACAGATGTTGCGGATCATTTACCTGAATATGCCACTCTCAAAGCCATGGGATATACCAACAATTATCTGTTAGTATTGGTTTTTCAACAGGCAATTATTCTCGCTTGTATTGGATTCTTACCGGGCTTAGGATTTTCTGCCTTTCTTTACTCTGTTACCGCTAAAGCTACGGGCTTACCAATTTTTTTAAGTAAGTCTTTAATTATTTCTGTTTTTCTGTTAACTTTGTTTATGTGTGGCTTTTCAGGTGCGATCGCAGTTAATAAATTGAAATCTGCTGACCCTGCTGATATTTTTTAAGCTCTAATCTTTCACTGTACTCACGAAAGAGCAAAGGTGAATAGTGAATAGTTGATAATTAAAAACTCCTAACCCCGAACTCCTAACTCCTAACTCCTAACTCGTTTCTCCCCAATACCCTCACCTCGTGGCGAAGAAAATCTATTGCTCGAATTTCTTAAGATTTCGTTAACATTAAGATATGTAAATATGAGATTTATTTCCTCTGCAAAAATATGCTTGACTTAGAAAATATTGCTTCCTCTTTTGTCTCGGAAAATAGTGAGCAGAAAGTCAATAGTGATGTTAGCATACCTAGGGAAGATCAATTTATTCATCGTCATATCGGTATCGATAGTTATGAAGAAGATTCGATCGTGAAAAAACTGGGTTATGATAGTCTTGACTCTCTCATTGATAGGGCGATACCCCAATCTATCCGTTTCTCTAAACCCTTTAATTTACCCTCTCCTCAAACCGAAACTCAGGCATTAAAAACATTAAGTGCGATCGCATCTGAGAATCAGGTATATCGTTCTTTTATCGGTATGGGTTATTATAATTGTGTCACCCCTGCGGTGATTCAACGCAACATTTTAGAAAACCCCAATTGGTACACGGCTTATACTCCCTATCAGCCTGAAATTGCCCAAGGAAGATTAGAAGCCTTGTTAAACTTTCAGACGATGGTAATAGATTTGACGGGGTTGGAAATTGCTAACGCCTCCCTCCTAGACGAAGGCACTGCCGCCGCCGAAGCCATGACCATGAGTTATGGAGCAAGTAAAAGTAAATCAAAGTTGTTTTTTGTTGACGAAAACTGTCATCCTCAAACCATTGAAGTAATTAAAACAAGGGCGAGATATTTAGATATTGAGTTAATTATTGATAATCCCTTTACTTATGACTTTAAAAATGCCGTTTTTGGTTGCTTACTTCAATATCCTGCCACTGACGGCACTATTTATGACTATCAAGCCATTATTGAGCAAATTCATCAAGAAAAAGGCTTAGTGATTTTAGCCGCCGATTTATTAGCATTGGCACTTTTAAAATCCCCCGGAGAATTAAATGCTGATATTGCAGTGGGAAATAGTCAACGTTTTGGTGTACCATTAGGTTATGGTGGGCCTCATGCTGGTTATTTTGCCACGAAAGAAGAATATAAGCGACAGATACCAGGGCGTTTAGTGGGAGTTTCGGTAGATGCCCAAGGTAAACCTGCTTTAAGGTTAGCATTACAAACCAGAGAGCAACACATTCGCAGAGATAAGGCTACCAGTAATATTTGTACTGCACAGGTTTTATTGGCGGTAATTGCTTCTAGTTATGCGGTTTATCACGGGGAAAAAGGGATCAAAAATATTGCCACCAGAGTACATCAATTAACCCGTATTTTAGCCAATAGTTTAGAAAAATTAGGTTATAAGTTACAATCTGAGCATTTCTTCGATACTATCAAGGTTAAAGTTGATGATAATGAGTTAATCGCCTCTATTCGAGAATTAGCAGAAAATCAGTGCTTTAATTTCCGTTATTACAGTGATGGTGTTGGTATTAGTCTGGATGAGGCAACCACTCTCACAGAAGTTAATCAGATTTGTGCAATTTTTGCTCAAAATACTGTGTATATTCGCTTATTGGAAAATAAATCTCCTTTATTGGATGCTTCTATTTATCAGGGAGATGATAATATTAGCCGTTTAGGGATTCGAGCTTCTTTACAGCGTCAAAGTCGTTTTCTCACAGAAGCAGTTTTCAATCAGCACACTAGCGAAACGGAATTATTACGCTATCTACATCGTTTAGAAAGCAAGGATTTATCCTTAACAACTTCCATGATTCCTCTCGGCTCTTGTACCATGAAGTTGAATGCAACTTCGGAAATGTTACCTATTACTTGGGCTGAATTTAATAATATTCATCCTTTTGCACCATTGTCTCAAACAAAGGGTTATCAGGCTCTTTTTTCTCAGTTAGAAACATGGTTAGCAGAAATCACTGGTTTTGCAGGAGTCTCTTTACAACCCAATGCTGGTTCACAGGGAGAATATGCAGGGTTACAAGTTATTCGCCGTTATCATGACAGTCGAGGAGAGGGAGATCGCATTATTTGTCTTATTCCAGAATCTGCTCACGGTACAAATCCTGCTAGTGCGGTGATGTGTGGTTTAAAAGTGGTTGCGGTTAAATGTGATGAGGAAGGTAACATTGACATTGCTGATTTACAGGCAAAGGCCGAGAAACATAAAGATAAATTAGCGGCGTTAATGGTGACATATCCTTCTACTCATGGGGTATTTGAGGAAGGGATTAAAGATATATGCAGTATCATCCACAGTTATGGTGGGCAAGTATATCTCGATGGTGCGAATATGAATGCCCAAGTTGGCTTATGTAAACCGGGAGATTTTGGGGCCGATGTCTGTCACCTCAATTTACATAAAACCTTTTGTATCCCTCATGGTGGGGGAGGCCCTGGGGTTGGCCCCATTGGTGTCGCCTCTCATTTAGTACCTTTTTTACCTTCTACTTCTTTAACCTCCCTTAATAAGGGGGGAAATGTGGAGGAGTCTATTGGTATGATTTCCTCTGCCCCTTGGGGAAGTGCTAGTATTTTGCCCATTTCTTGGATGTATATTGCCATGATGGGAGGAGAAGGATTAACCCATGCCACGAAGATAGCCATTCTCAGTGCTAATTATATGGCACATCGTCTCGCCCCTCACTATCCAATTCTATTTACTGGTAAAGATGGTTTAGTCGCCCATGAGTGTATCATCGATTTACGTCATTTTCGTAAAACTGCGGATATAAGCGTGGAGGATGTAGCAAAACGGTTAATGGATTATGGTTTTCATGCTCCGACTATGTCTTGGCCCGTTGCTGGTACAATGATGATCGAACCTACAGAAAGTGAATCAAAAGCCGAATTAGATCGTTTTTGTGATGCTATGATTAGCATTCGTAAGGAAATTGAAGCCATTGAAAAAGGGGAAATGGATAAAAACGATAATCTCTTGAAAAATGCTCCCCATACTGCCGAAATGTTGCTTAAATCGGAGTGGAATCACCCTTACACCAGAGAAATAGCGGCTTATCCTGATAAATGGACTAAAGAGCATAAATTCTGGACTTCTGTGGCTCGTATTGATAATGCTAAGGGCGATCGCAATTTGGTATGTTCTTGTGTAGGTATGGACAACTATAGCGTGTCTTAGCTTATAAAAGTATCGTTGTTGAAAAGGTGTTAGATGTTAGGTGTCAGGTGATAAAATTTACTAAAAATATTAGCTTACTTAATTATTTTGGAATGAAAAAAAGTAGCTATATTTCAAGCTACTATTAAGATTTTTGTCTTATATAAAAATTAGTAATTACTTAACCATTGTTGTAAATCTTCAATGGAATTCATATCAAATAAATCCTCTGCTAAGGTTTCTAAATTTTCGATATTTAGAGCTTTCACTTGAGTTTGTAAATCAGCATTGATTGTTCCTAATTTACGTGTTAATAAGCGAATAATCAATTCTTTTTCCTTTTCAATTCTTTGTTGTATTCCTCTTTCTTCCGCCATTTGCTCGAAAGGACTAATTAAGGGCATCACTTTTTCCTCCTCGTATTCAATAACTTTTTTATTCAAACTTTGTTGTAACAATGGTGGTAAAGTCATCATCGCATCAATAAATTTAAACAGTTTTACTATTTTTAATTTACTGAAATTTTTATCATATAAACTTCTGATTAAATACCATTTCCATTGTTCTCTTTCTGCTAAATTACTTGTGGTTGTCTTAGTTTTTAAATGTGCCATTATCATTATGGCGAAGGGGTTTAAATCTCTTTCTAATTCTTCCCATTTTTCTTGATAATCTAATAGTTTAATTACGGGAAAATCTAAGTTTAATTTACATCCACCTAAATCATAGCCATAATTGGATGGTCGCCATTTTTCTTTTTCGTCTCCTAGTATAGCAAGGCTAATTACGGGTTTTCGGTATAAATCAAAGGTGCGATAATGATAGATAAACATTCTTTGATTAAAGTCGCTGTCATACTGACTTTGTACTTCGATATGAACCAAAATCCACACTGGTTGATTGTTTTTTAACCACACTTGAAATAACTTATCTACTAATCTTTTACTATCATCAGAATCAGCAGTAATTTTCTGTAATTCTTTGTCTAAAGAAATTTGTGGTTTTAACCAGTCTATTAGGTGATATACTTGTGGGAAGAAAAACTCTAAGAAGCGATCGAAGTATTCTCCTATGGCTTCTTTCCAAGGTTCATCATAATTAGCGTTGATTTCTGTCATTATTATCTGATGGGTTTCTGGATTCAGGTTATTTTGTAAATATTTGTTTAAATAACTTGACATTTTTTTCGCTATAGGGTGCAAAACGCCAGTTTAAATCTCCCCAAAATGGGCGGGATAATACGCTTTTATAGTGGGAAAAAGTATCAAAGGTGGCTTTTCCATGGTATGCACCAATACCACTATCTCCTACTCCTCCAAAGGGTAATTCGGTGACTCCTACGTGCATAATTGTTTCGTTAAAGCATAATCCCCCCGATGTGGTTTCTCTCAAAATTTTCTGCTGTTTGTCTTTGTTATGGGAGAAGAAATAAAGGGCAAGGGGTTTGGGTTTGCTGTTGACAAAAGCGATCGCATCTTCTAGGGTTTGATAGGATAAAACGGGGAGAATTGGTCCAAAAATTTCCTCTTCCATGATGGGAGAGTCGGAGGAAATTTCATCTAAGATGGTGGGAGCAATATATTTTTCTTCACGGTTATAGTTGCCACCAATAATAATCTTACCATCAGTTAATAAACTTTGAAGGCGATCGAACTGTCTATGATTAATAATTCGGGCAAAATCGGGACTATCGGCAGGATTATCGCCAAAATAGCTCTCAACACATTTTTTCATCTCCTTAATTAAATCTGCTTTGATTTTCTCGTCCACAAGGATATAATCAGGAGCGATACAAGTTTGTCCAGCGTTGATAAATTTACCCCAAGTGATGCGTTTTGCGGTTTCCTTAAGATTGATTTGTGTATCGACAATACAAGGGCTTTTTCCTCCTAATTCGAGGGTGACAGGGGTTAAATGCTTCGCCGCCGCTTCCATGACGATTTGTCCAATTTTTGTACCTCCAGTAAAGAAAATATGGTCAAATTTACAGGCTAATAATTCTTGAGCTACTTCCACGCCACCTTCTTGAATACAAATATATTCGGAGGGAAATGTGTCCCTAATTAATTCTGTGAGTAAAGCAGAGGTATGAGGGGCAATTTCTGAGGGTTTTAGCAGTACACAATTACCAGATGCGATCGCACCAATAAGGGGAGAAATCATCAAAGAAAAGGGATAATTCCAAGGACCTATAATTAATACTACTCCTAAAGGTTCAGGATGAATCTTGGCTTGCGCGGGAAAAAGTTCAATTCCTGTTTTTACTTTCTGGGGTTTAACCCATTTTTTCAGGTTTTTAATGGCATAGGTTAAATCTTGTAAAACAGCTAATTCAAAGCATCCCTCGAAGGTTGGTTTACCTAAATCCGCTTTTAATGCTTCTAATATCTTATCTTGACGAGATGCGATCGCACTTTTTAATTTTTTTAACTGTTGTAAACGAAAATCAACAGACTTGGTTTCCCCTGTGGCAAAATACTGTCTTTGTCTATCTAGTAGAGAGGCAATGGAGTAATTAGAAGTAAGCATAATGGCAAATAAATTTAATAAAACTAAACATTGCTAATTTAACATTTTTGACTCTCTTGCTTTGAGTGCAATAAATTATTCATTGAGGTAGGAAAAGAGAAACCCCTCTGTATCTTCCCTTAAAAGAAGATAAGTTTGAGGATTATTTTTTACTCTTTTTACTTTGTGATTTCGGGAGAGGATTAGTAAGATTTTCATATAAATTAAAGAGAAGCTCAATGCGATTTAACTCACTAGAAAAGGTCGTTAAACTTGTATTATTTAAGCCAAGAAATAACCCAAGCTAAAATAATAATAAAAATCAAAGTTATTTCAACAACTTTTAAAAAAACAGGAGTTTTTTCCCATTCGTTGATAATAATTTCCCGATAATTTTCAGGTAATGATTTAATTTTATTTAGCCAATATTTAGGGTTTTCATCCTCTCTAAAATCTAGCTTAAAGATTGATGATAAAAAACTCAAACCGCCTATTTTAGACATAGTTAATAAATGAAATGCTATGGCTAAAACGACAATAATTAACGAAATAAGATGCAAATAGTACCAATAATGATTTAATTCTCCTTTAGGCAACCATTTTTCATTCATCATTTTTCCACTAAAAACAGCAAAGATTAAAGCAAAAATACTGAAAGTATTAACTAGACGATGAAGAGAGTACCACCAAATAGGTTTATTAATTAATTTTAGTTTATCTAAACTGTCTTTTTGAATTAATTTTTGGGCTTGTTTATGAATACTATAGATAATAAAAACAGGTAATATTAATAATACCCATAAGCCAAAAGTTCCATGTATCCCCTCTATTTCCTTCCAGTCAGGGAGAAAAGCAATTTTGCCCCAACGTCCATCATAGGTGTTATATGTCCAAAAAGCAGTAATAACCGCTAAAATTACTGATAATCCCTGCAAATTATGCAGTATCCTCAGCATTAGTTTTTGATAAGGAGATTTTGACTTACTTTTCATATCTTGACTGCTAAATAGGGAAATATGAGGGCATTATTAATAAAATATAAAGCCAAATTCATTATCCATTACTTTGAACAAAATTAATCACTGCATCACGAGTGGAAGGAATATCAATTACTGACTGAATTTTATCAATATTCACCTCATAATGAACGGGTTGTGCTTCCGTGTTGATTTCAACTTCTCTGTTAGTCATGTTTAACACCTCCTGTAACTCAATTACCCCGTTACCACAAAGATTAAATATTTCTTGAGAGTAGCCTTTTTTGATTATTTCCATCACTCTCATGGCCGCTATATCAGTATTAATATACTGCAATTTGCTTTCTGGATGTAACCAGAGGCGATCGCCCCATAAAATATCAAAGATGGCATTTTTCTTTAAATTTTCACCGACAAACCCTCCCATGCGGAAAATTAACCAATCATGATGGCAATGTTGAACACATAATTCTGCTAAATATTTATGAAAACCGTAGGGGCTTTGTTTGCTAATATCAATAACAACATCTTCTTTTGTTGACTCGTAACTTGAACAATCAGAATAGACATCGCAGGAAGATAAAAATACATATTTATCACAGGGAAAATCAATTAAAGATTGTCGGAGCGATCGCACTGAAGCATCAAAATCAACTAAAGGCTCTTGAGTAGCTAAAAACTTTTTAGAGTTACCATTGGCATTAATTAAAATATCAGCTTTAGTACCAATATAGTCGTGATAATTATGTCTATTTACTATTAAATGATCGATATTGTTTTTTTCGCAAAAACGCTTATAAGCCGAACCAACAAAACCATTTCCACCTATAATAATTACTTTCATCTCACTCTATATTGTGCCGTGCTTGTTCGACTCATTATTATATCTCAATGGGAAGGTTTCATCTTTTGAATCAATGGAAAAGCGATCGCACTTTTTATTACCTAGTTTTACCGTGACATTGTTTAAACTTTTTGCCACTGTTGCACCAACAAGGTTCATTTTTCTTAGGTTGAATGGGGGGGAGAATTTCTCCGTCAGTATAATACCATTTACCTTTTTCTTTGATAAAATTCGATCTTTCGTGCAGTTGAGCTACGGACTTTCCTTCTTGATATACTGCCATAAACTCAACAATACCCGTTTCATCCTCAGATTTGCCTCCTTCGGTGTTAAGTACGGTTAAACCAAGCCATATAAGACTGTTAGCAGTTCCCGTAATCATGGCTCTACTATTAGGTTTGCGGTAATTAGGATGTTCTGTGTTGAATAGGTAATCTATATTTTTGAGACAGTAAGCAGAATAGCGCGATCGCATTAATTTTTCTGCGGTAGGTGCAGGTAATTGTCCTTGTAGATAGACATCACAACATTGATATAATGGCTTTTGACTTCCACAGGGGCAAGGTTGAGAAGAAAGACTATGATTAGAAATAAACATGATTAAACGTCGATTGATAGCTAATTGAAAAATAGATTATTAAAGCACTTTTTACATCCTAAAAAAATTAAATCTGATAAAGTTCGATCGCAATCAGAATTAAGAACGTTAATTATTTATTACTTAACCCAAACCATAAGTGAACGTACTTCAAAGACTTATGTTTGTAAATTAAATAGAGAAATAGCAATCTCTATTAATAAATTTTGATGATTTTCTATTTCTGTAGCTGTCCAATTCTCCATATTGCCGATTTCTTGAGTTAAAACAACAGAAGAATTTTTATAAAGTGACTTTTTGTTGATGAAAGGGTCATTATCACCAATATTATTTTGTTGAGGATCCATAATTGTAAGATTACCCAACGAATTTTTTAGAGGTTCAAGATTATTGTCTTTATCCAGATTAGCAGGATTACGAGGATAGATATGTTCAATTGATGTACCAGCAAAATCATATACTCTACTTTTATCAAGACAATCAGGTTGCCCATTTGCTCCTTGTTTAAACCATTGGTAATAATATTCAATAGTCATTAAAAAATACTTAAGAGGCTTATTACTCGCACCAGTTTCTTGATATTGAAGTGTTCTTAATGCAGTTTTAAATTTTTGATCTGGTACTTTTGATTGAAGCAACTCATTAAGTTCTTTTCTGAGATTTTCTATTTGATAAGATTGAATATTTTGACGAATATTAATAGCTTCTTTAGCATAAATGGTTTTTAAAGGCGTTATATGTTCATTACATATTAATTTATATCTAAAAAAAGTCTTTTCTATCATTTGAACTATTTCTGAGAACTTCTTGTGATCTAATTCAGATGCGGCAAGTAACAATGGAATAGACAAAGTATGACCAAGTTCAACCAAGAGAATATTTAAACGAGTTCTATCCCATGCTGTTATAGGTTGTTTTTCTGGATATAACCATTGTCCTTCTACTAACTTCCTGCATTTAATAATCTGTTTATGAATTTTTTCCATCATATCTTTAATCTTTTCTGCATCATCAGATGTTAATTGATGTTTTTTATGCTCAGGAAAAAATCTATCAAGAAACATATCAAAGACGGCATTTTGTTTTGGTCTATTACCTTCAAAGGAATCATAAATCCAATTGAAATAATTACTCGTATCAGAAGGAGAATCAGCAAGAATGTTATCCCATAATTTTTCAACAATATTCTGTTGTTCACAAAATGGTTCTAAAAGTTCTAACGTTTTAGCTCTTAATAAATCTCCATCTGTTAAGTTTGTACCTCTATCATTAATAACTTGAAAAAGCCTAAAAGCATCCTCTTTTTTATCAGTAACCATATGTAACACCGTAAAATCATTATCCAAGATTTTTTCGATTATTTCTAAGTCATCAATCTTATTTTCAATAGTATTTGCATCAGCAAGAATTTCTTTTAATCCTTTATTTAGTTTTTCATATGCAGATAACATTTTATTATGTGAATCTCTTGATGGAGATGGATTATGATCACGAATCAATTCTCGATAAAAATCATTATCAGCGTTTGAAAGTCTGAGAACATCAACAGAGTTAACAATTCTTTGAATTTCTTGTTCAAATTGAACAAATCTATTTAATAAATTATTAAATCTTCTTTCAATAATATTTTCGTTATTAGTATCTTGTATTTTTTTTGCCTCAAGTGTTAAACATTTATAATATTTAATTAAACAAGCTACCAATAAGGTAAAAGTAGCAATTCTTTGTTGCCCATCGATAATTTCATATTTATGTTTATCAAATGCACCCGAAACAGGATATTTAACACTGAGAATCCCACCAAAAAAATGATTGATTTCTAGTCCTTGTTTTCTTTTTTCAAAACAAGTTTTTAAATCTGTAATGAAATCATTTACTGACTCTGAGTTCCAAGCATAGGCTCTTTGATATTTAGGAATAAAAAATGTGGATTGACTTTTAAAAAGAACACCCACTGAAGTATATACAGGATCAATATTCATATATTTTATGATTTGATAATTGATTAAGGTGGGCATTGTTTACCCTACAATGATACAGGCATACCTAAAATATCTTCAATTTTCGACATTTGATCTAAGGGGATTACTCGCCCTTCGTCTTTAAAACCTTCGATTTAATTAAAGTTTAAGTAATAGTACAATTCGCCATTGAAAAGATCGATTTTCTCAGATATGATTATAATAACTAATTTAAGCTACAGCAAAATCAGTATATTTGCGAGTTTCAGGATCATGAAAAGCTAAAACAATATCCTCTTTCGGCACACCTTCTCTTAATAATTCCGTAGCGATTCCTTCTTCTGTCCAATCTTCCTCAATATAAATTTTCTCATTCTTAATGCGAATATAAACATGAGTATTATTGATTCTTTTTTTATTAACCCAATCAATACTACGCCAAAAATAATGATGATTATTGTCATCAAAAATTAGGCAATTTTCAGGGTGAAAATCAGGAGCTTTCTCAACAATTTGATAATATTCTGTTAAGATTTTTTTGATTATTTCTCCATATCTTGTGAGCTTATCCATGAGACAATTTCCTCCTTTTCATCATTAAAAACAATAAACTCTACTTGATGACGTTTAACAATAGCTTTAACTGATTTTCTTTGAAAAAAGCTCTCAAATACCGTATCTTTGACAGCTAAATAAATGGCATAATGTTTTTCAGACAAATCTAAAATATCACGATAGACAATATATTGTCCTAATGCCAATTCAAAATCCCTCATGGGAGAAGGATTAATAAAACTTTTGACTTCAACAACAATGGTACGATTATTTTGTTCGGCTAATAACGTTTTTTCAGCAAGTAGATCGGCGTAAAGTTGAGCATCTTCATATTGTAAAAAATAAGAATCAGCTAAAATTCGCCAACCATCTTTAATTAAAGCATTTTTCACCGCTTCATGGTAAATATCTTTTGCCATTTTCCTCCTTGTAATTAGATTAGGTTGGCATTACCCACCCTACAATTGTACTGGCATACCTAAAATGTCCTCGATTTTTGGCATTTGCTCAATTTCTGTGATTATATCTCTATCATCAATTCCCTCTTGAATGAGAATGTTTGTTAACCCTTCCTCGAAATTATCATCTTCTATAATTATTTTATCGTCTATTAAACGAGCATGAAATAAAATTTGATCTCGCCAAGATTCTTTGTGCCAACCTGTCATAATAATTAAAAAATGTCCTGTATCTCGATCGCACACAGAACTAATTTTCAAATTTTGTAATCGAGGTTGAATAGCTGATTGTTGTCTTAAAACTTTAGTTAAAATGTCAGCATATGTTATTGATTTATCCATTGTAAAATATCCTCTTTTTGTGAATTAAAAATAATTAAATTGATTTTATTTCGTTTAATAGCTAATTGAAAAATAGGTTTTTGAAAATGTTTTAAATATACAGATTGACTAATTGCCAAAAACAATTTTCTTTTCGGTTCTTGCTCTTCTAAAGCCCATTGATAAAATTGCATTTGTCCGATGGTTTTTTCTAATTCACTAATCACAGAAGGAGAATCAAAATCTTTAACTTCAACCGCAATTTTCTGATTATTTTTTTCTGCTGTAAAAAATTTTTCAGCACCTAAATCAGCTTTTAGTAAGGTGTTTTCCAGAACTAAAATTAAAGGATCATCAGTAATTTTCCAACCATCTTTTTCTAAAGCATGACGCAAGGATAAATGTAAACTGTCTCTTTTTGACATTATCTTATATCAAAACATATCTTAAAAGGTGGGCAATGCCCACCCTACAATTATACTGGCATACCTAAAATGTCCTCAATTTTCGGCATATCTTCTAAAGCAATAACGCGCCCTTCATCCTCAAAGCCTTCAATCTCATTGAAGTTTAAATAACGGTATAATTCGCCTTTGAAAGGATCGATTTTCTCAGATACGATCGCTCTATATTCTTCCACGGTGGGAATTTTACCCAATAAAGCACAAACTGCCGCTAACTCAGCACTACCGAGATAAACCCTTGCTCCTTTACCCATACGATTATTAAAATTACGGGTAGAAGTTGAGAAAACGGTCGCATTATCCTCAACCCTTGCCTGATTACCCATACATAAAGAACAACCCGGCATTTCAGTTCTCGCTCCTGCCGCCGCAAATACGCCGTAAACCCCTTCATTGCGTAATTGTTGCTCATCCATACGGGTAGGAGGACAAATCCATAAACGACCTTTAACAGTACCTGCACCCTCAAGGATTTTCGCCGCCGCACGGTAGTGTCCGATATTTGTCATACAAGAACCGATGAAAACTTCATCCACTTTATCACCAGCACATTCACTCATCAGTTTAACATTATCAGGGTCATTAGGAGCGGCAACAATCGGCTCTTTGATTTCACTTAAATTGACGGTGATAATATCTGCATATTCAGCATTTTCATCCGCAGACATAAGAGAGGGATTGGCTAACCATTCTTCCATCTTGGCAATACGACGCAATAATGTACGTGCATCTTGATAACCCCGTGCGATCATATTTTTCATTAAACTGACGTTCGATCGCAAGTATTCCGCCACGGTTTCTTCACTTAGTTTGATTGTACTACCAGAACAAGAACGCTCCGCCGTTGCGTCGGTTAACTCGAAAGCCTGTTCCACTTTTAAATCGGGTAAGCCTTCCATTTCCATGATACGCCCGTTAAAGACGTTGATTTTATTCTCCTTACCAACGGTTAACTTACCTTCCTGCATAGCTACCCAGGGAATAGCATTAACGATGTCTCGCAAAGTCACACCGGGTTGCAATTCCCCTGTGAATTTAACTAACACCGACTCAGGCATATCTAAAGGCATCGCCCCTAAAGCCGCCGCAAATGCCACTAAACCAGAACCTGCGGGGAAAGAGATACCCAGAGGGAAACGGGTATGAGAATCGCCACCAGTGCCAACAGTATCGGGCAATAACATACGGTTTAACCAAGAGTGAATGATACCATCCCCGGGGCGTAAAGCAACACCACCACGAGTAGAGAAGAAATCGGGTAATTCCTTGTGGGTTTTGATGTCAACGGGTTTGGGATAAGCCGCAGTATGGCAGAAGGTTTGTAAAGTTAAATCTGCATTGAATCCTAAACAAGCCAATTCCTTTAACTCGTCTCTTGTCATAGGTCCAGTGGTATCTTGAGAACCTACAGTAGTCATCATGGGTTCGCAGGAAGTGCCGGGGCGGATTCCTTCCACACCACAGGCTTTTCCTACCATTTTTTGAGCCAAAGTAAACCCTTTGCCAGTGTCAGCAGGGGCTTGAGGGCGGACAAATAAGTTACTAGGCTCTAATCCCAATGCTTGACGAGTTTTATCGGTTAAGGCACGTCCAATTAAGAGGGGAATGCGTCCTCCTGCTCTCACTTCGTCTAAAATGGTTTCAGGCTTAAGAGTAAAAGTAGTAATAGTGTCGCCATTTTCATTAGTGATTTTGCCCTCATAAGGATAAATGGTGATAACATCCCCAGTATTTAAGTTGGTGACATCGCACTCGATGGGTAATGCTCCAGAATCCTCGGCGGTGTTGAAGAAAATCGGTGCAATTTTACCTCCTAATACATAACCTCCAGATTTTTTATTGGGTACAAAAGGAATTTCATTACCGATGTGCCATAATACGGAATTGATTGCAGACTTACGAGAAGAACCTGTCCCCACTACGTCACCGACATAAGCCACAGGGTGTCCTTTTTCTTTTAATTTAGCAATAGTTTCTAACCCTTCGGGCATTCTCGATTCCAACATCGCAAGGGCGTGTAAGGGAATGTCAGGGCGAGTGGTGGCGTGAGGTGCTGGGGATAAGTCATCGGTGTTGGTTTCACCCGGCACTTTAAACACTGTCACGGTGATGGATTCGGCTACTTTGGGCTTACTGATAAACCATGATGCTTCTGCCCATGCGTCAATGACTTGTTTGGCGTAGGGGTTTGTATCTGCTAATTCTAAGACATCGTTGAAGGCATCGAAGACTAAGAGGGTTTTACTGAGGGCGTTGGCGGCTTCGGATGCTACGGTATTATCAGCAAATTTTAGTAAACTCACGAGGGATTGCACGTTATAACCGCCCATCATTGTACCCAATAAGCTCACTGCACCTTGTTTGGAGATAATGGGGGATGTTAATTCTCCTTTTGCCACTGCGGTTAAAAATCCAGCCTTGACGTAGGATGCTTCATCTACTCCGGGGGGGATGCGATCGCGCAGTAACATCATTAATTCCTCTTTTAATTCCTCTGGGGGATTCTGCAACATTTCGCACAGGTGTGATGTTTGTTCGGCGTTAAGGGGTAAGGGGGGAATGCCTAATTTGGCTCTTTCTTCAACGTGTTGATGATATGTTTCTAACCAAGTCATAGTATTTATGCTTATATTTTTTACAATAATTTACTATTTTAAGCATATCAAGGTCATGAACAAGGGTTTTGTATTCAATGTATCGAGATTATTCTTAACGGATGTGCTATAAATTAATTATTGTTGCAATAAATTTGAATGTAAAAGTATAAATATTTCGGTGATGAAAAGTCATATTAATCATAAATGTCAGCAATGTGGCAATGATTCTGATTTTGAGATACAGAGTTCAGATAATATTGTTTGTAAAAAATGCGGATTTATGTGGAAACCATCCAATCCTATTGATGATATTATTAACACTTTGGATGAGTATGAAAAAAATCCTGAGTCGTTTAAATCCAAAAATAATGATACTGTAAAATCGAACGATATTCAAATCGTATTAGAAGGATGTATTTCTCTAATTGTGTGTATTTTGCTTATTGGATTTGTTTTGTCTCAATGTAATAAGCCACCTTCTTGTAGTAAAGCAAAGGCTGAATTAATACAAAGGGAAAAAGAGTATGAGAAGAGAGCAGTACAATATCTACAAGGAAAAGTTTCATATAATGTTTCTTTGGGTGCCTTATATGCACGTGAAGAAGCAAGAAAAAGAGTCAGGGAGGCTTGTAATTAAAATAATTAATTAGTAAGGCTTATTTTTAATAATGGAGTTTAGCGATGAGCCAGTTACATCCTGAATTTATCACTAAAAATAGAAATAAATAATTTGCAGTTTTACCCTATCAATAATTTGTTAAAATTCAAGATTTATTAGAAGATTTACAAGATTTAAAAAAGCTAAAAAAGAAGAAGAAAACAATCTTTCAATTCCTCTAAGTGAAGTCAAAAAAATACTTAATTTATGATAATTTTTGCCGAGTTAAGGGTGCAATTGTCTGTAGTTAAAGGCTGTTGACCCCTACAATGTAATTAATTAATATCAAATAAAAATTTATTTACAATAAAATCTAAAATAATTAATTATGAAATATAACCCTGATATACATAAACGTCAATCAATTCGTTTAAAAGGATATGATTATTCTCAATCAGGATTTTATTTTATTACCATTTGTTGTTATGAACGTCAATGTTTATTTGGTGAAATTATTAATCATCAAATAATCTTAAATAATTTTGGTGAATTGGTAAAAGAAGAATGGTTAAAATCAGCAGAAATTAGAAGAGAAATTGAATTAGATGAATTTGTTATTATGCCTAATCATTTTCATGGAATTGTAATTATTGATCAACAAATAAATAAAAATATAGAAAATCATCAAAACGTAGGGGCGAACGGCCGTTCGCCCCTACAAACCATTCAATCATCACAGCAACGAATATCAATGAAACCGAAATCATTATCATCATTAATATCAAGTTTTAAATCAGCCACAACTAAAAGAATTAATATTATTCGTAATACACCTAAAAATCCTGTTTGGCAACGTAATTATTATGAGCATATCATTAGAAATGATCAATCTTTAGAGAAAATTAGAGAATATATACAAAATAATTCTTTATCTTGGGAAAATGATCAATTACATCCTAATAACCCTTCTAAATGGTAATAATAATGTAGCTTATTGGAGGAGTTGCGATCGCATTTTTGGAGTGTGAGAGGTGCGTGCTGCGTAGCAGATCCCTTCAGGGTCTAGTTTATTATAAAATATAAGTTGGAACAAATAAAAATATAGTAATGAGATTTTAAATATGACGACAAAATTAGCAGAAATTACAGAAATTATTTTTCAAATTCCTCCAGAATAAATCAATTAATACTAAAAAATAGGAAAAAGACATCAAATTAAATTGCAAGAAATAAGACGAGAAAAGAAAAATGTAACCATTTTCAACCCATAGGGAGATTTCCACCAGTGAGCAGGAAAACAACCATCAGGGGCAGATAAACTAAAATCCCAATCATCATATTCAGAAAATCTGGGTTGTTTATTCTCGTTTAACCATCCTACTTTGTCTGCAAACTTCGTTAAAACTTTCACATCTTGAGCTCTAATGGTATCAATGTCGCCCCCCACTTCATAATAATTTTTTAATTGTACTCCAAAACTGAATTTTCCATTACTATATTTATACCACATCTGATCTATAATCTGTAGGGAATTACACGGGTATTTACTGACATTGTCAGGAGATAGAGTTTCTCTTTGTTCTCCTGCTACTTCTAACATTATTCTAGTGGTTTCTATATCTGCTTCTCGAAAATCTTTATTTTTTAACAATTTTTGTAATTTACCATATCTAGCAATATCTGGTAATAAGATCAATTGTTCTTGTAATTCTTCAATCAGATTTGTTAGGCGACTGACTTCGCTTTCCAATTTTTGTACACGGACTTCAATATCGTTCATAATGGGGAAATATTAACTGATTTTCTTTATAGGTTATCTTATTTCGTTGGAAATTAATCCTAATATTCTAGTATTGGTAACTCTTAATTGTTCATAAACGTGTCTCAATTCATAATCTTTAGTGCTACCAACTTTGACCACGAGAATTAATCCATTTGTTTGAGATGCTATTATTTTACCGTCAGAAAAACTTAATAAGGAAGGACTATCATAAATAATCAAATCAAACTGTTGAGACGCTTGTATTTGTTGCATCATCGTGGACATTGCTTGACCATATAATAAACTACTTGGGTCTGATAATACTTCTCCCACAGTGATGATGGAAAGGTTATGCCATTGACTGGGAGATTGAATCGCATTTTGCCAAGGAATTTTGCCTGTCAGGATATGAGTCAAACCTTGATTATTCTCAACATTTACTAATATATGCAATTGGGGTAGTCGAAAATCTGTATCGACTAATAACACTTTTTGCCCCATACTAGCGGCTACTTTGGCAAGGTTTAAGCTAATAGTTGATTTACCTTCTCTGGGAATTGAAGAACTAATAACAACCGATTTTGAGGGTAAATTAGGGGTTAATAAACTAACATTTGTGTAAAGATTACGAAAAGATTCTAAACTAGAAGATAGTGAAAGTTTGTCTTTTTCTGATGATTCTTTTTGAGGAGAATTGGAGGTAAAAAAATCAGGAATATTTTGTTTTTTAGTAGTTAAATTAATATTTTTATCAAAAGGTATTTCTGCTAAGATGGGCAGTTGGGTAACTGTTTTTAATTTTTTTACATCGTAAATACTGCGATCGCATTTATCTATAATTGAAGCAACTACCGTACCAAAAGTTAAACCTCCAAATAAACCGAATAATAGATTGTAAAGAGGAACGGGATAAACAGGACTTTCTCCCACTTGAGGAGGAGAGATAATTTGCCAATTAAGATTATTTTGAACATTATCTAATTCTAGTTTTTCTCTTGTTTCTAGGAAGCGCTTTAAACTTTCTGTTGAGGTATTTAGTTCTCTTTGTAAATTATTATATTCACGAGTAATGGCGGGTAAATTAGCAATTCTTTGGTTAAGGTTATCTAATACTTTTTGTAAACTATCTTTTTTACTATTTAAAACTTTAATTTCGTCTCTTTTTGCGATTAAATCTTGAGTTAATTTATCCCTCATTTTACTAGGAATTGCGATCGCTTCTTGTAGATTATTAGGATTTTGATTTTCTAAAGAATATCTAGCTTTTTCTTGTTCTATTAAATTAAGAATATTATTTTTTTTGTCTTTTAAGGTAATAATTTGCGGACTTAAATCCGTAAAAACTGCCGACTGTTTTGCCAATTCAATTTCAATTTCTTGTAACTGTTTTAATAAATTTTGATACCTTGGCGATTCTGTTAAATAACTAAGTGCGATCGCTTCTTCAGGAGATAATTTAAGATGTTGTTGAATATTATTATAAGCTGATTCTGCTTCTTGAATTTGTATTTGAGTAGCAAAAAATTCCTTTTCTGTAGCAACTAATTGTTGAGTTAATTCTGTGGCTTGAATTTGTGGATCAATAAACTTATGATCGGTTCTTAATTTTTCTATTTTTGTTTGTAAATTATCAATATTTTTTTCTAAAATAGGTATCTGACTACGAACAAATTTTAAGCCCTCTCCAATATTTTGTTCTCCTGAATTAAGCCCATTTTCTAAATATTCAGAAGCAATAGTATCCAACACAAAAGCGATTTTTTCAGGATCTTCATCTCGAAAACTAACTTCAATTAGTTTTGTTTTATCTAATTGTTTTATATCCAAATTTTCCAAATTCTGTAAATTAATATCCTCATAAATATCTGGATAACGATTAGAAATTTCCTTTAAAATAGGACTTAAAACACTGGCACTACCTAATATTTGAACTTCCGTACTATAGTCAATATTAGTATTCGTATTCGCCCCATCAAGCCCCGTTGCAAGTTGATTTTGCTGTGCTTGGCTTTCCATGGGTTTTTCTACCAACAACATGAATTTACCCTGATAAATAGGAGATTGTTGAAAAGTCCACCAAATAACCCCAGTTGTAATTCCCAAGGTTGCCCCCAAAATAAAAGCCCAACGCCTTTTAAATAATTCTAATAAATAGGGAGTATTACTGTTGTTTTCTATGTTATTTTCTATGAGCGATTGCTCTATTTTTTTCTCCAAATTACTTTCCAATGCGGAGAGAGAAGGGACAAAATCTTGATTTATTTCTCCCGATACAAAAGAATTTTCATCATAATTATTAGACTGTGAAAAAGACGAAATATCAGACCTTTCTGGTAACATTAATAACTCCTAAAATTAAGATAAATTTCCATCAAAAAAACTCTTTATCCCCCCATAATCATTTTACTGAAAAATATTGAAAAATCCTAACAGTGAAAAACTCCTACCAATAGGACCCAAGAAACTTTCCACACTATCCCCAAAAGCTGCGATCGCACTTCGATTAATCACAATTACATCATTATTTTTAAGAATCGGATTTGTTTGCTCATTCACCTCCGCCGCCAAATTGACAGGAATATTTCTTTTTGTAACAGTGCCATTGGGATTAACTCTAATCAACTCAACGGTACTACTATCTGCTCTCCTTTCATCAAAACCCCCTGCCGCTAAAATCGCATTATTCAAAGAAGTATTAGGCTTTAAAACCGTTGAACCCGGATTCCGTACCGAACCAACCACATTAACCACAATCTCATCAGGAGCAAAATTAGCAGAAGCTAACCTTTGAGCCTCACTGGGTTCAAGTTCCTTTGCCGTAGGAATAAAAATTGTATCTCCATCACGCAACAAAACATCCCTATTTATATCTCCCGATTCTAACATTTCCCACAAATTAACCTCTATTTTCTGCTGTTGGGCATCTCTAGTGGTTCTCGAAATCACAATATTTCTAATATCCGCTAACTCCCTAATGCCACCACTTTGTTGTATAGCAGTCGTAAGACGAGGAGGTCCTTGTTCAATGGGTACAGTATAAGAACCAGGGCGATTAACCTCCCCCACAATAGTAACATTGGGCGGTTCAATATATTTAATCCCAAAAGTCGCATCTGCTAATTGTCTATACTCATTAGGATCAATAACATCTTTTTTAGGAACAACAATCACATCACCATCTTTTAATCTCACATCTTGGGCTAAATCTCCTTCTTGCAGTAGTTGCCAAAAATCCAGCACATAAAGCACCTCTTTTCCTTTTTCTTGCCTCTTGAGTTGAATTTGTCGAACATCCGCCGAAACCGTTAATCCCCCTGCGAGGGTAAATAAATCAGAAACCTTTGGTAGAGAAGGAGTATTAGAAGCTATTTGAGTTTGTCCTTCTTTTTGCTGAATTTGAGTACCTCCAGACAAATTGTAGTTCCCCGGCACATTAACCTCTCCCACGATGGCAACTTCTAGGGGTCTAGGTTGCTCTAAAATAACTGTAATGGAAGGACGTTTTAGATAACGACTATATAAACTTGTCAATAAATCATTCACCTCCATAATCGTTTTTCCCCTCACATTAACAGTACCAATCAAAGGAAAAGTAACAGTACCATCATTAAATACTTGTACAACCCCTCCCTGATCAGGTAAACCAAAAACCGTTACTTGAATCACATCTCCAGTATCAAGAGTATAAGCCTTGTTTTCTGGCAAAATAGACCTTTGAGAAGTAGGTTTGAGAGGAGGTAAAGCATTATGTAAAAGACTATCTGAAGATGAAGAGGGAGTTTGTGCTTGAATTGGTTTACAAATACTTATGACAAATAATGGAGAGACATTAAAAATAAGAATAAGAGCTATTTTGGTTAGTGACATCTTGACCATATCATCGATTAAAAATTTAATTTGTTCCTAGGCTAGTTTAAAGATATATAAGTAATCTTGTCCTGTATTTATTATTTTTGAAAGTTATCTTAAGATAATGAGGAACAGTCAAACAAAAAACATTGTAGCAATCATAACTTAATCATTACCAAAATGGCGAAAAAACAGAAATTCCCTCATCTCCTAGGTTCAAAGTGGACAGCCGCACAAAAGACTTGGGGGTGGAGGCATTTTCAAGTAATTAACCGCAAAAATGAAGACAAATGGGTATTTGCAGAAATGATGTCTTCTTGTGATAGCCAAGTGAGATTTTGGATTAACGCTAAACAATTAAAAGATCGTAATTTATGGACTCCGGGGTGGACTCCTTTAAAAAATCTGGAATGAAGGGCAAAGGGCAAACCCCCCTTTCTACCTCCTAAATAGGGGGAGGGCAAGAGGCAAAAGTGTTTAATTAATACTAACTCCAACACCCCAATACCCTAATACCCTAACCCCAAATCCATAAACAATTTTGTTAACAGTATTTATGTTCTTTTAAAATAACAATTAAGATGAATTTAGATTAAGAAATTTTCAAATCTTCCTAATGCAATTAGAGGAAAATAATGACGATATAAATGATAGTTGATATAAAAATGTTGAGGGAATCCAGTACCAGTAAATTCTTTTTCCTCCCATGTGCCTGTTTCTGTTTGAGAAGATATTAAATAATTAATTCCTTTATTAATACTATCCTGTTCAAATTTACCCAAAGCCTTACCTGCATCAAGTAAACCAATTAATGCCCATGCCGTTTGAGAGGCGGTGGAATTTCCTTTACCTTTCAATGCAGGATTTTTATAACTGTCGCAGGTTTCACCCCAACCACCATCAGGATTTTGACAGTTAATTAACCAATTAATACCTTTTTTCATGGCTTCTTGACTGGTTTGAGGTGCAATGACAGCTAATGCTGATAATGCTCCAGATGTGCCATAGATATAGTTAACTCCCCATCTACCAAACCAGCTACCATCATTTTCCTGTTGATGAAGTAAAAATGCGATCGCTTTTTGAATTTTACTAGAAGACATGGGCAAATCACAACTACCCACCATTTCTAATACTCTAGCAGTAATATCCGCCGTCGCAGGATCAATCATCGCCTTTAAATCGGCATAGGGTAGTAAATTTAACCAGTTAGCATCGTTGTTGATGTCAAAAGCCGCCCAACCATAATTATGACATTGCATGGTTTCAATCCAACGCAAACACCGCAAAATGGCTTCTTTTTTCAAGTCTTCTCTGGGTAACTCTAGTTGGTGAAGAGTCATAATTACTACAGAAGAATCATCCATATCAGGATAAAAACGGTTTTCATACTCAAACGCCCAACCCCCGGGTTTGCCGTGAGGATTTTTGACTATCCAATCACCATAATCTAAAATTTGTTTGTCTAATAACCACTCTCCCCCTTTAACTAAAGCAGGATGATTTGGGGCAACTCCTGACTCTACTAAAGCTCGTAAACACCATGCAGTATCCCACACAGGAGAAACACAGGCTTGTACTAAATAATCATCATGGGTTTCAAGGGCAAAATTTTCTACTGCTTCCAATCCCCGTGCTACCATAGGGTCATTGACATGATAGTTAAGAGTTTTGAAGGCAAACAGAGAGTTTAACATCGCAGGAATAATTCCCCCCCAATCTCCTGTTACTTCTTCCCTTTCAATAATCCATTTCTCTGCCGCCCTAATACTTTCTTCTTTGAAGGGTACAAAATTGATGTCTTCGGCAAATTTAAACAGGTTGTCTAATTGTACAAAAATATCTGTCCAATCTCCACTGCGGGGCAACTCATATCTAACATTTTCTTTACCTTCGCTGTATAATTCGTCAAGATTAATTTTTGGTTCGATCTTGAAAACGGGTTTTTGATCAAATACGATTAATAAAGGTACGGTGCTACTTCTTGCCCAACTAGACATTTCATAGATGGTAAAAATAGGATTTTGGGGTAATAACATAATCCAAGGAGGGATAGAAGGCACTCCTCGCCAATCATAGCAACCAATAATTGCTAGGTGAAATTTTGTAAAGATGCGACTTTTGCTAATACCACCCTTACTTAAGATAAATCTTTTCCCTTTGATTAGGGCTTCATCGTCTTGGGCAACACCCAATAGTCTTAATGCCATATAGGCTTCTACTGATGTGCTTAAATCTCCTCCATCACCGTAATATAATTCCCAACCACCGTGTTCTCTCTGTTGCGATCGCAAATAATGTTCTATTTTATGAAGAGGTTTATGGGAGTCAATACCCCAAATTTTATATAATAATACTGCTTCTGCGGTGAGAGTGACATTAGATTCGAGATAGGCACACCAATGACCATCTTTTTCTTGTAGGGAAAATAAATAATCTTGAGCTTGTTTGATTCCAGACTTAACTTTACTATGTTCTACTTTATTCGGATTCGTTAATTGAGCTGTCATAAATAGGAATTATAGCAATGAAACTTAACATTTTCTTTATGATAACCTGAGTTCGATACAATAATTTTTACTGCTCTTAGTTGTTGGACTTCAGAGTGGGTATTTTAGATAAATTAATGATTTAATCCCACCATAAGCTAACTTTTTGCTCAATTTTGAGAGCATTTGCCAAAATTTGTAGCCCAAAATCTGGGTTATCCATGTCAACCCCTTCAAGTAATAGCTTTATTTCCTCATTCATCTCTTGACCAGATTCGGACATCATTGATAACATATCATCCATACAACCATAACCCTGATCAATGACATCAGGACAAAAATCATAAATTTCGATCGCTAATTCTTGTAAATTCTCTGGTAATGTTTGAAAAGATACCGTTACTTGATCATGCCCCACATCAGTGATAGTAACACCAAATCGGCGATCCCAATCCTGAAGTTTATTGATAATGTCTTGAGTAGTGACATCACAATTAATGCCATTGGTTTGATGATGTTTTATCTGCTCTAAATTAATCATCTTTTCTATCAGATATATTTTCCCCAGAAATGGGATTAACTTTTCATTTTCGTTTGTCATTATTTCGATAAGCTTCTATTTCCCATCGATTGTCATTATAGTCAACATCAATAATGAGAGAATAACCTTTATTTTCCAATTCCCTTACGATTTCAGACAAAGGTTTTGCCTTAACTGAGCTTATTTTACGTTTAATTAAGTGGGGCTACTTATAAATTAATAATTTTAATTAAACCTAAAACCTGACACCTGACACCTTTTTTGAGGGATAATTTATCATCCCCAAAGCTAAGATGAGAGAGCCCTAATTATTTGTTAATCGGCACTTGTTGAAGAGTGCTAATAATTTGTGATACCTTTTCTTTCAACTGTTGGCTGGTGTGAGAGTCTAAGAAACTAAGTCTAAATCTTCTTGCTAATATGTCTTCTGGTTTTTGAGCCATTTCATAGCGGTAAACATAAACAACTTCCGCCGTGATAAAGGGGTATTTTGGGGTTAATCTTTCAACGCCTAATTCCCTTGTTATTTCCTGAATTATCAAACTTCTTGAACCATAATAATTGATTAAATGACTTCTTATACATTCATCATCAATATTAGTAGCTAATTGTTTGTTTAGTTCTTTTCTCTCAAAATTTTCTCCCCCCATAACGGGAATTAAAGATGGAGATGAATCGGCAGTGGAAGGAGAAGATAATTGATTAAACACTCTATGGATAGTATCTTTCGCCATTTTGCGGAAAGTAGTCCATTTTCCCCCAGTGATAGTAATTAAACCAGATTTAGAAGTAATTATAGTGTGATCTCGTGATAATTTTGCTGTGGATTTAGCCGCCGCATGGGTAGGGGAAACTAATGGGCGTAAACCACACCACGCAGACAATACATCTTCTCGTTTTACAGTTTTGTCTAAAAATTGATTAGTATATTTGAGCAGATACTGAATTTCGGCTTCGGTGGCTTGGGGATTATCTTCTACTTTTGCTGGTTCATCTGTTGTGCCAATTAAAGTAAAACCTCGCCAAGGTACAATGAAAATAACCCTACCATCTTCAGTCTTAGGTATCAATAATGCACCTTCTCCGGGAGCAAAAGATTTATTTATAACTATATGTACTCCAGAACTGACTTTTAACAATTTTTCTGTGGTAGGTTGATCTAATTCCCTAATAGAATCAGTATAGGGGCCAGTTGCGTTAACGATGATTTGAGCTTTTATTTCAAAAGTTTCTTGGGTTAAAGTATCTTTTACTCTAACTCCTCTACATTTTTCTCCTTCTTTGATAATTTCCGTAACTTCTACATAATTTGCGATCGCAGCTCCATATTCAATAGCTGTCATAGCTACCTCTACATTCAAACGAGCATCATCAAACTGCCCATCATAGTACATGACGCTACCAATCATTCCCTCTGTATTGAGAGTGGGAAATAGCTCTAAAGTTTCTTTTAGACTCAATAACTTGCTTCTACCTAAACTTTGTTTTCCAGATAAAAAATCATACATCAACAGCCCAGAATAGTAATAAGGCATTTGCCAAAACTGATAAAGAGGAATAATCAGAGGTAAGGGTTTTGCTAAATGTGGCGCCATTTGAATGACATTTTTTCTCTCTGCTAAAGCATCTCGTACCAAATTAAATTGATTCCAATCAAATTTTTTGAAAGCCTGTTCTAAATAACGCACTCCCCCATGAAGTAATTTAGTGCTTTTGCTACTTGTACCTTGTGCAAAGTCAAAACGCTCTACCAAACCAGTCTTTAAGCCTCTTCTTGTAGCCTCTAACGCCGATCCAACACCCGTTGCACCACCGCCAATAATCAGACAGTCAAACTCTTGTTGCTTTAGTTTTGTGATTTGGGCTTGTCTTTCGATTAGCTGTGTTTTCATGATAATACAATTCTGATCGTCTCTTTCAGTATAAGCTAAGACTCATTTAACTTACATTTTTAATTCATTTGTCCCTCGATTATCTGGTGCTTCAGAATTTAGTTATGATTAAAATACCAATCTCTAACCAATAACTTTTCTATTTACTTATGCTTCGCTATGCTTATTTTCCCGGATGTGTTGCTCAAGGGGCTTGTAGTGAGTTACACCAATCGACAATAGCCATCTCTCAGGCTTTAGATATTGAATTAATCGAATTAAAAAAAGCGGCTTGTTGTGGTTCTGGAACTTATAAAGAAGACTCACAGTTGTTAGAAGACACCGTAAATGCAAGAAATATCGCCCTTGCAGAATCGTTGAATCTACCTTTACTAACCCACTGTAGCACTTGTCAGGGAGTAATTGGTCATGTGGATGAGAGATTAAAAGAAGCAAAAGAAAATGATGTGGAATATTTTAACCAAGTCAATGGTTTTTTAAAGAAAGAAAATTGCTCACCCTATCAAGGCACAACAGAAGTAAAACATATTTTATGGGCTTTAATTGGTGATTATGGTTTAGATGCACTACAGGAAAAAGTTGTCAAATCTCTTAAAGGTTTAAAGTGTGCCGCTTTTTATGGTTGTTACTTATTAAGGGCGCAAAAACATCTTCCTTTTGATAATCCTTTCAATCCTCAATCATTAGAACAAGTATTTTCAGTATTAGGGGCAACTCCTATATTTTATGAGGGTAGAATCAAATGTTGTGGTTGGCCTCTTTCTAGCTATGCAACAGAACAATCTTTTAAAATGGCAGGAAAGAATCTTTTGGATGCAATCAACAATGGTGCAGACTGTATTGTAACTCCTTGCCCTTTATGTCACCTTAATCTCGATTCTCGTCAACCAGAAGTTGCACAAGTTATACAACAAAAATTAGATTTACCGATTTTACATTTACCCCAATTAGTTGGTTTAGCCTTGGGTATTGAACCTGAAAAATTGGGTCTGAATAATCATGTAGTTTCCACCGCAAAAGTTTTACATTTATTGGGTTATTAATATAATCTTATAAATGAGTAACAGAGTGCGATCGCATCATGCTAGGGCGTGTCTGCAAATTATCAAATTAAGCTGTTGTATGTTTGGTGCTATACAATTACTTAGATTTTGAAATATGAAAAAGTGTCTGATAATTAGTGTAATATCTACGCTAATTAAAATTGCCCATGCTTTTAGGCCCTTCATTACTGTAGAAGTTACGCTAACCAGTTTTTTTTGATAAAGTTTAGTTATAACCAGATAAAAATTGAAGCAATTGTAAGCATAGCTAAGTAATTTACTGCATACTTCTCGTAACGAGTTGCTATTCTTCTATTTTGTTTGAGACGGTTGATTAATCTTTCTACTTGGTTTCTCTCTCGATAAAGACCTTTATTAAAGCGTTCTCGTTTTTTTTCATTACTTTTGCGAGGAATTATGGGAGTTACACCTTTTTTTCGGAGTTTTTCCCGAATTTCTTGACTACTGTACGCTTTATCACCTAAAAAATAGCGAAACCTACTCTTTGGTCTTCCTCTGCCCCTACGTTTTACTTTTCCTCCAGTCAGTAAATCGTCAAAAGCTACGGTGTCATGACGTTCCCCTGAAGTTAGACTCAAAGTTATTGGTTTTCCGAATCCTTCCACTCTAACATGAACTTTGGTGGTAAATCCCCCTTTACTATGCCCTAAATCTTGGTTTTGTTGCCCCCTTTTGCACCCCCTGCCTGTTGATGGGCCCTGATAACTGTACTATCTCCAGAATGGACTTCCCAATCAATCCGTTCCTCATAGTCTGCGATCGTTTGAAGTTTTGCGAGAATTTGCTCCCAAACTTCTGCTTTTCGCCATCGATAGAATCGGCTAGAAACTGTGCTATGAATCCCATAACAAGGTGGTAAATCCCTCCAAGGTGCACCAGTTCTCAAAATCCAGAGAATTCCATTGATTATTTGCCTATGATCTAGATTAGGTCTTCCTTTTGATGGTTTCTGTGGTGGTAATAATGGTTGTAACTTTTCCCATTGTATATCCGTTATATCTTTTCTATTAATTGCTTGGTTAGGATTAAGAGCGATCCCGACGGGATCCGCTTCGCGGCGCGCTTCCATAACATTAATTATTTTAAGTAGTTTTACTCATTTTACCATTTTGCAGACACGCCCTAGCTCTTGAATTTCTTGTTTCCAATAAAATAATTTATGATTGGCACAATAAAAATCATATTGGTAAGTAAATATTAATGAACTCAAAAATCGGCACTCTTTATGGTGTCAGCGTTGGTACAGGAGATCCAGAGTTAATAACAGTTAAAGCCTTAAAAGTCATCCAAAATAGCCCGATAATCGCTTTTCCTGCAGGAATTAATCATAAATTAGGCAAAGCAGAAACTATTATTCAAAATTATTTGCAACCCAATCAAAAAAAATTATCTCTCACTTTTCCCTATACATTGTCTCAAGAAACTTTAGAGAAGGCATGGCAAAAAGTTGCATTACAGGTTTGGGAATTTTTAGAGAAAGGTTTAGATGTGGCTTTTGCTTGTGAAGGAGATATTAGTTTTTATAGCACTTTTACTTATTTAGCTGAATACATCAAAAAAATTGACTCTAATCTCAAAATCGAAAGAATTGCAGGGGTATCTTCCCCAATGGTTGCCGCTTCTGTGTTAGATATTCCTTTAACTATGCAAGATGAAAAATTAGTAGTTTTACCTGCTTTTTATTCAGTGGAAGAGTTAGAAAAAGTTTTGAATTGGGCGGAAGTGATTGTTTTAATGAAAGTAGCTTCTGTTTATGAAAAAGTATGGCTAATTTTAGAGCAAAAAGGGTTATTATCCTCTTCTTATATAGTGGAAAAAGCAACTCAACCAGAAGAAAAAATATATCGTAATCTTACTTTTTTGCCTCATTTACAGTTAAATTACTTTTCTATTTTGATTATCAAAAATAGTCCCCCCAAAACTCAAGCTATCTAATATACCTCAGTTAGGTTTCAGGTTTCGGGTGGCAGGTTTCAGGCATGATATTTCTCTAACTTCAGTTTGGTTTAAGAATATCGGGTAAGTGTCAGGTTGTTGGGATATTAGGGAGAAACGAGAGTTCGCTGCGCTCGTACCGCTTTGCGGTACGGAATTAGGAGTTAGGAGTTAGGGGTTTTTAATTCTTAAATTATCAACTATTTACCTTTGCCCCTTGCCCTTTTCTTCATCACTCATAGATGAAAATTTATCCCGAACTTGGGTAATTTGCCTAGGAGGATGAAAACGCTCTCTAGTTATTCTTTCATCACAGCTTCAGTTAGGTCAGCTCGATCGAAGTTTACCTGACTAATATTAGCATGAACTAAATTGGCTTTAGTTAGATTAGAACGAGTTAAATTAGACCATAATAAATTTGCTTCAGAAAGATTGGCTTCGGAGAAATCCACCATTTTGAGACTACACCAAGTCATCATACTATGATAAAAGTTAGCGCAATGAAAAACACTGTTAGCAAAATTCCCCCCGCTTAAGTTAGCATGACTGAAATTAGCATGGGATGCTTTGATGCCGACACCGTTAACGGAATTCATTTGAGTAAGGGATAGATTGGCATTTTCTAAATTAGTGTTAATCATAATGGCGTTAGTTAAGTTTGCCCCTTGTAAGTTAGCGCCCTGTAAATTAGCATCTGTCAGATTGGCACGACTTAAAAGACTGTTAATCAAAATTGCATGACTCAAATTTGCGTTTTTTAAAATAGCATCATGTAATAATGCACAAATTAACTTACTGTGACTAAAGTTACTATGACTCAGATTCGCATTTCTTAAACTAGCATCAGTGAGATCACTATTTTGAAAATCTCCTCTAATTAATTGGGATTGAATCAAGTTAACGGCACTTAAATCTCCTTTGATAACGGCATTTTCTAAGTTTGCTTCTTTTAAATTGGCCTGAGTAAGAAAACATCCTTCAAAACAAGCACCACTCAAATTAGCTTCCTTTAAATTAATTCTGTGAAGCACTATGTTGGTTAATTTTTGATTTTGAAGATCAACTTTTTGAAAGTTTGTTTCCCCTCGGTTATATCTTTCTATCAATTCTTGGGCATCCATCTTGAAATTTACCTTTGCTATACTTCACTTCGTTAGGTTAGTTTGCTTAATAATTCACGGGCGATTTTTTTTGCACCCCCTGCACTTCCTAATCTTTTTTTACCATTAACTGAGATTGATTGCCATAAATCTGGGTTAGAAAGTAATTCTTGCACTTTATCTTTTACTTGTTGGGGATTTTCCACCAGTTGTAAGGATATTCCTAATAAACGGCTTTGATTCTTAGCAAATTTTGGGTTATACTGCGCCCCAGTACCAGCAAATGCGATCGCAGGTTTTCCTAAGCCGACAAACTGTTCTGTTGCTGTACCTGCCATAGCTATTGATATATCACAATATTGTAAAGTTTGAGCATAACTATTTTGACTCAAGATTAATTGAGCGTTATTTTTAGTAAGAATCATTTTATCAGGATCTTCAATGGGTATGTTAACTGATTTTTTTTGAGTTGAATTCCATTGAAATTTTTGGGCAATCTCAGCAAAGTCATCTAAGTTTAAAGAAGATGCGATCGCACCTATAAATCTTAAATCTAAATCATGAATTTCTAATAAACTATCTACAGCCGAAAGAATTAATTGCCAGTTATCGAGGGCTTCTGGTAATCTTGAACCGGGTAATAATAATACTTTTAAGGTATATTCATCATCTCGATTTTGGGTAGAAGAAAAGGATATATCCACATCATCCATCATCGGGTTGCCATAATCATAAGCTCGAATACCGTAATTTTGCAAAGATTCAACCGTTAAACTATCTCTGGGGAAAACACCTAAACAAGATTTTCTGCTCATTAACCAACGCTCCCAAGGATAATAAATCGAACCCAAAAAGCGATCGATAATACTAACATCTTCTAACCACCCCTCTTCATTTCTTAAATAATATTCAGATTTTGCTGTGCCGACAAAAAAATAATTAACACCACTTAAGTTTGCCCAAAGTAAAGGTAAAATATCTCCCACTGCCAGAATTAAACCCCCTTCCTTACTCCACTGTTTAACTTGTTGATACTGATGAAGAGTTAAACCCACTAAGCCACTTTTAACATCTTGCCATAACTGGCGACTATCCATATAAATAAACCCCCCCGAAGGCATTTTTTGCACTTTTCCTAATAGGGGTATATCTATTTTTTGATAAGCAAAGCCTTCCCCTACCATAGGCAAAGCAGTAATATCGATTTGGGGATACTCTTGGTTAGAATCAGAAGAAAAATTAATTGTTTGTAGTTTCCATAATTCTTGAATAATTTTGACGGCAATTACATCCTCTCCATGGCCATTACTAATTACTAACAAACGGCGATTCATTGACTTGATCATACCTGAGTTCGCTATAAAATTTTTGTTGATGTAAAAAGGATGCTCGTTAAAGGGGCAAAGGGCAAGAGGCAAAAAGCAAGAGTATTTAATTAATTTCCCCCCAATCCCCTACTAATACCCTATTTCTCCCTAACACCTCAATACCCTAAAGCACTAAAACTTTATTATCTAATCTGCCAATAGTTTTTGTTTGTTATAAATTCATAGGAACGATAAAAATTTTCTGCGGGGTTGATTTTGATTCCTTCATTACTAATATAAGCAATTTCTGGGGTATAGTTATCAGGAAGATTGTCGGGGGCGCGAGCAACTAAATCCGCAATACGTAATTGAGTGGGTAACATTTTTAATGCCATAATTAATGCCTGTTTATTACCATTCGCACCTGCATGGGCAATTCCTCTTAAGTTACCCCAGATTAAGACATCGCCCCCTGCAATAATTGTTGCTCCGGGATTGACATCCCCGGCAATTATGATGGTGCTAGGATGACAAATTTCTACTCCTGAGCGAATGGTTGTTTTTAAGTATAAAGGTTCTGTGAGAGCTTGATTTTCTTCTTTTTTGTCTTCCTTGGTGTCGTTAAAGATGGGTAAAGATGATTCTTGCTTCACAGAATAACCGGCACTGGCTACCGCTACGGCAGTTTGACGACGACGGGTAATGATAATATCTAAGGTTAAGCCAATGTTTTCTAGTATTCCCTTTAATTCGTTTAATTGTCTTGTATCTAAGAGGCGATCGCCACTTTTAATTGTTGTTTTTGTACCTAATTGCCAAGATTTGTCTATTTTCTGCAATCTAATTTTAAAATCATCAATAATTCTGCCCCACTGATTAGCTTCACTTTTATTAACTGGGGGAAGATTAATTTCTACCATTTCCCCTTTTTTAATAATGCTAATTTGTTCTTTGCTACTCAATAATTTTAATGGGGGAGGTGTGGGAGATTCTGTGAGAGAATCCTGATTTTCTGTTTCAATAGACATTTTCTTGATAATGAGTAATGAATAGGGGTGATAGGGAAAAGGGCAAAGGTAAATAATTTATAGTTTATAGTTAATAATAAATAATAAAAAACGCCTGACACCTGAAATCTAACATGATAAACAAGTGCTAATGGTCAGTTAAATATGATTGTTTGTTTTCCTTCAACTACTTTACCAATTAAAAAAGTATCAATACCACTACTTTGAAAATGTTGAATTGTTTTATCTGCTTCTTGGGTTTCCACAATCACCACAAAACCAACTCCCATATTAAAGGTATTAAGCATATCTTCTAAGGACACATTACCTTTTTTCCCTAACCATTGGAATATAGGAGGAATTGTCCAACTATCTAATTTTACTTCTATAGATTTATCTGTCGGCAAACAACGGGGTAAGTTTTCGGGGATGCCTCCTCCTGTAATGTGTGCCATTCCTTTTATGGGGATTCCTGCTTTTAATGCTGACAACACTGGTTTTACATATAATTTGGTGGGAGTTAAACAAATTTCTCCTAGGGTTTTGTCTCCTAATTCTTCACATTGATAATCCCAACTTAAGCCTTCAGATTCAATTATTTTACGTACTAGAGAAAAACCATTACTGTGAATACCACTACTAGAAAGTGCGATCGCAACATTTCCCGTTTGAATAGCACTACCATCAATAATCCTACTTTTTTCCACAATACCAACACAAAAACCAGCTATATCATACTCACCCTGTTGATAAAATCCCGGCATTTCTGCTGTTTCTCCTCCCAACAACGCACAACCACTCTCTTTACAGCCGATCACAATACCATTGATAACTTCTGCTAATTGATTACCATTTAATTTGCCTGTAGCTAAATAATCCAGAAAGAATAAAGGTTCAGCCCCCGAAGTAAGAATGTCATTAACACACATCGCCACTAAATCAATTCCCACAGTATCATGACGATTCAATTGATGAGCAATTTTTAATTTTGTCCCAACACCATCTGTCCCTGAAATTAAGACAGGTTGCTGATAACCTGCAGGAATTTCAAAGCAACCACCAAACCCTCCCAAACCGCCCAAAACCTCTTTACGATAGGTACTAGCTACATTTTCAGATATTTTTTTAACAAATTCTCTTCCCGCTTCTACGTCAACTCCTGCCTGTTTATAATCCATTGCGCAATCTCCTTTAGATAAATTTTTTCAATAGATGAAATTTTACTCTTTAAATTGATCAAATTTTCTTATCGTATCGACACGGGAATTATTGATCATTTTTTGACGAAATTATCATACCATTATTGTCTAATTTTGGTCAAAATTTATCCTTTAAAAGAGTTTGTTTTATGAGATAATTTCACCCTAATAACCTTTTTTTCCTTTGTAAATCAATTCATTAGCCTCTCTTGATTTTTTGAGTATTTATGTAACCACTAGAAGCATAATGCCTTAAGTTATTTTCTTACTCAAAATACAAATATTTTTATAGATTCTATTTTTTTTACTTGTATTTAGTCGTTTAATTGATTAGTTATTTAAAACATTGAGAGCTTTTTTAAAATTAAATAAACTAACTATTCTACATATTAAAATTTATTTTATCTACTTATATAATCAATCTAAATATTACAATATGCTTTAAATAAGAAATAATTAACCATAAGTAAAAATCCTTATGTTAACTTAATTTAAGTTCACTCACATAGATAAAGTGTCATTCACAAGGAGCAAACTAACAGAAAACCTCAATATTAAAGGCTTTCATTGTTCACTAAAGAAACATTATGGATAACAAAAATTGTCAAAGAGCTGTAAGAACAGCCTTATCAACTATCATCGGATTAAGTATCAGTGGAGTTTTAATTGCCCCAACTGTTCGAGCTAATGGCTATCAAGCACAAGATGGCGAAGTCACTTCTCCGATTCATAATGTCCTAGCGAAAACCTCTACCGCCCCAGTCAAAGAATTCCTCGTTACCAAACTCTATCAACATCAGTGGAATGATCAAGATGCGGTTACGCTTCACTATAACAATATTCCCCTACTAACATTTCTTGATACTCCTGATGGAAAAGCAATCAATAACGCCACTAATTTTGCGAAAAAACTAGAACAACTATCTTCCAACTCTGCTCAAGCATCAGAAATTAACGTTGCTTGGAATGCAAAAACTGAAGACTATGTAATCACTTTTGCTAATGCCGAGTTAGTAAGAGTTAACCAATACGTTATCTTACCAGATAGCACTGAAGATTTAGCCCATGATGCTTTACAGGCTACTAATCGTTTGCGTCGTTTAATGGGTAATGCAACTCCTTTAAAGGAAGTTAAAGGGCAACCTAAAATTGTTGCAAAAAAACAAACTCAAAAAGCGACATTTGCGGGGGTCAAAAATTTACGCAAGGCGGCACAGGGGATTGCGTCTTGGTATGGGCCCGGTTTTCATGGACGAAGGACTGCTAGTGGGGAAAAATTCAACCAGAATGCTTTAACTGCGGCTCATCGCTCTTTACCTTTCGGCACAAGAGTTAAGGTTACTAATCTTAATAATGGTCGCTCAGTGGTAGTGCGTATTAATGATAGAGGACCTCATGTTCGTGGTCGTATTGTCGATTTATCGGCTGGAGCGGCAAGGGTAATTGGCTTGAAAAGTAGTGGAGTTGCACCCGTCCGTATTCAAATTCTAGGACAGTAAGCTCCACTCTCACCGCAGAGCATTTTTAAAGTAAGTGGGAGAAAATGTTTGGTTTTAGGGTGTTAGATCCCCCTGAATCCTTCTTATGTAAGGGGGAATTTCGGTTCAAAACCAGTTTTGATAACTTTTTCAACATCCTCTTAAGCCGTAAGGAAG
The DNA here is from genome assembly GCF_036345015.1 of Cyanobacterium sp. Dongsha4. Taxonomy (NCBI): domain Bacteria; kingdom Bacillati; phylum Cyanobacteriota; class Cyanophyceae; order Chroococcales; family Geminocystaceae; genus Cyanobacterium; species Cyanobacterium sp. DS4. The sequence goes on along the minus strand of NZ_CP084098.1, from coordinate 960,812 downwards.
AAACATTGGAATAGTCAATATCTGGTTATAAAACATTACCATTTATCTATTAACTCTGGCTAACTAGGCGACAATGTCCTTCTCCCACGTGACCTAAAGATTGAAGATTTTTTTCTAGTTTTTCATAATCTTCTGGGGATAGTTGGGCTTTCATGGTTGCTAAATCAATATTCAATTCTCCATTATTAGACAGTTGTGCTAAGGGTTGAAATCCGATCGCACCTACATTAATATCATCTTCTGGGGTTGCCTCTCCATCTCCAAAAATATGGTCAAAATGGAAAGTTGTTTCTAATTGGGCATCTTTCCCCGCTTCTAAAACCCCTTTTCTTTCATCTCCCACAAATTCCCCACATCTATACTCTAGGGGCATAGGTAAGTTAATAACAAAATTAATAGTTTCACCATCTTTGACAGCTATACCATCAAGAACAATACTGGAATTGGTTTGAGCATCATTAATTAATTTCCACGAAATAGCATTATATACTCCCGTAGGTGCGATCGCTTCTGCTACAGTTATAGGGGGGGCATTTTCATCTCCTTGAGCCAAATCAATAGTTATCGCATCGTCAACTAAAATGATAGACTCAGAAGCGTTAATATTCTCGTCACTTTCAGCATTAAAAGGTGGATCTGTTTGATATGCAACGACTTCATCAAGAGTAACATAAGCATGATTAAAATCGATACGCCATCCATCTTTACTGGTAAAGCCCTGACGAATAAAATCTTCCCCATTTGCCACAAGGGTTAGAGTTTCTCCTGTAGAATCCTCATTTTCGCTCACAGTGGTATTAGAGGAGCTATTACCGCAAGAAGAAAGAAATAAGATAGCAATAAAGCCAACAAAACTAAAATTAAACCAATTTTTCACAATTATTAAGATTTGCAGATATTTTATCGAACAACTTTAATAATGAAAGAGTATTTATTTTTCTTCAATGCTATAACCCCCCATAGGTATTAATATCAGTTCGGTTCAACAATATTGGAGAAGGGTAAGTTTCAGGTTAGAGGTGTTAGGGTGTTGGGGTATTAGGGTATTAGGGTATTGGGGAGAAAAGAGTTAGGAATTAGGGGTTTTTAATTCTTAATTCTCAACTATTTACCTGTGCATCGTTGCCCTTTTAACTTTGCCCCTTGCCCTTTGCACTTTTTGCCATCACTCATAGATAAAAATTTATCCCGAACTCAGGTTAATTACTTTAATATCTTTCATCAATGACAATCCATTCATAACCATTGATAATTCCTTGAAAATAATCTGCCATTGTTTCAATGGGATAAGGTGTATTGCCATTTTGTCCAAACCATCGTTCATAAACATCGATCGCACTTGGAGTGTCAGTGGTAACACCTTGCATAAATTTAACAATAGCTTTATTCACTAAACCACGCCATTGAGATTCATCTTCAGGAATTGAACAAGCATAAGACTCAATCATGTAGGGAAATTCGGGGACAATTTCATAGTCTTGACCATTATTACTTTGTTTTTTCAACGCCTGTAATAAAATACCATCTCCCGCAAATCCATCTAACTCTCCCTTTTGCACCATTGCCCATCCTTCTTCCTCACTTTTCACAGGAACAAGAGTTGCTGATGAAGCATACATTTTCATCGCTTTTTCATTAGTGGTATTAGGAATAACCCCAATTTTTGCTCCCGTCAAATTATCACTATTAGCAAAACCACTACCCCGATTAACAATCATCTGAGTACCACTGGCGAAATAACTAACAGCAAAATCAACTATTTTTTCCCTTTCCCATGTAACTGTAGTTGAACCGCACTCAATATCAATAGAACCATCTTGGATTTGCTGAAAACGATTAGTAGGATCGATTTTTACTAATTCCAACTTGAGAGGTTTTTTAAGCTGTTTCTCCGCTTCCTCTTGTATGAGTTTCAAAACATCAATAGAATAACCTATTGGTTTTCCCTGACTATCCTGAAAAGCAAAAGGAGGAGTATCATCTCGATACCCCGCCCGAATCACTCCCGTTTCTTTTATTTTTTCTAAGACAGTACCAGCCAACGCAGGACTTGAGCATAGGCTTAGACAAGTAAAAGCGACACCAATATTTAGTAATTTTTTCCACATGGACAGGTTTTAGATAATTAAAGAATGAATAATTAATGATTACAAGGCTATAAGCAACAGTTTTATCTATTCTGCTGACATTTGACCTGTTAATCTAATCCCTAATTCCTAATTCCTAATTTTTATTATCAATAGTTTCTAATAGTTTCTCATTCTTTGAAAACGAGTTTGTCCTAAATTATATCGGTTAGAAGAAGATTCTTCTTGGTCGATTTGGTCAATTTTTGTGGAATTGTTACTATTATCTTCAATTCTGTGATATTTTCCTGATTTATTAATTTCTTTACGAGGTTCTGCTTCAGGGGCAACAATTTCTTGTACTGTGCCTTGTTGCAATATTTCCTCCTCAGAAATGGATTCTGTCATAGTCGGTTCAAGATTCTCTTGATTACTATTTTGTTCTTCCAACATATTAGGAACTATATCTTGTGGAGCAGACGCAGAATCATAACTGAAATAGACATGACCTAATACTTTTCCTTCATAGGTTCTTTTAGTAAAACGCCACCCAGGGTTAAGAATAATTTTCATGGGAGACTGGCTAATTCCTTTTGCAGAACCAATTACCACAGGAGGTTGACCCGGACTACGACGATTTAAGCCCATTAATAATAAATCTCCGTCTTTTTCCACTAGGTTAAGGATATAGTCTAAGCCATAATCTTGATTATCATAACGGATAGAATAACCATTAGCGTCTGTGCTACGACGACAATGCCCACTAAAATCAAAATTTAATAATAGTAGATCCACATTGACAGGATTTGCTCCTGCTTCATTCCAACATTGATTTTTACCCGGAATCTGTTCGATGACTATTAAATTATATTTATTTTCTCCGTAGGGTTGAGCTACCGCAATAAATTCTTCTTGAGGGACTTCTGTTTCCTGAAAAGTAACTGATTTTGCGGAGTTGATAGGTAGAAAACTAGCTAAGGCTGTTAAAGCGATAATTGAAAGTTTACGAGAGACAAGGGATTTAAACATATTTATTACCAATAATAGATATTTTACTCACATTGAAATATTGCCACAAGAAATAAAGATCAAGCAATAATCTTGACTAAAAAGGAATAAAGTAATTACCCTTTTCCAGATATGTTATCTGACTTGTTGTTTCTTCGTCATGTTCCTTAGTTTTTTGTTTTTATTTTTTAAAATTTAATGATAAAGTATAGCAATAAGTATATAGCTTAGTATTTGCTATCTCAGCTCTCAACAAGTTTACTAATCCATATAAGGTTTTGTAAGTTAATTTGTCGTTGCTTTAACTGTAAATACTGAAAACAGAAAGAAAATCTACTAATACCTGAACAATAGAAAATTATTATTTATTCATATTTTATTGTATTAATTAATATTGTTTTGTGAACAAATGTTCAAAGATTAAAGTGTAATAATAAAGTTTATTTTTATTTTATTTTTGCTATTTATTTCAACTTAATATATAGTTCAAGTAGTTTACACTATTAAAATACAATCTGTTGATTCTGAGTTAATAATTATTTTTGCTCAAGAATATTTTTTCAAAGTTATCCCCTATTTGGGTATTGAAAAATAAATAAATTCAAGTAATAATAGACGAAATAAAGGAAAATCTAATCTTAAAAAATTTGTGTGTGAGGAATTGAAAATGAATAAGCGTTTTTTTTCCACTCTCGTTGTAATGGGAGTAAGTGCGATCGCATTTTGTCCATCTCAAGTGAGAAGTAATCCTGTTAATAATGCAGATATTTTGCAACAGGTGGAAAGCTATAATCAAGAAAATAGCAAAAAAAGCCAGAATCAAGTCACCTCGGTTTCGCAATTAAGAGATGTATCACCCACAGACTGGGCATTTGAAGCATTAAGAAGTTTGGTGGAGCGTTACGGTTGTATTGTTGGTTATCCCGATCGCACCTACCGAGGAAACAGAGCCTTAAGTCGTTACGAATTTGCCGCAGGTTTGAATGCTTGTATGCAACAAATGGAAAGGTTAATTGCTTCTAGTGAATCAGTGTTAAGAGAAGATATAGAGAAATTAAAGCGTTTAATGAGCGAATTTGAGGCAGAATTAGCGGCTTTAGGGGCAAGAGTTGACAATTTAGAAGGTAGAGTTGCTTTCTTAGAAGATCATCAATTTTCCACTACCACTAAGCTAACAGGGGAGGTAGTATTAGGATTAGCGAGTATTTTCAATGGGCAGAAAAATAACGGTAGGGAAAATATTGAACAAGTACCAGTTTTAGGGAATCGTACCCGTTTAGAATTCAACACCAGCTTTACAGGAAGAGATTTACTTTATACTCGTTTAGCCACTGGTAACTTCCCTGATTTTGCGGAAACTGCTAACACTCCCCAAGCAACTCTTGCCTTTGCTCAACCCGATGATAATGATGTAGCAGTGGAAGTTTTAAACTATAATTTTCCCATTAGTGACAATGTTACTTTATGGTTAGAAGCCACTGGGGGTGCATTTGACGACTTTACCAACACCTTAAGTATTTTAGATGGAGATGGTGGCAGTGGTGCTTTATCTGTCTTTGGTACTCGTAACTTTGCTTACTACGAAGGAGAAGGTTCTGGTTTAGCTTTGGAAGGCAATTTTGGACAATTTGGTTGGAGTGTGGGATATTTAGCCTCTGACGCTTCTTCTCCCCAAGATGGAGAGGGATTATTCAATGGTGCTTATGGGCTTTTAGGACAGGTGGGCTACTATCCAAACGATAATTTCGGTATTGCTTTCGCTTATGGACATGGATATAATACAAGTGCGATCGCAGCTAATAGTCGTAAATTTAGTGAAACCATTGCTCTTGCTAACGATGACATCAATACATCTCATAACACCTACTCTTTAACCATGTCATGGCAATTAGCCGAAAGTTTTGTTTTGGGTGCATGGGGTGGCTACTCAAAAGTTTCAAACCTAAACTCTTTTGATAACGGTTTATACACTGTAGGGCGAGGCACATCCGACTACTGGTATTGGGCGGCGACTCTTGGTTTTCCCGACTTATTCAAAGAGGGCAATTTAGGAGGTATTATCGTTGGTATGCAACCTTGGCAATCAGAGAGCAATATCAGGGTTAATGGAGAAAGACTAAGCAATGAAGATAATTCCTTCCATATAGAGGCATTTTATCAATATGCTCTCAATGATAATATTAGTATCACCCCCGGGGTTGTTGTTGTGACTAATCCTGCTAATAATACTAATAACGATCCTTTAGTTATCGGTACAATTAGAACTACATTCACTTTCTAAAAAGTTTTAGGGTGTTAAGGTTAGTGTTAATTAAACAGCCCTTTTCCCATCGAGAGGGCAAGGGGGGTTTCTTTTAAGGGGAGACACAGAGGGGTTTCCCTCTTGCTCTTTTCCCTTTTTTTGATCTTTGATCTTTTATTGCTATAATTGTTTTTTTCGTTGAGTGTGGCAATGGATAAGATCACCATCGTGTTAGTTGAAAGTCATGATCTAACGAGGATTGGATTAATTAACGCCCTAAAGGATTTTGCATATATAGAAGTAATTGGAGAAGCATCGGAAATTCAACAAGGGTTTAATCTTATTCAAGAGAAAAATCCTGATATTGTGATTATCGATTTAGCTTTATTTAGCACTGAAGAAATTGAATTTATCCGTCAGTTGAAACAATTTCATTCTTCAGAAGAGAAGCCACTCAAACTTATAGTTTTAATGATAGAGAGTGATGAAGATTCTGTTTTACAAGCCTTTGCCCTCGGTGCAGACTCTTACTGTTTGAAAAACGTTTCCATCGATAATTTACAACAGGCGATACAAGTTACCCATGAAGGAGATAGTTGGATTGAACCTGCGATCGCATCTATTATTTTAGAACAAGCAAAAAAGAGTTATCAGAAAAAAACAGAAGATTTAAACACAAAAGATATAGAAAAAATAGAAATAGAACCATTATCTCCAGAATCTCAAGAAATTATCGACAATTCATCTTTAACAGACCGAGAAATGGAAGTATTAGAATTAATTGTTGCAGGAAAAAACAATGCAGAAATAGCAGAAGATTTATATATTTCTATCGGCACTGTGAAAACCCATGTTCGTAGTATTCTTGCTAAACTTTGTGTGTGCGATCGTACCCAAGCGGCCGTCCATGCTTTACGCTCTGGCTTAGTAAATTAGTAACTGAGGTGGGGAAGAGTTCGAGGTTAGAAGTTCGGAAAGAAGTTTCAGGCAAAATGAGTTCAGAGTTATTATTCACTATTATCCATTACCCTTCTCCCCTTTTAAGGGGAGACACAGAGGGGTTTCCCTATTGCCCTTTTTACTTTGCCCTCTAAAAAAACTATCTACCACCAACAGTAATGGAATCTACCTTAATATGAGGTTGTCCTACAGTTACATAAATGCTTCCACTGACAGAACCACAGAAACCTGCCGCTAACCCCAAATCTTGAGATGACATAGAGATTTTTGTCATAATTTCTTTCGCTTCACCAATCAGAGTAGCACCCTTCAATGGTTTGGTTATTTTGCCATTTTCGATTAAATAGGCTTCATCTACGCCAAAATTAAACTCTCCTGTGGGGCCAACACTGCCACCGCCCATTTTCTTGCAGTAAATACCCTTATCCACCGAAGCAAAAACTTCATCAAGGGTATATTCACCGGGGGCAATATAAGTATTGCGCATACGAGAAGCGGCGGGAAAACTATAACTTTGTCTTCTGCCACTGCCTGTGCGAGGATGATTAGTGCGAATTGAACCGGCACGATCTGCCAAAAAGTTCTTTAAAATGCCATTTTCAATTAAAAGAGTACGTTGAGGGGGCATTCCTTCATCATCCATATCAATACTGCCAAATGCTTGTTCTGTTAAGCCCTCATCCCATGCAGTTAGATTTTCATGGGCTATTTTCTCCCCTTTTTTATCCATGAAAGGAGTGCTTTTTCTTTCGATTTGAGTTGTTTCGAGAAGATGGCCACAGGCCTCATGGAAGATTACCCCACCAAATTGATTTGCCATAATTACAGGATATTGACCAGATTCTACATAGTCCGCATAAAGCATTTTTCCAGCAGATTCGGCAACTTCTTCCGCTACGGTGTCATAATTCCAGTTTCTCAGAAAATCGGGGTTACTGGTGTCTCCGTCTCTTTTACCAATGGATGAACGATGTTCTCCATCTGCACACAACAAATTATAGCCCACAGATTGAGTTAAACGAATATCACGAGCAAAAGTGCCATCACTAGAAGCAACCAAGACTTCTTGCCAGTCACGAAAATAAGCGGCACGGCGAGATTGTACATGATTTGCAATTTTGTTTAATTGATGATTGGCACTGAGGAGAATATCTCCCATTTCTTGCATATTGCTACAGTTACCTAACCATATATCTTTATTTTTGGCAGTAGCGTAATCTCTAAATATTTCTAAGTTAATTTCAGGAATAAAAGCTGTGCCTTGAGGGATAGTTAAACCTAAGATGGAGAGGGCTTTTTCTAAGGCTTGTTTTAAGCCGTTAAAGGTTAAATCATTGGTACTTACATAACAGTCTTGTTTGCCCCGAAATACCCTAACTCCTGCTCCTGTCGAAAGTCTTGGGGTAATACTTGTAATAATATCATCTTCTGCCAAGCAACTAATATAGTTAGCTTTTTCTAAGAAAAATTCGATAAAATCTGCACCAGATGCCCTGCCTATACCAAGGAGGGTTGAGAGGGGTTTTTCCCATGTTAAATCGAAGCGATCGCCTGTGGGATGATAAGATAAATTAGGGATTTCACGAGATATTAGTAAAGTTGGGGACATATTTTATAACTATTACTATAATTACTGTTGATTTTTTGCTCTATATCCTGTCCATTGTACATTAACTTTTAGCTGTTCGTTACTTGATAGCAAATTCTCAAAACTTAACTAATTAATTGCTTCTAAATATTTTTCTACATATTTAATCCCTTTATGGATGAATATATCTGTGAATAAATCTTGATAATTCTCTTTGACAATTTGAAAACCGTAATCTATTTTTTCTTTTCCACAAGCTAAAAATTGAGCAGTTGAAAAAGCATAAAATTCTCTTTCTTGAGATGCAATATTGTTTTTGAAAGCGTCCATATACAAAGTTCTGATATGATTCATCAATTCTTTTGTTTCAGGAGAAAATTCCAAAACATCACCATTTTTTAAGATGATTTCCTGATTACGAATAGAGGAAATTGATAACTTCATACATTCTCTGGTTTGTTCCACAGATAGGCAGTCTGAATCATTTCTTCGATAAGAGTGTTGGGTACAGCCGTTAGTAACTTCTAAAGCTCGAATAATAGCGATTTCTTGAATACTGGCTAAGGACATTTTTGCCATTATTTTTAAGTAATGACATATACTATTTTTAAACTCTTGAAAATCGTCATTAAAGTAACCTTTTAGCTCTTTAATTTCTGCTAATTTTTGCCAATTTATTGAAGAAGAATCCATGATTTGCTTAACCTGAGTTGAGGTTAAATATCTATTAATTTTAACTCCGAACGCCAAACTCAGGTAATGTCCTACACTGCTATTTTCTTTTCAACGATGTTTTCCGCAAACAACATGGCTTCAACCTGTTGACAGACGTGATGATATGTAATTAAGTGTATTTCTTGAACATAAGGAGTATTTTTTTCAGCCACAAAAAGAGGGTAATCAATTAAACTACTCATCATTCCGCCATTGTTTCCTGCCATGCCAATGGTAATTAAACCTTTTTCTTTGGCTACTTTCAAAGCATGAAGAATATTGCGCGATCGCCCCGATGTGGACAACACCCATAATAAATCCCCTGCTTTACCGAAAGATTGTACTTGACGGGCAAAAATAGTTTCAAATTCGTGATCATTACCCCATGCTGTAAGAGTTGCGGGGTTTGTACCTAATGCGATCGCAGGTAATCCGGGTCGATCTAGTTGAAATCTTCCTACAAATTCGGCGGCAATATGTTGAGCGTCTGCGGCCGAACCTCCATTACCACAAATTAACAGAGTATGTCCTGCTTGAAAACGATTAGCTAATAAATGACTGACTTGCTCAACTGCTTGACAATATTCAGAAGTAAAAGCCTGTTTTAAACACTGTAGTCTTTCTTCTACCCAAAAATTCAATGGTCTTCCTCCTCACACTAATATTAATGACTAATTCAACAAAAATCCCTATGTAATTAAACCTTTGAGAAGGGGATGAAACCCCCTATTTATTCTCAGTTATTAATTATTCTTCTAAGGGTTCTAATTTCTACAAAATTCTCGCTCAATTATAGCCAATCCTTGACATTAACCGCACACCTGTGCCACTAAAGCCATAACATCATTACGAGTCAGTTTTGGTTTGCCTAAAATTAATACATCTAGGGTTGCATGGGCTAAAGTTAAGGGGATTTGACAAAATTGTAGAGCGGGCCCTTTAGGTAAAGATTTAGTATAAGAGTCTGCTAAGGTAAGGTTATAACGGGCATATTGGTGCATATCTTCTAACTGCCATCCTTCGGGGAAAAAACTTACGCCCCTTAATTTGTCTTCTTGGTGATTACGTAAAATATTGACTGCCTGTAAACCTCTCCCAAATGCGATCGCTTCTTCTCTATTTGTCTTTGTATTGTCGTACCATGCCCATAAATCAGAAAGCAGTAAACCTACAGAACCCGCTACGCTGAAAGTATATTGATCTAAATCCGCCTTAGTTTTTATAACCCAATTTTTGTCAGCCCAATAAGCCATGCGATCGCTCATTGCCGCCGTTGCCTCCCAAATTCTACCTGCAATAGAGGCAGGAGCTAAAGTTGCCCATTCAGCAAAACGATAACTAACTTCAGGCAATAAATGTTTGTAAGGTTCAATATAAGCAGTAATATCTTCTACAGCAGTATCATTACTAATAGACTGCAAACTAGCACTAATTTGAGTGAGAATTTCCCTCTTTAAATGATTCTCAATATGAGGATGATCTTCTATTTCATCAATTGCCCTCATACATAAATAAGCAGAAGTCACCGCATCTTGCAAACTATCAGGTAAACGACTAATGGGGATATAAAACGTGCGACTGGTTTCCTTTAGGGTTTTCAACGCAGACTTTTTCAAATTCATCGATATTTGCTCCTCACGCCCGTTATCTTGGACAATATTAATACTGTTTAGGTAATCTTAACCGAATCTTTGCTAATTAGGACGAAAATTTTGCTCTAAGAGTATCATATTTTTTCCTAAAATCAAGATCATTAATCATAAATGATGTTCTTAATTATGATCAACAATTATATATTACTTTAAATCACTACATCTCGATTGAGTAATGAAACGATTAGGTTAAAATGAGTTCCATAAAAAAACCACTGAACCATAAAAACCTGAGTTCGGAGTTCGGAGTTCGGAATTCGGAGTTAAAAGTAATAATTATTGATAAAAAAGCTGAATAAATTGATTTTAAATGAGTTTTTCCTAAATTTAATAATTTTTTATTCCAAAGTTGGCTCGATGATAACTCTCAACGCTTTATTTTTCGATACTTTTTTCATCGAACTCAGGTATAAAAAGTTAAAACCCATGGTTAACAAAATTTTCTCCAAAAAAATCATTAAATTTATTTAAAGTCAATTTATATAAATTAAAGGCACTATTGCCCATTTATTGCCCTTTTAACTTTGCCTATTCTTCCTCCGCAGAAGGAATATCATGGGGGGTAATACGATTAATTAAATCAATTATTTGATCGCCTTTCTCTAAAGAAGAATCATGAACAAAGCGAATTTCTGGGGTATGTCGTAAACGAATCCTATGACCCAATTCCCTTCTAACAAAAGGAGTACAAGCCTTTAAACCTTCCATGGTTTCCGCTTTTGCTTCTGGTGTACCGTAAATACTTACAAAAACCTTAGCGTGTTGCAAATCCCCTGACATTTCCACATCGAGAATACTAACCATTCCTGCTCCAACTCTGTCATCCTTAATACCACTAATGAGCATTTGACTTATTTCTTTTCTAATTAAAGATGATACTTTTTCTACACGACGACTATTTGCCATAATCTCAAAATTCTCCTTTCCTTTTCTAAAAAATATATGCTTGTTGTTGTAACTTTCTATAAATTGAAATGTTAGATTTCAGGATCTTTTTTTCTTAATTTATAGTTAAAATAAATTTTTCTATTAACACTTAATAAGATTATAACTGAAATATTTTAAAAACTTTCTTCGCCCTTATTCCTCTCAGTATTTTGGATACTTGCACTGAATTATATCTATCAGGAAAATTTGCACTAATTCATTATAAAAAACATAAAATATTTACCATTAAACCTAACACCTGATACCGTCAAACCTAGCTGTTAAGAGATATTTTCATATCGAACTGAGATTGCTATAGTATTTTAATAAAAAATTTAACTAAAAAATAATATGGTTATTTTAAACAGGAGTAATTCCTAACATTGCTTTTAAAGTAAAGTAAAGAAAGAAAAAACCACCCACCATTAGTCCCAAAAGTGCGATCGCAGTTGGAGGGTTATTAAATAAAGGTTTTACTTGTTGCCAAAGAAAAAAGAAAATACCTAGAATCAAACTCACCATATAGCGAGGATAGCGTGAAACATTTTCCCAAAAACCGTCCATAGTTATCTCAATAAATTATTAAATAGTCCTAGTTTCTCTGATATAGTTTAACAGTTATTTTATCCCCATTATCAACGATCATAGGGGAATGTCTTGCTCAAAAAATTTCCATTAACATTTAATCGGTGAAATTAATTGGACAAGGAATGTCTGGAACATCTATTAAATCAATCAATCCCAACTGAATATAAGGCAACATTGATCTAGTTATTTGAGTTAAATCTTGATTTATTTGTAAACTCAAATCTCTTAAAGTATTTCTGCCATTAAATAGTTTACTCATAATCTGATAAGTCTTAGGGGAAGTTTTTTCTTGAAGTTTATCATATTGTCTAATAATAGGACATTGATTGGGAAAACGATCTGCTAACTTAGCATTTTGCCAACTTTGCCAACTTTGCCAAGCCTCAACAATTACTTGATCCGGATCAATAAAAACTAGCTGACTAGATAAAGACTGATCATTTTTCAGTTGAAAAACAACCTCCATTCTTTGAGTTATATCAAATAAAATTTCAATAACAATATTTTTTATAATTAAACTTAATTGTTGGCGGGTTACTTCCTCTTGTTTTAACCAATAACTAAGTAATTCATATTCCCAAAATCGACGAAAACTTTTCTGATTAGTCACACTTTCATCAAGAGAAGACATTTGAGTAATCAATATAGGAGCAAATCTAGCAACATTTCTCATCCATCTTCTAACAGGATGTCTTCCCCCAGTTGCAAAGATAATCCTTCCTAAATAAAAATAGAAAATCCATTCCTCCCCCTTTGACGAACCAAAAATTAATTCTCCCGTAAATTGGGGTTGCTTTAAACTCTGAAATAAAGTAGCTTGTCTTGTACCAATAAACTCCTTAATAGGGATTTTAGGGGCATTACTAGATTCTGTCATTACTACAAAAAAAATTAAATTTTTCGGTTATTGGAAATAATATTTAGGTATATACATAATTTGACAGTGCTACCATAACAAGCACACTGCAAAAGAAGACTATTGTTAGTTCTATTTTTTATATCTATACTTTATATTAAGATGTCATGGAAAATCTTACTATTAATTTATGAACCAATCAGAGGATAAAACGAGAAAAATTTTATGGCAATGGATGAATTCCAAAGGGGTTAAAAATTATTTAGAACTGAGTCGTAAATCTCAAGTGTCCGAATTACAGTTTTATCGTCTTGAACATAATTTAATTGATAATATCCCTCTCGGAATACTCAGAAAAATTGCCCTTGCTTTTGATATTTCTCTTCAAACTCTAATTGATAATTTAAGCAAACTTCCCCAAGAAATACTTTCCCATGAAGTCGAAAAAGATTTGAAACTAGAATGTGAGCGTTTGTTAAAAGAAAATGAGCAGTTAAAACAAAGTCTAATCAAAGAGTATCAAAGAGACACAATCACCATTTTAGAATCTTTACTTTTACAGTTACCTACAATTAGCTACGCTGTAAAAAATAATCCAGAAATCCCAGCAACAAGATTATTACCATTAATGCAACCAGTAAAAGATTTGTTAAGATTTTGGGACATAGAAACCATCGGCGAAGTGGGGGAAGTAGTCAAATATGATTCTCAACTACATGAGTTGATGGAAGATACTCAAGATGATACTCAGACTTGTGAAATGGTAAAAATACGTTATGTGGGTTATCGTCAAGGAGAAGATTTGCTTTATCGTGCCAAGGTTAGCCCCATTGTTGAATAAAGTTATTTTTTCCGTTAGTTTTTAATCTGTTTCGTCTAAATGTTCTGCGACAGAAGAGTACAATTCTAATACATGATGATCTAAAAGACGATAAAAAACTTTACGCCCCCGTTTCTGATAAGCAACTAAACGCATGGCTTTTAAAGTCCGCAGTTGATGAGAAACTGCCGATTCTGTCATGTCTAGGGTTGCGGCTAAATCACAAACACATAATTCTTGTTTAGCTAAAACGGAAAGAATTCTTAAACGATTTGTATCTCCCAGTAAACTGAAAAACTCAGCCATTTTTTGTGCTTTTTCAGAGCTTAAAATTTGTCCTTTGAATGTATCGATAAACTCTGAGTCAAGGGAGTGAGGGGTACAAGGGATTAAATCTTCTTTTGTCGTATTCGTATGTATTCTATCTGATACCTTCATTCTCTCTGATTGGGATTGGTTTATTTCATATTATTCTAACCTTTTTTGAGATTAGCCCTTAACAAAAACCTTTATCAGAAGTTTTTCCAGCATGATATAAACCTAATTGATAGTATTTAAGAGCGTGTTGAACTAAATTTTGGGCTTCTTCTTCACTGACATCTCTTATTTTTTTTGCTGGAATACCAACCATTAAAGAATGAGATGGAATATCTTTTGTGACAACGCATCCTGCTCCTATAATTGAGCCTTCTCCAACAGTGACTCCATTTAAAATAATTGCTCCAATACCAATTAAACAACCCTTCTTAATATGAGCAGAATGAATAACCGCTCTATGGCCGACGGTAACATAATCTTCTAAGATGGTTTCTTGTTGAGGATCACCGTGTAAAATAGCCCCATCTTGAATGTTAGTGTAAGCCCCTATTTTTATTTTTTCTACGTCTCCTCTAACCACTGCAGAATACCAAATACTTGCTCCTTCGCCAATAGTTACTTGCCCCATAACTGAGGCATTTTCTGCTATAAAAGCGGCTTGGGTAAAACTGTCGATAGTTAGTTGTTTCATAGGGTGTTATAGAATAAATAAAGATAATTAGTTATTACTGTGGAAAAAATAAATTATATTGATAATTGATAACTTACAGTTTATGACTTTTTATTATTGCTATTTTATCTTTTACTTACTTTGATATTATTTGATTGTGCAATCATCTTGGTTTGAGTTTCCAAAATCATTTTTTAATCCTATGAAGGATTATACCGCTTCTTCTACTATATTTCGTCAGGCAACTTTAGATGATGTGGAAGGAATTGCAGAGGTTTTGACTTTAAGTTTTAATCATTTTAATGAGGTTACTTTTTGGGTTTATCCCTTGCTCAAAATTGGCGTCTGTCAAGATTTACGCAAACGCATACAAAACAATGAGAAAGAGAATTTTTGTCTAATTGCTGTTTCCATTAACAATACTGAGGGAAAAATTAATCAAGAAGTTTTAGGTACTGTTGAACTGTCTTTTAGAGAAAACTATAATTGGGCAAAAAAAGAAAAATATGCCTATATTGCTAATTTAGCAGTGCGAGAAAATTGTCGTCGTCAAGGTATCGCTAGTCAATTATTGTCTCGCTGTGAGCAAATTGCTCAAGAAAATAATTATTCTCGTGTTTATCTTCATGTTTTAGCTAGTAATAATAAAGCCCGAAAGTTATATCTCAATAATGGCTATACTATTCAACAGGTAGAAACGGATTTATTTAGTTTATTTGTACCTAGTCAACGGCGTTTACTACTGACTAAATCTCTATGAGTGGCACTGAATGCGATCGCATCCAAGAAAATAGTTTAGAACAATTTTTGGAACATAAACAACTTTTAGTGATTAACCCCCGAAAAAAAAATGGTTTAATCCTAATTAAAACCTATTATGCGGAATTTGCAGGACCGGGGGCAATTATTGGGGGATGTTTTGATCAAGACTTAGTCAATGTGATTCCTGTTGGTAATTTATCTTTAATTCAAGCAGGTAATTTTCAAGAAAGACAAAGGGCATATTTAATCCGCCGACAATGGGTTAAACTGATCAAGCAAATAACAGATAACCCCATCCCTAGACAAAGAGCTCAGGTAATACTTAATCAATTTGAGCATTGGTTTGATTCAGAAACGGCGGAAAAAGTTAGTGATGAAGTTTTTGCTTCCATTGTGGGTGTTTTCCCCGAAACCATCAAAAAAGCAAGAGATTTAGTTAATCGTCTTTAGTATCTTCATTTTCTAAGTTTTCTTGTTGACGACGAGAAGCCGTTAAACAGTCGGGAATACCTAAACAACCCCCCGGAATAGTTGAGCGGGTATATTCTCCCCCCCAACAACAGCAATAATAACGATTCTCCTCAGTCAGATTTTTCACCCCTGTAAAATTAACTTTTTCAATTACCGCCCCTGTATATTCTCCCGTTTCAAAATTAGGAGCTTGGGTGCGACTGCGAGGACTAGCACTATGAAAATCACCATAAAATAAGCGAACTCCCTTCATATCCGCCCCTTGTAAATCTGCCTCATAAAGAATAGTACGAGCTAAGTTGGTTTTGACTAAATCTGCCTTACTTAAATCAGTGCGAACCATATTAGCTTCACTTAAATCAGTCCAACGTAAATCTTGTCCCATTAAATTACATCCTGCTAACACCACCCCTAAATTAATTACCCTCATACCAAATTCTCTATCCTCAGCATAACCACCAGAACCGTCTAAAATCGGTCTTCCTAGGTGACTATCTCTCTTTAAAGGAGTAATTAAACGAGAACGAGATAAAAATCTTAAAATTTTTGCCTTTCCTGAACCATCCACACTACTTAAAATAGCTGCGGTTCGACCTTCTGCGATCGCTCTTTCTTGAGGCCAATCTTCTAATAAGCCATCAGGTCCTAAAACCAATTCAGAAAGCCCTTGAAAATAAGCATCAATGGTTTGCTGTTGGGTAATACGATTTTGTTGAATAGTTAAATCTTTGGAAATTACATACTGTTGCCATGCCACATAAACTGCTAAAACTGCGATCATAATTTGTCCTAAAGCTCCCACCCAATCAGCCCAAGAACCAAATTCATCATACTTAAACTGATTTAACCAATTACCGACTGCGTGATAAACCCCTAAATAATTAAACAGAATCAAGGATGCGAGAATTAAACCCACCACCCCCACAACAGTTTGTCTTTCTTGAGGAGTAAGAAAAAACCGAATCCATTGGATTATATACGGTATTACTTGAACTAAAGCAAGAGAAAAAGCCACAATAGCCCCAATTACTCCTAACCAATTATTATCAAGCAAAATTCCCGCTAAAGAAATACCTAAACCAATCAGAATTTTCCCTGAATATGAGGTTTTTGGTTTTTTTATATAAGTTAACTGTTTTGGAGGTATCAGAGTAGAATTAGAGTTATTATTTTCTATTTCTGAATTATTTTTGTCTAAAGATACATTTATTTCCTCTGATTGATGATCGTTCATTTTTTACCTAATACTACGGCTAATTTTCTCTCCTAAAGATACAAAGAGAGCAAGGGTATTTTAATAGTTTTTTATTCTCGAAATTCAAGCATCTTAAAGTCAAATTAACTTGAACTTAATTTGTTGTTATTGTTTTTTTATAATCGGGCGAAATTGCCCCTCTTAATAAGCCTTCTACACTAATATCTTCGTCTATTTCCTCCCAATGAATACCATAGCCTCCCCCAGATATTTGCCAATTATTTAATTGTTGTTTACTAGCATTAAATAAACGGGGAAACCATGCCAATAATGTTTTTATTGTGCGTCCATCCATAATTTCTACTGCTAAATTATCATCTTCTATGATGACATTTTTAACTCTTAAGTCAACTAAAATACTCATTCCATGCCTCCAAAAACATAATTTTATTTGATTCTACCATTGCTTGTATTTTTCGTAATTCTTTTCCTAAAAATCTAATGTTTCTCGCTAAAAAGACAGGAGATAACCAAAACTTTGCTGATAAATTGTCTTTGTCCACATGAATATGAGGAGGCTCATTTGGTTCATGACTACAAAAATAAAAACGATAACCTTTATATCTTATATATCTTAAGATAGTTGGCATTCTAACATAAATAGAGAAATGTATTGCATATTGTGTTTTTAGAACTGCAATTAATAATTTATATATAAATATTTTAGTATTTTAGTGATGGTGGGTTGAATAATATTCAACCCCTACGGTGATGGTTAATTGTTTTGTGCTAAGGTAATCAACTTATCCAATAATTGAGGAAAACCGATACCAGATGCTTCCCATAATTTGGGATACATACTCAAGGCAGTAAAGCCGGGTAAAGTATTGATTTCGTTGATTAATACTTCTCCTGTTTCGGGTAAATAGAAAAAGTCAACCCTACTTAATCCCCTTGAATCCACCGCTAAAAAGGCTTTAATTGCCATTTCTTTGATGGTTTCGCTAATATTGTCGGGAATGTCAGCAGGAATGATTAAACTGGCTAATCCGTCAGTATATTTGGTTGTATAGTCATAAAAATCAGCGTTATAGGTGATTTCTCCCACCACAGAGGCACTAGGGTTATCATTACCTAATACTGCACATTCTACCTCTCTCGCTTTAACTCCTGCTTCTACTATCACCCTACGGTCTAAATTAGCGGCTTCGTCTAAGGCTTTTTCTAATTCTGCTCTATTTTTAGCTTTACTAATACCCACCGATGAACCTAAATTGGCAGGTTTCACAAAACAAGGATAACCTAATTCTGCTTCGAGGCGATCGCACACTTTAGGAAATACGCAAGGACTAGAAAAGATTTCACTACGATTAACAGCGATATACTTAACTTGGGGTAAATCTGCACAGGCAAAAGCGTTTTTCATGGCGATTTTATCCATACCAACGGCTGAACCTAAAACCCCTGCCCCCACGAAGGGAACTTCCATCAGAGTTAGTAAACCTTGTACTGTACCATCTTCCCCATTAGGACCATGTAAAATCGGGAAAAATATCTCAATTTCGCCACATTCTTCGGGAAAATGCCAATTTTTCTGAGTGTCTTTTTCCACTGGTTTGGGTTCACCACTTTTTAAAATACTTTCCGCTACTTCTTTACCCCACCAATTACCTGCTTGGTCAATATACAAGGGTATGACTTCGTATTTTTCTCTATTTTCTTCTACAGAAAACCCAAGTGCGATCGCCCTTGCAGAGGTAATAGAAACTTGATGTTCGCCAGATTTGCCACCGAATAATAAACCGATTTTTAATTTTGCCATTTTTAATTAACTGTCGTGCGTTTAAATTGATTGCTTAAGGTAGGGAATAGGGAATAGGCAACAGGCAATAGTCAAAGTGTAAAATGTAGAGTAAAAAACTCTCCCCACTGTCCACTCTCTACTCCCCTACTTTTAGAAACTCCCTACTCACTAACTTACAAACTAGGATTGTGATTGTGCCAATCTGTTACTTGTTGATAAGCATAACCCACCTTAAATAAAACATCTTCTCTCAAAACATTGCCAATTAATTGCATCCCGATGGGTAAATTATTCTCATCAAAACCGCAAGGAAGACTCATCCCGGGTAAACCTGCTAAGTTAACAGGAATGGTCATTAAATCAGATAAATACATACTAAGGGGATCATTGGTTTTTTCTCCAGCTTTAAAGGCAGTAGTGGGAGAAGTAGGAGAAATTAACACGTCCACATCATGAAAAGCGTTGTCAAAGTCTTGCTTGATTAAAGTTCTCACTTTTTGAGCTTTGAGGTAATAAGCATCATAATAACCAGCAGAGAGAGCATAAGTACCAAGCATGATACGACGTTTCACCTCCGCACCGAAACCCTTTGCCCTAGTTTTGGTGTACATTTCTAAAAGGTTATCCGCAGATTCGTCTCTAATACCGTATTTAACCGCATCGTAACGAGCAAGGTTAGCACTGGCCTCAGAAGGAGCGATAATGTAATAGATAGGCAAACCGTAGCGGAAACGAGGGCAAGAAATTTCTTTTACCTGTGCTCCCAGTTTTTCTAATTCTTTAATTGCCTGATTGACTTTTTCAGCGACAATGTTATCTAAGCCATCGGAGTAAGTTTCTTTGATTACCCCTACTTTTAAGCCTTTTAAATCTTTGGCGAATGATTGGCTATAGTCGGGGATTTCCACATTTAAACTGGTGGAGTCTTTACTATCATAACCTGCGATCGCACCTAGTAGAATCGCCGTATCTTCCACTGTATGAGCAAAAGGACCAATTTGATCCAAAGAGGAGGCATAAGCCACTAAACCGAAGCGAGAAACCAAGCCATAGGTAGGTTTTAACCCCACTACCCCACAGAAAGAAGCAGGTTGACGAATCGATCCCCCTGTATCCGAACCGAGGGAGACAACACACTCATCCGCCGAAACTGCCGCCGCCGAACCTCCAGACGAACCCCCCGGCACTCTTTCAATATCCCAAGGATTAGCGGTGACTTGATAACCAGAGTTTTCCGTGGAACTTCCCATAGCAAACTCATCTAAATTAGTTTTACCAACAATTATCGCCCCTTGATCCCTTAATTTTTGGGTAACAGTGGATTCGTAACTAGGGATAAAGTTTTCTAAAATTCTGGAGGCACAAGTGGTAGGAATGCCTTTTGTGGACATATTATCTTTAATAGCGATGGGAATACCAGCTAAAACACCAATTTCTTCGCCCTTAGCAACCTTTTCATCCACTTGTTTCGCTGTTTCTAAGGCTAAATCCGAGGTGACACATAAAAAACTCTTTAATTTTGGCTCTAATTCACCGATGCGTTGTAAATATTCTTGGGTAATCTCAACGGCGGAGCGTTCTTTATTTTTAATCTGTTGATGTAATTTTTTTATAGAGGTCATGAATAATTTTTCTACTGTAGGTTATTTATAATTATTATTCAATGATTGTTGCTGAATTAACAATTAGAAATGAATAATTAAACCAAACATTTCCGAAAACTTAAGTTTGAGACAAAGTTACCACTCCTAATAAAATACAAGAAATACCAATCCATCTACCTTTGCTTATTTTTTCATGTAAGATATATTTAGCTGATGTAATGGTGACAAGATAACCAACAGCACTGGCAGGTCTGACAAAACTTAGATCATCCCAACTTAGTAGGGAAAGAAATAATAAAAGTGCGATCGCCTGACAAGAAACTCCAATAATAATATAAAGATTGCTAAAAATTCCCACTACCCAACGAAAAATATCCTCTACAGAAAATTTTTGGAGGGTTGCAATTTGTCTCATTCCTTTAGCGTTTAATAAATCTCCCATACTATCTGCTAACACCATCACGATAACTCCTAACCAAACAGTAGGTAGAAAGACACCACCAGAAATAAATGCAAATAAGGGGCTTACTTTATTTTTTTGTATAACGGCAACATGAGAAGACAATTGTTTTAATTTTTTTTCCTCTCTATACTGACTATAGCCAACAATAAAAACTCCCACAGAAATAAAACCCGTAGCAAACCAACGTAAAAAAGAGACATTTTCCCCTAAAATTAACCATGCAAGTAAGGCATTACAGATATAACTAGAAGCATGAATCGGCAAAACATAGCTTAAATCCATTTTGGATACTGCAAATAGATAGATAAACCAAGAAATGGTAAGACTACCTAAACCAAAATAAAAAAAAGGGGATGTGAATAAATAATAAATGACATCAATGATGACAGTTGGAGCAAAAGATGTTATTTCTCCATGAATTTTCATTGCTTCACTCAGACAAACATCTCCCAAAACCTGAGTTATGACTAGGATTGTTAAGATTAGGGTATTTAACACCGTTTAAAAAAATTTGAGACGATTTTTTATTTTAGGGCATTACCTCGCAATTCTCGTCCTTAAATATAAAGAGGATTTCGATTGAAAAGTGTTAGATCCCGTTAAATCCATCTTACTAAGAGAGACTGTCTTCCAGTTTTCGGCTTAATTCCCCCCTCTTTTGAAGCAGGAGTGATTCAAAGTAGAAATACAAAAACACTCAAACTATTGCCAGTAAAAGAATATAAAGTTTTAGAGCTTTGAGGATTAAGAAGTAGTTAAAAATGTTGAGATTATCAATTTATAACCATAAACCATTAAAAACTATTGCAAGAGTGCCTATTCCCCAACTGAGTTCGATGAAAAAAGTATCGAAAAATAAAGCGCCCTCGAGTTATCATCGAGCCAATTTTGGAATAAAAAATTATTAAATTTAGGGAAAACTCATTTAAAATCAATTTATTCAGCTTTTTTGTCAATAATTATTACTTTTAACTCCGTTCACGACCGAAGGGAGTGCATGAGAGCAACGAACTCTCCGAACTCCGAACTCCGAACTCAGGTATTCCCTGCCTTAACCAGAAAATTTTGGAATGAATCAGCCCTGCCCTCTTTTGAAGGGGGGCTTGGGGGGATATATCATCAAAATTAGAACTTTTAAAACAGTTTCTAACTAGGCTTTTTTAGGAGAAAGAAGCATAATCATATTGCGTCCCTCTTTTTTGGGTCTTTGTTGAACTTCTGCCATTTCCCCTAAATCTTCCGCAAGACGTTCTAATAATTCTTGTCCTAAGTGAGTATGTTGAGCTTCTCTTCCTCTAAAATTGATTGTTGCTTTCACTTTGTCACCAGCTTTAAGGAAGCGTTTTGCTTGATTGAGACGCACTTGATAATCATGCTCGTCGATTTTGTAACGCATTTTTACTTCCTTAACATCCGCAGTATGTTGCTTTTTGCGAATGGCTCTTGCTTTTTTCTCCTGCTCAAATTTGAATTTGCCATAGTCCATGATGCGACACACAGGAGGATCAGCAGTTTCACTGACTAAGACGAGGTCTAATTCTTTCTCTTCCGCTAGACGATTTGCGTCTCTGGTATCGAGAACACCAAGTTGCTCTCCGTCTGTGTCAATTAATCTGACTTTAGGAAAACGAATATTTTCATTAATTTTGGGTAAATCTCTTTGGTTATTTTTTTTGTTGCTATAGGTCACAGGCTTTGATTATTTTCTCCAATATGCTTTCTATAAAATATTTAGTTGATTTGAATAAGTACGAAGGATTAGGTTTTTTTCCTAGTCAATATTATAATTGGTGATTGCTAATCTGAATTAGTTTTTCTCGATATTAGTCGGTGAAATACTTTTTCTACTGGTGATTTAGTCTTATTATTAAAAAAAATTAACAAGGTTAAAGGTTAATGGATTCAACGATATTTCAAGCCCTTTTCAATGGTTTAGCGGTGGGAAGTATTATTGCATTGGCGGCGGTGGGTTTAACTCTGACTATGGGGATTTTACGTCTGTCTAATTTTGCTCATGGTGATTTCTTGACCGTTGGTGCTTATTTGACTTGGTGGATTAACCATTTTGGGTTGAATATCTGGTTGTCAATGGCGATCGCACTTTTGGGAACAATACTTATCATGTTAGCAGGAGAACAACTATTATGGAAACCTTTGAGAAAACAAAAAGCCAGTAGTACCAGTTTAATTATTGTATCCATTGGTTTAGCCTTGTTTCTGCGCAATGGTATTCTGTTTATTTGGGGTGGAAGTAATCAAAACTATGATTTACCTTTAGTTGAAGCCCTCGATTTTGGTGGCTTAAAAATTGCTTATTATCGTCTTATTGTCATTTTTGTGACAGTTTTGGCTATAGTGGGACTTCATTTGGTACTGCAAAAAACGAAAATTGGAAAAGGCATGAGGGCAGTGGCGGATAATATTGATTTGGCGAGGGTATCAGGGATTAATGTTGAGCAGATAGTTTTATTTACTTGGATTTTAACGGCAATACTTACCGCCATGGGAGGGGGATTATATGGGTTAATTACTGCGGTGCGTCCCAATATGGGATGGTTTTTGATTTTACCTATTTTTGCGTCTGTGATTTTAGGAGGTATTGGTAATGTCTATGGTGCGATCGCAGGTGGCTTAATTATTGGTGTGGCACAAGAATTGAGTGTTTTTATCGTAGGTTCAGAATATAAGCTCGGTGTTGCTTTACTAATTATGATTGTAATTTTGTTAGTAAGACCTCAAGGCATTTTCGGTAAATAATCTTAGTTCGGAATAAATTTTCTTTGTTATGCAAGAGCAAAGGTTAAGAGGCAAGAGGCAAAAAAAAGTGTTTAATTAACTCTAACCCTAACACCCTAATAACCCAATATCCCAGCCCCTATGCGATATTCTTAAATTGAACTAAGGTTAAATAAGTAGGGGAGTCAAATTGAGATGTTAAAATGAACCTGATTTGACAACACTAATATATTGGAGAAAAACATTGGATCGTCAAACTACAGGCAGTATTTCAACGTTAATAGGTGGAATTCTCGCTGCCTTAATTGTTTTTATTGGTTTTAATTCTTTTATTATTATCAACCCCGGACAAGCAGGTGTATTAAGCATTCTGGGAAAAGCTCAAGACGGTGCATTACTAGAGGGTATTCATTTCAAACCCCCTTTAGTTTCTACCGTAGATATTTATGATGTTACAGTGCAAAAATTTGAAGTACCTGCCCAAAGTTCAACTAAAGATTTACAGGAATTAACCGCTAGTTTTGCCATCAATTTTCGCCTTGATCCAGTTCAAGTGGTTAATATTAGGAGAACTCAGGGAACTTTACAAAATATTGTTGCTAAAATTATAGCTCCTCAAACCCAAGAATCTTTCAAAATAGCCGCCGCCAGACGCACTGTGGAAGAAGCCATTACTCAACGTAATGAATTAAAAGATGATTTTGATAATGCTTTAAATGGTCGTTTAGAAAAATATGGAATTATCGTTCTTGATACCAGCGTAGTTGATTTAACATTCTCTCCTGAATTTGCTAAAGCAGTAGAAGATAAACAAATTGCGGAACAAAGGGCGCAAAGGGCTGTTTATGTTGCCAAAGAAGCTGAACAACAAGCACAAGCTGATATAAATAGGGCAAAAGGTAAAGCCGAGGCTCAAAGACTCTTAGCAGAAACTTTAAAAGCTCAAGGAGGAGACTTAGTATTGAAAAAAGAAGCGATCGAAGCCTGGAAAGAAGGGGGTGCTCAAATGCCTAAAGTCCTTGTTATGGGTGGAGATAATAACGGTGGTGGAATTCCTTTTCTTTTTAATCTCAATGAATTAGAAAGATAATTTCATGTTGATATAGCCATTAAAAAAGGGGTCGGTAATAGTTTTACTGACACCCTTCTTAAGTTATGGAGCTGAGCAGAGTCGAACTGCTGTCCAAACCAGCTATTTACTTTTCGCTCATTCACAGGTTTAGCTCATCTAATCCTCAGAGCGGGAACTGTCACTTATCCCTGACAGTAGGATTTTCTAGTGTTTTCTTATCTCAAAGACAGACTAGAAACCATCTTTAAGAGCATCCGTTAGGGTTTGCCTATAATGCTTAACGGAGTCACACTATAAGCGCTCGAACCGGTTTTAGGTCTTAGGCAGCAACAGGAGCTGCTTTACGAGCAAAAGGAACGATGTTGTTCGCAGTTACATTTTTTTTGAGCCTTTTATTTGCGAGAGGAGACTCACTCTCGACCTGAATCACGGGTCAGCTTTCACTAGCCTGTCGAAGCCGTTACAGCCCCTTGTCTGACCTGTTGATCTCTATCCTAGCTTGTTTATTTAAAAGTGTCAACTACAGGTAATTAACAATTAGTAATTGGAAATTAAGACAAGGCAATAGGGAATGCAGGGCTGTTTCATTTTCGACAAAGAGAAAAGAGCGGGAGATAAGGGGAGAGGAAGATGGGGGGATTTTTGACTTGCAGATTTTAAGTAAGAATAAAAAATCTTGAAACAATCAATTAATCATAATAAATTATCAAAACTTATTACTCATTACTCCCCGAAAGCTGACACCTGTAACCTTTTCTGAACCCCACACTTGGGTGAACTGAGGTTATTTGCTGAGAGAAAGTTCTCCTTTTCTGCCAAGAATGCCTTGAGGACGCCAAATCATTAAAATCATAAGGATTAAGCCAATTACCATGACTCTAAATGCTCCAACTTGAGAGGCAGTAATAAAGGGCATACTACTAAATATAAATCGAGTTAAGGAGTCATATCCCCAAAAAATCATTGCTCCTAATATAACTCCTGCATTATTTCCCGAACCGCCCAAAACAACGATAATCCAAGCATTAAATGTCATTAAAGGTTCAAAACTACTGGGATAAATGGTTGTTAATTGCCAACTGTAAAATGCACCAGCTAAACCTGCGATCGCACCTCCTAACATAAAGGCTTGTAATTTATACCAAAAAACGTTTTTACCTAATGCTTTGGCAACTTCTTCATCTTCCCTAATAGCTTTCAAAACCCGCCCCCAAGGAGAATGAATAATAATATCTAAGCCATAGTAAATCACTGCCAAGGCAATCAATATCAGTAACATTAACCCAGCTTTATAAGTATAGTCCATAAGTGCGATCGCACCGTTAACATAACAGATAAGAATAAAAATAAAAGCGAGACTACCCCAAACATAGGTGCTTAAAGGGCTAGGAGGTTGATAACTTTTGCCCTGAATATTTTTGGCTAAATTCAACCTTTGACGAACATTAATCCATAAACGCCACACCACAAACACAGCTAAGACTGTGAGAATGGCAACCATCAATAATTTTCCCAAGGGATTAGGCTTAAAAGTACCAAAAGGCAGATTATAACCTTGAATACCAAAAGTTCCTTTCGTCAACCATTCTTCATTTTGAACAATCAAACGGACTAATTCTCCAGCCCCAATAGTGACGATAGCCAAGTAGTCTTCTCTTAACTTAATACTACTAAAACCAATGATTAAGCCAAAAATAGAAGCCCCTAAAGCACCAATTATTACCGCTAAAAATAAAGGTACTCCTTGAGATTCAAGTAAAACAGTCGTGTAAGCTCCGATGGTCATAAAAGCTACATGACCAAAATTAATTAACCCTGTAAAACCCCATTGTAAATTCAAACCAAGAGCAAAAAGACTATATAAACTCGCAGAAATTGTCAAAAAGACTAAATATTCAACCACTTTAACCTCGTGTAAAAAAAATAAGTGAGTCAGTTTGCATCTAAGTTTACTTGCGAGGGTAGTTTACAAGCAACAGGCAAAGTTAAAGGTAAATAGTTGATAATGAATAGTAAATAGTGAATAGTGAATAAATTTCAATTAAGAATTAAAAACTCATTACTTATTACTTTTCTCTAACACCTGAAACCTGAAACCTAACACCTCCTTCTTACTCATTACTCATTTCCCCTTTTGCTCAATCTTGTAGTGTTTTCAGTAAACCCCCTCTAATTAAGCGACTAACTAACTGGGTTTTTTGTTCTTCTTTTAATGAATCGGGAAGCATTTGGGGGGTAAATGGTTCTTTTTGTTTCGCTACAAACTCCATTGCCTCTCGATAATGTAATCCTCCATTGATACTATTTCCGGGGAATTGAATACTGATAGAAAATCCTTTTTTAACTATACGGCATCTCATGCCCTCTCTTTTTACTACTAATGTATCGGGTGCGATCGCATCTACTAAATTAACTTGCTGAAAATGCCCGTCAGGAATTGGGGTAATCTTATGAATAAATTGATCATTAATTAATTCCATTGCCTCATCGATAGAACTTTTTTCCGCAAAAGTTTGTAATAATTGATCAAACTGCTCTTTAATTTCTCCTAACATTTCGGGCTTATCTAAAAAGCCAATAGGTAAAGCCTTACGCAAATCTTGATTTTTCAACGCCAACATTGTTAAAGCATTAACCATCAAATCAAGCCATTGAGTGGGATAAATACCCAAAGTTAAATGAAGGGAAAAACTTTCTTGGGTAGCCGCATGATGCACAAAACCTCTGGGTAAATATAATAAATCTCCCGGTTGTAAACAAACCGTATGTAATAATTTTGGTAAACTATTTTCAGGAATAACAGGTTGAAAACTTCCCAACAAAGGCACGGGTTGAAAACACTGATGCACTTGCCATTCTTTTGAGCCATCCACTTGCAAAACAAAGACATCATGAGTATCGTAATGGGGGGATAAACCCTTTGAGTCTTTTGGAGATAGATAAAGATTCGCTATTACCCCATGATTAAAAAAGTTTTGTAATTTTTGACAATAAATCGCCAAAGGTTTCCAAAAATTTTGTAAGCCATTAACAACTAAAGTATGATCCTCATAATAGGCTTTATAAAGTTGGTTAAGATTAAGACTACCATCAGCTTTCACATATCTATCGGGGAGAAAATCCTGTTGATTTTTCACCACCCGTATCTCTGGAGGTTTCAGTTTACTATATTGTAAAATTGAGTCTAAATCCTCTACCGAGAGTAAATCTTTATAGTATTTCTTTTGATTACGAGAAATAATTAAAGGTTTTTTTTCCCAATATTCATTGATAAATGTGTTTAAATCAATGGGGGCAATTAGTTTAGCAAAATCAAAATCATCTATAGACATAAGACATAATCTCAAAAAAAGAATAGTTTAATCTTTACGAAGAATATCAGGAAGCCAGAGTAAGCCAATAATTAACAAGCAAGAGATAACTAAAAAGATTGCATATTTAGTTCCGTCATCCATAGGTTTTTACCTCATTATTTTTATTGGAATTCTACTCCCAAAGTAAAATTGATGGCAATAAATCTGGATGGGCAAACCTCAGTAATTGATAACCAATACCGCTACTACCGTGATGGAAGCTAGGATTAAAAATTAAAGGAGGTAAACCAGAAAATAATTGAAAATTACCTGTTGACTCTGCCCGACTCAGTAAAGAATTAACCCCTTGATGGGAAAACTTTAATAATGAAGGTTGATTTAATTTTTTAGAGGCAACTAACAGAGTTTCTAAGCGTCCAAAATTACCCCAACAAAGGTTATCTACTTCACCAAAACAATATTTTTGCGTTGTTTCTAGGGCGTTATTTATATCCTCTTGAGTCAAACTATCATTATAAATATGTGAAATACCTAAACGACTTAAAGCTATCCCAGAAGCTCCATTCGTCCAAGAAACGTTAAATACTGCATTTTCTGAAGAATCATCAGCCCAATTTTTGTGTATAGGTGAAAAGAAATTTTGCTCTTGTTGAAGGGCTTGTTTTCCTGCTTCCAAGAAACGTTTATCATCGGTAAGGGCAAATAGTCTGAAAAAACTATAACTAATACCAGCTAAACCATGAGCAAAACCTGTTTTGATATTTTTATTATTATCTGTTTGCTGATATTGAAATAAATATTCTCCGCACTCTTTCGCTATTTCCAAAGTATGAGATTTTATCGATGCTGAGGCTAATTCCGTTTCCGATAGTGCTAATAAACCTAAAATAGAACTGGCTAACCCGTCAATAACAGAAAAAGAAGACTTTTTGATTAAATCAGGAGTTATTAACGCAGTTAAACTATGAGCATCTTCTAATAATATTGGTTCTTGTAACAATTCGCTTATCTTAACTAGGGAATAAATTATTGAGCAAATTCCCCTTGTGCCACTAATACCCGTTTTTTTGACCAGTCTTTCTTGAATTTTGGGATATTTCGTTAGTTGCTGAATATTGTTTTGTATAGTTTTTAGACTTCTATCGGTTAAATTTTTCCATCTCTCATCCTGTGTAATTTTATATAAGGCAGAGAGAAAAAGAGTAATTCCTGAATTACCATCATATAAGCCCGGATTTAACCCCGGAAAACGAAAACCATTAGTTTTTGCTCGATACTCTAAACTGAGCCATGTTATCCCCTCATCGGTTGACATCAAAGAGTTTCTCTGGGCTTCTGAAGAAGTGGTTAGTGCGATCGCTTCGGGATCTGCTGCGCAGCACGCATTTTTTTCTAAATCTTCTGCAATTTTAACTACCTGCCTGAATAATAACTCTTGATTCAAAGAAGTAGAGGTAGAGTCAGATAGAGATAAATTCTGTTTTTGAGAGTAGTCATCAGTAGAAATAAGAGAAATAGGTTGAGGCTGTTTAACTAATTGGGCATAAAAAGCACTACGAATCATTTGTACTTGTCGCTCTAAATCCTCATGACTGAAATTTTTAAATCTAGTCATCAAAGATTCAAAACTTGGCTTTTCAAACATATCTGCTACCATTTCCCCCTTACCCACATAAACTCCATCTATGGAAGTATTGGAAGTAAAACAGGGAATGTCTAAATCTTCCATTTCTCTTAATTCTGTTCTTAATATGGGTAATAACTTCTCTGGATTTTTCATCCCTAAAAAAGCACGACTTAAAACATCTAGGGCAATACTGCGCTTGATACCTGATTTAAGTAAACTAGGGTGATAAGAATTAGATAAAATCGTGTTATATGTGCTTGTATTGCGAAATAAATAACGAGTATTTTGATTTTTTAACAATAAAAAAGGGCTTTTTTCACTCAATAATAACTCTTGCTTTTTTAGTAAAAACTCATAAGTTTCCTTAAATCCTTGAACTATATCTTCTAAATAATCTTTGGGAGAAAGAGTAACATTATTCAAGACTGGTAAATTATTTCTCTGTGTAAAAACTACTTCCTTAAAGCCCAAATTCATAGCATCGGAATTTATATTGTTAATTGCAATTTGTTTTATTTTCTTTTCTTCTTCTACTGCTAATCCACCAACATTAACATTGACATCATCATTGAGGAAACTATATTCAATTGGTATTAAAAAAGTGCGAAATACAGACTCTTGAATTAATTTTCCTACAGATGCAGTAGATGCGTGTTGCACAGCAGATCCCGAAGCGATCGAACTTTCTGCTCCTTTTGTTAAACTGATACCATTATCATCATTATTTGCCTTAGTTCGCGGTTGTAGTAAACCCTCTAAATCAATCAGCATCGGGTTGTCACCATGGGAAATTAAATTTTCAAAATGAAAATCAGAACCCTCTAAAGCATAGGTAAGACATACTAACATTCCATAACGGTAATAGAAATTTCTTGCCTCTTGTTCACTGTTACAAGGTAATGACGATAAAAACTCAATCCAACCATAATTATCACGATAAATAACCTTAATTGTTTTTAAAGATATAAGATTAGACTCTTGATTAAACCAGTTTAAAAATTGGTAAAAATTTACATCAAGATTAATATTTCTGGGCTTATAAATTAACTTTAATCCTGTGTCGAATTTTAATGCTATAACAGACCTTCCTCTTTCATGAGAATCTGATAAACCAACCTGAATATCGATAACTTGTTTTAAGGGTTTATCTGAAGAAAAAAGTCTTTCTATTTCAGGTAAATCATTATTTAACCTAGTAATAAATTCTTGATTAGCTTCCACCCAATAATTAATTAATATAGCACTTAGTTTTCCCAAAACACTATATTTTTCAAAAAAAGAAACGAGATTATCTGAAAGTAAATTATCTAAAAATTGCTTATATTTATTATTACTTTTACTACCTTGTAACTGAGTTAACATAAATTCCTTAATCTCATTTCCCGAAGAACGAAAACTCTTAAATTCTTCCAGTAAAACAGATGTACAGAGATAGGCAAGTTGGTTAATTAATTGTTGTTCTAAAATAACCAAAGAATTATTATTTAATAAATCTAAATTAAATTTTGTTCTTTGACGTAATTTATCCCAAGCCACTTGAATAAAGGGAGTATAAATAGGCTCAAAAGGAATTTTAGTCGAATTAATAAGATTCTCTGGTAATTGCGATAATTCTAAATTTTCAGCTTTTTGTATAACCTTTTTTAGAGTAATTAACCATTCAGGTAAAGGGGTATCAGGAGAAAAAGTTCCTTCAGCCAAAATCAATGAAATTTTATCTAATGTGAAGCCTTCCAAAGCCAAACGTTGCTCAAATTTTTCCTTATCACCCTTTGTCACGATGTGACACCATAAGTTTAAATTTTCTTCCACTTGAGATTGAGAAGAATCGGAAATATTGGGAATCCAATGATAAGTTAATCTTTCATTAATTGAACTAGCTTGATTGTGAATAAAGTTCAATGTTGTTTCTAAATAATGATTTTCCAGTTTCATAGGTAGCAATATTTAAAAATTTTATTCCTGACTTTAATTAGTAATTATGTGTTATTTTTTTGATAAAATTGAGTCAAATTAAATATTTGCTCTTCACATTACTTTTCTTTGAGATAGTGATATTTTTTAGATAAAACTTTTTGACAGTATTTATTCAAGAAAAATAGTTAATAAATAAAAATCATTTTAATAAGAAATCTTTAAAAATCTTTAATTTTTATAAAAGTAAAAGAGATTTGAGTAAAACTTTATTTATAAAATCACTTGGTATAGACATTATAAAAAATTAAAATAAGATAATATTTTTATCTTGAGTTCAGCTTAACTCATTAATAATAAGAGTGCCATATTTTTTTACAAACTCTGAATAAATTACTGAACTTTTATGAACTTTTATGTATAGACATTATCTAAAAATTTACATTACCTTAATGATAGTTACTTAGGGTTAACCAGAATAACTAAATAATTTTCTAGTTTTTACATGAGGTAAACTAATATGGGCAAAGAAGCAGTAGAGCAGTTTTTTGCTAGAATTCCTGAAGATGATGACTTACAACAAAAGTTAGTTTCTATTCTTCAAGCAGATATTGACCATCGCCAAGAAACTGCTAAGTTGGCACAGGAATACGGATTCGAAATTACTGCTGAAGAACTTTCAGAGGAAGTACAAAAACGACAGGAAGAATTTGCACAGCGCCAGGAAAATGGAGAATTAAGTGAGGAAGAATTAGAAAGCGTTGCTGGTGGTTTATCTTTCCCCGGCACATTTAGTTTCCCTTCGCCTATCCCAGGCACTTTTCCTTTCCCTGGGCCAAGGCCTGGACCTATTCCTCTCCCTAAACCAAAATGGTAAAGGTTTTATTTATGATTCACGAGTGAACAAGCAAACACAATAGATAGACAATTTAAGTTTCATTATATTTCCGTTGCTGTATAGATGGTTATTTTCTTATCAGTAGCGGTTTTTTATATTCAGTAAAAAAGATTTACAACGATGAGTCAATGTTCAAAAATCTAACCTCTTAGCTGATACCTAGCCAAATCAGATATTTTTATATCGAACCAAGGAATAGTGATTAACACTAAGTACATCAAATGGTAATAAAATACTGAACTTTCCTGAACTTTTATGTATAGACATTGTTTGAAAAATTATATTACCTTAATGATAGTTATTTCAAGTCAACCAAAATAACTAATAAATTTCCCAATTGTTACGTGAGGCAAACTAATATATGAGTAAAGAAGCAGTAGAACAGTTTTTTGCTAGAATTTCCGAAGATAATGACTTACAGCAAAAGTTAGTTTCCATTCTTCAAGCAGATATTGATCATCGCCAAGAAACTGCCAAGTTAGCACAAGAATATGGATTTGATATTACTGCCGAAGAACTTTCAGAGGAAGTAAAAAAACGGCAAGAAGAATTTGCACAACAACAGGAAAGTGAAGAATTAAGTGAGGAAGAATTAGAAAGCGTTGCTGGTGGTTCTATTCCCAGTATTACCGTTGGCATTCTTCAACCTTTAAGTATTGCTTCATCTATTCCGAGTTCTATTAATATTCCGGGTTCTATTTCAAATCCTTTCCCAAAACCAAAATGGTAAAGGTTTTATTTATGATTCACCAGTGAACAAACAGAAAAAATAGATAGACAACTTTAAGTTTCATATATTTCCGTTGCTGTTCGTGTGTTTCCTTATCAGTAGCGGTTTTTTTATTCAATTTTTATTCAATGAAAAAAGAGGTTTAAGACTATGAGTCAAAAAGCTGCTGTACAGTTTTTGGATGCAGTTCCTGAAAATGAAGAATTGCAAAGAAAGTTAGTGACAATTATGGAGTCTTCCGATAATGATCGTGAAGAAGCTGCTCAATTAGCTAACGAATATGGTTACGATATTACCCCTGATGAACTTTGGGCAGAAATCCAAAAACGTCAACAGGAAGTTAAAGCCCGTCAAGATGCTGGAGAGTTAACGGATGAGGAGTTGGAAGCGGTTGCTGGTGGTGAAATGATTGTGGCAACCATTGCGGCAACCGTTGCTCTTACTGTTTCAGTTGGTGGCAGTATAGCGATCAGCCAAGCAAAATGGTAATAAAATACTGAACTTTCCTGAACTTTTATCTATCGACACTTTTGATAATGATACTTACGATAAAGCCATAGTCATTCTCTAGTAGAGGAAAATTTTGAAATGAGTCAAGAAGCAGTAGTCCAATTTTTGGATGCAGTTCCTGAAAATGAAGAGTTACAACAACGATTAGTAGCAATACTCGAATCTTCGGAAAATGATCGTGCTGATGCCGCTGAGTTAGCCAATGAATATGGTTATGATATAACTCCTGATGAGTTATGGACAGAGATTCAAAAACGTCAAGCTCAAGCCTCGGAACGTCAAGAAGCAGGGGAATTAACCGATGAAGAACTAGAAGCAGTAGCTGGTGGCGAACTTGTCATAACGGCGATTATTGGTTCTGTTGCTGGTGCGGCAGGTTTTGGTCTCGCAGTTGGTGGAGCACTCGGACCCAAAATTAAATGGTAAACATAGCTTAAAAATTGATTTGAACAGTAGTAATAACACTTTATTTTCAGGAGAAATTTAACAATGAGCATTCAAGCCGTAGAAGCATTTTTGGAGCAAGTTCAAACAGATGAAGAATTACAAAAAGATCTTGCTTCCGCTTTAGAAGCTGAAAATGATCGTCAAGCAGTGACAGATTTAGCTAATTCTAAAAATTATGAATTTACTCCCGATGAGCTTTGGGCGGAAATCCAGAAAAGACAAGAAGAAGCAATGCAACGCCAAGAGGCAGGGGAATTAACCGATGAAGAACTAGAAGCCGTTGCTGGTGGTGAACTGGTTGTGGCAACTATTGTCGGAACGGTTGCTGCTTTTACCGTCTCCGTTGGTGGTGGTATAGCGATTAGCAAAATAAAATGGTAATAAAGTACTAGCTTATTGCTAAATAATAAAAATCTGGAAAAACTAGGTTTTAGGTGTTAAGCGTTGGGAATTAGGAAAAATTGCTACTTGACACACGTATATATTGTATTTTAGTGAAAATAAATAAAATTATGAGTCAAAAAAATGTGAGCGAATTTTTTGCTAAGGTCGAAGAAGATGATGTACTGCAACAAAGATTAATACAAATTCTTCAATCAGAAGATTTAGATCATCGGGAGGAAGCAGTTAAGTTAGCTAATGAATATGGTTATGAGGTTACTGGAGAAGAACTTGCACAAGAGGTTCAAAAACGTCAGGAAGATTTTGCTCGTAGGCAAGAAATGGGAGAATTAACCGACGAAGAATTGGAAGCAGTAGCTGGAGGCGGTGGTGTTGATGGTATTTTAAAATTCGTTTTTAAGGTTGGAGAAGCATTAGTTAAAAAATCCAAATGGTAAGAAATCTAACTATTTTTAAATATTAGACATCTTCAAAAAAATTTTATGGGCTTGTGATTAGGTCTAAGTATGTTTATTTCGGGAATGATTATTAGGTGTCTGTTGTGGTAAAGGTCTATTAAACAAGTAAAAAACCTGTTTTATGACAATGTCGTTGAACTAATTTCTAAGTTTATGGAAAATAAGATTTCTTTTGCTAAGGGATGTCAAATCGCCGCAATTAATAGTTGCGATCGCATCTGTTATGCTATTCAACCTTTTATTCAAGAAATACTCAATCAATTTGTTGAGTTAAATAACTTAGATCAAGCCATTACTATGGGGGCAAAAAAACATCATAAAATAGCGGAAAAATTCTTTGAATTTGACACTGATAACCCTGCCCCCACTTTTTCCCTTCAAGAACAATTTTTATTCCCCGAAAAAAGCCCTATTTTATCCCTACAATATGGCAACACTCGTTTCCCTTTATTTCTTAAAAAATACGGTGCAGAAATAATTTATGATCAGTCAATTTTACCCGAAATTCAACAACTATTTTCCCTCTGCGGTGAATCCAATCTTTCCTATGAACAAGTGTGCGATCGCATCTCTCAGCAAATGATTGAATTATTGGATAAATTAATTGACTGCAAAATAGTCCAAAACAAACCTCCTTCCCTTGAAACTATTGACTTAAGTACCCCCGGAGTTTTTCGACTTCAACACGCATCCCTATTGTATCGCACCAAAACCACAGGTATCCTAGTTGATCCTCATCTTCATTCTAACTACGGCATTCCCAACCTGAAAAAAGATATTAGTCGCGCCATGTTAGGCAATGACGTTGATGCCATTTTAATATCTCATCCCCACTATGATCACTGGCATTATCCCACCTTGATGATGTTTCCTGCTGAAACACTCATTATTGTACCAAAAGTACCGAGAGGATCAATCATGTGTGAAGACATGAAAGCAAGATTAGAAGGCTTAGGATTTACCAATGTCATCGCCGTTGATTGGTATGCTGAACCCATTATAGTCGGAGATATAGAAATCCACGTCTTACCATTTTATGGTGAACAACCCCTCGTACCCGAATTTAATCAGCCAAAACATCCTGATTTGCGTAACTGGGGTAATACTTATTTAATCAACACAGAATATTATAAATCTTGGTTTTTAATCGACTCAGGTAATGACGACATGGGGACAATGGCTGAAGTGGCACAGTATGTCAAGGATAGATTCGGTAGTTTAGATCATGTTTTGAGCAACTTCCAACCCTTATCATACAATTCAATAGGTACAGATTTATCCGCATGGGGCATTGATATTGTCGCCAATTTACTCAGTAACCCTCAAATTTTTTCTGTAACCAACAAGAAAGAAGGAGAATATATTGCCCTTTTAGGTGCGCAAGGAGTAGCGGAAATTTGTGCCATTGTTGATGCGAAATATTGTTTACCCTATGCCGATAGCTGGGCGGAATTAGGAGAAGGAGGATTACACGATGAGACTCTGATTAAAGATGTGGAAAAAGAATTGAAAAATATTGGTTGTACTACTCAAGTTATCCCCTGGAAAATTGGGGATCAACATATCATTAACGATACTGAGAAAATTATTTCTAAAACTTTTTTTAGGGAATATGTGTAAAAAGGAAATAACTAAATACTACGCCCAGAGAACTAATTTATTTTCACTTAATTATTTAGATGAATTAGAAAAATCTATTTTATCATCACCTTATTTAGCAGATAATCAACTAAGTGATAACTTTGCTCAAACCAGAGGTTTTTCAGTTGTTTTTAAAAGGGAAAGTATTGACAAAGTAGAACAGGAATTTCCCTTTTTTAAAAATTATTTACAAATGGCTTTAAAAAATCCCTGTAATGCTTTTTATCTTAATGCCTTAATTTTAGATGATGGCAGTCGAGTTGAACCTCATATTGATTGCAGTATTTCTTCTTATGAAAGAATTATGCTTGTACCTCAATTAGTTAGTGTTTTATATGTGAAAATCCCTGACGATTTACAAGGAGGAGAATTGATTTTAGAGTTAGAAAATAAACCAGTCGGTAAAATTACACCCAGAAGGAATAACTTAATTTATTTTATTGGTCACTTGCTTCATTCTGTTAATCCAGTTGTTAGTTCTCAACCAAGAATTAGTTTGATTTGTGAACAGTATAATTTGCCTGATGAAAGATTAGTAAAAATTCCTGATCTTGATATTCAATCTAATAAAAAATAAGGACGATTAATAATGATTAAAAATTCTTTAAGCGATTATATTAATCTCATTAAACCAACTATTTCTCATCAGATTATTGATAATGATACTTGGAAAAATATTAATCATGTAGCTCAATTTTTGCCCAGTGCCACAACTACTTTTTTTGGTTTTGAATCTCGTTTAGGTGTAGCAAAAGCTCACTGTGATTTTTTACTATGTGCCGATGGCAATGAAGCGGGAAAAAAAGTATTAGGCGATCGCACTTATTCGATTAAATTACCTGAATATTTATTAAATAATAAGATATGGATAAACATTAACAGTTTTTGTGAAGAATGGAATAAACCCGATAGCATATTATTAGAAAAAATTGATAATATTTGGTTAGAATTTGATATAGATGATAATTTAGATGATATTCCTATTCCTAGTTGTTTTTTTGCTCCCCAGCCAATTTATAAGAATAAAAATAATGAAGACTTGCAATGGATTTGGCAATGTTTAAAGTTGTTAAAAGGGATAGAAATTAAACCAGATATAAAACAAAACTTATCAAAATGTTTTCAATTATTACCTCTAGGTTCTTATGTTTTTCAAATAGGATTAATGTTAGCGAGAGAAACGGATTTTATTAGAATTTGTATCCGGGATATTAACCCTAGCAAAATTACTCAATACTTAGAAAAACTTGATTGGTCTGGTTCAATTATTGAGTTAGAAAAAGTCTTAAACGATTTAGCCAAATATTCAGCTCGTATTGATTTAGATATAGATGTAGGAAAAGAAATAGCCCCTAAAATTGGCTTGGAATGTTATTTAGAAAGACAACCTTCCCTTAACCCTAAATGGCAATTATTTTTAGATTATTTATTACAAAAAGGGTTAGTAATTCCAGAAAAAAAAGACGCTTTGCTAAATTATACAGGATATATAAGAGAGAAAGATTACCCAGAATTATGGCCTAAAACATTATCTAAATTATCTAGTTTAATGGGTTCTCAATATCAAAGAATTTTCTTTAAAAGTTTACACCATATAAAATTAGTTTATCAGGAGAATAAATGTTTAGAAGCAAAAGCCTATTTAGCAGTAAGTAATACTTTAATTAACCAACAAAAAATAAGAGAATCTCAACATTTTAATTATAGTGCGGTTCAAGTAAAAAACTTTCTCTCAGAAACGGAAAATCAACAATTATTAAACTTCATCATTAATAATAGAACTCAATTTCAATCAGCTACTATTCATGAAGATTATCAAAATTTGGGCAGAAAAGAAGAAAATTATCGTCTTTCTTCAGTATTATTTGATTTCCCTGAATTTGAAACCATGATTTGCGATCGCATCTCCTCCATTTTACCTGATGTGATAGATAAACTAGGCATTCCACCTTTTCCTGTTGCCCACATAGAAGCTCAAATTACTGCCCATAATGATCAAAATTACTACAAACTTCATAACGACAACGGTACACCTGAAAGTAAAGGGCGAGTCATTACATTTGTATATTATCTTTATCAACTACCAAAATTATTTACGGGGGGTGAATTAAAGATTTACAACAGCACCAGCCCCGAAAATTTAAAACCAGATAGTATTAAAACTATTGAGCCGATTAATAATAGTATCGTCTTTTTTCTTAGCCAATATATGCACGAAGTAAGGCCAGTAAATTGCCCTTCTCAAGATTTTGCTCACAGTCGTTTCACCGTCAATGGTTGGATTTGGAGAAAAAATTAACAACTAATACTCATTACCTATTACTAATTTATTATGCAAGTATCAGAAATTTTACAAACTCTCCCCCATTCCCTTGAATGGATGGTATTATTTAACATCAGCGCGATCGAACCTTTAACCGATCACAATACGATTAAGGCAATGTATCATCTGCCCGAAGATGTGGATTTAAAGCCTTATTCTCATGTGGTTTTAACTAGCGAAGGTCGATTTTTAGCATCTGGAGATAATCTTCAATTATTTGATCCCGTATCTGGAAAACGTTGGTCAAAAGAAAATATCAAGGATAATTTATATACCAGATTTTCGCCTCAGCTAAATTTATTCTCCGTTGATGAAGCCGATTGCCTAGGATTAGGAGAACAAAACCCTTACTCTCCCGTTTTACTTCATGTTAAAATTGCAGAAGGTTATGGACAAGCTCAAGCAATATTTGACCATCAACCCAATTTTGATCATTATCCTCTTTTAAAAGCAGTAGGAGTTAAGTTTCTTTCAGGAGAGATAAAAAACTCTTACTACTTAGCAAAATTCCAAAATCGTTTACCCATTCATATTCATGCAGGGATTTTATCTCACTTTAGCAGAACCGCACATTGTAACCTCTTTTTCTTACAACATGGAAATATCGATCCACCTTTAGAAGAAGGGTTATGGAAAGCCTCGGAAGTGCGCAGTAATTGGGGTAAAAATTACAATTTAACAATTCTGGCAAACCTTGTTAATCAGGTAGAGGAAAAACCCTTAGCGATGGTGTGTCAACCTCCTCCACCGCAACCATTATTTGGCTATGGCGATTTAGTGCCTTTAGGCTTTGTTTTAAGGGCGTTAAATCTTGCTACGGATGAAAATATAGTTGAAAATGCGATTAACTCAAGAGATAAACTAGAGAAATTTTTGCTTAATAAACAAGAAGGTAAACTCTGGGCTTTTCATAGTCAAAGATTAGTTACTGCAACGGATTCAGCTTTAGTTTTACAAGGTTTTTATTTACCTGAGTCGGTGGAAGCATTGGAAGTTTTTGCAGATGGTGAGGGCGGTTACTATCCTCAACTTTGGTCTGAAGAAAAACAAGAGGGTAAGATGGTTTATGACGACAGTTGCGCCCATTGGTGTCAAGGTGATTATGCGACTACCTGCATGGTGAGAAGTCTGAGGAAAAAGGCAGGATTAGAGAGTAAAACCCCTTTAGATTATTTATTATCTGGTTTTGAGCATCGTAGTGGTTTATATTTTGCGAATCCTTATCTAGTGGATTGGTATTTAGCACAAGCTATTACAGATGAAAAAGAAGGAGACATTTTGAGACAAAAATTGATGGCAGAAATTCTCGCTAGTATAAATGAGGATTATTCTTTTGGGTTGTATGATGTCGCTTTTTCTACGGCGTTGGCTATTTTAACTTTAACGGAGTTAGGGGTAAGAAGTAGAACGATTCGAGTAATGCAGTTACGTTTATTAGAGCTAATGGAAGCAAAAACAACTCTACCCATTCCCTTTTACTCTAGTTTAAAAATTGATGCGGAAATTACTTCTCAAAAGGAGTTTTTAACCTTATTAATGGGTCAAAGTTTTACGAAAAATCCTTCTGGTATCAATCAAAAACAAATTCGCAAAATAGGAGAGGAGTATCATGGTATTTCTCTTTATTTGGATACATACCGTTTAGTTACTCATTCGATAATGGCTCTTGCGTTGGCGGAGAAATGTGATTTAGAAGACGGTTATTTAGATTTAAGTCATTATCAAAACTATATTCATCCCCGTTATCAGTGTCAAAGTCATTGCGAATATATTGCTAAGTTTGCTTTACCACCTTATTTATTGGGGGGGCAAAGTTAACAAAGTTAAAAGGGACAAGTTAATTAACAATTACTGATTAGTAATTATGTCGTGTTGGGGTGTTGGGGTGTTAGAGGGAAATTTTTTTTATCTTAACTCTGAATACAAATCTTTTTTAATTTTTAATTCTATGAGAACAATTGCAATTTGCGGAAATAACGTTAAAAATATCATTGCTAGTCCTAGTTTTGTGCAATCTTTGCAGATGAATGGGGTTACGGTTAATTGTGGCTTAATCCATACTCAGGCTATCAAATTTGATCCTAGTCATCCTGAATATCAAGATCATGTTTTAATCAAAATTAGAGGGTTTTCTTGCAACTATCGAGATAAAACTTTGATTTTACAAACTGCTACGGCAGGGGTTGATAATCGTTTCAATGCTGTTGGCTCGGATTGGGTGGCGGAGGTGGTGGATTTTGGTTCTAATGTTACTGATTTACAAAAAGGCGATCGCATCATTAATAATAATGCCTATCCTGATTCTGGGGTGAAAGGACTATTTGAAGGAGTTCCCACTAATCACGGCTCAAAAGAGTATCGAGTATTACATCGAGCTAAATTGATGAAAATTCCCCCTCAAATGCCTGATGAAGTAGCCGCCGCTTTTAGTATTGGGGCGCAAACCACTTATAGTATGATTCGCAGATTAACTCTTTCTCAAGGGGAAAACGTCTTAGTAACTGCCGCCAAATCCAATACATCTTTATTTGCGATTCAAGGTTTACAAAAACATAATGTCAATGTTTATGCTTCTACCACTTCCAGTAAATTTGAACAAGAGTTATTAGATATGGGGGTGAAAAAAGTTATTTTGATTGACCCTAATTCCCCTAAATTGATGAGTGAAGAAACTATTGCATCTTTAAAACGGGAAATTACTGGTTTTGATGGTATTATCGATCCTTTTTTTGATGTTCACTGCGATAAACTAATTCCCGCTCTCAATGTTTGGGGTAGATATATCACTTGTGGCTTATATAATCAATATTCTCATTTAACGGGAGAAGAATTTAATTCTATTGGTTTAACTCCTAGTACTATGGTTAATATGATGATCAATAACATTCAGATTATGGGTAACTGTATCGGTTTAACTTCTGATTTAGAAGATGCGATCGCAGATTATGTTTCAGGAAAACTCAAGGTAAATATTGACTCAGTATTTACAGGGAATCAAGTAGCAGAATTTTTTAAACGCACCTATAACGCTAAAGACAGATTTGGCAAAGTCGTTTACTGTTATGACTAAGTTAACTAAGCTACCAGTTATAATATTAGTTATAACAATATATAAAATAAGACAATGTTCAGACTAAAAGTAACTACCGTTGGTAATTCTACAGGAGTTATCTTGCCCAAAGAAGTATTAGCCAAAATGCACGTAGAAAAAGGCGATAATCTTTATCTGACTCCCACTCCTAACGGATTTGAAATTACCCCCTATGATCCCGAATTTGAACAGGAAATGGAAACCGCACGAGAGATAATGAAACAATATCGTAACGCTTTACGAGAATTAGCCAAATGAGTATTCATTGGTTATCAATGCGCTTAGTTATAGCCATTCATCAAGAACAAATTAGCGAACATGGAGGGGCAGATGGTTTAAGGGATAAGGGTTTATTAGAGTCTGCCTTAATACGTCCACAAAATCAATATTACTATCATAAAATTACGAATATTTCATCCTTAGCTTCTACTTATACCTTTAGCATAGTTAAAAATCATCCCTTTATTGATGGT
Organism: Cyanobacterium sp. Dongsha4; assembly: GCF_036345015.1. Taxonomy (NCBI): domain Bacteria; kingdom Bacillati; phylum Cyanobacteriota; class Cyanophyceae; order Chroococcales; family Geminocystaceae; genus Cyanobacterium; species Cyanobacterium sp. DS4. The sequence continues at coordinate 918,468 of NZ_CP084098.1, read as the reverse complement.
AATAAAAGAACAGGTTTTATTAGTGGAGTAACCTTTTTAATGCTCAATGGTTCTCACTTTACTGCTTCTGAAGTGGAAGTAGTACATATCATCCAAACCTTAGCTAGTGGCAGAATTACCGAGGAAGAATTACAACAATGGTTCGTAAGGAAAAGTAAGCAGATGAATAATTAAAGCATAATTTCATCCTCATTTCATATTCTCCTGTCACCATAGTATGGAAGATTAGGTAAAAATGAGGAAAAAGTTTATTATGACCCAGTATAGTCTAAATAGGCGTAATTTTTTGCAATTGACGGGGGGTATTGCCACCAGCGTTGTTTTACATCAGATTCTACCCGCATCCGCAAAGAATATAAACCCCAATGGTTATTTAGAAGGGGATGTTATCGACTTAGTGATAGCGGAAACAAAAATTAATATCGACGATCGCTCCTCTAGTGGTAAACTGGTCAATGGTAGCCTACCCTCTCCCACCATCAGACTTAAAGAAGGGCAAAACGTAACTATTAACGTCAAGAATAACCTAAATGAAGATACTTCTATTCATTGGCATGGTTTAATCTTACCAGCAAATATGGATGGAGTGCCGGGAGTAAGTTTTCGGGGCATAAAACCAAAGGAAACCTTTACTTATCAATTCCCTGTTAACCAAAGTGGCACTTACTGGTATCATAGTCATAGCAATATGCAAGAACCATTAGGGATGTATGGTGCTATTATTATTGATCCTCTTGAACCTGAACCTTATAAATGCGATCGAGACTATGTAATTATATTATCAGATTGGAGTTTTGAGAATCCCCACGCCATTCTCGCCAACTTGAAAAAAATGCCCACCTATTATAATTATCAAAGACGCACCGTTGCTAATTTAGCGCAAGATTGGGAGTGGAAACAAATGCGGATGGATGCGGCGGATATTGCCGACGTGACGGGGGCGACTTATACTTATTTAATGAATGGTAAAACCAGTAATGATAATTGGACTGGTATCTTTAACAAGGGTGAAAAAGTTAGACTGAGAATTATTAACGCTTCAGCCATGACATTTTTTGATGTCAGAATCCCTAATTTACCGATGACAGTTATACAAGCAGACGGGCAGAATGTACAACCCGTGACAGTGGATGAGATGAGGATAGGAGTAGCAGAAACCTATGACGTGATAGTTGAACCAGATACCCAAGAGGCTTATACTATATTTGCCGAAAGCCTCGATCGCAGTGGCTATGTTAGAGGCACACTAGGGATAAAACAGGGATTATCCGCAGAAATACCTGCCCGTAGAGAACGCCCTTTGCGTACAATGGATGATATGGGAATGGATCATAATGCTCATAATGGTCATAATAATCAATCATCTTCATCAAGTCAAGACCACAGTAATCATCAAACCTCATCATCTAATCATAACAATCATCAAAACTCATCGATCGATCATAGCAACCATAATCAGCATCAAGATCATGATATGTTGAATATGAATCACAGTGATCATAGTAATCATGATATGTCGAATATGAGTCACGATGATCATAATAATCATGGTATGTCAAATATGGATCACAGTAACCATAACAATCATGATATGAGTGAGAAAGAAACCCTAGATTTTTCATGGCAACCGAGGGGAGAGGATAATAATGGTATCGGTAACGCCGCAACCCCCATGATGGTAAAAAATCGTTTAAATGAAGCAGGGGTTGGCTTAGAAAATGTCAAGCATCGGGTGTTAGTTTACACAGATTTAAAGAGTGTAAAACCTTTAAAAAACAGAAGAAAACCAGATAGAGAAATAACCCTATATTTAACAGGTAATATGGAGCGTTATATGTGGTCATTTAATGGAAAAAAATATTCAGAAGACAAAGAAATAGACTTTTATTATGGAGAAAGATTAAGACTAACATTTGTCAATGATACCATGATGGAACATCCCATACATTTACACGGAATGTGGATGGAATTAGTAAACGGTAACGGCGATTATCAACCCCGAAAACACACAATTATTGTCAAACCTGCCGAGAAATTATCCACAGAAATTGATGTTGATGCGAAGGGAAAATGGGCTTTTCATTGCCATTTAATGTATCACATGGATGTGGGAATGTTTCGGACTATTAATGTTATTTCCTAAAAAATAAATTAATCCTTTAAAAACCTTTGCATTTCTCTCTTTGCGTCTTTGCGTGAGAATAATAAATCTTTCTTAAAAACTGACAACAAATGTTATCATTAAAACTTACTAAATTTATAGTTCGATCGAGCCTCTTATCTTTATTAATATTAAATTGCTTTTCCCTTGAAAGTAAAGGGGAAGAAAGAAATAAAGAAATTATCAAACAACCTGTAGCCATTGACAAATTTATTGATGAAAGTAACAACCAAAAAAAACAACAATTTTTTAAGGAATTTGAAGATAGCAAATACTTAACTGAAGAAAAAAACTTTACCTTTGCCCAACATAATCATAACCAAGAAAATGATTTTGGAGAGCCTATTCATGATAATCAAATATTTTATAAAATTCTTTTTGATCAATTAGAATATCAAGTTAATGATAGTCAAAATATTTTTAATTGGGATGTGACAGGATGGGTAGGAGGAGATTATCAAAAATTTGTTTTCAAAACTGAAGGAGATGTGAGTTTAGATGATGGTAATGGGGAAGCAGAATTGCAACTTTTATACAGTAAAATGATTTCTCCCTATTTCGATTTTCAAGCTGGTTTACGATATGATCAACTCTATGGAGATAAGGGAAATAGTCGAGGTTTTGCTGTTATCGGAGTAGAAGGATTAGCACCTTATTTTGTGGAAATTGATACGGCTTTATTTATTAGTCATCAAGGAGATATTTCTGCAAGATTTAAAGCAGAAAAAGAATTATTACTTTCTCAAAGATTAGTTTTACAACCAAAAATAGAGACAAATTTAGCCATTCAAAAAGTCCAAGAATTTGGTATTGGTAGTGGTATTAATAACTTAGAGTTAGGTTTAAGATTACGCTACGAAATTAGTCGAGAATTTGCCCCTTATATTGGCATAAGTTGGAATAAACTTTTTGGAGATACTGCTAAATTTGCTGAAGAAGAAGGGGAAAGTAGTGATGATTTAAAATTCGTTACGGGGGTGAGACTAATGTTTTAAGTTAACTTAGATAATCTGGAATAATTTAGTTGACAAAAAATTATTAAATATACTCAAATTTAACCTCTTTTTTCATCTTGATTTCATTTCATTTTTATTGTTCATAATTGTATTCAACAAATAAAAAAAAGATTTATCAGAGAATTTTATCATTTATGTAAATCATTTAAAATTGTTAAATATTTATTTGAGTTTTCTACCAAAAATAATATTTTTAATTTTGCAAAAATGTTCATGTATGGTAATTTCTCATAAATGATTTAGGATCGCTATAGTAATTATTACTAAAATAATTAGTAAAGGTAAGCCTAGTAATAACAACTATTTTACATTATTTACATAAGGAAGTTTTTAACTCATATTAGTACTATAGTCATTATTTAATTTAACAACCGCAGTCTTTAATTTAAGATGTTTGTGATGAGGAGTGTTGAAAAAAAAATTTTTATTCTAAATAAGTTTTAAATTAGCAATTAGTGGACAAATTTCTTTTGTTTTTTGATCATCTACATTTATATCATTTATTCTCCAATTTTCCCGATATTTTTCCAATTCAGCTTGAAAAGAAGTCATCTGTTTAATCTGTGTTTTTAATTCTTCAATTTTGTTATCCAATAAGTTTTGTACTAATTCACAAGGTGGTTTACCATAATTACGAACCTCGATAATTTGTCTAATTTCTTCTAAAGAAAATCCCAAAGATTGAGCTTTTTTGATAAATTGAACAACTTTAACTGCATCTTGTTGATAGTATCTATAGCCATTTTCCCCTCTTTCTATAGGTTGAAGAAGTTTTAGGATTTCATAATATCGTAAAGTACCCACAGAAACTTTTGTTTGTTTAGCTATTTCACCTATTTTTAAAAGATTTTCACTACTCATATTGATTACCTCAAATATTATAAATTTACTTCAACAAAAAACTATAAATCATCAATATTAAAAAAATTTTTTACTTACCCCCTTGACTCTCTAGTTAACTATAGAGTTTATCATAGAGACATCAACTCAAAAAAACTTTTTTAAATAATTAAACCTTCAACATAAGCACTTTTTTTTTAGCTTAAATTGATGATTTATAGTTTTTTATTGATTTGATATTTGTTTTTTCTTATTCATTAATTAAAAATGAGGAAATGAAAATGGTAACAATCGGGAAAAATACACAAGTAAAATTATACAGGATGTCAATGGCAGAACACGAATGCCCTTGGGGTTTAAAAGCAATTAATTTACTCAAAGAAGCAGGGGTTATTTTTGAAGATATTAAATTAACTACCCAAGAAGAGGTCAATTTATTCAAGGCGAAATATAATGTAGCTACGACTCCACAAATATTTTTTGATAACGAGCGTATTGGCGGTTATACTGATTTGGCTCATTATTTTCGGGTTACTCCACAAAAAGCTGATTATTCCTATACTCCTGTTATTGCTTTATTTTCTACGGCAGGTTTAGTAAGTTTAGCCACCTCTTTAGGAATGACTGGTTTTATGGGGGTTTCTCTGTCCATGTTATCATCATTAAAATTAATGGATATTAATGCTTTTGCTGAAAGTTTCGCTAAATACGATCTCATTTGTCAACGTTTTAAGACTTATGGAAAAATATATCCCTTTCTGGAGTCGATGATTGGCTTAGGTTTATTATCAGGAATCCTTCCCTTAGTTACTGGTATTAGTGCTTTTGGATTAGGTATTAGTGGTGCTATTTCCGTATTTAAAGCGGTTTATATTGATAAACTTGAATTAAATTGTGCTTGTGTGGGTGGTAATTCTAAAGCACCTTTGGGTGTTGTTAGTTTTGCGGAAAATGCTATCATGGCGATTATGGGGGCGAGTTTAATTTTTTCTAATGTTTCCGTTACCTTAAATCAACAACAATCTCTATCTCCATTTTATAGTTCGATCGTTCAAGAAAGTAGCATCAAAAAATAGCGATAACTTTTGTTAATAAACTAAGAGGCATTTTATTTGGATTTTTTGTTAATTCTTGAAAATCACTAAAACTCTTACCTGTTTGTCCTTCTCTGTTCCCTATTCCCTCTCTCTATCAGTAAACTTAAATGCGTTCTAGCCTAGCTTAAATATAAAAAGTAGTGATGATTTAAAATTGGTAACAAGGGTAAGATTAATGTTTTAAATTAACTTAGATTATCTGGGATAACTTAGTTATCAAAAAATTATTAAATATACTTAAATTTATTTGAATTTAACCTCTTTTTTCATTCTGATTTCATTTTTATTGTTCATAATTGTATTCAACAAATAAAAAATTGGAGAAAGTAAATAATGAAAAAATTTATTTTAACAGGATTAGTTTCTGGAGTAATATTAGGCTCTTTATCTCCTAATACTTTAGCGGCAAATGTTTATAGTGGTGCTCATCCTTCGGCTTCTCAAATTCAAAATGCGACTCATCATTTTTCTTATGATGTGATAGGTAAATTTCCACTGGAAAGTTTAATAATTCAACTTCCGCAAGGTTTAACTATTAATGATGTTGAAATAGCAATGCCTAATGGAAATAAAATTAATAGTCAAACAAGTATTAGTGATAATAAAGCCATAGTAAATTTAAGGGAAAATATTAAGCCTAATACTAGAATATATGTTAGTTTAAGAGGGGTAAAAACTGATGGTAAACCTCATACATGGCAATACAGATTATCAGGAAAATTTGCAGGAATTAATCAAGAAATACCTCTTGGTTTAACTCAGGTGCGTACTTATTATTAATTTTATAAATCAAAAAAGGGGAGTCTAATCCCCTTCTGTTTTTAGTAAAATCTACAAGATTTGATCAACTATATTTATATTAATGATGTCCTTCGTGGCTTTCTTCTTTAGTTTCTTCTTTTTTATCTTCTGTGGTTTTATCATTATTTTTAGTTGCTTTTACCTCTTCTTTATCTTTGCCATGATTACGGCTATGAGAATGCCCTTCATGACTTAAAGCAGGAGAAGTTATAACCGCTAAATTAAAGAGAATTCCTGTTAAAAACAAGAAGCTAATTAATAGTTTACTTGAAATTTTCATCCGACTAATATCACCTTTTATATAATATTTATACTTGTGATTTTAACTATTGATTATGAAATCACCGTGAAAAATGATTTTTCACTATCTTAAATCTTGTCAAATATATTTGAGAGTAAAAAAACTATGGCATTATTTAACAATCAAAGACAGTTACGTCGTTTACATCATCTTTTAGCACCAGTTATGATTTTACCTGTGTTAATGACTCTTTTTACTGGCGTATTTTTTGAGTTAGCAGTAACAGTTGATAAAACCGATGAGTTTTTATGGTTATTATCATGGCATCGGGGAGATTTTGGCATTCTTGATTTGTCTGATATTTATCCTTTTTTAAATGCCACAGGTTTATTTATGTTAGCAATTTCTGGTATTAGTTTATGGTGGCAAAATAACTTTAAATCAAGAAAGAAAAATATTTCTTAACAGTCAAGATTAAGGTTTTATCAGTAAATAATCTCTTATTGCAAATATTGTCAAATTGTTTAAATACAATACTTAATTTTTTACTTTTTTGGATGAAAGACTTTCTTATCTTCAAAAGAAATGTATTATTATTTTTTAATAATATCACATCATATTTTTGGTAAATAAACTGTAAAAATACTCCCCTGATTTTCTTCGCTTTCTATCATTATTCTACCACCATGATAAAGTGCGATCGCATTTGCAATAGCTAAACCTAATCCGCAACTACCTTTTTCTCTATTTCTTGCTTTATTGATTTGATAAAAACGATTAAAAATTAATTTTTGTTCTTCTTTATTAATGCCAATGCCTGTATCAATTACTTTTATAATTACTCCTTTTTTTGTTGTTTCCAAATATATAATAACTTGACCATTTTTTTTGTTATAATTAATAGCATTAATAGTTAAATTTGCTAATAATCTATATATTTGTTCTTCATTACCGAGAATAAAAACCTTACTCTCTTTTATTTCTTTTGTTAAGTTAACCTGATTCTTTAATGCTAAATAAGATAATTCTTCGGTTAAATCATTGATTAAATCAGCTAAATTGATTTTATTTTTTTTGATTTTATCCGTATTTTCTAAGCCTGAATCAAGACGAGTGAGGATTAATAAATCGTTGACTAAATTAATCAGTCTATAATTTTGCCGATGGATAATTTTCAAAGTTTCTTGACTATCTTCTAAGGTTAAATTATGACTTAAAATAACACTATCAATAGTTGCTTTTATAGCTGATAATGGGGTACGCAATTCATGGGCAACGTCAGAACTAAATTGTTGCATTTGTTGGTACGATTGAGCTAAGGGTTGTATTGCTTTTTCTGCTAAATACCAACTGGCAATGATCACCAAAATAATTAGTAAAGGTAAACCTAATAATAACAACCATTTTATATTATTTACATATCGATCGAAATCTTCCAAACTTCTGCCTATTTGCAAATAACCCCATTCTTTATTTTCTTTAGTGTGTAAAAGTAAGGATATTTGACGATAATTATTATTTTGATTGTCTTGAATACTTGTGAATTCTTCTAATGAATAATTAAGGGATAAATTATCAATTTTAACTCCTGCATTACCTAGCAAATTACCTGATAAATCATAAAACTTTAGATAGTATTTCCCTTGCTGAATTAGTCCTTTTATATAACGATGTTCAGAAGATTGACTTTCACATTTTTCATCAATTAAGCACAAATCTAAGATGATTTCTTTAACATTTTTTTCTAGCTTATTAGGTTGAATCAATAAAGGTTCAAGGGTATCATGAAAAGTTCCCGCAACGGTTTTTAATTCTTGATTAATAGTGATATAATGAGCGTGTGCGATCGCTTCATAAACAAAAAAAGCACCTAAAGAAATAATACTGGAAAAAACACTAGCATACCAACAAGTTAGGGATATTTTAGTTTGATTAAATAATTTATTTTTTGACACAGAAAATAGATAAACTTATCGTAAAAATTGGTAATTTGATTTAAGAAAATGATCAACTACAAATCATTGATTCATTAAAGGGCTAAAGTATTAACTAATTTTATAAAAAACTTATTTATCCAATTTCAAACGATAGCCCAAACCATAGACAGTTTCAATTAAATCACCATAACCATATTGATTAAATTTTTTTCTTAACAGACGAATTTGAGCCGCTACCACGTTACTAATTGTATCAGACCCTATTTCCCAAAGTTGATCTAAAATTTGCTCTCTAGTTAGAATTTGCTGAGGATGACGCATAAAAAATTCTAAGAGACAAAACTCTTTTTTTGTCAGGGGAATCATTTGGTTTTTACCGATTCTTAATTCTATCTCAATAGTATTTGTTTGATAATCTAAAATTAAATTTTTAAATTTTAATTGAGAGGGTTTAATCTCTTGAGAACGTCTTAATAAGGCTCTAATTCTTGCAAATAATTCTAACATATCAAAGGGTTTAATTAAATAGTCATCTGCTCCTGCATCTAACCCTTGAATTTTGTTTTCCATCGCATCTTTTGCAGTTAACATTAATACTGGTAAAGGATTATTTTTTCTTCTAATTATCTTCAATAATTCAATGCCTGATAATTCAGGTAACAGCCAGTCGAAAACGCCTACATTGTAGCTAATACGAGGATTTTCTAATAAATCTAGTCCTTCTTGTCCTGATTTTACCCAATCTACCACATAATTTTGTCCTAGGAGCGATCGCTTTATGGCTATTCCTAAATCTTTTTCATCTTCAATCAATAATATTCTCATATACCTTATATCAAGCTAATTTGTATCTAAGAAGCTAGGACTATCTAAATCGTCTGAAAGTTTTAGGCAACAGGCAATAGGATTGCTTAATTGCAATAAATATCCTAATACTCTAACACCATAATACCTGAAGCACTGAACTAGAATGCAAATTAGCTTACCATTTTACTTTTGTTGTTAACAGAATGGTTTGCCCTGCAGTAAAAGCAGTTACAGCAAAAATACTCATTGCCGTTGCAACAAACTCCCCACCAGCTACAGCCTCCAATTCTTCATCACTTAATTCCCCTGCCTCTTGTCGCTGAGAAAAATCTGTTTGGCGTTTTTTTATTTCTGCCCAAAGTTCATCCGCAGTAATATCATAACCTGATTCACTGGCGAATATTGCAACATCTTCTCGATCATTTTCTGATGATTCGATAATATTTATCAATCTTTCTTGTAACTGTTCGTTTTGTGACACAGCTTCAAAAAACTCAATCACGGCTTCTTGACTCATACAAAAAATCTCCTAATTTATATGTTAAAAAAATCGATCAACCATGAAACCAATGACACAAAAAATAAATCCGTCAATTTAAAGATTATAAAAAAAATATCATTACCAAATTTTAAATAATCCCTAATCATCTTATATTTTATATGGCTAATTACTTGAGAAGTATATAATTTATCTTTTTCAAAACCATATATTTATTTAGATTTAACAGGCTATTTTTTATTGCATTATCTATTTTATATAGCAAATAGTAAATAGTCTTATAAAAGCCTAAGACATAAAAAAACCAAAAGCTATTATTTTACACACACAAGTTGACAAAAGAATACAGACAAATTTTATAGATAGATTCTGTCAACTTTAAAAGCAGTTTATTCTAAATTATTTTTTCTTTTTCTCCTTAGATTTTATCGTTTTATTATATGATAGATAAAATTGTAAATCCCTGAGTTTATAAACTGATAAAAATAAATATTTTTTTAATGTTTACTTAATTTTTGTTTATAGATTAAATTGATTTTATTTCTAATTTTCAAAAACAGACTTACTACTTAAATCAACTAATACCCAATCTAAAAAATCGACAGGGGCGGTAAATTCTATTTCTGCTTCGGGGGCAGGACTTTTATTAGGATCGATCGCAACTATGTTACCAATAGGAATATCAGGGGGAAATATGCTACTTAAATTAGAAGTTGTCACCACGTCACCTACTTTAACATTAGACACTTTTTCATAAAATTCCATCAAACCAATAGAAGTAGATTGCCCTTTGATGAATCCCTGATAACCCGTGCGAGGAAGAAAAGCACCAACACGACTATTGTAATCACTGACTAATAAAACTCGACTGGTATTATTTGTAACTTCACTAATTTTCCCCACTAATCCCCCCACACTCATCACCGCTTGATTTCTTTTCACACCATCATTACTACCCACATCAATAGTAATAATTTGCCACCAAGCATCTGGGCTTCTGCCAATAACTCTAGCGGGAATTAGATTTGCGGAGTATTTTTCCTGATAGTTAACAATCTGTTTTAACTTTTGATTCTCACTTTCTAAAGTCTCAATTTTATTACTTAATTCCTGTATAGTTTTTTGCTCATACAGTGCTTGACGATCAAAACTGGGAGATGATAACCAAGAGGGTGACAAACGATATAACAATTCATTGAATAAAAAACCCTGATGACGATATATAAACCAAGTGAGGATTAAACTAATTAACCCCCAAATGACTTGTCTTCCGTATTTCTGCCACCAACGATAAAAGAGTTTCAAAATTGTAACCTATCATTCGCATTTATTCTCGATTAATTATTATCAATCCTTGACTATTTATTGTCCATAGCCTTTTTAAATCTTTTTGTCTCGACGGCGGGGAATTTCATAACGGAAAAAGTCGTAAGCCAAAAGGGTTTCAGGAAAAATTGCCCTTGCTTCTGAGAGTAAATCTTTCATTTGAATGGGATTACCCGGAGCATAACGAGGACTAAAATGAGTCATGATTAATTTTTTTACCTGTGCCGCTAATGCTACTTGTGCCGCCATAGTGGTGGTGGAGTGCATCTTTTCAAATGCCATTGATGCGTCTTGATGGGCAAAGGTAGCCTCATGAATTAAAACATCTGCATCTTCCGCAAGTGCGATCGCATTTTCACAAAAAACTGTATCTGTACAGTAAACAAATTTCCTACCTATTTCTGTAGGACCGCAAAAGTTAACCCCTGAAAAGGTTTTACCGTCTTCGAGAGTGATGGTTTCCCCTGCTTTTAATTTGCCATAAAGAGGCCCTGAAGGAATACCTGCTTTTTTCGCTTTTTCTACATCAAAAATTCCTGCTTTATTTTTTTCAGAAACCCGATAACCATAGGCTGTAACCCGATGTTTCAATAATTCACAAGTAACGGTAAATTCTTCATCTTCATAGACTAAACCGGGTTCAACGGTTTTTATGGTGACACCATAAGGGAAATAAGTATAAGAATATTTCATACAGGATTTTAAATAAGGCTCAATCCCCGGAGGCCCAAAAAGTTCAATATCTTTTGCATCCGCCCCTAAACCACAACTAGCCAACAAGCCCATTAAACCAAAAACATGATCCCCGTGCATATGGGTGATAAAAATTTTTTTCAGTTGAGATGTTCTTAAATCACTACGCAAAAGCTGATGTTGAGTACCTTCGCCACAATCAAATAACCAAATTTCTCCCCTTTGAGTTAGTCTTAGGGCAACGCTAGAGACGTTTCTGGATTTAGTTGGTACACCTGAACTTGTACCTAAAAAAGTTACTTCCACTATGATTGACAATGGTTGGTTTTGCTGATTCAGACCCAATTATAACTCAGTTCGGAATAAAATTTAATGGGTTTGTTTGCAAGGGGCAAAGGGCAAGGGGCAAAGGGCAAAGGTTAGGGGGATAATTGTGCAATATTTTATGTTAGGATAAACACCTCAATACTATGTATTAAAACAGTTATTTTATCGTATTTTTTTCTGTCATCATGGCAAATTATAAAGATCAATTTATTTGGCAAAAAGCTAAAAACTTAGCCGTTATTGTCTATAAATTAACTAATAATTATCCTAAAAAAGAATTATATGGATTAGTTTCTCAAATGAATCGTTGTGCCATCTCTATCCCAAGTAATATAGCAGAAGGTTACGGAAGAAAATCCACTAAAGAATATCTCCAATTTTTGCATATAGCATTAGGTTCTTCCAGAGAATTAGAAACTCAATTAATTATTAGTAAAGAAGTAAAAATAATTGAAAATATTGAATGGATAGATTTAACAATAGATAAAGTAAATGAGGTACAAGCGTTACTTGTTTCCACAATCAATACATTAGATAAATAACCTTTGTCCATTTTACTTTGACCTTAAAATCATTCCCATATCTTATCTCACCATTCTATTATAATAATTTAATGGGTTTGTAAAAGTGCGATCGCATCTTCTAAGCAAACAGGAGGGGAGAATAAATATCCTTGTCCGAAATTACAACCCAAATTAAGCAAAATATCTAGTTGTTTTTCATTTTCAATACCTTCGGCAACAGTAGTCATATTTAAACCGTGAGATAAATCAATTAAAGCACGACAAATAGTTTGATCTTTATCATTATTATCTAAGTTTTGTACAAAACATTTATCAATTTTCACCGTATCAAATTGGAAGTTTTTAAGATAGGCTAAATTAGCATAACCAGTACCAAAATCATCTATAACTAAAGGTAAACCGAAATCTCGACAAAATTCTACTAAGAAAAGTGCATCTTCTCCTTCAAATAAACTTCTTTCTAAAATCTCCAGTTTAACTTGACTAGGCTTGACCATTGATTGGTTAATTTTTTTCTTTAAAATTGAGAGAAAATTACTATCGGAAATTTGCTTTTCAGCTACATTGATACTGAGAAAAATATCTCTACCTGTTATGGTTTTTATCTTTTTAATTGTGTCTAATGCTTGATCTAAAATCCATTCCCCAATAGGAATAATTAGAGAAGTTGATTCCGCCAAAGGAATAAAAAGTTCAGGAGAAATATGACCTCTCTTATGGCAAAACCAGCGTAATAATACTTCAAACCCTGCAATTTGATTATTTCTTAAATCAATAATTGGTTGATAAAATAACCTTAATTCACCTCTTTTAAAACCATTGCGTAAATCACTTTCTAAACGTATTAAATCAATTGCTTGACGTATTCTTAGTTGGTACTCTTGTTTTTTTTGTTCTATATCTTCTGTTGAAATATCTATTTTACTGTTTCTTAATCTTCCTGTTTCAGAGCGAAAATACTTCATTACCACCATTAGCAATAACTTTAAAATGGGGTCAGCATCATCAATTCTACTTCTTACCTGTTCACCCGTTACAACTGTTAAAACTACATCAGTTTTAGCATAAGCAGAAGCAGAGCGAGGGCTTCCATCAACTAATGCCAATTCTCCAAACATTTCCCCTTCTTTTAAAGTATTTAAAACTGTAGGACAACCATCAACTAGCGTGGTAATCTCCACTAAACCTTTTTCGATAATGTAAGCAATATTACCTTTATCTCCTTCTCGAAAAATACATTCCCCCGCTAGAAATCGACGATTTTGTAATTTCTGTTCTGTATTACTATGGAGATTCATTGTTAATAATGGATAAATTATTTTTACTCCTCTTTAATTTAACACTGATTTTCTCTTCGCATAATTTTTTACAGTAGTTTTGCATAAAAGTAAAACAGTTTAATAACAGGAAAAATTTTAAAGGCTAAAATTGACGTGGCATATACTACCCTACATTTTTTAAATTATCTGAACCTTATCTCAACCTTAACTGAATTTATGACAGATTTTGAAAATAAAATTTACCCATTATCATTACAAATAATAAGTAAATAACTAGCGGAATAATATATACTATATCGTGATAACCAAAAACTATTTTCATCAAAATAAAGGGAAATTTATCTTCTGGTAAAATCTCATGACTAGACCATAATATTGAACCCAATAAACAAGAATTTTGCTCAAATAAACACCAATTTGCTGTAGTATCTAATTCATTAATAAATAATAGGCTTTCATCTAAGTTGTATAAGCTATCAATGATTAATCCTCCCGTAACTAAAATTAAAAATATTCCTGCAATTCTAAAAAAGACATTATTAGTTAATCTAGTTTGTAAATAAACAAAAGCTAGGGTCATTAAGGCTGTTAAAAGTAGAGACGCTATGACTGCCAAATTAATGTAAGTAGAATTATTTTCAGGCATAACATTTAAAAGCAAAAAAACATTTATTCCTTTAATTAAAACTAAGAATAAAGCCAAAGAAAAAATAGTCAATCGTAAATATTTCCCCATTAAAAGCTCATTTGTGCTACCTAAATTTTGCCAAAAATTTGCCTGTTGAGAAAACCACAAGATAAACCAAATTAGTAAAGAAACGGCGATAAAGACAAAAATATTAAGAATCAAAGGGGTGAAAATCCAAGCATTGTTACCTGTTGAATCAATATTATTAATTCCTTGAGAAATTACTGAGCCAACCAAAATAGAAGCAACTATCCCCCCAGAAATTCCTAAATAAATTTGACGAAAATATCCTGAATGTTCTATTCTCTGAAAACACGCAAAAATAATGGCTAAAAGTAAAGAGATAGGAAAAATATTTCTCAGAATAATAACAAAAACAGGTAAAAAAATATTCCAATACATAATATAAACTCAATTCGGCTGAAGAATATCTGATTTAACTAGGTTTGACAGTATCAGGTGGCAGGTTTCAGGGTATTAAGGTGTTGGAAGGATAAGGGGATGAAGGGAGAGGGGGAAATGAGTTCGGAGTTCGGAATTCGGAGTTCGGAGAATTCGCTGAGCTCGTACACTCCTTTCAGTTGCGAACGGAGTTATTATTCACTATTTACCTTTACCCTTTGCCCTTTTTACTTTGCCCTTTTTTTATCTTAATTCCGAACTTAGAGTTAAGTCGTATATTCAGCGTTAATTTTGACATAATCGTAACTGAGATCACAACCCCATGCTTTACCGCTACCGCTACCATCACCTACGGAAACGGAGATTAAGACGGTATCATTCTTTAGGTATTCTCCTGCGGCCGCTTGTTTGAGATAATTACTAGCAGAAGTGCGATCGAAGTTTAAGGGTTGTCCTCTTTCCATTAAGAGAAAATCCCCTAATTTAATCATTAAATCTTCCTGCTTAAATGGTACACCTGCTCTACCTGCGGCGGCGGCGATTCTTCCCCAATTGGGGTCTCGTCCAAAAATAGCTGATTTGACTAGGGATGAACCAACTATGGTTTTGGCAATTTGACGAGCAGATGCTTCAGTAGATGCCCCTGTTACTTCTACTTCTATCAAACAAGTTGCCCCCTCTCCATCTCGTGCGATCGCTTTTGCTAAATACTGACATACTTCAGTGAGCATGGCTTCTAGTTTTCGTCCATTTTCATCGAGACTGGTAATTGCAGGGGTGCGAGATTGACCATTAGCGAGGGCGATTAAACTATCATTAGTGCTAGTGTCACCATCAACGGTAATTTGATTAAAACTTTTATCCGCCGCCCGTTTTAACATCTGTTGCCATAACTGAGTGGAAACTAATCCATCACAGGTAATAAACCCTAACATGGTTGCCATATTAGGATGAATCATTCCTGAACCTTTAGCAATACCTCCAATGCGCACAGGGCGCCCATCTATCATCGTTTCTAAGGCAATGGATTTGGTTACTAAATCGGTGGTAACAATGGCTTTAGCGGTGGCTTCTCCTCCATCTTCAGATAATTCACTAACTAATTGAGGAATGGCGTTTAACATAGCATCCATTTTGATTCTTTGCCCAATTACCCCCGTAGAAGCGAGTAAGATACTATTTGCATCTATATTTAATTCCTTTGCTAAAGCCGAGGCACTATCTAAGGCATCTTGCCAACCTTGTTCTCCTGTAGCCGCATTTGCTTGTCCTGCATTACATAAAATTGCTCTGGCACTAGCTTTGTCTTGAAGTCTTTGGCGACAATAGTCCACACAAGCCGCTCTTACTTCTGAGGTGGTGAATACTCCAGATGCGATCGCCTCTGTTTCAGACCAAATCAATGCTAAATCAGGGGCATTAGAGGGCTTTAATCCCGCAGTAATTCCAGAAGATTTGAACCCTTTAGGGGCGGTTATTCCCCCTTCAATCACTTTCCAATCTGCCATAAGTTAATTGTTATCGTTGATTATTGAGAATTTTAGATAATTCTACATCGCTTGACTATTGATTAGGACAAAATATCAATAGACTTCTTGTAGAAGTTAGGCAAAAGGCAACAACGGATATATTAGATACTAAATAATCATGGTTAGAAACTGCATGGAAACATGGGGATTTTATTCCTTTGCCTTCTCATTTTATTCTTGATAATTAGACTTTCTTAATTTCAATGAGAACCAAAATTTAAAAACTAAAATGCTTTCTCCCATAATTCGTTTTTTGACTAAATTTGTTTTTCCCTTATTTTTGATTACCTTTATCGGATTTATCTTTGCTATACCTAGCATTAGTCAGGAGGCAGAATCATCTTTACCCCCTTTTAAAACTTATCCTTTGCCTCCAACTCTCCAAAATTGGCACTCAGACAACCAAGAAAACTATTTTTCTCAACTGGATACTCACCCCGCAGGAGCTTTGATTTGGACTGATTTCCCCGTCAAAGTTTATATTCAATCTCCTGCCGAAGATGATTTATCACCCTCCGCTCTGCAATCATTTCAACAATGGCAAAAAGCGGTAAAAGATGCGATCGCACCTTGGCAAGAATATATAGAAATCACCCAGATAGATAATGCAGAGATTGCCGACATAGTTATAACTCGTCAACCTCCTGCCATTAAAGCTGAAATTAACCCCGAAACAGGATTATATGATTTACCCCGCAATCGAGCGGCCACAACAAGCGTCAGGTTTTATCTAACAGAGGATAATCCTCCCTTATTAAAACATAAAATGGCGATCGCAGTTAATCCAAATCAAATTTTTGAATATTTAGTCAGTAATATTAGTCACGAAATGGGACACGCCTTGGGCATTTGGGGACATAGCGACAATCCACAGGATATAATGTATTATGCTCACACCAGAGAGATCCCTCAAATTTCACCCAGAGATATAAACACCCTTAAAAAGGTTTACCAACAACCAACCCGTTTAGGGAATTATTTAGATTCGGGGAGGAAGTAAGAGGGCATTAGGGTGTTGAGGCATTAAGGAGAATTTAATTAAACACTTTTGCTTCTTATTTTGAGCGAGTAATATCAATAGTAATTGAACCGTCAAAGTCGGGAATGGGGGGATTTGGCTTAGATAGTTTTACCCTAACTTGATTTACTTTTTCCATCTCCAATAAATCTTGAGCAATAACCTCGGCTAATTTTTCTACTAACGCAAACTTAGCTGTTTTGATAATATGCTTAACAATGGTGATGGCTTGACGATAATCTAATGTATCTTTTATATCATCGCTTTTTGCAGAAGGTTGTAAGTCCACCCATAGAGTTAAATCTACCTCAAACCATTGTCCTAAACTTCTTTCTTCGGGAAATAACCCTGTATAACCATAACTGCGAATACCTTTAACTTCGATCGCATCCATACTTTATCCAAATCATAAAAAATGTGTCCTATTATACTTTAGCACCGAAAATCACCTAATTTATCTTGATTAAGAAGTTAAATCAAAAGATGGGATTAAAACTAATAAATCAGTGATACCAAGCTCAAGATTTAATTGTGATAATAAAGTACTAATTTGTCCTCGATGATGAGTTTGATGATTGAAAAAATGCAGGATAATATAAGAAAATTTTTTATTAAAATGGTCTCCTTTCATATTTTTATAACTAAAACTATTTTCTAAATCTTCCTCTGTAATTTCTGAAATAAAGTCCTTGATTATTTGATCAATTTTTTCTCGTTCTAAGGCTAAATCTTCAATGTGATCGTAGATTATTTGATTTAGAGAATGAGGTTTTTTGATATTTCTTATATAGTCAAGACTAGAATAATTTTTAGGATGCTCAGAAAATCTTTTTAGCCAAATAATATCAGCTACTAAAATATGATTTAAAGTGCCAATAATAGAAAGAAAAAAAGCCCCTAAATTTTGATGTAGTTTTTCATGGGTGATTTGTTTACATATACTGTAAATTTTTTCATTCATCCAACTGTTATATTCAGCCATTAATAAATGGTTTTGTTTTTGATTCATGGTAGTTATTTATATTTTAATACCTAAGATATAAATTTAATTTGATTTATTATAAACTATCCTATTCACTTTTTGTAACTCTTCATTAATCAACAACTCAGGAGATTTAATAACAATGATTTTTTCATCTTCTAAAGGAAATAACTGATGATAGTTATTAGTTTGAATTACTATTTTTAAATCACTTTTTTTTGCTTGTTCTGAATTATTAATAGATGCGATCGCATCCTCTAAAGTTTCATCTTTTTTTTGTATTCTAACTGGGATAGGTTTCTCATTAAATTGTCTCTTCAAAAAACCATCAATTCCATTATTTCTTTGTACAGGAATCGCATTAATACTTTTTAATAAAAATAATTCGTCTTCTGATTTTTCTATATAACTTGTTTTTCCTTTTTCCAAAAGTTTAGAATTAGTTATAATCATCTCATTTAATCTTTTTTGAGTAAGTGCGATCGCATCTTCTGATATATCAATGCCAATAAAATTACGATGCAAAGATTTAGCGGCGACACAAGTTGTGCCACTACCACAAAAAGCATCTAAAACTAAATCACCTTCATCAGTAGAAATATTAATAATTTGTTGTAAAAGTAAAACAGGTTTTTGCGTGGGATAACCAACTCTTTCTTTTGCTTTTGGATTTAAAAAGGGTATTTCCCAAACATCCGATAAAGGAACACCTTTTTTCTCTTGAGCTAAAATTATATTACCATTTTTATCCTTTTTATAAACAGATTTACCATAATCATTTTTTTTTCTTAATTGCCATATTTGATCAACATTTGTTGTGGGAGAATAATCAGTATAAATAGTGTTAAATTTGAAATCATATGTTTTAGAATAAAAATAAATAGTTTGATGAGAATTAAGTAAACCTTTTTTAGAATTTGACCATCTTTTATAAGACCAAATAATTTCACTTCTAAAATTTTCAGGCAAAAATATTTGATCTAATAAAACTCTTAAATGATGAGAAGCAGATTTATCACAATGCAAAAAAATATTACCAGTTTTTTTTAAAATTCTTTTACATTCAATTAAACATTTTTTCATCATAAATAAATAATCATTTAGACTATGCCAAATATCATAAAATTGATAATTTATCCTATTATCACGGGTTGTCAAAGAATGTTTTTTCTGTGTAAAAAATGGTGGATCTAAATAAATTAAATCTACTATTTCTGAGTCAATATTTTTCAATTCTTCAAGACAATTTCCTTTAATTATTTTTTCCATAATTTAACTTTTTTCTGGTGTTTTTTGATCGGCAATATCTATTAAAATCTGTTTTAAATCAAATCCTGTACGATTTCTAATAAAATTCCATGCTTGTTCTCCAGCATAATATTCGCCATTTACACCCTTGTAAACTGTTTCTAAAGTTTGTTGAATTTTGATAGCTTGTTCTCTTTGAGGATAATAAAACATTACTCTAATCGGTTTATATCCACTATTTTGTATCGCTTTTACACGAGTATGCTCTTTCGTGATATGGTCTCCATCTGTAGTGGCATCTCTCCATTTAATCTCAATAGCGTCATTGCCATCTAAAAAATCAATTTCAAAGGTTTTCAGTTTTTTACCAAAAGAATCTTTAACAGTAGTTTTTTTTCCTTGAGGATTGTTAAATAATAAACATAAAGAAGCAATTTCTTCTAAAAAAGAACCTGCATAATTATATAAAAACCTGCCAATATTTTGATATTCGTCTATTTTTTGACCTTCTTGACTACTTATACCCAAAACTCTATAAATTAAATAATGGGAAGTATCATCATTTCTCATTTCTTCTTTTCTTAAATCAATTTGTATTTTTAATTGAGAAGCATATTCTTCCGAAATTAAGAGAATTTGTGATATTAATAACTCTAATTGTTTTCCTTGTTTGATAGCATTAGTAATTTTGTTAAATTTATCCTTATTAATTAATTCTAATAATTGTTGTTTTGTATTTTTACTTTGTACTTTAATACCATACTTATGACAATAATTTTCAAGCTCTTTTTTCTTTAAAGACTCTATTTTCATTTCTTTAAAACCAAAATTGAAGTGAAAATGAAGGTTGTAATTTGAGTTAAAATTTTACCATTTTTTGCTATTCTGCCATAATGAACTCTAAAACTTTTTCTCATGGATTATATTTTCATTAAATTCAGCCAAAATTGAAACACAAAATATATCTAATTAAAATATGAAACAAATATTCAATTTATTTTACTTAATTACCTTTGTATATAGTATAAGTCTTTCTGCTTATGTTGGTTGGTGGATTCTCCGTGACTGGGCGGCTTTAGAATATTCTCATAACGTAGAAAAAAATTATGAAATTTCCATACACCATCTAATTAATTTAGTGGGAGAAGGCACTGTATTTTTGTTGTTAAACTGTCTCACGGTTATGAGTGTTATTGGTTTAAATATTAATAACCGTCAAGATTCTTAATTTTTTTTATCAGTTTGTAAGAATTGAATAATATTTATTGTATCAACTTAAGCAAAAATAGAGATCCCTTCGGTATCTGTTACCCAGCACACTGATTAAATACAGTATTCTACGATTGCATGAATCAGAACCCGTTAAAAAATTTAATTAAAAGAGATTTAGATATTTTAAGATTGAGATTCTAATCTACAGGTAAAAATTGAAAAGGCGTTGCTGATACTAGATTATTTGTTGCATTCCCCGCATAAAACTGCCCATTCGTTAAAGAAAGTTTTTTAACAGAAGCAGTTGGGTTAAAATCTAACTGATTAAGATCAATCCAAAAAACATTCGGGCTAGTAGCCGAGTCGAAATAGTATATCTTATTTTTCTGATCTGCCACCACTCGCCACACTGTAGAAGCTATATTTGGTTGATCTGGGGTGGTTATCCCTAAAGGAACAGATACACTACGCACCACACTTAAAACACTGGCAAGAGCTTGATTTTCGTATTTTTGTTCAGGAACAGCACTAATGTAGTTAGAAACTGTTTGTTTTGGAATAGAATTGAGTAAGAAATAAGCACGGGCAAAGCGATCCGCCGCTCGATTTGTACCCGGGAGAAAGTTTAAACCACCAATACTTTGCCAATACTGATTTAAGGCTAGTTGTTTCTCAAAAGTAGGTGAATTAGTTACAACTTTATATTCTTTACCATGATGAATAACCAATTTACCCTCAATATATTCAAAAATAGCTGAGTCACCACTACTATCAGAAATAGCAAGGTGTAATTGAGCGTGAGAGCCATTAGGTAAAGTAGATGTTATTATTCTGAAAGGCTCGTTTTTGAGTTCTTCTACCGCTTCAGCAACAGTTGCATAATTATCTAAGACATATTGAGCCCAAAGACTCATGGAAAGGGTGGGTTTGCCTTGTGTGTCACCATAGTCAGATTCTGCTAAATAGAGAAGATTAGCCACTAAACCTTTTTCATTCATGCCGTCGGCAGTTCCAATGTCATACCCCGTCACCACGACGCTACCATACTTTGATTTCCATTCAATGGAGTTGTCCCCTGCTAGTCCACTGCGATCGCGTCCCCTCGGAAAAACCCATAAATTAGAGCGGATGTCCTCCTTCCAATCCATTGATCGCCCTGTAATAACCGTGTTATCATAACCTGAATAAACTACACGGGTACAGGCTAACACACTCAAGCCAAAAAGTGCGGATAAGGTTAAAGTTGTTGGTATAACAAGAGAAATACTTTTGAGAATGTGTAAAAAAGTCATGTTGTTTATTGATATAATCACTGAGATTATATTAACAACCAAACTACTTCACACAAAACCAATCCCGATATTAGATATTAATTGCCGCTAATTACTAAGAGTTATTTCTAGCCAACTAAAAGACTATGATCATAGGTTGGTATTTTACTCTCACTAGCTTTAATTTGATATTTGACCAAATCAGCTAACTCCTGTAATTGACTGATAGCTTCTGCCCCTTCAAGTTTCATCAATTCTCTGTCATCCTGCATTTCTGTCCAAGTTATGCCGTAGTCAGACACCAAAAAGCGAATTAAATGATTATCTCCCAAACTTACCATAAAGGAGGCACTATTTAATTGAGTTCCACAAGTATAGCAGGAAGCAATATAGCCTCTTTTTTCTAAGACGATGGCTAAGGCTTGTAGATTCATGACTAAATCTTTAACAAATTCTCGATATTGTTGTGCTAAGCGAATAAACATTTATGCCTCCTTATTGCACCATTTTTAATTTTTTTTACTTTTCTTAATGTTTTTTTAAGATTTCTCTTTTAAATTATATGGTAAGTTCATCAAAAAATGCAAAATAAGTAATATTAGTGGTCTAATTTAAGGATAGATCAGTTTTTTGGTGTTGGAACAAAAGAATTGTTGATGAAAAATAAGCAGTCAACTTTATAAAACTTAAGGAGATTTTCCCGTTATTAAATCATTAGAACCCTAATACCGTAACACCTGACACCTTTAGAACTCCTCACCTACCTTATTGCCACCTGTGACGGATTTAGAACAGAATTTGTTTCAGCAATTTGGGTATAAGTTTGAGATACTTGACTATTAATAGCTACAGTAGTTGTATCATAGAGGTTAGTTGCCATTTTAGGATAAAGTCCGATCGCAACTACTAACACAAGGAAACAAAGAGCAATAAATACCTCTCTAGGTTTAGCATCTTCATAAACTGCCTCAGTGGGTAAAATACAATTAGTGCCAAAACACACCGCCGGTTCATTATCTTGATCAGTGGTGGACAATTCCTCCTTACCTATTACACACATTTGCACTTGGTCATTGCCATAGAATAATTGTCTGAGCATAGATAAGAGATAAATAGGAGTAACAATTAAACCTACAGCACTTAAAAGCACAGTAACGGTGCGGAAACTAGAGTCATAGATGGGGCTATTACTAAACCCAACAAATACAGCTAATTCGCTTACAAATCCACTCATACCGGGTAAGGCTAAAGAAGCTAATGCACCAGCAGTAAATAAGGCGAATACTTTAGGCATTGCTTTACCGATATTACCCATTTCATCTAAATACATAGTATGGGAGCGGTCATAAGTTACACCAGCAAGGAAGAATAATAAAGCGGCAATTAAACCGTGAGAAAGCATTTGTAACATTGCCCCACTAATTGCTAAATCAGAGAAAGAAGCAATACCGATTAAAACAAATCCCATGTGAGAAACAGAGGAGTAAGCTAGACGGCGTTTCATGTTGGTTTGTCCAAAGGAAGCAAAACCGCCATAAACAATGTTAATTACCCCTAAAATCACTAATAAAGGAGCAAAATAAACATGAGCTTCGGGTAAAAGTCCTAAATTGAGGCGAATTAAACCATAGCCACCCATTTTTAATAAAACTCCCGCTAAAATCATCGATACAGGGGAGGAGGCTTCACCGTGGGCATCTGGTAGCCATGTATGAAGGGGAAAAATAGCTAACTTGACTCCAAAGGCAACCAACAAGCCACCATAAAGTAAAATTTCTAGGGCGATAGGATATTCTCTTAATCCTAATTCCACCATATCAAAAGTGATTTGTTGGCCACCAGATAAAGCTAAGGCTAATCCAGCTATGAGAATAAAGATAGAAGCTAAGGCAGTGTAGAGTAAAAACTTAGTAGCCGCATAACGTCTTTTTTGACCACCCCAGATGGAAACTAATAAATATACAGGCACTAATTCCAATTCCCACATGATGAATAGTAGTAATATATCTTGGGCTACAAAAACACCAATTTGGGCGGAATATAATAATAACATTAAAAAATAAAATAATCGAGGTTTGCGATCTACTTGCCATGCAGAAAACATGGATAAAGTTGTGACGAAACCAGCTAATAAAACTAAGGGCATAGATAAACCATCAACGGAAACTGCCCAACTTAAACCTAATTGAGGAATCCAAGAATACTTCTCTGTTAACTGAAAACTGGCATTAGTTGTATCGTAATTTTGCCAGAAAACATAACACATGAGTAGAAAATCAGCCAATCCAACAGCTAAAGCATACCATCTCAGGGTTTTTCCTTGTTTGTCAGGAATGAGAGGAATTAGCAAAGCGGCGATTAAAGGCAAGGCAATCATTGCGGTAAGCCATGGAAATTGATCCGCTATCATATTCACTTTATTTTAAACTTTCAAATATTTTTAATTAAACCATCTTACTACACTCTGTTAACTTTTATTAAGGTTTATTAGTTATTTATACTTATTGAGTTTAAAAGAGATGTTTATAAGTAAGTGGGCAAAGGGCAAGGGGCAAAGGGCAAAGGGCAAAGGTAAATAGTTGATAATTAAAAGGTGACAGGTTTCAGGTTTCATGTTTCAGGTGTTAGATGTTAGAAAATTTCCGAATTTTTAATTCTCCCTACTCCCTACTCCCCACTCCCCTACTTTTATAAAACCCCTAACTCCTAACTCGTTTCTCCCCAATACGCCAATTCCCTGACACCCCAACACCCTGATACCTATTTCCTAAGTCTCATCTCCCTAATCAAATTACTTATTACTTATTTCTTGCTTTTGAGCAAAAATCCCTGACTTTGTGCCAGAGGAAAACAGTTTAAATCTTTAATATCTTCTGGGGGTAATAAGTTGGGGGTTGTAAAAACAATTTCCCATTCATCTACATCTAGTTGTAACCAGTCTAAAAGATTGATTTCTCTTGATTTTCCTTCTAGGTTTACCACTAATGCCAATTTTTCATCTGTATTATCAGGATTAGTACGGATGCCATAAAAGATTGTTGCACCATCTTCGCTAATACGGTTGAAGCGATCGCTTCCTTGTATGTTATTGTGTATCCAACGATGTTGAGAGCGAAAATGTCGGAGAGACAAATTAAAATCGGTGTAAGCAGGATCTACTTTTTCAAAATAATGAGATACATTACACACTTGATAACAGTCTTCCATAAACATATTAGCCCATTGTTTGAGGCGATCGCTATCTAAATTTTGAAGAAAATCAATCATTTCTGCTTGTTTGAGAAATTTAAGAGTTTCTAAATCGCAATAAGCACCATCAACTTCTTTAAAACAACTCTGACAGGCTAAAATTACCTCTTCTAAGTCATAATCTTTAGCAATCATCGTCGAGTTGAGAGTATGGGTAAATTCTTTTAACTGATGTAATTCTCTAAATCCCCAAGACTTCATACGGGTAAATACGTCATCTCTTTGATATAACTGCTCAGTAATGCGCCAATCAAGAAAACCCACCTCCTCACAAACCACTTTTACTCCATATTCTTCATCAGTATTACGGAAAAACATCCAAGGGGTGTGCATCAAAACATTGATAAAATCCATAGGTAAACCAGGACTAAAACCATATACCCATAAAGCTACGGCAGGATTATCATAGGCATTGTAAATAATTTCATTTAAGGAATCCCCTAAAAACTCATTAACATCCGAATCTAAGGGTATTTGATTTCCTCTCCTAAAAGTATCATGATTTCCACATCCAGTAATCCAATTTTGACCCTGAGTCATTACCTCACAAACCCGACTCCATTTTCTATCCCAAAAACCTTTTAAAGCAGGGGTATTATGGGCAAAAATTAAAGGCCCCCACTGATAGGATTCTGATTTAAGTTTAATTAAATCCACATAGGTTGATTTTTCTTCCCAACCCTCTTCAGGCCAAGGCCTTCCATCTTCAAAAATAGTAAATAACCGTCTTTTATAA
The DNA here is from genome assembly GCF_036345015.1 of Cyanobacterium sp. Dongsha4. Lineage (NCBI taxonomy): Bacteria > Bacillati > Cyanobacteriota > Cyanophyceae > Chroococcales > Geminocystaceae > Cyanobacterium > Cyanobacterium sp. DS4. Next base: position 892,584 of record NZ_CP084098.1, on the reverse strand, counting down.
CCTTCTATTTCCTGAACTACATCACTCATGGCTAGTAGATATTGATCATCATATTCCACTCGACCACTGAGAGGATTAAAAAAGCGAAAATCTTGTCCTCCGTCGATTCTAATACCATCTGCCCCCGTATTGATTTTTCTTCGTTGCATTTCTAATAGTAACGCCCTTACCATTGGTGATTGATGGTTTAAATCTTGTCCATACATATTGGGGCCTTTGAAAAAGAGACGGTTTACCAGTAATTCCCCTTGGTTATCGGCATGACCATAAACTAAATCATAAATTAATTTAATCGGCTTTTCAGGAAAATTGTGTAAAACACCAATAAAATCAAATAACTCATCCGGGCGCAGAGTTCCCAAAAAACTAGGATTAGTCGCATTTGAACCAAGAATAGGAACATCATAACCCCAATTTTGAGTATTAGGTTTTGATAGTTTCACTACAATAGGCTCATGAGACAAGTCGCGATCGAGTCCATTAACATCAGTGGTAATATGAAACATGGTGCTATGATTGCTGAAATCCCGTCTATATTCGATGGTAGGCTCAACGGGTAATAATTGAATGGCATCATAACCCACATAATTTTGCTCATAGGGAGAAAGAGTTTGATTTTTGCGGATTTTATCGCCAATGGTGCGGTAAAGGTGAATTAATCCTTCAAAAGTTCCCTCTTGAGTAGCAGTGCCTACATGAAGTTGTAGAATATGTCTTGGATCTGAAACCCTAGGTATTTTCTTATCTCTAATAGTACCCGTGTGCTTAAAATAGTCTATATCCGCTCTTTCCTTTTGCAGACTGTCTATGTCATAAAGTTCAGCAGGGGCAAAGATTCCATAAGGCAGGGAATAAGCCATAACATCTCTGATAATCTCAACCTTACCCGAAGGAGTAACGTATCTTAACCAATAAAAAGATCCAGCATTATCTCTTGTTCCAGCTTGTAATCCTGCAATTACTCCCCAAAAATAAATATCGTATCTCTCTAAACAAACACAATCTCTCCTAAATTTAATATTTTGAGAAGGTTTACGCCAGTCAATTTTTTCAAGGGGAGTAAAAATTTCTAAGTAAATATCTTTAGGGTGAAGCACTTCCCTCATTAACTTAGGAGTCCAAAAACCTATTTCTGTTAAACCATCACTACGATAATGAGTCCCTAAACGGGTAACAATCTCCTGATTTTTCTCAAATATAGTTAAATCATCGGATTTTTCAATATTTTTAACCCATTTAATCAGTTTTTGAGTTTCTTCCTCTACTAAATAAACTAATTTTTTTTCTTCTTTTTTGTCTTCTATACCCATAGTTTTTATTTCTGGATGTATCTCGATCATCTTATAATAAACCCAATTTATGTGAGACTCACGACTAAATTAGAAATCTTTTTCGATTATCAATGGGTAAAAGAGAACAGTTTTAAGAGTAAAAAGTATTGTTTATTTATCCAAAATTAAGTAATATTGTATATTACTATTTAGCAACCTCTTTATCTAAATTCTTGATCGTAGCTAAATCATCCAAGGTTTGTTTGGCTTCTTGTTCATCTATAATACTCAATGCAAAACCAGCATGAACAACAACATAATCATTGATTTTTACTTCAGGAACATAAGCTAAACATACTTCTTTTATAATCCCCGCAAAACTTATTTTTCCTTTTAAATCTAAGAGATTATCACTAGATATTATCTCAATTACTTTTCCCGGAACTGCTAAACACATAGGTAAAATTTAAGGTTATTCTACAGTAGTTATGATAAATTAAAGGCAAGAGGCAAAAGGCAAAAGTGTTAAAATATTTTTTGATATTAAAGACTTCAAGATGTTAGAGATAAAAGACTTTAAAGATTTAATAATTTAGCAAAAAAGGATGGAAATTGCTGAACAATGTTATTTTGTGACCAAAAAATTTCTAAAAGAAGAATTATACGGGATGGTTTTACAAATTAGAAAATCATCATCATCTATACTAGCAAATATATCTGAAGGTTATGGAAGAAGATCTTCGGGAGATTATAAGCGTTTTTTAAGCATAGCTCAGGGTTTTGTAAATGAAACAGAAACTCATCTTCTTTTATCCGCAAGAGTAGGCTTATGTACACTTAAAGATATAGAAACAATTATTAACAACTTGAAAGAAGAAACTAGAATGATTTATACTCTTATCAAAAAATTAAATTATTAAATACTCTTCCCTCCTGCCTTTTGCCTCAATTTTAACTATTAATTTACTTGTCGTTAACTTAGTATATTTCTTGTCAGAATTTTATATCATAATTATTAAAAAACAAAAGCTAAATAGATTTATTCTCAATAACAAACTTATGAAAATAATTTAGTAAATGTTATTTTTAGTTAAGAATATTATCACTAAGTTAACAAAGAGATTTGAGCTTTTATATCCGTGTTAAATTGAAACTAGAAAACTAAGAAAAATTGCCTAAGTTTTAATCATAGTAAGGGTTTGACTTGTTCAAGGTTGGTTTTTCTTGGGAGTTTATTTTACTCAGAGGAATCATGACTACAACGATCGAACCTCCTGCGGAAAATACACAGGTAAAAGATAAACGATTCAAAATTTTAGATGTAGTTATCAAAAAAAATCACGGCAGACAAGACGCTTTAATTCAAGTTTTACATAAGGCGCAATCAACTTTTGGTTATCTTGAAGATGATGTTTTAATTTATGTTGCTCGACAGTTAAAACTACCTCTTAGTGAAGTGTTTGGAGTGGCTACTTTTTATCATCTTTTTTCCTTAAAGCCTTCTGGTGCTCATAATTGTGTTGTTTGTTTGGGTACGGCTTGTTATGTAAAAGGTTCATCGGAATTACTAGAAAAACTGGAGGAGGCTACTGGATTACAACAGGGGGAAACTTCTGCCGATGGTAAGGTGTCTTTGCTTACGGCTCGTTGTATTGGGGCGTGTGGTTTAGCTCCTTCTGTGGTTTATGACGGTAAGGTGTGTGGTAAACAAACCGCCGACGAGGTTGTCAAAAAAGTCACTAGCTGGTTACAGGAGTAGATAACAATGGAATTACACGAACTACAGGCGATCGCACTTGAAACCGTTAACTCTCGTAAACCGATTCGGGTTTTATATTGTAATGCCGCAGGTTGTCAATCTTCAGGGGCGGCGGAAGTGGCTAAGGCTTTGGAAGATGCGATCGCATCTCAGGGATTAACAGAGAAAGTTGATTTATGTGCCGTAGGTTGTATGCGTTTTTGCGGTAGAGGTTGCTTAGTAGATGTCCATGGAAAACTCTACGAAAATGTGCGACCAGAAGATGCTTATCTGATGATTTTAGCCCTACAAAATTCCCAAGTAAACCCCACTGCCCCAGAAGGAGACTATAATCATCCCTTCTTTGCCTTACAAATGCCCGTTGTCTTAGAAAACAGTGGCAAAATTGACCCAGAAAAAATAGAAGATTACATCGCCGTTGGTGGTTATCAACAGTTATATCATGTTCTTCATGAAATGACCCCCGAAGAAGTAGTCAAAGAAATTACCATCAGTGGATTAAGAGGCAGAGGTGGAGGAGGTTATCCTACTGGCTTGAAATGGGCAACAGTGGCAAAAATGCCCAATGAGCAGAAATATGTGGTCTGTAATGCTGATGAAGGCGATCCCGGTGCATTTATGGATCGTAGTGTCTTAGAAAGTGATCCCCATCGTATTATTGAAGGAATGGCGATCGCAGCTTATGCAGTGGGGGCAAACGAAGGATATATTTATGTCAGAGCTGAATATCCACTTGCGATCGCCCGATTACAAAAAGCTATTCAACAGGCGAAACGCAAAGACTTGCTAGGTACACAGATATTTGATAGTCTCTTTGACTTTAAAGTAGAAATTCGAGTTGGTGCAGGGGCATTTGTTTGTGGCGAAGAAACCGCCCTTATCGCCTCTATCGAAGGAAAAAGAGGAAATCCTACCCCTCGCCCTCCCTACCCTGCTCAGTCAGGTTTATGGGGAAGCCCAACCCTCATTAATAATGTGGAAACTTTTGCTAGTGTTGTACCAATTATTCGTCAAGGAGGGGCATGGTATAGCAGTATTGGCACAGCTACCAGTAAGGGTACAAAAGTTTTTGCTTTAACAGGTAAAGTCCAGAATACAGGCTTAATCGAAGTGCCGATGGGGACATCTATTCGACAAATTGTCATGGAAATGGGAGGAGGTGTCACCAATAACGCCCAAGTTAAAGCAGTGCAAACGGGAGGACCTTCTGGGGGATGTATTCCCTTTGAGCTTTTTGACACCCCTGTTGACTATGAATCACTGAGGGAATTAGGCACAATGATGGGTTCAGGGGGAATGATTGTTATTGATGAAGATACTAACATGGTGGGATTAGCCCGATTTTATATGGAATTTTGTCGGGGGGAAACCTGCGGTAAATGTATTCCTTGTCGTACGGGTACTGTGCAACTGTATCAGATGTTGACAAAAATCCTCAACGGCGAAGCCACAGAAAAAGACTTACAAGCATTAAGACACCTATCAGAAATGGTGAAAGCTACTAGCCTTTGTGGTTTAGGACAAACCGCCCCTAATCCTGTGTTAAGCACCCTGAAATATTTTGAAAATGAATATCGGGAGTTGTTGAAAGTTTAAGTAATCAGTAGAGTAATAAGTAATAAATAAGCAATCATACACTGTTTCTTTTTCACAACCCATAGTTCACATTCATTATCTTTGCTTTATGACAACAACATTTTCTCCAAAAATTGTCACAGATTCATGGATAGAAGCCTCTTGGGGTAACTTTATCGAAGCAACGGCAAATGCTGACTATCAGAAAGGAAAATTTTACTACTATTGAGCAATTAATTTCATTCACTTATTTACTTAATTAATGTTAACTCTGAACTCAAATAATTCTAAATTTAAAATTATTCATTATGGCTGTAGTAACCTTAAAAATTGATGATATTGATGTGGCGATCGCATCTGGGAGTAGTGTTCTCAGTGCCGCCAAAGAAGCGGGGGTCAAAATTCCGACACTCTGCCATTTAGAAGGGGTTTCTGATGTGGGAGCTTGTCGTTTGTGTTTAGTACAAATAAAGGGTAGTGACAAACTCGTACCTAGTTGCATCACCGAAGTAACCGAAGGCATGGAAGTCTTTACCCAGACAGACATCCTCAAAGAATATCGTAAAATGACTGTGGAATTACTTTTTGCAGAGGGTAATCATATTTGTGCTACTTGTGTGGCAAATAATAATTGTCAGTTGCAGGATACTGCGGTAGAAGTAGGTATGGATCACAGTCGCTTTAACTACCGTTTTCCTGATCGAGATGTGGACTTGTCTCATCCCATGTTTGGCATTGATCATAATCGTTGTATTCTTTGTACCCGTTGCGTGAGGGTTTGTAGCGAAATCGAAGGCGCTCACGTTTGGAATGTGGCATTTAGGGGGGCGGCGGCAAAGATTATTAGTGGACTAAATCAACCTTGGGGGGATGTATCTGCTTGTACTTCTTGCGGTAAGTGCGTGGAAGCCTGTCCTACTGGTACTATTTTCCGTAAAGGGGCAACTACGGCGGAAATGCACAAGCATCCAGACAACATTGAATTTTTAAATACTGCAAGGGAGAAACACCAATGGACAAGATAAGATTTGCAACGGTTTGGTTAGCTGGTTGTTCGGGTTGTCATATGTCTTTCCTCGATTTGGATGAGTTTTTATTTGACGTAGCCGAAGCAGTGGATGTGGTTTATAGCCCCGTCGCCAGTGACATTAAAGACTATCCTGATAATGTGGATGTTTGTCTGGTGGAAGGTGCGATCGCCAATGAGGAAAACTTAGAATTACTGCTTGAAGTACGCAAAAAAACTAAGTTTCTCATCTCCTTCGGTGATTGTGCGGTGACAGCCAATGTACCCGCCATGAGAAATATGTTAAATGGCTCTGATCCTGTGCTAAAACGGTGTTATCTGGAGTTAAGTGATCACGGTGGTCAAATTCCTAAAGATCCAGACATCGTACCTCCATTACTGGAAAAAGTACAACCCATTCACCATGTGGTAGAGGTGGATTTATTCCTTCCCGGATGCCCACCCTCTGCCCAAAGAATCAAAGATGCGATCGCACCTCTATTAAAAGGAGAAAAACCCGTCATGGAAGGGCGAGAAATGATCAAGTTTGGTTAAATCCTTGCATTTGTTCCCTAAATCTCTGGTTAAAGGAGGCAAAAGGGAACAGGCAATAGGCAATAGTTTTTATCTGATTATAACTCCGAACTCCGAACTCCGAACTCACGAAAAAAATGCTTTTAGCCTTAGAAAAAATTAACGTTTTAGAAGGTCAAACTCTAGTTATAAATGATGTTGACTGGAAGCAATTTGAACAAATATTAGAAGAATTAGGAGAAAAAAGAAATAGTAGAATTGCCTATCATCATTACACCCTAGAAATTATGACTCCATCCCTAGAATATGAACTAGATAAAGTTTTAATTACCACTTTATTAGAGATTATTTTAGAGGAATTAGACATTGATTTTTTGTGTTTAGGTTCAACTACTTTTAAAAGTGAAATCTTGCAAAAAGGACTCGAACCTGATAACTGTTTTTATATTCAAAATGAAGCCAAAATTAGGGGGAAAAAAAGAATAGATTTAACCATTGATCCTCCTCCAGATTTAGCTATAGAAATTGACTTGACATCTCGTACTTATCCTCATATTTACTCGGCTTTAGGTGTTCCTGAATTGTGGCGTTTTGAAAAGGGTAATTTACAGATTAATTTTCTTGAAAATGGTCAATATATAGAGGTAGAATCTAGCCCTATTTTTCCTAATATTCCCTTAAAAACATTAATTCCAGAATTTGTAAATCAGTGTAAAACTCAAGGAAGAAATAAAACCGTTAGAGCTTTTCGGGCTTTAATTAAAGATTATACAATAAAATAATTTTATCAATTATTATTAGATTCTGATTCAAATGGATGTTAATTATTATCTCCAAGAAATAGAAAATATTTTACAAAAGGGTAGTGAAAGAAGTCATTATCCTACTCTAAAAACTTTTATTGATACCGCTATGTTAGGGATTAATACGGTTATTGAAGAAAAAGGTAATCAAGCAGGTATCCCCGATTTTACTGTTAGAAAAAATAATCGTGTTATTGGTTATATTGAAGCTAAAAAAATCAGCGAAAATTTAGATTTAATTCTCGAAACTGAACAACTTAAACGTTATTTAGATAGTGCGATCGCACTTAACTTTGTTTTAACTAATTTTTTAGAATTTCGTTGGTATAAAAACGGTAAATTACAGCAAAAAATTGTTATTGGTGAGGTTAAGAATAATCAAATTATCGCCACAAAAGAATCTGATAAATTCATTGATTTAATCCATAATTTTCTTAGTAATGAAGGGAAAATAATTAACAACTATACTGAGTTAGCTATGGAAATGGCAACAGTAACAAAAGCCCTTTGTTATAGTATTGAATCTGCTTTAAAACAAGAAAATGAAACAGGAGAATTAAGACAATTAAAGTTAGTATTTCAGGATTTATTATTACCTGATTTAGATAGCAATAATTTTGCTGATATGTACGCTCAAACTATTGCCTACGGCTTATTTACCGCTAGAATTGGGCATCATGAAAGATCCCTTTTTTCTTCCCCCCCTATTAGGGGAGGCGAGGGGGGGTTAAAACCTCTTAATAAGGGTGAAAGATCCCCCCTAACCCCCCTTAGCAAGGGGGGAATTAATCAGGAGTTTAATGCGGAAACGGCTAGTTATTATTTAAGTGATAATATCCCCTTTTTAAAAGGTTTATTTGATACCGTTATTAGTACCAATATCGCTAAAAAAATTCAATGGTCAATTTCCCTTTTGATCGAACTTTTAGCTAATGCGGATATGGCTAATATTTTAGAAAATTTTGGGCGAGAAACAAAAAGAGAAGATCCCGTTGTCCATTTTTACGAAACTTTTTTATCTGCTTATTCTGCTAAATTAAGAAAAAATCGTGGTGTTTATTATACTCCCGAACCTGTCGTTTATTTCATTGTCAAAGCCGTTAATGATGTCTTAGAAACTTACTTCTATTTAGATGATGGTTTAGCTAATACCCATGTTAATATTTTAGATCCTGCTACGGGTACAGGTACTTTTTTATACGAGATAATTAAGCAAATTTACGAAAATTTTAACCGTTATGGTGTCAGAAATTGGCACGAATTATTAAAACAAAAACGAGTCTTAAAAAGATTATTTGGTTTTGAGTTATTGATGACTCCTTATACCATTGCTCATTTAAAATTAGGTTTATTATTAAAAACTTTAGGTTATCGTTTTCAAGAGAAAGAAAGACTTAATATTTTTCTCACTAATAGCTTAGATGAAGGTATCAAAAAATCAGAATTACTATTTGCTGAATATATCTCCCAAGAGGCAAACCAAGCCGCCGAAGTTAAAACAGAAACTCCTATTAATGTTGTCATTGGTAATCCCCCTTATGCTGGACATTCCGCCAATAAAGGCAGTTGGATTGATGGTTTAATCAAAGATTATTACCAAGTGGATGGCATGGATTTAAACGAAAAAAATCCGAAATGGTTGCAAGATGACTATGTAAAATTTATCAGATTTGGGCAGTGGAGAATCGAGAAAACTGGAGCGGGAATTTTAGCTTTTGTTACTAATCATGGTTATTTAGATAACCCAACTTTTCGGGGAATGCGTCAACAGTTAATGAATAGTTTTGACTGCATTTATTTAATTAATTTACATGGTAATGCGAAGAAAAAAGAAGTTTCTCCCGATGGCACTCCTGATAAAAATGTCTTTGATATTCAACAGGGAGTTGCTATAATTATCGCCGTTAAAGATATTCCTAAAGACAAGAGTTTTTTAACTTTTAAAGGTGAACCTCATACTATCAAAAATGGGATTTATTATTATGATATGTGGGGTAGTCGTGAGAGTAAATATGAACAGTTAAAAGAGTTAAATTTGTATGAGATTAACTGGGAAACTGTTAACCCTCAATCGCCTTTTTATCTTTTTACTCCTCAAGATACTTTTTTGTTAGAAGAATATAATCAAGGGTGGAAAATTACCGATATTATGCCTATTAATGTCTTAGGTTTTCAAACTCATCGAGATCATTTCGCTATTGATTTTGATCGAGAAAAATTATATCATCGCATTGAGGAAATGAGAGATAAAAATATTTCTGATGATGAATATTACGAAAAATATAATTTAAAAGATAACCGAGATTGGAAACTAAAAAAAGCACGTCAAGAGATTAAAAATGATCCACAATGGGAAGATAAATTAATTGATTGTTTATATCGTCCTTTTGATTGGCGTTTCTGTTATTTTAGTGATACGATAATGGATCGTCCTAGACGTGAATTAATTAATCATGTTATGGGTAAAGATAATCTATGTTTATTAGCTTCAAGACAACAAGCAAATGTAGGTTATTATCATTGTTTAGTAACAAATAAACCAGCTAATGATTGCGTTATTTCTACAATCAGTAGAGAAGCAAATCAAGTATTTCCCCTTTATATTTATCCTGATACAGAAAATGGACAAATTTTAACGCAACAAGAAGAAAAACAAGCTAATTTTTCTCCTAAATTTATTAAAGCAATTACTAATAAGTTAGGCTATACTCCTTCCCCTGAAATGATTTTTTATTATATTTATGCAGTTTTACATTCTCCTCATTATCGTCAAAGATATGCCCAATTTTTAAAGATAGATTTTCCCCGTATTCCTCTGCCTAAGAATCAAGACTTGTTTAAGCAATTAGCAGAAAAAGGAGAGATTTTAGTTAATCTTCATCTGATGAAAAATTTACCTGATATTAAAACTACTATTTCTAACTTTATCAGTAATGACAATTTACCAATTTTTACCCAAGAAAAGGGAGATTTTCACTATCAAGGGGATGGTAAAAATGAGGTGAAGCAGATTAAATATGATGAAAATAAACAACAAGTTATAATTAATAAAGACTGTTATTTTTGTGGTGTTAATAAGTCGTTATGGGAGTTTAAAATTGGCGGTTATCAGGTGTTGGAAAAATGGTTAAAGGATAGAAAAAAAGAAAATCTTAGTCTCACGGAAAAGGATATTATTCACTATCAAAATATTTTAATTGTTTTACAGAATACAATGGAAGTTATGAGGGAAATTGATGATATTTATAAATTCTGAATCATGCTTTACGAAACTTAATTGATTTAATCCCTAAAAAGCATCTAATATTTAAGTATAAATATAGGTAAAAACTATGGGTAAAACTGTTGTTATCGATCCTGTAACTCGCATCGAAGGTCATGCCAAAATATCCATTTATTTAGATGATCAAGGAGAAGTAAATGATGCCCGTTTTCATGTGGTAGAATTTCGGGGTTTTGAAAAATTCTGCGAAGGTCGCCCCATGTTTGAAATGGCTGGAATTACCGCCCGTATTTGTGGTATTTGTCCTGTTAGTCATCTTCTCGCCTCCGCCAAAACTGGGGATAAAATTCTCGGTGTTAAAATTCTTCCCAGTGCGGAAAAACTGCGCCGTTTAATGAATTTAGCACAAATTACCCAATCCCACGCCCTTTCATTTTTCCATCTCAGTAGCCCCGATTTTCTCCTCGGTTGGGATAGCAACCCCTCAACCCGTAACGTTTTCGGCTTAATGGCGGCTGAACCTGATTTGGCTCGTGCTGGTATTCGTTTACGCAGTTTTGGACAGAATATAATTGAACTATTGGGAGCAAGAAAAATCCATGCGGCATGGGCTGTACCGGGGGGAGTGCGATCGCCTCTTTCTGAATCTGGGCGACAATGGATTATGGAAAATCTCCCAGAAGCGAAGCAAACCACTGAATTAGCTTTAAATCTGCTTAAAAAGCTCTTAGATAGTCAATTAACCACAGAAATTGATACTTTTGGCAAATTTGACTCTTTATTTATGAGTTTGGTGGCAGATAACGGTAATTGGGAACACTACGGCGGACATATTCGCTTTGTGGATAGTCAAGGAAATATAGTTGCCGATAAGCTCAGTGAGGACGATTATCAAGATTATTTGGGGGAAGCGGTGGAAAATTGGTCTTATCTCAAGTTTCCTTATTACAAACCTTTGGGCTATCCTGATGGTATTTACAGAGTGGGTCCTCTTGCCCGTTTAAATGTGTGCGATCGCATCGGTACACCTCAAGCAGATCAGGAATTACAGGAATTTCGTCACCGTGCAGGAGGGCGAGTAGCAACTTCCTCTTTCTTCTATCATTATGCCCGTTTGTTAGAAATTGTTGCTTGTTTAGAACAGATTGAAATACTTATGGATGATCCTGACTTATTATCCCCCAGAGTGCGATCGCAAGCAGGAATTAACTTTTTAGAAGGTATTGGGGTGAGTGAAGCCCCTCGTGGTACACTATTCCATCATTATCAAGTGGACGAAAACGGCTTAATCAAAAAGGTTAACCTGATTATTGCCACAGGGCAAAATAATTTAGCCATGAATAAAACCGTCACCCAGATAGCCAAACATTACATTCATGGTCATGATATACCAGAAGAAATGCTCAACCGTGTAGAAGCAGGAATACGCTGTTTTGACCCCTGTTTGAGTTGTTCCACCCATGCCATCGGACAAATGCCCTTACAAATCGAATTAGTGTCTTCCAAGGGAGAAGTTATCAATACCTGTCAAAGAGATTAATCTGAGTTCGGGGTTAGGGATTAGGAGTTATTATTTACCCCGACACTGTTTACCTTTGCCCCTTGCCCTTTCCACTTCAAATTTTGATAACAAATACATTTCCCTTTCCTTCGGGATTATTTTCCACTCTAATAGTTCCATTATGAGCTTCGATCGCCATTTTACAAAAAGATAAACCTAAACCGATTTGTTTTGCTCCCTTGACAGGTTCTCCAATTTGATATTTCTCAAAAATTAACTCTTTTTGTTGGTCAGAAATGGTTTTCCCAGAATCAATAATTTTAATCTCAAAACTATCATTATCATAATAATTTAATGCACAAATTACCTTACTATTTTCAGGAGAAAACTTAATAGCATTAGATAGTAAATTCTGTAAAACACGACGGATTAACTGAGAATCTAAAGAAAAACTTTTCACCGTATCAGGAATATTTAAAACTAAATCAATATTACGAGATTGAGCAATATTCCGAAAACTATTTAATTCACTATTTAATAAATCATTGAGATTCGTCTCTTTATAAGCTAAAACCAGTTTTCCCGACTGAATTTTTGCCATTTGTAAAAGAGTGTCAATTTGATTGTTTAAAACATCACCAGAATTATTAATTTCTTCTAATTTTTGTCCATAAATTTCTTGAGATAAATTGGGCATTTTTAATATCCCTGCACAAAGAATAATATTTGCTAAAGGATTTCGTAAATCATGAACGATTATGCTAGTCATTTCTTCCCTTAACTTCAGCATTTCTTGTAATGAATCATATTGGCTTTTGATTCTTAACATAGATTGAACTCTCGCCGCTAATTCAATACCATTTACTGGTTTGCTGATAAAATCATCCGCTCCCATTTCCAAACATTGAGCTAAATCATTTTTATCGTTTAAAGCCGTTACCATAATAATGGGAATACATTGCCATTCTTTTTTTCCTTTGACAATTTGACACACTTCCATGCCATTCATTTCTGGCATCATCACATCCAATAAAATTAAATCTGGTTTGATACTGTCAATTTGAGCTAAAGCACTCTTTCCACTAGAGGTATAAAATAATTTATAATCATATTTATACAATAAACCCTCAATAACATCAAAATTATTAGGGTCATCATCCACAATTAAAATAACTTGTTTTTTCGGCATAATTTTTTTTACTTCTTATTAAGAATTAAAATAGTTTTTCTCTTCCATAAATCTTTCTTGAATTAAATTTTAAGATAAGACTTTGTTAATTTTTTCAATTAAATCTTTTAAGCGAAAAGGCTTAGATAGATAATCGTCTGCACCAGCATTTATACATTTTTCTTTATCCCCTGTCATAGCCAAGGCGGTTACGGCAACAATGGGAATATTTTGCCAACGGGGATTTTCTTTAATTAACCTAATTGTTTCAAAACCATCAAGTTCGGGCATTTGAATGTCCATTAAAATTATACAGGGATTAATATCTTCTAACTTATTTAAAGCATCCTTGCCATTTTTGGCAACTTCTAAAGAAAAACCTTTTATTTGCAGATAATCAGAAACGGCATAAATATTTTCCTCGTCATCATCTACTAACAAAATTAAATTTTTAACATTTTTAACGCCTATTTTTTGTTCAGAATTATCGGAATTAGATTCTAAGCCCATACTGTCGAATAAATAATCATCATTTCCCTTAATCTTTTTCTTGGTAAATAAATTAACTCTGTGGGGATTTTGAGGATGCCAAAAAGCGGAATGATATTCTTGTTTTATCTCTTTGGAATAGGGAATATAAAAGGAAAAACAACTACCCTGATTAATTTCACTTTCTACACCAACGAAACCACCGTGAGCATCAACAATACGTTTGACTAATGCTAAACCTAAACCAGTACCAGCATATTGACGATTAAGACTACTATCTATTTGTACAAAAGTTTGAAATAATTTGCTTATATTTTCTTCTGCAATACCAATACCTGTATCAGTAACAGAGAAATGAATAAAAGTTTCATCGGTTTCTGATTTTTCGGATGTTAAGCTAAGTTGGGTAACTAAATTGATTTTTAATTCTATTTTTCCCCCTTCAGGTGTAAATTTAATACCGTTATTGAGTAGGTTGATTAAGGCTTGTCGAATACGTCTTTCATCTATTTGACAAAGTTTGTGAGTGGGGGGAATTTCATTGGTGAAGGTGAGGGTAATATTTTTTTTCTCTGCTAAATATCGAATAAAATTGAAGCTATCTAAGGACAAACTAACTACATCAACTAAACTAAAATTAAATTCTGTTTTGCCTGATTCTATTTTTGCTAAATCGAGAATATCGTTAATTAAATCTAGTAAATGTTTGCCACTACGATGAATATTATTGAGGGAGTCTAATTGTTTTTGATTTAAACTGCCAAATACTTGTTCTTGTAAGGCTTCAGATAGACCTAAAATACTATTTAAGGGAGTTCGTAATTCATGGCTCATACTCGCTAAAAATTCATCTTTCATGCGAGTGGTTTTTTCTAGTTCAATGTTAATTTTTTCTAAGTTTTCGTTACTCTCTCTGAGGATTTTTTCGGCTTCTTTTTGTGCGGTTATGTCGTAATTTACCCCAATTATTTTTAAGGGGTTACCCTCTTGATCTTTCTCAAGTATTCCATTTGCTTTAATATATACTGTTGTGCCACTGGAGTTTATAATTCGGAAAACAGTATCATATTCTGCTAAACCTAAACACGCTCTTTCAAATAAGTTGACGGTATCTTCAAAATCTTCTGGATGTAAGGCATTAGACCAAGTTTCATAACGGCAGGGTGTGCCAATGGGTACATTATAAAGTCTATACATCTGTTCATCCCAAGTTAGTTTTTGGGTTTTTAAATCTAGTTCCCAAATACCAATTTCAGCCGATTCCACTGCTAATTGTAATCTTTTTGATAATTCGCTGATATGACTTTCAATAAATTTGCGATCGCTAATATCGGTTATCATACCTAAAGCCCCCATAAATTCACCTTCATCACTAAAAATAGGGCTAGTAGATACGATCGCCCATAGAGGTGAACCATCTGCTCTGACAAATTTAAAGTCATGTTGTTCTGAGACTCCTTGTATGCGTTTTTCAAATAATTGTTGAGCAAAAACCTTCTCTGAATCCTCCATAAAACTCAAAAAAGATTTACCCCGAATATTCTCCACAGAGTAACCCAACATATCCGCTAAAGTTCGATTTACAAAAGTAGTTATACCCTTTTGATTAAGAACCCAAATACCTTCATTAGCTGTTTCTACAATCTTACGATAACGATTCTCACTTTGTTTTAAGGCTTTTTCTGCTCGTTTTTGTTCTGTTACATCCTGCATTAAGGCGAGAATATGGGTGCTACCATCCATTTTTTCTATAAAACAGGTGCTAATTTGAATTAAGCGAGGTTGACCATCTGCCCGAATAATACGCCATACTTCTTTATAAATATGTTCCCCTTGACGCATTCTGTTCATTCTTTCAATGGCTTTTTCTCGCAAATTAGGGTCAGGATAAAGACTTTGATACCAACCTTTTTGATTGATTTGCTCAAGGGTGTAACCTGTAATTTCCTCCATCTTATGATTCCAGACACTAAAACGGATGTAAGGAAAATCAGATATTTCAGAACAAACACACAACCCTTCTGCCATGTTTTCCAGTATTTGTCGGTTAAAGCTATTTTCCTGCGCTAGTTTTGCTTCATATTCTTTCCTTTTAGTTATATCTTGATAAGTACCCAAAATGCCGATAATTTCGCCTTCGTTATTTTTCAGGGGAAACTTACTGCTTTCAATGTACATAATAGACCCATCTTTTCGGTGACAAATATCCTGAAGTTTATATATTGGTTTATCGTTACTAATTACTTCACAGTCACATTGTTGATATTTATAAGCATCTTCTGACTTAAAACAAATTTCATTAGTATGTTTTCCTTGTAACTCTGAAATAGTTGAATCAAAATCATCAGCAAAAGCCTGATTACATCCGAGAAGCACTGATTGGGTGTTTTTCCAAAAAACTCTTTGAGGAATGGTATTTAAAACCAACTCTAACATTTCTTTTGCATTGAATAGGTCTTTTTCGCTTTGTTTCAATGCCTCTTCTGCCAATTTGCGATCGCTCACATCAATGATTGCACCGCATAAATGGATCAAATTCCCTTGAAAATCATAAACACCCTGACCTTTTTCATAAACCCAACGAATACTACCATCACGATGCTGTAAGCGATATTCTACCGTGAAAATATCTCTTCTTTGCAAACTTTTTTGTATTAATTCATTGACAGTATCTCGATCATCTGGGTGAATTAAATCAGCATAAGTAATCAATTTATTATCGGTTACTTCTTCGGGATAATAACCAGTGATATTCAATATTTCACCACTGATAAATTCCATCGTCCAAAAATTGTCATTGAGACAGCTATAAACTATTCCGGGAAAATTCTCAATTAAAGTGCGGTATTTTTGTTCTTTAATTTCTAATTGAGTAGTTTTTGTAATAATTTCATTTTTTAATTGTTGTTGCAGATTTGTTAATTCTATTACCGCTTTTTCTCTTTCTAACTCAGAGCTAATACGGGCGGCAAACACTTGTAAAATGTTAGCAATCATCTCTAATTTAATTTTAGGAATAAATGACTTGCTACCCACCGACAACCCACCAATTACCTCATTACTACCGTTAATTAGCTGAACACCTGCAAATCCTTCCATTTCTAAGTTGTTGAGGAATTCATTATCATGAAAAATGCTTCTCAAATTATTTTGGCAAGTAAATATTCCCTCTTGAACTGCTTTTCCACAAGGAAAATTTGTACAAGGAAAACAAAAGTTATTTTGAATTTTACCGTTAACCAAAAATACTAAAGTTTCAAGATATTGCTCTTTTTTTTCTGTAATAAATACATAGTCAACATCAAAATTAATGCTTATATATTCTGCTATTTTATAAATAAAATCTTTACCTGATATAGCCGCCGCACCTTCGATTAATTTATGCCAGTATCTTTCTTGTTCTCTATGTTCACTAATAATTTTATAAAGATGGTAAATAGTATCTGAACTATTTTGCTTTGTAATTTGATTATTTTTACTGTTATTAATAAATATTTTTTTCTGTTTATTATCTTCTTTTTTCTCACTAATATCTTCAGCAATAGTGAGATTTAATTGACTAATTAACCTCTCCATTTCCTGATAATTTAGCTTTGTATGTTTCTCAATATAGTCTTGAAAATCTTGACGAACTAAAACTCCGACAATGTCGTTATTATTATTAATAATTGCTAAATAATCACTTCCCGAAGAAATAAATTTATAAAGAACAATGAAAAGATTTGCTAATTCTGACTTTTTAACAGAGACAATAGGCAATAAATTGAGATTTTCTACTTTTAAACAATTCTTTTTTTCTGAATTTTGATGATATTTACATAAATTTTTACCAACTAAAATTCCCAAAGAATTATGCCAAGAAGAGGATTTTTCTCCCTGCTTCTGAACAACAAAAAAAATACTATTATGAGGATGTCCTTCACTTAAAGAAAGTACACTAGAAAAAGATTCATCTGCGGAGATAAAAGCAACGGGAAAATATGGTAGTTGATACCCTAGGGAAAAAGAAAAAGAAGACATAGTAACATCATTATTACCAAGATAAACTCAAAACCAAAGCTCACATACAATAACTATATATAATTATAATTAATGGGTCTTTTGGAACTTCTCACCCTCAATTATGACATATATTCTTTCAAGATAGGTGTTTATGATCTTCTGTATTTCTTGTTATGAAAAACTATTTACTCAATCCTTTTTTTTACGAGAAAATACTTAACTAATGCTTTTTTTTCTAGCAAAATATACTCAAATTTATAAAATAATTAAAGTAAATTCATAAAATTAAACATATTTTTATCAGAATAGTAATTCCCCATTTCTCATTCTTAATTCCTCATTTCTCATTCCTGAAAAGTGATTTATTTTCCTTTTCTTGGTAAAAATGCGATCGGATCTACCGCTTTACTACCATTAGGATGGATTTCAAAATGTAAGTGAGGACCAGTGCTAAAACCAGTACTACCCATTTTGGCTATCTGTTGCCCTTGGGTGACGTTTTGTCCACGGCGAACCAGAATTTTGCTATTGTGAGCATAAAGGGTAACACTACCATCGTAATGTCTGATTCTGACTAAATTACCAAAACCACCAGAATTCCAACCAGCAGTGATAACTTCTCCATCAGCCGCCGCAAAAATAGGAGTTCCCACTGGTGCGGCAATATCTATACCTCTGTGCATTCTACCCCAACGCCAACCATAACCAGAAGTAAACACCCCTTTAGCAGGCCAAATATAACCTCGAAAAGGTCTTTGACTTTCAGGTAAATAAGGGTCAGGAGAATTCAGTTGTGGTAAATTTGGAGAACCAATATCTCCTACCGCAGGACTCATCGTCGGATCATAGTATTCTATTTGAATGGGAACAACACTAACTAGATTACTGTTTTGAGAGCTATCTTCAAAATTGTCTTGACTCGAAGCACTAATCAGATTGATGTTATTCTCGTTTACGGTAGAATCAGCATTTACATCACCATTAGAAATAAATGTTGGCTCTTCTACATCTAAGGTAATAACATTGTTGGTAGTATTACTTTCAGTCTGTTGCTTGATAAAAGAATCCTTCGCAGAAGGTACAACAGGTATATTAACAGCACTAACGTCAGAACTATTATTAGAAGTTTCGATCGCAATGGGAATAGAAACAGATTCAGTTTTGATCAAATTGGGAGACTCCGCAGAATTAACGGGAATACTCAAAGGTTGCTCTTGACTTCCAGAAATAATCTGATTATCTGCAACCGTAAATTTATCCGCCGACTCAAAAGAAGTGGCCGACGTTTTTAATCTTTGATCAAAAGAAGGAGTAATGACTCTGGAAACATTGTTTTCAGTGACAACACCATTATTGATGTTAGATGAATGAGAAGTCGCTTTCGCAACTATAGAGTTACTGTTAGAATCAGTTTTTAAACTTGAAGTATTCTCCGTCAAAATAGAAACCTGTTCGGCACTATTAACCAATAAAGTAGGTTGGGAAAATTCTTGGGTTTTTGTCTTAACAGACTCTAAGACAGTGGCACTAACTGATTCAGGTGATGCGATTAATCCTAATGCTAGAACGAATCCAGCAGAAGATAATCTCTGAGATAGACACTTTAAGTTCATGGATTTAGTTTCCTTGTTACTCGTCACACGCTAAATAAAATTATTCGTGGGCAACTATTTTCTTTAGTAAAATTAATTGACTCCAATTAATTATAAATGGATGTCTTTTTTTAAGACTAAATTCTAACCTAATATATCAATAAATGTAAATTTATTTTAAAATTAATGATATAAATTTCTTATATGTGTTAGGCAATATTGTAATTAACCACTAAAAATTTATTTCTCTGTTTGTATTAATTAACAAAGGTTATAAGAGTTAATAGCTATTGGTTTTTGATTTATTTTTCGTCATCTAAGAGAAATCACCTATTAATTTTTTATGACTTATTCTTAGTAGAGATTATGATAAAACCCTGAAAATCTTGAAAAGTTCGTAAGTAACAAAACTGAATCTTCTTGTCGGTTATGATGGTCAATATTCGATTCTTTCTTTTCTAGGATCAACCCTTTTTTTTCAAATCAGCTTTAATAAAAATAAAACAAATTTTTTAAATAATTACTGTCGTTTAAAATTGAGGAGAAAATCAAACAATGACCTACTGTTTTGATATTGTGGGAATTGCTCCCGTATTAGATTTTTTCTACTATCAACAAAAAGTTGAACAAAGCCCTCATCGTAGTAAAGCCTATTTAGGAAGCTATGAATGTACTTTAGACAGTTTTATTCAATCAACGGATATGATTCCTCAAAAGCCAGACTGGAACTGGGATCAAGTGATAGAAAGTATCATTGATTTTTGGTTACATCAGGAAAAAGAAATTGAAAAATGGAGAAACAATTTTAGCAAAACACAAGAAGAAATCTTAATTATTGGGAGAATTGCTAATGTTAATCTTTTGAGAAGGGATTTTAATTCTCTAATCTAATTTTAATTCTTCCGCAAGAATATCATCTGAGTTCGGAGTTCGGAGTTAGGGGTTCGGAGTTAGGAGTTATTAATTATCAACTATTTAACCTGAGTTTTGGATAAGCTGAAAGCTGAAACCAACTCGTAGTCAGAAAACCTTATAGCTTCTTAGAAATAACGATAAAATTGCCTTAACCCGAACTAACGTTAAAAATATATTCAACCCCTACCACCTCAAACCCTAAGCCTTTACTTCCTCCTCTCATTCTCTCTTCTCATCTGGTCATCATCCTAACACCTGCAACCTGACCTGAGTTCGGAGTTCGGAGTTCGGGGTTCGGAGTTAAAAGTTATAGTTATTGACAAAAAAGCTGAATAAATTAATTTCATAAGAATTTATTTAATTATTTTTTCTCGCAAAATTTTCTCTGCGATAACTCTCAAGTTGTTATTTTTCAAAACTTTCTTCATCGAACTCAGGTAACCTGCAACCTGAAACCTGACACCTAACCTTATCGGATATTCTTAAACCGAACTGAGGTTATTTATCTTTGCCCCTTGCCCCTTGCCCTTTTTACTTTGTCTTTTGCCTAACTTAACCGACAATTTTACATCTAGTTCAGGTTAATTATTAAGCTCAATAGAGGTTTGCTATCTCTTTCGGGCAACAATTGTACGATGACGAATGCTAATGGGAATAATAGAGGGTTTTTCAAATCCAGCATCGAGAAAAACTGATTCCATATTCAAACTAAAATATTCGTCTAAATAAGGTTCAGTGCTTTTCAAGAGGGTGAACACATAACGAGGCATTTTTTTGTAAACTTCTGATTGGGGATTCATGTCCATCATGCAAAAGTATCCCCCTGTTTTTAGGACTCTATGGGCTTCTTCGATTATATTTTTTGCGGCTAATTGAGGCAATTCATGAAAAATTAAAAAGGCGGAAACTAAGTCATGGGAGTTTGAGGGAAGATTTGTTTTTTCAGCCTGAGAGTGTAACCATTGAATCTTTTGATTTTTTTGTTGGCTTTGATAGTTGGCAACGGAGAGAAAGTAGGGAGATAAGTCTAACCCTGAAATTTCACTTTCTGGATACTGTTCTTTTAATGCAAAGGTACTTAATCCTACTCCGCAACCAATATCAAGAATATTTTGAGGAGTAATAGTTAACTTTTCTTTTAATACTTGATGATAGTTATTTCTGAGGGTGCGATCGCCCTCTTTTTGAGGAGTTTTACTATAAATGGTAGAATGAACGCTATAAGCCGCCGACTCTAATTCCCAAGCCGCTTCCCATTGCAAATTTCCTTTTTCGTAGGCATGGAAAGAGTTAAGATAATAGTCTGGATAACTTATATTAGTGTTGGTTAAAGAATTTATTTCTTGTTCCCAATCATGATTTTGTAAGGAATTGATATTTTCTTGCCAGTTTACCCCAATGGAATAAGCCCGTTTGATAATCATGTTTCTGGCTCTGTTTTTGGCAAATTCCGCCAAGGGTTTTATGGCTAATAAACCATTAATGATTTTCGTACTTAGGGTCGTTTCTGCAGAGGTAGCACTAATAGTCATATTAAATTATTTATCACTTACAATTGATTATTTATAATCCTTATATATTTAACTTTTTTTAAGGTTAAAAAACAATCTTTGTAACAAAATATAACTAAAAAGTTATTGAATAAATAGAGTTTTATATCCAACTGAGATTAAAATAACTAAAGGCTGCGATCGCATCTAACCAATTTCAGGCTATACAGCAATCACAGACCTTTTTTACTTGAGATGATTAATAAAAATCAACGTACTAGAACCTAGAATAAACCTAAAGTTAAAGACTTATCAATAGGGAATACAGAACCAGCACCTAACCAAAGGGTAACTAAAGTACCGAATAAAAATACAGTCATCGCAATAGGGCGACGGAAAGGATTTTGGAACTTATTAACGCTTTCAATAAAAGGAACAAGCATTAAACCTAAAGGAATAGCCGCTTGACAAGCAATACCTAAAAGTTTGTTAGGTAAAATACGCAAAATTTGGAATACAGGATATAAATACCATTCAGGTAAAATTTCCAAAGGAGTTGCGAAAGGATCAGCAGGTTCACCAATCATAGCAGGATCTAAAATTGCTAAACCAACAATTAAACCTAATGCACCCAAAATACATACAGGGAACATATAGAGAATATCGTTAGGCCACGCAATCTCACCATAGTAGTGGTGTCCCATATTTTGAGCCAATTTTGCTCTCAATTTAGGATCATTAAGATCTGGCTTTTTAATTAACTGAGAATTAGGATTAGACATAGTATGCAATTATCTCCTTAAATGAATGAGAAAAAGGAATAAAGACAATTCAAGAATTATGTTTTATTTTATCCTGAACATCCTTATGTCCTGTCAATTTGTTAACTAATATTGAAAAAGACGAGACATATTGTCATCGCCTTCAAAGTTAACTATCAATTTACAAAGGACCAGAAATACCTTGCTTACGGATTAAGAGGAAGTGTAATAACATAAACACTGCCATTAACCAAGGTAAAACGAAAGTGTGAATAGTATAGAAACGAGTTAAAGTTGCTTGACCAACACTCGCACCACCTCTTAAAAGTTCTACCATTTGATCTCCCACCACAGGAATAGCCGCAGGTACACCAGAAACGATTTTAACCGCCCAATAACCTACTTGATCCCAAGGTAAAGAATAACCAGTTACACCGAAAGAAACGGTAATAACTGCCATTGTTACACCCACAATCCAAGTTAACTCACGAGGTTTTTTGAAACCACCAGTCAAATAAACACGGAAAACGTGGAGAATTAACATCAAGACCATCATACTAGCAGACCAGCGATGGATAGAACGAATTAACCAACCGAAGTTAACTTCATTCATGATGAATTGAACAGAAGAAAACGCTTCGGTAACGGTGGGTTTGTAGTAAAAAGTCATCGCAAACCCAGTAGCAAACTGAATTAAGAAGCAAGTTAAAGTGATTCCACCAAGACAGTAAAAAATATTTACATGAGGGGGAACATACTTACTGCTAATGTCATCGGAGATCGCTTCGATTTCTAAACGATCATTAAACCATTTATAAACAGGTGAATCGGTTACTTGTTTAGTAAACATTAAGCCCTAAGCTAAATATATTATTATTTATGTACAGTTAAGTGCCATTTAGAAAACCTGTAGAAATATACAAGTATCTTCTTTAGTTCTGTTTTGAACTATAAAGCCTAACGGCAAGGCTTTTACCTAAATTGTGTTACTCAGTTTCTCTTTCTCACTTTTAGGATAATTGTTTTTTTAGGACTTACGTTATTTACTGCCTAAAACGTCTTAATTGTGTGCTACAAGGAAACCTGAGAATTTTAGACACAATTCTTTAAGTTATCTCCAGTTAACAACGACAATTAATCAATTGGATGATTATATCATGACGTTTTAGTAAAAAAAGAAAAAGTATAAGACAACTATTCTTCAATTACTAAATAAAATTTAACATATCTCTAAGTTTTTCTGCTAGTTTTGATGATGACTAGAAACAGAAACTTAAAATAACAGTCAAAAGCAATGTTTTGTTTATTTGTTGCCTTTGAACTGTTTTAAGGGAAATTTCCCTTACTTTATATATTCAAAAAAATCACCAAACCTTAAAAATAACAATTTAACTTATCTTTTATCCCCTGATATTGTAATTCGGGATATGTTTTGAAGCAATCAACAAAAGTGATGCTTTGTCGAAAGTATTTGGGGCTTAGATGTGTATAACTCTCAAATAAATTAACCCCATAATTAAATTAACTCAAACAGTTAAAATAATATGATTAAATCTAAACCTTAACGAAAACGTTTTTTGCGACGAGCAACGGCTTTGCGTTTTTTCTTCTCAATGGGGGTTTCATAGTGACGTAAACGCTTAATATCAGCGAATATACCCGCTTTGGAAACTTGTCTTTTAAAACGACGTAAAGCTGATTCTATATTTTCATTTTGTCCCACAACCACTTGGGTCATGCAATATCCTCCTTTTTCTAAAATTTACTGCATTTTCAATTATATCGTGATCAGCACATTATATCAAAATATTAAAAGGATTTGACCATTAAATCTTATGTTTTAAGTTCATTAATAATGAATTTTCCAGACTCCATTCTCCATAATTCGAGCGTATTCTTCGCCTTGTAGTAAATCTTGATCGTATTTTCCATCCGTATATTCTAAAGATGCGATCGCCCATCCTCCTTCTAAAACTTTGCGATTAATCAATTGATTGTTTAACCAAACATATCCTATCGAACGTCCATATTTATCTTTTTGATTTAATTGTGTTTCAACTTTGACGATTACCGAATTAAGCGGATAATGATAATTATTTGTCAATAATCGAATTAAATGCTGTTGAGCTAACTTTTTATCATAATCAATATTCGATGGTATTTCTACCCCCATTAACCTGAGAGAAAAGATTTTTTTATCGACTACAATTTCTAGGGTTTGTCCACTTATTACTCTATTTATTTTTGCATTTATACCATCAACTCTATCTGAAGAATTACAACTAAATAAGAAAATAATTAAAAAACATATTAGTAAAAGATTTTTAATCATGAAATAAAAAATATTTTTATGTAATCAGTTATAAAAAAAGGAATTATGTTAGTTGTATATAAAATTTAATGCGGTCTCAAAAATTGTATTTCCTTCTTTTACTAAAAGCTATAAAACCACAAATATCAAGAAATTGGAGGCTAAAAAACTAGGTGCGATCGTTGTTGTAAAAGTACCTTTGGCATTGTACTTGAAATAAATATCTATTCCTGATAGAATCAAAATAACACTATTTAAAAATGGTTAAAAATGTTAGATAACTTTAGTAGAGAGAATCATAATATTTTCATCTAATTTTGTATTTAGAACCAGCATATAAATTTATAATTAATACTATAACAAAAAACTTAACTATATATTTTATCTTAAATGAAAAGACCAATTGCGATCGACCTTTTTTCGGGATGTGGAGGAATGTCATTAGGTTTAGAAGCGTCTGGATTTGATGTTATGGTAGCCGTAGAATTTGACGCAATCCATGCCTTAATTCATCATCTCAATTTTCCCTACACTCACACTATTTGTCAAGATATAAACCATCTCAAAACCGAGTATTTAAAAGGGATTCTTCAAGATAAAGGTATCGATGAAATCGATTTAATCGCAGGGGGGCCACCCTGTCAAGGGTTTTCTCTCATGGGAAAAAGACAATTAGATGATCCTCGTAATTCATTAGTTTTTGAATATGTGCGAATAATTCGAGATTTACAACCGAAATATTTTGTCTTTGAGAATGTACCGGGTATAGCCGTTGGTAATCATAAACAATTTTTAGAAGAATTAATCAACGAATTTGAGTCATTGGGTTATCACATTGCAAAACCCATTAAAATTCTCGATGCAAGTCTTTTTGGTGCACCCCAGAAGCGAAAACGCCTTATTCTTATGGGTAGTCGTCATGATATGCCTCCCGTTAACTATCCCCTCGAAACAGGGGAATATAATGACGTGGCGAATACTATCAATGATTTAGGCAATATTCCTGTTTTTATCGGTAAAAATGAAGGTATAGAAGTAAATAAGCTCGATTATTCAGGATTTAGACGTAATTTTGCCCTAAAACCTCAAGGAATTTATCGATTATGTCATGACAGACAACGAGACAATTTAGTTTATAATCATGTTGGCTCAAATCATACAGAAAAATCAAAACAACGTTTTCAAAATACCCCTCAAGGACAAGTAGAAAAAACCAGTCGTTTTTTGAAACTTTCACCTACAGGATTGTGTAACACACTAAGGGCTGGAACCGCCAGAGATAAAGGAGCTTATACTGCCGCTCGTCCTATCCACTACAATCAACCAAGATGTATTACAGTAAGGGAAGCAGGAAGACTGCATACATTTCCTGATTGGTTTTTATTTCATGAGACAATTTGGCATGGTTTCCGAGAAATTGGTAACGCAGTTATTCCTATGTTAGCGAAGGCAATAGGAGACGAAATAATTAAAGTTTTAGAAGTGGACATTAACCAATTAGAAGTGAGAAAATTAGAAAAAATTGATTTAGAATTTATGGCATACAATATGGATAAAGCATCAAATTATTGGAATGTTTCTAATGATATAATTCCGAAAAGAAAAAGATTAGAAATGAGTGTTTTATGAGTAAATATGATGACATTATAGAAACAGTATTCTTTAATAACTATAAGGAAGGTTATAAAAAAGTATCATTTGGTAGAGAAGAATTAGCTGAAGCCTGTGACACTTTAAATATTAATAGAATAAAAAATTTAGGTGATATTCCCTACACTTATCGCTTTAGGAGAAATTTGCCTGATTCTATCAAAAATAAAGCTCCCGAAAATACTGATTGGATTATAATTGGTACTGGTAGAGCTTCATACGAATTTAGACAAGCAACTCCGGGGAAAATTGAAGTAACAAAAAATAGACAGTTAATAAAAATACCAGATGCTACTCCCGAAATTGTGAAACGCTATGCACCGGGTATGGATGAACAAGCCTTATTAACCAAAGTTCGATATAATCGACTAATTGATATATTTACTGGATTAACTTGTTATTCAATTCAAAATCATTTAAGAACCAGTATAGATACTATTGGACAAATTGAAATTGATGAAATTTATTTAGGAATTAATAAAAGAGGTGCTCATTTTGTTTTACCTTGTCAAGCGAAATCACCAGGTGATAGCTTTGGTATTGTACAAGTTATGCAAGATATTGAGTTTTGTAAAATTCGCTATCCGAATCTAATTTGTAAGCCTATTGCTTTGCAGTTTTTAAGCGATAATGATGTAGCTATTTTAGAGTTATCTGTAGAAGAAACTCAGGAAAAATTCCGTCTTTCTGTTGTGGAAGAAAAACACTATCAATTAGTGTTTAAAAATGAGATTTCAGAAGAAGAAATAAAGAATATTTGTAAACAAGAATAATTAGGAGATATTTTATGACTATCGCAGATTTAATTAAAGCAGAAATTGACAGTATTCCTGAAGAGTTACAATTATTATTGCTCGATTTTATTGAATTATTAAAAAAACGGTATCCCTCATTAAAAAGTGACAATAGAGATTTAGAACTTACTGATAAAATAGATGAAGAATCCTTTATTGGAATGTGGAAAGATAGAGAAGATATGAAGAATAGTAGTGAATGGGTAAGAGAAATTAGAAAGCAAGAGTGGTAGTAATTAAATGAGTAATAAAATTTGAATTGATACGGATATTTAAATCGATATTAGTCGAGAAATTTATACAGCAATTAATCGAATTAACAAAGAAAAATTAAATAATAAACTATGTATAAGCGTCATTACTAAAATGGAGTTAATAATCGGTTGTCGCAATAAAATAGAGCAACAAAAACTTAATAAATTTTTGCAAGGATTTTTGATTATTAATGTTAATGAATCAATCTCGAATCAAGGGTGTCAATTATTAGAAAAATATCGTCTCAGTCATGGATTATTAATTGCAGATGCTTTGATAGCGGCTACGGCAATTATTTTAGATATTCCTCTTTTGTCGAAAAATCAAAGTGACTATCGTTTTATTGATGAAATTAATTTATTATCTTATCCTTAAAATGAATAAATGAAAGTTTTAAAAGATGTAAAATTTATCGATTTATTCGCAGGAATTGGCGGATTTCATCAAGCATTAAATTATTATGGAGCTAAGTGTGTTTTTGCTTCCGAATGGGATAAACATTGTCAGGAAATTTACTTAAAAAATTACGGTATTTTACCCGAAGGAGATATAACCATAATTCCCAAAAATAATATTCCTAGGCATGATATTTTGTGTGCTGGTTTTCCTTGTCAAGCCTTTAGTATTTCTGGCAAACAATTAGGATTTAATGATACTAGGGGTACTTTATTTTTTGATATAGTGAGAATTGCTCAATATCATCAACCGTTATTGTTAATCTTAGAAAATGTGAAAAATTTTGCTAGGCATCATGAGGGAAAAACCTTAAAAGTTGTGGACAATACTTTAAATGAGATTGGTTATCATGTTTTTTATCAAGTATTAAATGCTTCTAATTTTGGTGTACCTCAAAGAAGAGAAAGAATTTATATTTTAGGTTTTAGAAAAGATTTAAAAGTTAAAAATTTTATTTTTCCTAATAGTTATAGTAAAGCAACCAGTTTAATCGATTTTTGTTTAGATAACTCAGAAATTCAAGATTTTATTATTAATAGAAGTGATATAAAAATTAAGGATAATTTAGAAATAAATAGAGATATTTTCGGTAATTATCCACAAAAACCCATCAGAATCGGTATGATTAATAAAGGTGGGCAAGGAGAAAGAATATATCATCAATTTGGTCATGCTATCACTCTATCAGCTTATGGTGGTGGTGTCGGTGCGAAAACAGGAGTTTATTTAATCAATGGTAAAATCAGGAAATTAGCACCAAGAGAATGTGCCAGAATTATGGGGTTTCCTGATGATTTTGTAATTAGTGATAGTAAAAATATTGCCTATAAACAATTTGGTAATAGTGTCGTGGTTAATGTTTTAAAGTCAATAGTAGAAAAAATTTTTGCCGTTGATAATTTGTTTACTTTTCATCCTAAAGTTGTTTCACTCTTAAATTTTGCCAGTGACAAAAACAGATAAAATTTTTCTGTATTTACATTACATCTGAGGTTTAAAATAGTTTATAATAATTGATCTATAAAAATATAAATTCCTCAATCAATATGGAATATATTTCTCTAAAAGAATTACCTAATCAGTCAGTATCTCATAATCAATCTATTAAAAAAAAGACTATTTTAAACAAGGGAAAATTGCCCCATATTACTAATTTTTCACAAGCTATTTTCGCTCCTAAACAAGTTGCATATGTTCATAATCATGATGATATGTGGGAAGTTTTTTATGTGGAAAAAGGAACGGGAATTATTAAAATTAATGAGCGAGAATATATTTTAGAAAAAGGTGTTTGTGTTTTAGTTGAGCCAAATGAAAATCATGAAATCATTAATAATGGTGATGATAACTTAATTATTAATTATTTTGGTGTTGTAAATTAATATTTTTAATATAGGAGTAAGATTAATGCTTTTATCTAATAAAAAAGAAGAAGATATAAAAGACTATTTAAAAGTAGAGTATCCTGTAGTGGAGATTTTTCATTCTTTACAAGGAGAAGGCTTTTGGGCGGGTGTTAATGCTTTTTTCATTCGCTTGGCAGGATGTGATGTTTACTGCCCTTGGTGTGATCAAAAAGAAACTTGGTCAATGAAAAAATATCCTTTCTTTACGGTAGAAAATTTATTGAATGAAGTCAATACGATTGAGACTAAACATATTATTATCACTGGAGGAGAGCCTTTATTACACAATCTTCTGCCTTTAACTAAAATATTAAAGTATGGAGGTTATCAAACTCATTTAGAAACTTCTGGAAGCAATGTTTTTACTGGAGAATTTGACTGGGTAACTCTTTCTCCTAAACCATATAAGAAGCCTTATGAAAGTATTTATGCTCAAGTAGATGAGTTAAAAGTAGTTATTGATAATGAAAACGATTTAAAATGGGCAGTCTCAGAGGCAGAAAAATTACCTAGACATACAGTCAAATATTTACAACCTCAGTGGGAAAATCCTGCTAGTCAGAAATTAGTCATAGACTATATTCTTTCTCATCCACAATGGCGAATGAGTTTGCAAACTCATAAATATCTCAATATTCTTTAAAACTAATTTCAATTCCTATACCCTCAAACCTTTCTAAATTAAGGTATTCTTATGTCAAACTGAGGTGATTTTATTAGCCTAATGTAAAGTTTTGTAACAATATTGCCATTATAACGGGTTGACATCTTGACAGATGAAAAAAAAGCAGTTAAATTAAGAACATCGCATTTGGGCATATCAAAATAAAGCGAATATGCAAGATAAGCAAAAAGTTACTCTTTATCTTCCACCTACCTTACACCGTCAATTGAAAGTAAAGGCGGCGATCGAAACTGATTCCATGTCAGCTTTAGTCGAAAAAGCTATTAGCTTTTATCTTCAACACCCGGAAACCGTGGAGGAAGTAGAGGCCAGTTATGGCAAAACTCACCAAGTACACGTTTGCCCTGAATGTAATGCCGCAATGGTAATGCGTGATGGCAAAATGATTTCTTTGAAAAACCAACCTAGTATTGTTGATGAAGAGTTTCCCTTAATTGGTGAAAAATCTTCCGTGACTACTGGTACAGAAGGGCAAGAGGAGTTAATTCCCTGCTAAACGGTGATTCATAGTCTATAACGACAGTAAACTGCCTACATAAAGAGGTTGATCCCATGAAAGAAGAACTAAACACTCTGATTAAAGCTCAATATCCTCTCATCTACTTGGTGACATCCGAGGAAGAAAGAGCTGAAAAGGCGATCGCCGATATAGTGGCAGAGTCAGACAGTAAGAATCCCCCTCGCATTTATGCTTGGACTGTTACTCGTGGTCTAGTGGAATTAGATAACCCTAGTCGTAGTTCTGTACAACACAACACCGTATCCCCTGAAGCGGCCATCGAGTGGGTTGTCAGACAGAAGGAAGCTGGAATCTATATCTTCAAAGACTTACATCCTTACTTAGAGTCTCCCCCCGTTACCCGTTGGTTAAGAGATGCGATCGCCTCTTTTAAAGGTACAGATAAGATTATCATATTAATGTCCCCTTATCAACAAACTCCTTTAGAATTGGAAAAAGACCTCGTGGTGTTAGATTTTCCCTTACCCCAAGCCAGTGAATTGGATCAGGTTTTGGAAAAAGCCCTCAAAAGAGCCAGAGGAAAGCAGTTACAGCCTGAAATTAAGGAAAGACTGCGTCGTGCCGCACTAGGTTTAACCATCGATGAAGCGGAAAAGGTATATCGTAAAGCCTTAGTCAAGGCAGGAAAATTAAGCGATGAAGAGGTTGAAATTGTCCTTTCTGAGAAAAAGCAACTAATTCGTCGTAACGGTATCCTAGACTATATCGAGGAGGATGAAACTATCAAGGGAGTAGGTGGTTTAGAAGAACTGAAACGCTGGTTAACTCAACGTTCTCAGGCTTTCACTGAAAAAGCAAGAGATTATGGACTACCTCAACCTAAAGGGATGCTGATTTTAGGCGTACCGGGGTGCGGAAAGTCACTCATTGCCAAAACTACTTCTAAACTATGGGGTTTACCCTTACTTCGCTTAGATATGGGTAGAGTCTATGATGGTTCGATGGTTGGTAAATCTGAAGCCAATTTACGCAGTGCCTTAAAAACCGCAGAATCAATTTCTCCTGCTATACTCTTTATCGATGAGTTAGACAAGGCCTTCGCAGGTAGTGCGGGTTCTGGAGATTCTGATGGAGGAACATCTAGTCGTATTTTCGGTTCATTCCTCACATGGATGCAGGAAAAACAATCCCCTGTATTCGTAATGGCAACGGCTAACCGTTTAGAAAAACTACCCGGTGAGTTTTTACGCAAAGGTCGTTTTGACGAAATCTTCTTCGTTGATTTACCTAATGCCCAAGAAAGAGAAGCGATTTTCCATATTCACCTCAAAAAACGTCGCCATGATATTGACAGATTTGATCTGGATCAATTAGCAAAGGTTTCTGACGGGTTTTCAGGGGCTGAAATAGAACAAGCGATCGTCGCCGCTATGTATGAGGCTTTTGCCCAAGAGCGAGAGTTCACACAGCTAGACATTATCGCCGCTATCAAGTCCACATTGCCCCTATCCCGCACTATGACTGAACAGGTCTCAGCACTACGAGACTGGGCAAGACAACGCGCCCGACCTGCTTCGTCCTCCATAGCGGAATATCAACGCATGGAGTTTTAACAGGCTTTCTCTGCTTCAGAGAAGGGTTAGCTTAGGCTAACAGTTTTCATCGCACATTATGTGCTTTTTACTTTTTAATTGTTTGTTGTTTTTATTAATCTTTTAGGAGGAATCCCCCATGTCTCATTTTAGCACCTTAAGAACCAAAATCACAGATGCTGAAATCTTAACTAATTCTTTAAAAGACTTAGGTATTAATGTCAAAACTGACGCTGATGTTCGTGGCTACAACAGCCAACGCATTCGTGCCGACATCGTAGCAGTATTAGATGGAGAATATGATCTCGGTTGGTCTCGTAATGCTGATGGTAGCTTTGACCTAATCGCTGATCTCTGGGGCGTTGCTAAAAAGCATAATCAAACTGAGTTAATCAATTCTATCAACCAAAAATATGCGGTTAACAAAACTTTGAGCGAAGTTAAGCAACGTGGTTTACAAAATGCTAACGTCAAGTTAGTTCTTAAATAATGTCATTTTCTGGCTAAAAGTGCGTTCCCAATTATGGGGGTTAATCAATTAATTTTGGTTAGCCCCTTTTTTGTTGTCTATTTTTCAATCTAATACCTGAGTTTACCTATAAGGGTAGATGTCAGGTTGCAGGTGTTAGGGGTAGGGGATTGGGGTATTGGGGTGTTGGGGTGTTAGGGAGAGAGAAACAAGTAATAAGAGTTCGTTGCACTCCTACAGTCCTTTCAGTTTACCTTTACCTTTGCCTCTTGCTTTTTGCCTAACTTAAGCGATAATTTTATATCGAATTCGAGTTAGTTTGAACCGTAAATATCTCTGAAAATCTATACAATATATGTGATATTCTTAGTTCTACATCGAAAATGTGGGTAATAATGAGAAAATGATAGGTAAATATCAGGATTAAGTTTATGGACAATTTACGACTTTGGCAACGTTATCAAGATTGGCTTTATTATCACCCCACTTTAGATTTATATGTTGATGTTAGTCGCATGGGTTTTGATGATAGTTTTTATGAATCTATGCTTCCTAAATTTGCTGTTGCTTTTGAATCTGTGGCAAAATTAGAACAGGGTGCGATCGCAAATCCTGATGAAAAAAGAATGGTGGGACATTATTGGCTAAGAAATACAGATATTGCACCTAATCAGGAAATTAAAAGAGAAATAGAAGATTGTCTCGTAAAAATTAAAGATTTTACCCAAAAAGTTCATTCAGGGGCGATAAAAACACCATTCGGAGAAAAGTTTACTGATTTACTCTCTATTGGTATTGGAGGCTCTGCCTTAGGTCCTCAATTCGTTTCCCAAGCCTTAGCAGATATTAATCCTCAGTTAAAGATTCACTTTATTGATAACACAGATCCAGAGGGAATCGATCGCACCTTAACACAAATTAAAGATCGTCTCAGAACAACTTTAGTATTGGTTATTAGTAAATCTGGCGGTACTCCAGAAACCCGCAACGGAATGCTAGAAGCAAAACACGCCTATGAGAAACAAGGATTAAATTTTGCTCGTCAAGCAGTTGCCATCACCATGATGGATGATAGTAGTAAACTATATCAAATCGTTCAAGAAGAAGACTGGTTAGATTGCTTTCCCATGTTTGATTGGGTAGGAGGTAGAACATCTGAACTGTCTGCTGTGGGTTTATTACCAGCCGCCTTAGAAGGTATCGATATTGATGCCATGTTAGCAGGGGCGAGGGAAATGGATATTGCTACCAGAGAAAATAATCTTAAAAATAATCCTTCTGCTTTGTTAGCACTATCATGGTACTATGCAGGAAATGGAAAGGGTGAAAAAGATATGGTTATGTTGCCTTATAAAGATAGCCTTTTGCTCTTTAGCCGTTATCTGCAACAGTTAGTAATGGAATCCCTCGGCAAAGAAAAAGACTTAGATGGTAATAGCGTTTATCAGGGTATTGCTGTTTATGGTAACAAAGGATCTACAGATCAACACGCCTATGTGCAACAATTAAGGGAAGGTATCAGCAACTTTTTTGTTACTTTTATTGAGGTTTTGAAAGATAGAGAAACTAAATCCATTGAGTTAGAGAAAAACGTCACTAGCGGTGACTATCTGTCTGGTTTCTTACAAGGTACTCGTCAAGCCCTTTATGATAATGGTAGAGATTCCATTACTGTTACGGTAAATGAAGTTACTCCTTATACTGTTGGTGCGTTAATTGCCCTTTATGAAAGAGCAGTAAGTATTTATGCTTATTTAGTTAATATTAATGCTTACCATCAACCCGGAGTAGAAGCAGGGAAAAAAGCCGCCGCATCAATTTTGGCTTTGCAAAAAGAAGTATTAGATTTGATTCAAAATAATAATCAATCTTTTACAATCCAAGAAATAGCCGATAAAATAGACAAATTACAAGATATAGAAGCTATTTATAAAATTTTACGTCATCTTTCTGCTAATAACAGAGGTATTCACCTAGAAGGCGATCGCATCTCTCCTAGTAGTTTACAAGTAAAATACATAAAATAAAGGTTTTATCGCTATCAGCTATCAGTAAACTAGGACGCATCTAAATTATCACGGGCGGTAGGCAGTGGGCAACGGGCAACAGATAAGCATCTGAATCATTTTAAAAATTAATAAAAAAGGTAAGTTTAATGTGTCCTAGCTTAATCAGTTATTGAAAAATTAAAAAAGATGGGAATAACAAAAAAGTTATTTATTAATTTAATCATTAGTTTTTGGCTTATTTTAATAGCAGTGTTTTCTATTCAAAATATAGATAAAGTAAGCCTTAAGTTTTTCATGTTTGAATCAATTTCTATTCCTATTGGGGTATTATTATCGATAATAGTAGCGACAGGATTTATTTTAGGGTCATTATTACCCGTTCTTTTTACAAATAAAAACACTAACAATAAAAGAAAAAATCTTAATAGAAGTAATAGTCAAAGAACAGAGTTTAGCAGAGATTTACAAGAAGAAAATGATCCTCTTTTTGACTGGGAATAATTACGTTCTCAGGAGATAATAGTCTTTAATACTAATAGTGATAAATTTATTATGTTGGTGAGTCATCCTCGATATTGGCTGAAAAATGCTCATATTCCCCTATGTTTAATTAAAGATAATTTACATTTATTTTCTAATACTACAAGAGAAAATTTATGTTTATGTGATGTAGAAATTAGTCAGGGTAAGATAACTCAAATTATTCCTGCTTGTGAGAATACCATTGGCATTGATTTAAAAAAAGGAATTGTTTTACCCTGTTTTGTGGATATTCACACTCACCTTGATAAAGGGCATATTTGGGAGCGAAGCCCTAATTTACAAGGAGATTTCCAAACCGCTTTAGAAACTGTGAGAGAAGACAGTCAACGATGGAATGAAGAAGATTTGTATCGGCGAATGAATTTTGGTTTACAATGTAGTTATAGTCAAGGTACGATCGCACTTCGCACTCATTTAGACTGTCACGACAATCAGGCGAATATTAGTATTAGAGTATGGCAACAATTACGACAAGAATGGCGGGAAAAAATCAGCTTACAAGCCGTATCTTTAGTGAGTTTAGATTATTTTCTTACCCCTGAAGGAGAAAAATTAGCCGATAAAATTGCAGAAATAGGAGGCGTATTGGGAGGGGTTGCCTACATGAATCCAGATATTGACGCCCAGATAGAAAGAGTATTTGAGTTAGCAAAAGAGAGAAATCTAGCCTTAGACTTTCACGCTGATGAGAATGGAGAGGTAGAGTCAATATGTTTGCAAAAAATTGCCGAAACCGCCTTAAAAACTAATTTTGACCAAGATATTCTTTGTGGTCATTGTTGTAGTTTAGCGGTTCAAAGTCCCGAAAAAGCTAATGAGATTATTAAATTAGTTAAAGAGGCAAATATTGCCATTGTGAGTCTTCCTATGTGTAATTTATATTTACAAGACAGAGAAGCGGGAAAAACACCTTTTTGGCGTGGTGTAACCAGAGTTAAGGAATTAAAACAAGCGGGGGTTAGAGTTGCTTTTGCCAGTGATAATTGTCGAGATCCTTTTTTCGCCTTTGGAGATCATGATTTATTGGAAGTGTTCAGAGAGTCAGTGCGAATTGCTCATTTAGACACCCCTTACGAAGACTGGATTGCCTCTGTTTTAGAAATTCCTGCAAATTTAATGAATTTACCTCATTTAGGGAAAATAGCCCTACAAAGCCCTGCAGATTTAATTATTTTTCCTGCCCGTTATTTTAGTGAGTTATTATCAAGGACAAGATTCAGCCAAGGATTTGGTCACGAAATGGCACAGTGCGATCCCGAAGGGATCTGCTACGCAGCACGCATCTTAATTAGGAATGGTAAAATAGAAAAAAATTCCCTGCCAAAATATATTGATTTTTGAAGTTGAGCAAGAAAAATGGCAGAATGATGAGGTAATTATTTATACTCGGTAAGGAAAATAAAACCTAATAGTAAAGAAAAAAGAAAAAGGGTTAAAAAACTCAAACTATAACCTTGTTGAGTATATTCTATTTACAAACTAATTATTGTTATCAATTTAGTAATTACCAATATGGCAACCAAAATCAAAAAAGGTACTTTCGTCAAAGTCATTAAAGAAAAACTAGAAGGTAGCTTAGAAGCAAAAGCTAGTGATATTCGTTTTCCTGCGTATATTTTTGAAAGTAAGGGAGAAATTTTAGATTTAAACGATGAATATGCTTTAGTGAGATTTTACACCCCTACTCCTAGCACATGGTTTCGTTTAGATCAACTAGAAGTTATTTCCTAAGACTAATATTGTGGATTCTCTTACTTTGAATATAATTAATTATCCCTAAAAAAAGGTATCAGGTATCAGGTTTTGGGTTGGATTAAAATTGTTAATTTATAAGAATTGCATTAATTAGTAATAAAACAACTTATTAGTTTAAGTTTAACTCAGAACTCAAAATTTACTTTGTCTTAATGTTGGCGAAAATTAATCTTGAATGAAAGTTGAAACAAAAAATAAAAAAATGTGTCTATTTTTATAGACCAAACACATATTAAGAGAAAATAGTGTTAAAAAAAATCTTCATAAACTTATTTTCCAAGCGGATTACTTTAGCTATTATTTTAATTATTTTATTTGCTTTATTGTTTCGTTTAACCAATTTAACATCAAAAATAGTTTGGCATGATGAAATTCATAGTCAATTACATATTGTTGGCTACTATTCTCAAGAATTAAAAGCACATTTTTTTAATGGCAACATTATTCACCCTCAAGATTTACTTTCATCTTTAACACTGGAGAATAATCTTCAAAATAGCACTTTTATTAACACTATAAACGGATTATTAATAGATGATCCTCATCATCCACCTTTATATTATTTATTAGCTAGATTTTGGTTATATATTTGGGGTGATAATATTATTTCTGCCAGAGTTTTATCTGTCATTAGTGGAGTTTTAATTTTACCAATTGCTTATCTTTTAAGTCAGCAAATATTTAATAACAAAAAAATTAATTTAATTTTTACTCTACTCATTGCCAATTCTCCTTTCTTTATTTTATTTTCTCAAGAAGCAAGAGAATATAGTTTGTGGACATTATTTATTCTTATTTCTTATTTATATTTATTAAAAGCATTAAAAACAACATCTGTTAAATTAGCTTATTTATATTGGGGTATTTATACATTATCCATAATCGCAGGTATTTATACATCAGCTTTAATGTTTATAGTTATTTTTTCTCAATGGATTTATTTAGTTATTTTAAATCAATGGAATAGGAGAAATGTATTTTGGTATCTTCTTTCTCTAAGCCTCTGTTTTTTCGCTTTTTTACCTTGGTTAATAGGTTTTCTTAATAATTTTCAAACTTATAAATTAGCTACGACTTGGATTTCTGAAACCCAACTTCCCCTGAATATTTATTTTCAATACTTATTTATTAATGTGGGTCGCTTATTTTTATTACTAAATGAAGTAACAAGCCTTAATTATCATCTAAATATTTATATAGTTATTGTAATCATTATTTTACTTATTAACTCAATTATTTATGTTGTCTTAAATTCAGAAAAAAATATTAAAATATTTCTCCTTTGTTTTAGTTTAACTCCTATACTAATGCTGATTATTCCCGATTTGTTACTAGGAGGAATTCGGGGAACTATATCTCGTTATTTAGTACCTAGTCAGTTAGGTTTATTATTAACTATTTCTTATTTTTTAGGGATTAATTATAAATATAAAATTGCCAAAATACTATTAGTATTCCTATTGATATTAGGATTATCTGCCAATGTTAAAAATATGTATGCAACTACAGCATGGACAAAAGATATTAACTATAATTTAACCACTGTAGCTAATATTGTTAATAATAATACTCCTTCTTTAATTATCGGGAATGACTTTGGTTATCATTTTGGTACATTTTTCGCTCTTAGCTATTTACTGAATGAAAATGTCAATTTACAACTATTTTCCCATCAAAAAGAGTTACAAAATTTTCAATATCCTGCTGATTTTAACAAAGTTTATTTTTTAAATATGCCTGATAGTTTGAAATTGGAGTTAAAATCTAACGAAAATATAGTTTTTAAAGAGTGTTTCTCCGATAGAGATTTATGGTTGTGGGAAATTAAACTTCGTGACGAAATTAAGACAGAACCTGAGTTCGATGAAAAAAGTATTAAAAAATAAAAAATTATTAAGAAAGCTATAAAAATATTGACAGGAAATATTGCCAAAATTACCGTGATAAAGTGGTGAATAAAAATTCACCAAAAACAAAAAAACAATTTAGGTAGTGAATCACAAAATATTGATAACTTAGAAAGGAGCATTAAGTGTATGGGGTTTTATCTGGATAAGGTTGTACCGTGGGGACGATCTTTTGAGGAATACGTCGCCATGTTTAATCTGAGTGACCAAGATTTAAAATGTCGTATTTTGGGTTGTGGTGATGGGCCAGCAGGATTCAATGCAGAACTAACACAACGTGGAGGAAAAGTTATCTCCATCGATCCGATTTATCACTTTTCCGTCAATCAAATCCGCCAGAGAATAAACGATACATATGATAAAATCATGGAGCAAATGCGGAATAATAAGAGTGCATATAGATGGACTTCTATCACCTCACTAGATGAGCTCAGTAGCATCCGTATGTCAGCAATGGAAACCTTTATAGCTGACTACGAGACTGGTAAAGCCGAAGCTAGATATATTGAGGGCGAATTGCCCTATCTACCTTTTGACAACAATTCCTTCGATATTGCCTTATCATCGCATTTTTTATTTCTTTATAGCTCTCATTTTTCCGAAGAATTCCATGTTCAGGCACTTTTGGAAATGTTACGGATTTCCCGCGAAGTTCGTGTATTTCCTTTACTATGTTTAGATGGTAAACCTTCACCTTATGTAAGGGAAATCATGGCGAGACTTAATGAGGGTGGGTTTCAAGCTGAAATTAGTTCTGTTTCCTATGAGTTTCAGAGAGGTGCAAATAAAATGTTAAGAGTTATGCCGGGCTAAGTGCTGGTAATTGTAAATAATAAATTAATTATTTTGCAATTCGACTTGGCTAAATGAGTTTTCAATATTAAAATTATTATGGAGGACAAAAAATGACACGCTATAACATCTCATCGGGAACACCTTGGGAATCCTTAGTTGGTTACTCCCGAGCTGTAAAAATTGGTCCATATGTTCATGTATCAGGAACGACAGCAACAACACCAGAAGGGATTACTGGTATTGATAATCCATACGAACAAACGATTCAGGCACTAAAGAACATCGAAGCGGCTCTGGAGGAAGCTGGAGCCAAGCTAACTCATGTCGTTCGTACTCGCATATATGTCACAGATATTTCTCGATGGGAAGAGGTGGGTTTAGCACATGGAAAGTTTTTTGGCGAGATTCGTCCAGCTTCTAGTATGGTAGAAGTAAGTAAGCTAATCTCTCCTGAACTGCTCGTCGAAATTGAGGCTGATGCGTACGTCAACAGATGATGATCTAACAAATCAACTTGGTAATAAAATCATGGCAAACTGACCATTGATTAGGTACAATGAGCAACAATATTTATATAGTCTGCAAAAAATCCTGACCTTGAACGCTAATAACTCCTGTTTTCCCCCATTTGATATTATTATTGTTGGTTCTGGTGCGGCTGGTTTATATGCCGCTTTATGTTTACCTTCTCATTTTCATATCGCTTTAATTACTAAGGATAAGCTCAAAAAAGGTGCAAGTAATTGGGCTCAGGGAGGTATTGCGGCGGCTATTGATTCAGATGATTCTCCTTTGTTGCATTTACAAGATACTCTTAAAGCTGGTGCTGGTTTGTGTGATGAAACTGCGGTTCAATATTTAGTGGAAAATGCGACTACATCTATTCAATCTCTAATTGCCATGGGGGTGGAATTTGATCGCACTAATGGGGGTTTAGCGATGACATTAGAAGCCGCCCACTCTTTTCCGAGGGTGCTTCATTCGGCAGATACCACAGGAAAAGCGATCGCATCTATTCTAAGACAAAAGGTACTAGAAAGTAAAAATATTCAGGTTTATGAACAAGCATACGCCCTAAGTTTGTGGATTAATCACCAAGAAAATAAATGTCAGGGATTATGTTTGTTACACCAAAATAAAATTCAATGGCTACTGGCAAAAGGAGTCATTTTAGCTACTGGGGGCGGAGGACAAGTGTTTGCACATACCACTAACCCCACCGTTAGCACAGGAGATGGAGTGGCTTTAGCGTGGCGTGGGGGGGCATTATTGAGGGATTTGGAATTTTTCCAATTTCATCCTACTGCCTTAAACGTTGTCAATGCACCTCGCTTTTTAATTAGTGAAGCAGTGAGAGGGGAAGGAGCACATTTAATTGATGAGACGGGAAGACGCTTCGCTTTTGATTATCATCCAAAAGGAGAATTAGCCCCTAGAGATGTGGTTAGTAGAGCGATTTATTCCCATTTACAGAAAACCTGCCCTAATCCTGCTCATGGTAAGGTATATTTGGATTTACGCCCCATAGACAAAAAGCGCATCGAATATCGTTTCCCGAATATTATTAATAAGTGTCAACAGTGGGGTATTGATTTGTTTAATCAACCAATACCTGTTTCTCCTGCGGCTCATTATTGGATGGGGGGAGTGGCAGTGGATGTTAATAATCAAAGCTCGATTCAAGGTTTATACGCCATTGGGGAAACTGCTAGTACAGGAGTTCACGGAGCAAATCGTTTAGCTAGTAACTCTTTATTAGAGTGTGTGGTGTTTGGGGAAAGTTTCAGAAATTTATCTGTTGATGATTTAGCCCCTACTCCTGATATTTCTTTTGATACTAAGACATTTGATCATGATTGGAGTGCAGAAATTCCTTTGATTCAATCCATTAGAAATCAATTACCAACCCTTATGTGGGAAGGGGCAGGGATTTGTCGTACTCAAAAAGGTTTAGAAGATGCGATCGCATCTTTGATAACATGGAAAGAAGAATTAGAAAATAGCTCCATCTGCCAATTAATTAGAAATATATCTCCTAACAATCATTATCAACTCACATCCGTTGAGAGTGAAAATCAGTTAAAACTAGGAGCAGAAACTTTGAATTTACTTGATATTGGCTATTTAATCTTAAAAAGTGCCAAATTTCGCATCGAAAGCAGAGGAGGCCATTATCGCCTTGATTTTCCTAACACTGATGATAGTTGGCAACATCATACTCTTGTCAAAGACAATAAATGGTTTTTAGGAGAAATCAATTAATAAGAAAAGGGAAAAGGGCAAGGGGCAAAGGTAAAAAATAGTTGATAATTAATAACTTCTAACTCTTAACCCCTAACTCCCAACTCGTTTCTCCCCAATCCCCCAACAACCTGAAACCTGACACCTTTACACCACCCAAAATTTGAAATTGAACCACAGTTAGCTATGAAGCAATCGCAATTCCCTGTTTTTTGCCCTCAGAGATATTCACCACAGGCATAATTTGTTTGTATATTTCCACATATTTTTGAGCCGATTTATCCCAACTAAAATCTTGTTTCATAGCTCTTACTTGCAGTTTTCGCCAATCTTTTTTAAAGCGATAACCTTCATAAGCACGAATTAGGGCAGTATATAAATCTAGGGCATCATATTGATCAAAACAATAACCTGTACCCTGCTCATTATGGGGATCAAAAAAAGATACCGTATCTAATAAACCTCCTGTTTTTCGCACGATAGGAATTGCACCGTAACGCATAGCTAACAGTTGACTTAAGCCACAGGGTTCAAACCGAGAAGGCATCAAAAAAGCATCAACACCACTGTATAAGCGTCTTGATAAGGCTTCGTTATGAACTATCTGCACGGAAATCCGTCCTCGATGGCGGTTAGATATATCCCATAATTTGGATTCATAGTTGCGATCGCCTGTTCCAAGTATTACCATTTGAGCATCAGTATAACCAAGGAAGCGATCTATAATCTGTAAGACTAAATCAATACCTTTTTGTTCTACTAAACGGCTCACCATACCCACAAGAAAAGTACTGCGATTAATTTCTAATCCCGATTCTTCTTGTAACTTAACTTTGTTACGGAAACGTTGATCTAAAGTTTTGATGGTAAAGTTTTGAGCAATAAATCTATCTGTAGCGGGATTATAATTGTCGATGTCAATTCCATTAACAATACCAATTAATTTATCATTAATCCATGACAATAATTCGTGTAAACCTTCTCCATACTCAGGAGTTTGAATTTGACAAGCATAGGTAGGAGAAACCGTATTAACCACATTTGCAAAATGTAAAGCGGCTGCGATCGCATTTTCCCCTCGCATATATTCAGGACACCACGTAATCTGCTGTAATAAATCTCTACCCGGACCTCGATAAGCCAAATTATGTATCGTAAAAACAGTGCTAATATCTGGAGTTTCGTGCATCCACACAGGAATCATTCCCGTATGCCAATCATGACAATGAACAATATCAGGTTTCCAATAATTCCAAGCAAACTCCGCCCCACCATTAGCAAAAAAAGTAAAACGCCAATACTCATCATGATCACCATAAATATTACGACGGGCAAAGGTTTGATGACCAAAAAGATATAAAGGAATATCCGTTTCAGGTAATAAAGTTTCATAGACAGTAAATTCCTGCCCCATCGCCTCTCCCCACCAAATTGGTTCAGCAGGAATATCTAATTTATCAGGTAAAAAACCATAGTAAGGAATAAAAATACGCACATCATGACCTTGTTTTCTCAAAATTTTGGGTAACGAACCCACTACATCACCCATACCCCCAACCTTAGCAATAGGAGCGACTTCCGCCGCCACAAATAAAATTTTCATAGTTGTTTAATTACCTGTAACTGTTTCCTTAAAATTAGATTAGGGTCATTTTGACATAATCTTGGTCAATCTTAATACCAGTAGAAAATCTTTTCTCCAACTAAGAAAATATACAGAGAATTAACTACATATTTCCACGATCAATACTATTTATTTTTTTTGAGTATTTACCCCGTAGTTTTAATTGTTACAGAATAGATAGAATCGAGATAAAGAGATATAGAAAAGGGGTGAGACCATGAAAAAACTACTTTACTTCGCCTCTAGTTTAAATTTAATGGTTGTTTTTTGGTTGACATCTGCTATTTTATCAGTTGCCCAAATACCAATAAATGCTTACTACATGGAATCGAGAATGGATGGTAGTACTTTTTACACTACGGTACAGTATATAGTTGATGTGGATACTTTCAATGATATGAATGGTGTTCGTTTGATAGTTAACCACGATCTTTTAAGAAGAAATGATGAAAACTTAAATCCTTTAATAGTTAGAGGTGTTGAACCTTCAAGTATCAGCGAAGATAATTTGATAATCAAATCCACATTCACATCATCTCCCGCTACCGAAGATTTACAACCGAATATTTACACCAATCAAGAGGATATATATGAAAATTATTTCCACTATTTTGGACTGGAATAATATTCTCTATTTCCTTACCGTCATTAATAAGGTTATTAACGAGCTTTTAGCTTATCTCACAAGTTTCTAGTGTAGGTTTTAAGTTTATAAATTACCCTTGCCCCTACCTTAACCAAAGTATAGTATAATGGACAATCTGACAATTATCTCTAATGTCTAAATTCATCTAG
Organism: Cyanobacterium sp. Dongsha4; assembly: GCF_036345015.1. Taxonomy (NCBI): domain Bacteria; kingdom Bacillati; phylum Cyanobacteriota; class Cyanophyceae; order Chroococcales; family Geminocystaceae; genus Cyanobacterium; species Cyanobacterium sp. DS4. The sequence goes on along the minus strand of NZ_CP084098.1, from coordinate 848,748 downwards.
TCGGTAATTGCATATAGATTAACATTATAACTAACTGAATAAATATTAATATTCAAAGGGTTAAGCCAGAGCTGAATATGCCAAATCAACAACAAGAGAGACAGTTTGATTACGTTAAAATTGGGATTGCATCCCCCGAACGTATCCGACAATGGGGAGAAAGAACCCTTCCAAATGGTACAGTAGTAGGAGAAGTAACCACTCCTGAGACAATTAACTATCGTACCCTAAAACCCGAAATGGATGGTTTATTTTGTGAGAGAATTTTTGGACCTTCTAAAGATTGGGAATGTTGGTGTGGAAAATATAAAAGAGTACGTCATAGAGGGATTGTTTGTGAGCGTTGCGGTGTAGAAGTTACCGAGTCAAGAGTACGCCGTCATCGCATGGGTTATATTAAGTTAGCCGCACCTGTTACCCATGTGTGGTATTTGAAAGGTATTCCTAGTTACTTAAGCATTTTGCTGGATATGCCTTTGCGTGATGTGGAACAAGTGGTCTATTTCAATGCCCATGTAGTCTTAAATCCCGGAAATGCTAGTAATTTAAGCTATCGTCAATTACTCACTGAAGACCAGTGGATGGAAATTGAGGAACAAATTTATGCTGAAGATTCTGAGTTAGAGGGTATTGAAGTTGGCATCGGGGCAGAAGCGGTAGAAAGACTCTTACAGGATATTAACCTTGAAGAAGAAGCCGAAAAACTAAGAGAGGAAATTGTTAACAGCAAAGGGCAAAAAAGAGCAAAATTAATCAAAAGATTACGATTAATTGATAACTTTGTGGCAACTGGGGCAAAACCTGAGTGGATGGTTTTAAGTGTTATTCCCGTTATTCCCCCTGATTTACGTCCGATGGTACAGTTAGATGGTGGGCGTTTTGCTACTTCCGACTTAAATGATCTTTATCGTCGAGTAATCAACCGTAATAATCGTTTAAATCGCTTACAAGAAATTCTTGCTCCTGAAATCATCATTCGTAATGAAAAACGGATGTTACAAGAAGCGGTGGACGCTCTAATTGATAATGGTAGAAGAGGAAGAACTGTTGTCGGTGGTAATTCTCGCCCCTTAAAATCCCTTTCTGACATTATTGAAGGTAAGCAAGGTCGTTTCCGTCAAAACCTCCTCGGTAAACGTGTGGACTATTCTGGACGTTCTGTAATCGTTGTGGGTCCTAAGTTACAGATTTATCAATGTGGTTTACCCAGAGAAATGGCGATCGAACTTTTCCAACCTTTCGTCATTAACCGCTTAATTCGTCTTGGTATTGTCAATAATATCAAAGCGGCGAAAAAAATGATTCAAAAAGCAGATCCGGGTATTTGGAGGGTATTAGAGGAGGTAATTTCAGGACATCCCGTCTTGCTAAACCGTGCGCCTACACTCCACCGCTTAGGGATTCAGGCTTTTGAACCCGTGTTAGTAGAAGGAAGAGCGATTCAACTTCATCCGTTGGTATGTCCTCCCTTTAACGCTGACTTTGACGGAGACCAAATGGCGGTACACGTACCTCTCTCCATTGAAGCCCAATCAGAAGCTCGTCTGTTAATGATGGCCTGTCATAATATTCTCTCTCCTGCAACGGGTAAGCCGATTATTGCTCCTTCTCAGGATATGGTTTTAGGTTGTTACTATTTGACTGCGGAGAATCCCTACGCCACTAAAGGTAAAGATGGTTACTATGCTAACCTCGATGATGCTTTACGGGCTTATGAACAAGGTTTAGTTGATTTACACGCCTATGTTTGGGTACGCTTTGATGGAGCAGTGGAAAGCGGAAAAGGTGCGAGTGAGCTAGAAAGAGAAGAAACTCTTGCCGACGGTACAGTCTGGAAATATTATGAAGGGTTCAAAGTGAGAGAAACTGCTGATGGCGAAGTGTTAGCTCAGTATGTTTACACTACTCCCGGACGTATTATTTACAATAAAACCATTATGGATGCTTTAGAAACAGAGACAGTCCATTAATTCAATTAACAATTAACAATGGTGTAGGTGTCAGGTTTTAGGTTTCAGATAAATAAGTTTTCTCCCCACTCCCTACTCCCTACTCCCCTACTGTTAAAAACCCCGAACTCCGAACTCCGAACTCCGAACCCTGCTTATGCTTATTCCTCTTAAACAAGATGCTATCAACGATTTAATACCTGCGATCGCAACTGGAAAGCAATATGCTTATTATTGGGCAAATTTTCCCACATTATTAAAAAATCTCTTTATTTCTCTAATTGGAGTGCTTTTTTTCTGGTTATTGGGGTCATTTTTTGGACGGGCGGGGGATAATATTTCTCTAATTTTTCGCATTGTGATGGGGCTATATTGGTTGTGGAGTCCTGTTTATTGGGCGAGTGTGAGAAATAATCGTTTTCGTCGTTATCGTTACTGTGGTTTCTGGCGAGGTAAAGTTTTAGACGTTTATTTGACTGAAGAAATCGTTAAAGAAGAATCTGCGATCGATAAATTAGGTAGAGTGATTATAGTAGAAAATCGTCGTCGTTTGTTTAACATGGAGATTGCCGATAAAAGCGGTTTTCGTGCCACTATTACCACCCCAGTCAAAAGAATTTATAAGTCTATTAATCGAGGACAAGCAGTAGAGGGTTTATTATTAACTAATGATCCTGATTTTATGAATATTGCTCAAATTACTGATGTTTATATTCCCCGCAATAAACTTTGGTTAGGAGAATATCCTTATCTACGGAGAGATGTTTTTCTTGATATTCGTAGGGAGTTAGCGGCAATTTACGGAAGATAATTTCAATATATTTACCCTTCTCCACTATTACTTAAACATTTTTCCAGTCATCTCTAATTTACACTAAAATCACGAAGCGATCGCGCCCCTGTTGTTTTGCTTGATATAAAGCTTTATCTGCCTTGGTAACAAAATTATCTAAAGAATCATCAACTTGAGGAATAGATGTGGTAACGCCAATACTTAAGGTAACGAACTTTAACACAGTGGAGGTTTTATGGTCAATTTTTAATTTGCGTACTTCTTGGAGAATTTTATTGGCGACAATTTGAGCTTCCTGTTGATTGGTGTTGGGTAAAATAATGGCAAATTCTTCTCCACCATATCGAGCGATACAGTCAGAATTATGACGGATAACAGATTTGAAAGTTTGTGCTACTTGGATTAAACAATCATCTCCTTGGGGATGTCCGTAAGTATCGTTATATTGTTTAAAACAATCAATGTCAATCAACAGCAAAGATAAAGGTTGTGCCATTACTAACATATTATGCCATTCTTCCCGTAAACGGCGATCGAAGTAACGACGATTAGCCACTTGAGTTAGACTATCGGTGTTAGCCATTTTTTCTAAAGTATAGTTAGCGTGTTTAAGGTTAAGTTGTGCTTGAGTTAATTCTCTAGTACGCTCAAATACCTTGATTTCTAAATTTTCCAGAGTTTCTTTTAAAGATTGCTGTGCAATTTGTCTCTCACTTAATACCGCCGATAGAATTAATGTCGTTAAAGAAAGCATGGCAGTAAAAGACTGTAACAACATTAAAGACTCATTCACAGAATTTTTGACAAATATTCCATAACCTTTACCTGTGGCGGTAATAGCCACAAATGCAACAAAACTAACTAATAAGCTAGAATTCCAACGATTTAAACGAAATACTCCCCAAATTAAAATCGGTAATAATAAATATTCGAGAGGATAGGCAAATTGGAAAATAATGATACAAATAAAGCACAAAATACTTAAGTTAATGATGATTTCTCCATAATTTGCTTTTTGATGCAAAACTTCTTTTTCTCGATAAATTATCATGGGCGGAGAAAATAAAATGTGAGCTAAAGCCGATGCTAACCACCAAGTAATAAAAGCAAGAGGATATTCTCTAATCGTTAAAGCGTTTACTATCAATAAACCTGTCACTCCTAACATGGCAGAAATTAAGGGAGCAAAAAAAGAGGCAACGATAAAAACTAAAACTGAAGATACATGAGTAAAAATCTCTTGATGCCGAGAAAATTTATTCAACAAATATCTAGCTAACCAAGGTTGTAAACAATTAGCAATTATACAGACAGTGTTGAGAAGAAGACTATTTATAAAAGATAAAGGAGGATCTAAACTAGATAAAGCAGGAATTAGACCAATAATAGAACCAATGATTATACCTGAAAAAACTTTTGTCCCATAGTAATAAACCATCGGTAGAGTTATAGCAGAAGGAAACCAAACCGATGCCACTTCCCCGGGTAAAGTCGTAAAAGCATGGCTAATTTGAATCGCAATAATATATGCGATCGCAATTCCACCATTGAGAAAAACTAACTTATGACCTTTCTGGCTTTGATTTTTCAACTTTCCTTACTGAAAAAAATACAGGTAGTATTATAGTAAAAGTAATTCTTTCATATTCTAGGAAATTTTTTGCAATCATAGTACAAAGATAAGAAAATTTAATCTACACCACTAATCTTGTTGATTAAATAAAGTAAAAGTAAGTAGTCATTAAGACAAGGTAAGGGGCAAAAGTGTTTAATTAACACGCTTCCCTAACACTCAATACCCCAATCCCTTAACACTGCAAGACACTAATATTAAACCCATACTGACTTACTTAAAATCCTTTAAAAGAAATAGTTTCCTCCATTTCTTTGATGTCATAGGTAATATTTTGACTATGTAAACCCCATTGATTAAGAATAATGCCCAATATAATTACAATACCCCCCAAATATTGAGCAGTAGTGGGAGATTCACCCAAAATAAAATAAGCCCCTAATATCCCTGCAATGGGATTAAAAGCATTTGCCCAAGAAACTTCATTGGCAGTAGTTAGCTTCAACCCTTGAAACCATGCTAATTGTCCTATAACTACTATTACAGCACTATAAATTAACATCCATTGCCATAAAAAAGGCGAGGTAACATGAGCAAAGTGGGAAAAACCATATAATATAATTGCGGCGACAAAAAATGCGATCGTACCTACTAAAGTACGAAATATACAGAAAAATCCTAGGGGAATAGTTTTTAAAGTAGTTTTACTAACCAAATTAGAAATCACCTTAAATATAGTCGCAATTAATACCATTAACTCCCCCTGCAAAATTCCTCCTTGCTGATAACTTCCATTACTCATTATGCTTATTCCTTGATTCGGTATATCTAACAAAACCGTCAAAAAAACTCCCACAAAAGAAAAAATTGATCCAAAAAGAATCCATTTATTTACTCTTTCTGACAAAAAACAGATAGAGACAATTAACATAAAAGGTATTTCTATTTGTGAGACTAAAACAATATTATTAACAGAAGTGATAGAAAGAGCATTAAAAAATAAAGCAGGTACTAAAGCACCATTAATTAAAGCCACAAATAACAGATTTAACCATTGTGACAATTTAATTCTTTGAAAAAGATTTACTTGGATTTCTTGACGATATATTATCAACAGTAAAATCAAAGCACATAAATTTCCGACAAAAAGAACATTACAGAAAGATATAGGATTACGACCATCAATAAAATGTTGCTCCCCGATTTCCGTTAACTTGCGAGTGAAAGCATTAGCAGTACCAAAAATTACCACTGCCAGTATTAAATAAAACCTTCCCTTAAATTCGTGAGGCAGATTTTCCATAGTAAGTATATTTTTATTATTTAACAATCATCCTGAAGCACGTCTTATCTGCCCTTAATACCTAATGCCGAAAAAATTGTTAACAATAGTTAAAATTAATTGTTAAGTAAAATATAGTAGAAAAACGGATTTACCCTCAAGATCAAACTAGCTATTATGATTAAAACATATAGAAAAAATGTTAAGAATCTCGAATTAAATGCCTAGCAAAATTACTATTGAGCAAGTTAATCAAATAGTTAACAACCTGCACCATAATCCCTTTGAGATATTAGGCTGTCACTTAATTTCAGAAAGGCAAAGGCAAAAAACATGGGTAATCCGTGCATATTTACCAAAAGCTGATAGTGTATCAGTGATGTTACCAGATAGTAAGCGACAATATCCGATGAAATCGGTTCATCATCCCCATTTTTTTGAGTGTGAAATCAAAGCCGAAAAATTAGATACCTACAAATTGAAAGTAAAAGAAGGTAAACAAGAAAAGATAATTTATGATCCTTATAAATTCAAAGATTCCCCTATCACTGACTATGATATTTACCTATTCGGAGAGGGAAACCATTATTGCATCTATGAAAAACTAGGGGCTCATGTCATTGAATTAGATGGAGTAAAGGGAGTATATTTTGCTGTTTGGGCTCCCAATGCCCGTAACGTTTCTGTAATTGGGGATTTCAATTCATGGGATGGTAGAGAACATCAAATGAGTAAAAAACAAGATATGATTTGGGAATTATTTATTCCCGATCTCGATTTTGGTACTCACTACAAATATGAAATTAAAAATTGGGAAGGTCATATCTATATTAAATCAGATCCCTTTGCTTTTTCTCAAGAAGCACGTCCGAAAACCGCTTCAGTGGTTAGTGATTTAGATACCTATCCATGGCAAGATCAAGAATGGTTAGAAAAACGCAGTAAAAGTGATCCTTTGACTCAACCTGTAGCCGTGTATGAAGTTCACTTAGGTTCATGGTTACACACATCGGAAGAAGAACCGTTAAAACAGTATGGCACAAAAGCTGAAATTGTCCATGCTTCTGAATATAAACCCTCCGCCCGTTACTTAACCTATTATGAGTTGGCAGAAAAATTAATTCCCTACGTCAAAAAATTGGGCTATACTCACATTGAATTATTACCTCTAGCAGAGCATCCTTATGATGGTTCGTGGGGTTATCAGGTAACGGGATATTATGCCCCTACTTCTCGTTATGGTACTCCTGAAGATTTAATGTATTTTATTGATCAATGTCATCAAAATGAGATTGGAGTTATTTTAGATTGGGTACCAGGACATTTTCCCAAAGATGCTCATGGGTTAGCCTATTTTGATGGTACACATTTATTTGAACATCAAGACCCTAGAAAAGGAGAACATAAGAGTTGGGGTACTTTGGTATTTAATTATGGTAGAAATGAAGTTCGTAATTTTTTGATTGCTAATGCCCTTTTCTGGTTTGATAAATATCATATTGATGGGATTAGGGTAGATGCGGTGGCTTCGATGCTTTACTTGGATTATGATCGAGAAGATGGAGAGTGGATTCCCAACGAATTTGGCGGTAGAGAGAATATTGAAGCGGTAGAGTTCATTAGGCAAGTTAATACGACTATTTTTGAGCAGTATCCTGGTATTTTATCCATTGCGGAGGAGTCAACGGCATGGGCGATGGTTTCTCGTCCTCCTTATATGGGGGGATTGGGTTTTAACATGAAGTGGAATATGGGCTGGATGCACGATATTTTGGACTATTTTAGTATGGATCCTTGGTTTCGTCAATTCCATCAGAATAACGTTACTTTCAGTATGTGGTATCACCAAAATGAGAATTTTATGTTGGCGTTTTCTCATGATGAGGTTGTCCATGGCAAAAGTAGTATGATTGGTAAAATGCCGGGGGATGAGTGGCAAAAGTTTGCTAATTTAAGGAGTTTATTTAGTTATATGTATGCTCATCCGGGTAAAAAAACCATGTTTATGAGTATGGAGTTTGGACAGTGGAGCGAGTGGAACATAAATACTGATTTGGAGTGGCATTTATTACAGTTCGATCGCCATAAGCAGTTACAAAAGTTTTTTATTGACTTGAATCATCTATATAAGAGTGAATCTGCTTTGTATGAAAGGGATTTTGAGGGGGATGGTTTTCAGTGGATAGATTGTAGTGATAATCGGCATAGCGTTGTTTCTTTTATTCGTCGTGGAGCTGATATTAATGATTTTATTGTGATTGTTTGTAATTTTACTCCTCAACCCCATAGTCATTATCGTATTGGAGTACCCCGTGCTGGTTTTTATAGGGAAATTTTCAATAGTGATTCAAGGGATTATGGTGGCAGTAATATGGGTAATTTAGGGGGAAAAATGACGGATGAATGGTTTTTCCATAATTATGATCATTCTCTCGACTTGTGTTTACCTCCTTTGGGTGTATTGATGTTAAAGCCTGAGCCTATACAGGAAGGGGTGATAGAAGAGAAAAATATTCCAGAAGATTTCCTCGAAGATTTCATTGATGAATCTGTTAGTTTGGAGGAAGAATGATTTGAGTTCGGGGTTCGGAGTTCGGAGTTAAGAGTAAAATTTAATTATACACTGTTCTCTATTCCCTGTTCTCTGTTCCCTGCCTCGTCAGAGGCTTATTACTCATTACTCAAACCATAAATGCTAGATAAAATTAAAGATATTGCTCAAGAAATTGCTCCTAGATTAATTGAAATCCGTCGTCATTTCCATGCTCATCCTGAGTTGAGTGGACAAGAATATCAAACGGCGGCTTATGTGGCGGGGGTTTTGTCTTCCTGTGGTTTGTCGGTGCAAGAGGGTGTTGGCAAAACTGGGGTAATCGGAGAATTGAAGGGTAATGGTAGTCAAAATCGCATTTTAGCTATTCGCACGGATATGGATGCTTTGCCGATTCATGAGGCTACTTCCCTTGATTTTGTGTCCCGTGTGCCGGGGGTAATGCACGCCTGTGGACATGATGTACATACAACTGTAGGATTGGGAACGGCGATGATTTTAGCTCAAATGTGCGATCGCATCGATGGAAATATTCGCTTTTTGTTTCAACCTGCTGAAGAAATTGCACAGGGAGCACTTTGGATGGTCGCTGATGGGGCGATGAAGGATGTGGATGCCATTTTTGGGGTTCATGTTTTTCCGACTATTCCTGCTCGTTCTGTGGGCATTCGCTACGGTGCTTTAACTTCGGCAATGGATGATTTAGAAATAACAATTCAAGGTGAAGCTGGTCATGGTGCAAGACCTCATCAAGCTATTGATGCCATTTGGATTTCGGCACAGGTAATCACTGCTTTACAACAGGCAATCAGTCGCACTCATAATCCGTTACATCCTTTGGTTTTAACTATTGGACAAATTAGCGGTGGCAGTGCCCCCAATATCATAGCGGATCAAGTGAAAATGGTGGGAACAGTGCGATCGCTCCATCCTGAAATTAGGGAAAATTTACCTAGTTGGATAAAAGGAATTGTTGAAGGTATTTGCAATATATACGGTGCAAAATGTGAAATTAAATATAATCATCGTCTTCCCAGTGTCCAGAATGACCTCAATTTGACGAAAATAATGGAAAAATCTGCAACAGAGGCTTTAGGAGAAGAAAAGGTTATTAATATTTTAGAACCATCTTTAGGGGCAGAAGATTTCGCTGTTTATTTAGATTATGCACCAGGTACAATGTTTCGCTTGGGTATTGGGATGGAAGAGAAAAAAAATTATCCTCTGCATCATCCCCGCTTTGAATTAGACGAATCATCAATTATTACTGGGGTTATTACTATGGCTTATAGTGCTTATCAATACTTCAAGTAAGGTTTTTATGGTTTGGCGTGTTGGGGTGTTGAGGGATTTGGGGATTGGAGGGAAATTTCCTTTTGACCTTAACTCCTAACTCAAATCATTGCCTCTTAACCCACTCAGGTTAATTAGTTGGTAAAATACCCAATTTAACAGCCACGTTTAAATCTTGATCATCTCGACGTAAGTTTAAAGTTAACTCTGAACCAACTTTTCTTGACTCCACAATTTTTTGTACTTGAGTAGAATCTTTAATTTTTTCTCCCTCAACTCCTTGGATAACATCCCCCGATTTTAAACCAGCTTGAGCCGCAGGAGAATTGGGCAGAACATTTACAATTAAAACCCCTTCTTCATCAACTAAATTCGGTTTATTCATTTCTTGTAATCGCTCTTTGGTTTGTGCATCAAGAGATACCATACTAATACCGATATAAGGATGTTCTACTTTACCATCAGCAATTAAGGTTTGGGCAATTTGTGCCGCTCGGTTAATGGGAATTGCAAACCCTAATCCTTGAGCATTTTGGATAATTGCGGTGTTGATACCAATTACTTCTCCTTTTGCATTTAAAAGAGGACCTCCAGAATTACCGGGGTTGATAGCCGCATCTGTTTGAATAAAGTCTAAACGCTTATCTCCCACGCCAATTTCAGAACTCGATCGCCCTGTAGCACTAACAATCCCCGTAGTTACAGTGTTATCTAAACCCAAGGGATTACCAATTGCGATCGCCCATTCTCCAATTACTAAATCATCGGAATTACCGATTTCTAATACAGGTAATTTTTCTGCATCAATTTGAATTACTGCCAAATCTGTGAGAGGATCAGACCCCAATACTTTACCTTCAAAAACTCTACCATCTTTGAGATTTACGGTTACTTCGGTTGCTCCATCTACCACATGAGCATTGGTTAAAATTTTACCATCTTCACTAATAATAAAACCAGATCCTGTACCTCTTTGAATCTGCTCATCAGGAACTTGAGGAACTTTATCTCCAAAAAACTGACGGAAAAAAGGATCATTAAACATCGGTGGAACATTAGTGGCAACCTTACGAGAAGCATTAATTCTCACCACTCCTGGCCCCACTTCCTGTACAACTTGAGCCACAAAATTAAGGTTCTCATTGTTGGGTAATGCGCTGATAGTAGAATCACCGTTATAAACTTTATCTTCTTTGAAAAGACGAGTTTCACCATCCTTAGTGAAAGCAAATAATTGAGGGGTGTTAACTAAATAATTTGTTCCTACTCCTATACCAGCACCTAACAATAGTAAAGATGCTCCCGTTGTAAATCTCTGCATAAATTTGTTAACCATAATAGCTCAAACCTCTGTAAAAATAATGAAATAATGCAAACTTAGAAAATAATTAATTACTAGACTGAAAAGAAAATAAGATAAAAAATAATTGCTACACAAATAAATTAATCACACGAACAAAAAAAATAAAAAAAAGTCAGGGATTAAAGGTGCGAAGGAGCTAAAGAGGAAAACCTATCTTTCTCCCTGACACTTAATACTATAAACAACTAATATGACTTTGATGTGAACCTAAGATGAAATTTTAGTGACATTTAGCCGCCGCATTAACCAACTCATTAGCGACTTTAATAGAGTAGGGTTTTATCAGCCACCAAATAAAAGGAGATAGCCACCCTCTAAGAGTTATAGAATAAGCAATATAACTACCGCATAAAGTGGACTCTATTTGATAAGTGATTCTTTGCTCAATACCCGGAATAGCCAGTAAACGGATACTCAGCAATTCTCTAGGACGCACACTTTCTACAAAAGCACGAATAGGAAAAGGAGTCAAACGGGTAACGACAGAAAAAATTAACCCCGGCTTAGGAATCAAGCCTTTAGGTAAATTTGTTTGAGAAAAAAGAGGATGCCATGACATATCTGCTAAATTAATTAATTTTCCCCAAACCATATCTACTGGAACACTAGAAGCGACTCGATAGGTTTTATATAGGGAACATTTACATAATAATTTGCCACCTTCTGTCAATAGTTTAAAGGAAAAATTTAAAATCATGGTCTTCACGGATTGACGAATACTTGGTGGAAAAATCTTTTATATAGATCACACCATTATCTATGATAACCACTAATAAATAATTTAAAGATTATCCTTATTGTTACTTTTCGTAACTAACTTAATTTCATTCTTACAATAGGGGTTGTTAAATTTGGCGAAGATAGTCAAAAGGCAAAGTTAAAAGGGCAATGGGCAAAGGTAAATAGTTAATAATTAATAACTCCTAACTTCTAACCCCGAACTCAGGTTTATGCTACATCATCATGAGCAAAGCGATTATAGAGAAAATCTAAGGCATGATTACGGAGGTCATAATAGTTGGGATCTTCCATAATCCTCTCTCTGTCTCGTGGACGAGGAAAAGGAATATTCATAATTTCGCCAATAGTTGCTTCTGGCCCATTGGTCATCATCACGAGGCGATCGCACAAAAACAGAGCTTCATCAATATCATGGGTAATCATTAAAACAGTGCAACGGTGTTCATTCCAGATGTTGAGTAATTCTTCTTGTAACTCCTCTTTGGTAATGGGATCTAATGCCCCAAAAGGTTCATCTAAAATAAGAACTTCGGGGCGTATGGCTAAGGCACGGGCGATGGAAGTACGTTGTTTCATCCCTCCAGAAATTTGGGTTGGTTTTTTATCCGCCGCATCGGTTAATCCCACTAATGCTAAATGATCCCGTGCGATCGCCCTTTTTTCTGCTTCTTTTTTGTTAGGATGAACTGAATCAATAGCTAAATAAACGTTTTCAAACACCGTTAACCAAGGTAAAAGGGCATAGTTTTGAAATACAACCATGCGATCGGGCCCCGGTTTAGTAATCTCTTTTCCTTTCACATGAACCGCCCCTAAAGTGGGTTGAGTGAAACCCGATACCATATTTAATAAGGTGGACTTTCCACATCCAGAATGCCCAATAACACAGATAAATTCCCCCTCCTCGACAATTAAATTAACGTCTTTTAAGACTGTCACCGAACCTTTAGGAGTAGGGTAAACCTTGGAAACGTTATCGATGGTTAAAAATGAATCCATATTTAATTGTTTTTCCATTTGTCTTACGATTTTTCTTCTTTGGGATACTTGCATGGTTTTCTCTGGTGTAAATCAATCAGGTTATTTGTGTCCAATCTTCTATGATTAAATTGGGTATTTTGGTAAAGTCTTTCTGATTACGGGTTAGTAAAATTAAATTTCGAGAAAGTGAGATCGATGCTATTCTCAAATCCATAGTGGATACACCAATTTTTTGATTTTTTAATTGTTGAAAAATAGCGATCGCATCTTTTTCAAAATCTAAAATTCTCGCTTCAGAAAAACTGTTAATAATTTGTTGAAGTAAGCGATAGCCCTTGTATAAATTTTCTGAATTTTGAGAACGAATAATATAGGTATGAGCCCCAATTATTTGTTCATGAAAACTAATAATAGAAAAAGCAAAATCGTCTGGAGAATAGTTACGGATACGCCTAATTAAAATTTCATGTTCAATACCTGATTTTCTTTGAAGAAAACTAATATGATTTGTGTCTAATAAAAACCTCATTTCTGATCCTGAATATCATTCATAGAAATTGTTTCTTGACGAAATTTTTGACCATATTCAAGGGCTTCTAAAAAGGTTTCTTCATCAGAGATTGAACCGATAACATTATCAAGCCAATTGTCAGATTTAGGATTTGATTTAATCTGATTTTGAATATTGATAACCGCTTCTTCTAAGATTGTCAGACGTTGTTCTATAGTTGCTTTTTTCGACATATTTATGACTTAATTTCGACTATTTATTTCCTATTCTAAACCTCCTATCAATTATTAAATACAACACTTCCCCCAATACCCCGACACCCCAACCCCAAATATTTAGGCGGCGACAAGAATACGAGAGTTTAGGGGAATTTCTGCCATAGTTATATCCCGTTTAATATTGAGATGGTTTAAATAGCCGATCGGATCTTCTCCATCAAAGGGAATACCGTCAAAGAGTTTAATTGGTTCACGGCGATACTTCAGATCTGTTAAACCCAATTCTCGACAGGCGGTACTAAAGACACTTACCCGACAAACCCTTTCTAATATCTCTACCCAGTTACGGGGAAAAGGAATATCACCCCAACGAGCCATCTGAGTAATCATCCATAAATGTTCAGTACGACTAGGGCGATTCATACCATCTCCAAAAAAGCGATGGTGGGCATACTCCGTATGCTTTTCTAGGTTGCAGGTATAGTTTTTCGGATCGCCTAGTTGAATATAATCAATGTTGGTACTCAGATATTGACGAGAAGCAAGGATTTCTCGAATTTCCTGATGATTTTCAGGATTGGCACAATATTGACAGGCTTCTAAGAGGGCTTTGACAAGGGCTATATGAGTATTAGGATAGGCGATCGCCCATTCTTCCCTGACTCCTAAAACCTTGCCGGGGTGTCCGTTCCATACCTCTAAATCTGTGGCAATGGTAAAACCGACATCTTCCATAGAAGCCCTTAAGTTCCAAGGTTCACCAACGCAGTAACCATCAATACTACCTGCTTTTAAATCTGCTACCATTTGGGCGGGAGGAATGGTTTGTAAATGGACATCTCGATCGGGATCTACTCCTTCTCCTGCCAACCAATAACGTAATAAGAGATTGTGCATGGATGATGGATGTACCATACCAAAGGTATGAGCATTATCAACAGACTCTAACAGCATTCTTTTGAGTTTGTGTCCATCGTGAATACCCTCATCATAGAATTTTTTAGCGAGGGTGACGGCATTACCGTTACGGGTGATAGTTAAAGCGGTGACGGTGGGTAAAGGTTCATCATTGTTGCCACCGATGGTTAACCAACTAGGCATTCCTGCTGGCATTTGTGCCGCATCTAAATAGCCTCCTGCAATTCCATCAACTATACCGCGCCAACTGGTTTCCCTCGCAAGGTTCACTTCCTCTAAGCCGTGTTTAGCAAAAAAGCCTTTTTCTTTAGCAACGGCAAGGGGTGCACAGGCGGTTAAGGGTACAAAACCGATTTCAAGGTTGATTTTTTCCAAACCATGACGGGCGATCGCACCGTGTTTTTGAGAGCGGAATTTTTTAATCCGTTTTTGTTGATTTAGGAAGTAAATAATTTCACTACGCAGACTGTAATAACTAGGGTGATTGACTACTTCTAAACGTTTACGGGGGCGGGGAATGTCCACCTCTAGGATACCGCCAATTTTTGAGCCAGGTCCGTTGGTTAACATGACTATGCGATCGCTCAAAAATACAGCTTCATCCACATCATGAGTTACCATCACCGCCGTAATTTCGTAACGGGCGCATATCTGCATTAATTGTTCCTGTAAATTACCTCTGGTTAAGGCATCTAAAGCTCCAAAAGGCTCATCCAATAACAACAATTTCGGACGAATAGCCAAAGCACGGGCGATCGCAACTCTTTGTTTCATTCCCCCAGAAATCTGATTAGGGAGTTTGTCGGCGGCATGGGATAAACCCACAAGGTTAATATGTTCATTAACGATGTCTTTTTTCTCCCTTTCCGAGTAACCCTTCATCACTTCATCCACCGCAAGGGAAATATTTTGGCGTACCGTCAACCAGGGTAATAAACAGTAACTTTGAAATATTACCATTCTTTCCGGACCCGGTTCTTTAACCTTTTTTCCTTCTAGGGTGACAATGCCTTCGGTGGGTAAATCTAACCCCGCAATCATATTTAAGAGAGTTGATTTTCCGCACCCAGAATGTCCAATTAAAGAGATAAATTCACCTTTTTTAATTTCTAAATTAATGCCTTTTAAAGCTAAATATTCGCCCCCTCCTGTCAGGGGAAAAACTTTTTCAATATTATCGACTGCGACGAATAAACTCATAGTTTTTCTATTTATAATCAATACTAAATAACACCCCAACAACCCAATACCCCAATACCCAAAAACTTTCACTACTGCCCCGGTGCTATAATCTTTTGCAAATAGGCGATCGCTCGATCGAGAATTAAACCCACTGCACCGATATAAATAACCGCTAAAATAATTTCACTGATATAGTTTTGTTGGTAAGCATCCCAGATAAAGAAACCGATACCCACAATCCCCGACATGACAATCTCCGCCGCAATAATCGCTAACCATGCCAACCCGATACCTATTCTTAAACCAGTGAAAATGTAGGGTAATGCTGAGGGTAAAAGAATTTTGAAGAAAAACTTTTGACGAGATAGTCGCAATACTTTCTGTACATTGATGTAGTCTTGGGGGATTTGTTTCACTCCTTCTGTGGTGTTGATTAAAATAGGCCACACCGCCGTAATAAAGATGACGAAAATTGCCGCAGGTTGGTTTTGCTGTAGTGCTACAAGGGCAATGGGAACCCACGCCAAAGGGGCAACCATGCGTAAAAATTGGAAAATTGGATCAAGGGCTTTATCTAAGAAAGGATTTGTGCCAACTACAATCCCTGTAGAAATACCCACCAATGCCGCTAGGGAATAGCCTTGTGCCACTCTTCCTAAACTAGCCATAGTTTGCCAAAATAAGCCTTTATCTAAACCACCTCGATCATAAAAAGGATATAACAATAAAGTACGGGTGCGATCGTCTGTAAATAAACTGCTAGGACCAGGTAAACGCATACCGGGTAACATCGAAACCGCCTCCCACAGTAAGAGAAACCCAACCACTCCCATAATCGGAGGGATTAAATCTCCCTTGTATTTTCGCCAAAACGTTAACACAGGATTATTATTCTTCCTGTTAGAAATTCTCATAGATGTTGTCATAATTAGCTCCTTTTCTATCCTCAAAAATGACAATAAAATCAAATGTTTTTAATGGTTAAACTGTTAAGATATTCCTGTGGATTAGTTGGATCAAAGGTTTTGCCATCAAAAAATATTTCCACTCCTCTTGATGTGCTAGTAGGAATATCTGCCGAAAATCCTGCTTCTGTTGCGGCTTCTCTCCATAAATCTTCTCTATTTACCCTGTCAATAATTTGCTGAATCTGGTCAAAATCATTAATTTGCCCTTTGTGGAAACCCCATCTTAATGTCTCTGTTAAAAACCACAAATCATGACTTTTATAGGGATAAGAAACACTACCAATATCATCTTTCCAATACAGAGGCCCCATTTTGAAATCATCCACATCGGGTTGCCCGTCTCCCATGGTGTATTTACCTGCGTAGGGCGGTTCGAGAATTTCAGGAGGGATATTAAAGTAATTTCTGCCAGAGACAATAGAAACCAATTCAGGGCGATTACTAGGATTATCACACCATTGTTGAGCTTCCATTAAACCCTTTAAAATAGCTTTAGTTGCCTTGGGATTTTGATCCACCCAATCCGCACGAATTGCCAAATATTCTTCAGGGTGAAATTTCCAAATTTGTGCCGTCAATGCTGACATATGTCCAATTTTGTCTGCAATAATACGATAAGGCCAAGGATCTCCTGTACTAAAAGCATCCATTGTACCGTTGCGCATTCCTTGCACAGTTTCGGCTGGAGGCACTGCCAACAAGTCAATATCTGTATCGGGATTTATGCCCCCTGCGGCGAACCAATAACGAATCCAAAAATCTTGGTTAACATTGGGGAAAGTATGAGCGGCTTTGAATTTTCTGCCTTGGTTACTAGGAAAACTCTTGATATAGTCTGCCGCACCACTAATATCTAAATGTACGCCCTTTCCTGCATGAATACCTGCGATCGCAATTCCGTTACCATGAGTATTAAGTTGAGCTAAAACATACATGGGAACTTTGTTGCCGTTGGTGATAATACCTTCACTGATTAAATGAGGCATGGGCATTTGCCATTGTCCTCCATCAATGCCACCTCCTTGAGAGCCAATAGTAACATTATCCCTTGCAGAAGCCCAGTTTGCCTGTTTAGAAAGCTCTACTTCTGTCATGCCATATTTAGCAAAAAAGCCCTTTTCTTTTGCCACAATCATTGCCGCAGATTCCACGATAGGAATATAACCTAACTTCACTTTTGTGGTTTCAGGCATCATTTCTGGACTAATATCCGTTGGTGCATTGGTAACATTATTATTTGCTGTACTACCTCCTCCCGGTTCAGGTGGATTACCGACACATCCTTTCAGTAAAACAGCACTCGCAGATATACCAGCAGTCAAAATAAATTTACGACGGGAAAAGTAAGACATCTAAACCTCTTTTGCTCCTATTTTGATTATTATTTATTGATAAAGTTAATAGACTAAAGGCTATGGTTATTGCTTTGGTGATTACCTTTAATCTATGGAAAATAGTATATCCTTAAACATTGGGGATTGTCTATAAGCTCAAACTATATTTTTAAATATAAATAATTACTATTTCTTATGCTTGATTGTATTTATAAACTAAGGGATAAGTAAAGCCAATTAAATAAAAGAAAGTTTGTAGTTACCCCTTTAAGGGTTTTAAATGTTCTTGAAATAAGGGCTTTAGCCCTTACTACTAACCGAGCCTATTTTACGTTTAATTAAGTGGAGCTACTTATTAATTTCCTTTTTTATTAACGAGAGGCAAAAGAGTTTTTTATTTTCTTAGAATAAGTAGAATAAGAAGTGTTAAATTTCTAGGACAGAAAATTCAGTTAAAGGTAGAAAACAATATATGAAGCTATTAAAGTACTTTTTTTTCAGACAATTAAGTTTTTTTTTCTGGTTTATTTTATTTTTTAATCCTCATATTAGTGTAGCTCAGGAAATAGAAAAACCTAATCCTTTAACGACAAATTTTAGTAGTGATTTAATTCCTAGTATTGACAGAGAAATCACTCCATTTGAGAAAAAAAGAATTAGAAATAGAATTGAAGAATTAAATAGTTTGGCTAGTACAGAATTATCTCAAGGTAATGATGATAATGCTTTTTCTGCATGGTATGAAGCTATTAATTTAAGTAGATATTTGGGCATAGAAGCTGAAATAAAAATGATTAATCAAGTGGGTAAAGTTGCTTGGGATAAAAGTAGAAATCAAGATATTAATTTTCTCACAGAAAGATTAAATATAATTGAAAATCAAGCCACAGAAAATAAAGAATTAGATGAGGAATTTTTGGCTATTTTAATTGATGCTCACGAAGTTTTACATAATATAGATCAATCTATTACTCTTAATCAAAATAATTTAGAAATTGCCCGTAACAATAATGATACTGATCAAATTAAATCTAGTTTGGAAAAGTTAGGAAATCTTTATCTTGCCAAGTTCGACTATTACAGTGCTGAACCTATTTTTAAGGAGCTTTTGGAAATTTCCCGTCAAAATGAGGACTATTTAGGAGAGGGTATTTATTTACGCAAATTAGCTGAGATAAGTCAGGCTTTAGTGAATCCTGCTAATTCTGTTAAATATAAAGAGGAATTGGTAGAAAATGGTTTACAAAATCAAAATTTAGCTTCTTTAGCTATGTTAAAAATTGCCATTGGTGATGATTATAAAAGTTTAAATGATCCTCAATCTGCTAGTCAATCTTATCAAGAAGCCTTTAATACTGCTTGGAGTAATCAACAATATGCGATCGCAGGAGATGCCCTTAAGAAACTAGGAAAACTATATCAAGAATATGAACAATGGGATTCGGCATTACAAATTTATCAAGAATTAATCAAGATAGAACAACAGTCTTATAATCTTTATGGTTTAATGAATACTTATGATTATATGGCAATAATTTATCAACAAAAAGAGGAAGAAAATCAAGCACTTCAATACTGGCAAAAAGCCTTAGAAATTGCTCGTCATCTTAATTATAAAGAAGATTATTTTTTCAGTAAAATTAGTCGTGTTAATGAGGAATAAGTTGGAGGTTTGTTTGTTTATTAGGGTATTGGGGGGAAACTAATTAATTAACCTCAGTTTGGTTTAAGAATATCCGATAAGGTTAGGTGTCACCTGAGTTCGGAGTTCGGAGTTCGGAGTTCGGAGTTAAAAGCAATAATTATTGACAAAAAAGCTGAATAAATTGATTTTACGTTAGTTCGGGTTAAGGCAATTTTATCGTTATTTCTAAGAAGCTATAAGGTTTTCTGACTACGAGTTGGTTTCAGCTTTCAGCTTATCCAAAACTCAGGTTAATTACCTTTGCTCCTTGCCCTTTACTTTTGCTTTCTCAAAACACTTTTTAAGCACCCTTTAAATCGGTAAAAAATTCTTGATAATGGTTAATAATTGTTCAGAAACAATCGGTTTGCTTAAGTAATCATCCATACCTAATTGCAAACACTTTTCCCTTTCTCCTTTGACTGTTCCTGCTGTGAGGGCGATAATAGGAGTATGGGTATTTGTTTCTTTTTCTTTTGCTCGAATCATGGAAGTTGCTTCATAACCGCTAAGTAGAGGCATTTGTAAATCCATTAAAATTAAATCGGGTTTGATTTCCATAAATTTTGCCACTGCTTCTTCTCCGTTTTTGGCTTTAATAATTCTGGCTTGGGGTAGTATTTTACTAATCATTGCTTTTGCTAGAGTTAGGTTTACTCGGTTATCCTCTGCAATTAAAATTGTGATGTGAGAGTAATTCGGTTGCGAGGTTGTATTCGATTCTATGGAAATAACGGAGGCATTGGCTTTTATTCTTAGCTGTGAGAGAGCGATAAAAAGTCTATTTAAGGTAATGGGTTTACTTTGCTGACTCTGAATTCCTAATTCTTTACAGGCTTGATGAATAAAACTATCTTCTGGCGTGCTATGGAGGAGAATAATTGGTAATTCTTCTGAAGAAATAAAGAGTTTTTGTCTAATGTGGCGAATTAACTCTATTCCATCCATTTCGGGCATTTCATAGTCAACTATGGCGGCTTGATATGTATTACTTTTTGTCAGTTTTTCAACTGCGATCGCACCTTCGTTGGCAATATCAGAGTTAATATTTTTCAGAGCCAACATATCTTGAAGAATACAACTATTATTAAGATTATCATCCACAACCAAAACTTTACTAATACTTTCTAAACCTTGATAATGGATTATTTCTCCTGCTTCGGTAACGAGATTAAGAGTAAAAAAGAAAGTGCTACCTTTACCTAACTCACTGGTAAGATTGAGTTGACTACCCATTAAATTAAGTAGCTTACTAGAAATCGTTAAACCTAAACCTGTGCCTCCATATTTACGGGTTGTGGATTCGTCTTCCTGAGTAAAAGCCTGAAAAATAATCTCTTGCTTTTGAGGAGAAATACCAATACCTGTATCCTTGACAGAAAAAAGTATCGTTGATTTTTCATTTTGAGAAGGTAATAGTTGAAGATTTAATTCTATTTCTCCTTTAAGGGTGAATTTGGTGGCATTTCCGAGAAGGTTGATTAAAATTTGTTTGAGTCTCACTTCATCCGTGTAGGCAAAACGGGGCAAATCAGGACTTATATTTAACAATAGTTCAATGTTTTTGTTATCTGTAATTTGGTAACGAATTAAGTCACTAACTTGGGTAGCTAACTCCCATAAATCAATTTTTTCATGGCTAATTTCTAGTTTTCCTGCTTCAATTTTGGAAAAATCAAGAATATCATTAATCAACTCTAATAATAGATTTCCTGATTGGTGAACTAATTTTAAATATTTTTTTTGGGTGAAGTTAAGGGAAGTTTGTAAAAGTAATTCCGAAAAACCGATAACTCCATTAAGAGGAGTGCGAATTTCATGACTCATATTCGCCAAAAATTCCGATTTTGCCTTACTTCCTGCTTCAGCTTTTTCTCTTGCTTGTTGTAAATTGGCTTCTAATCTATTTCTATCAATGGCGCTGGCAATACTATCGGCAAAACTAGATAATAAAGCAACTTCTCCTTCTGTCCATAATTTTTCTTGATGGCAACAGCTAAAACCAATCATAGCCATAACTCTACGATGGCGTTGCTCTACTGCCATATTATTATCGATAATGGGAATATAAACTAAGCCCTGAATATCCATTTTCAATAATTCTTTCTTAAAGGGGATACTATCATCTATATCTTTGGTGAGAATTTGAAAGGTTTTACCCTCTAAGATATAGTCGGCGGCGAGGGGAAATGCGGAGGCGGGGATATTCTGTAGGTAAGGATTTTTGATAGTTGGTTGTCTGCCGTCACCATAGCATTCATATTCTTGACTAAAAAATATTTCTGTTGCTTCGTGGCGAATACTTATATAGTAAGATTTATCTGCTTCTATTGCTTTAAGGATAATTGATAATGATTTATAAATTGCTTGGTTGATATTTTTATTCGATAGCAACTCTTTTGTAGCTTGTGCGATCGCAACTAAAACTTTTTCTTTCTGATATAGAATTTGATTGGTGTTTTTTAGTTCATTTTCAAAGGTTTTTTCTGAGGTAATATCTCTGACAATTCCTTCTATTCTGTAGGGGATTTTTTTTTCATCATAAATATATCTAGCTTTATTGTTAATCCATTTAACTTGCCCTTGAGTGGTAATAATACGATATTGTGCTGAAAAACAACCATAATTTGACAAATCTTGCCACATTTTCCCAACCATGGGTTTATCTTCAGGATGAATAAACTTTTCCCACAGGGAATTATCTGTCATCCATTCTTCATAAGGCAAACCATATATCTCTTCTACACATCGACTGACAAAAAGGGTTTTTAACTCTGGATAACTAACCGCCCATACCACTTCGCTTAAAGATTCTAAAATTGTCCGAATCTCATTTTTTGTCTCTCTTAATTCATCTTGAGCATTTTTATAGTCTGTAATATCAACTTGTGTGCCAAACCAAAACCAATTACCATTTCTATCTTTTTGGGGTTGCGATTGGAATTGCATCCAACGGATTTTATCATTGACAACTACTCTCGCTATATGATTGAAACATGACCTAGATGCGATCGCATCTTCACTTTTTTTGAGAAATAAATCTCGATCATCAGGATGAATTAGCATCATAGCACGAGAATTATCTGTTAAAACATCTTCCGCCTTCAAACCATTTAAAGCACACCAAACAGGGCTAACATAGGTAAAACTGGAATCTTGTGATAACTTATAAATGCCGATGGGAATAAAAGAAACTAACTGATTATACTCTTCTGTCTTTTCTTGTAATGCAATTTGACTTCGTTTTTGTTGATCAATATCTTGTATTGAACCATATATTCTCACACATCTGCCCTCTTGAAACTCAGGTTGAATAATTGCCCTAACCCAAATTTCTTTGCCCTTTCCAGTCACCAAAATTGCCTCTAAAAATCCCGTTTTCCCCTCATTAATGGCTTGATTAACCACTTCAATAACATATTCTCTATTTTTTCCCTGCTTATAAAAATTAATACCGTCTTCTAAAGAGGGTTGAGAGTCAAGGGGAATTTCATGAATTATTTTCGTCATCTCAGTCCAACAATTTTCTCCAGTCAACAGATTGACTTCCCAGCCCCCCACTCTGGCTAATTGACTTGTTTCAGTGAGTAATTCTTTGGTTTTAATTAATTCAAGCTCTCTTTTTTTCTTCTCTGTTATATCTCTAGCTGTAGCGTAAATTAAATTATTTTCATAATAAGCATTCCACTGTAAATATAGATAGTAGCCCTGATAATGACGGTAGCGATTTTCAAAATTGACTAATCTACCTGAAGTGACAACCTGTTGAGTAGCTTCTTGAGTCTTAGTAATATCATCGGGATGAATAAAATCAAGATAAGAAATGTTTTCCAAAAAATCTGACGAATAACCTAAAACATCTTCCCAAGCCTTACTTACTTTAACAAAATTTCCCTGTAAATTCGCAACACACAATAAATCTAAAGATAGAGAAAAAAAGTTATCTATATTAATTTCCTGCTTTTGAGTATCTTTTCCCCCATGAGGTTCAAATTTATTTTCCGTCATTTTCTTTGCCCGTATCAAAATATTTAATCTTCAATTTTTTTCATAATTCCTAATTTTTAGGTGTTTCTTATCTTTGTTAAGCTAGGACAAATATAAATCTTTAAGGGGCAGTAAGCAACAAATAAGGGTTTGAATCATTTTTAAGAATTTATAAAAAAGTTAAGTTTAATGAGTCTTAGATTAATCTTAGAACAAAGAACGGATTTTAGTATCTAATTCAGAAAGACGTAAAGGTTTATAAAGACAATAATCTACCCCTAAATTAATTAAATATTTTTCTTGATTATCCATTATCAAAGGGATTAAAACCATTATGGGGGTACTATCGAAATAAGAATTTTGACGGATTTTTTGAATTATATTTACCTCCTCTTCTGTTAGGTAGGAAGAAAAATCAACTAAAATTAAATGAGGTTTTTTGCTAATAACTAAATCAATATTAAAATCTTTATTTTCTATTAATAAAAAGTGGTATCCTTTTGCGGTAAGATAACTATTAACAGTATCGAGATAATTTTTGTTGTCTTCATTCATGAAGGTTATTAAAGTGGGGAATAATTCTCTTTGAATATCTTTCTTTTTATCATTAAATTCGTCTATAGGCTTAGATGAAAGACTCTTTTCTTCATGGGAAGGTAAAGTAAAACTAATACAAGTTCCTTTCCCTAATTCACTGGTTAAATTAATTTCACCACCATGATTCTCGACAATTTTTTTAACTAGAAATAGTCCTAAACCAGTACCTTCATATTGACGATTAAGTTTACCATCAATTTGACTAAAAGGTTGAAAGAGGCGATCGAAGTTTTCTTTTGCAATGCCGATACCCGTATCTTTAATAGTGATATTAATTAAATCTAGCTCTTCAGAATTAGGACTAGGAATTAAAGAAACTTCTAGGGTAATTTTACCATTTTCTGGAGTAAATTTAATGGCATTATTTAATAAATTAACTAATACTTGACGTATTCTTTTTTCATCAACAATAACTTGAGGTAAATTCGGACTAATTTTTGTTTCTAAAGTCAGATTTTTTTTCTCTAAAGATTGTTTAACTGAGTGAATACTTGGTTTAATAATATGTTCAATAGAAGTCTCAAATAAAGATAGTTCGAGATTATCAGAATCTATTTTGGCAAAATCGAGTATGTCATTAATTAATTCGAGTAAATGATTTCCAGCGTCTTGAATGGTTGTTAAGGGCTTAATTTGTTGCGGACTAACTTGCCCAAAAACTCTCTCTAGTAAAGACTCAGTCATTCCCAAAATGGCATTAAGAGGAGTGCGCAATTCATGACTCATATTGGCAATAAATTGACTTTTAGCAATGTTGGCTTTTTCGGCGGCAACTTTTGCTTCTTGTAGCCAAATAGTTTTCTGTTCTATTTCTGTTTGCAGATTATGGGTTAATTTATTTAATTGTATGTGAGTTTTGACCCTTGCTAAAACTTCTTGATCTTGAAACGGTTTAGTAATATAGTCTAATGCCCCTAATTCAAATCCTTTCACCTTACTATCTAAATCATTTAATGCCGTCATGAAAATCACTGGTATTTTAACAGTGTCGGGATTTTCCTTTAACTTTTGACACATGGTAAACCCGTCCATCTTCGGCATTTGAATATCCAATAAGATTAAACTAGGTCTAATTCTGATGAGTTGCTTTAATGCTCTTTCTCCATTAGTTGCGATCGCAACTTCATAACCAGCCTGAATTAAAGTTTCTGAGAGTACATTTAAGTTACTAGGTACATCATCAACGATTAAAATTAAATCTTTAGTGGACTTCAAATCATGACTCATGGTAATTGGTTACTTTGGCAAAGCTAATGATCAATAGTGATAGTATTAAGGGATTCGTGAATAAGAGACTCTATTTCTTCTATTTCAAACTCCTTAGCTAGTTTTAGCACTTTTTTAATAAAAGGTAAATAGCGAGGGTTTTGGTTTGCTATTTCTTCTGCTTTTAAGGTCAATTTTGATAATAAACCATCTTCTGCGAAAGTTAAGAGCATTTGTAAGTCAGCTTGGGGAGGAATTAGCATTTCTTCTTCTAAATTACTGCTTAGAGATGAATTTTGTATAGCAGTATATTTCCAAGTTAAATGTAAATATTTAGTCAATAACTCCAGTAACTCTTCCACATCTACTGGTTTGGGTAAAAAATCATTTCCCCCAGCATGGATGCACATTTGCCTATCAACATCAGAAACAGAGGCAGAAGAAACTATTATTTTTTGATCTTGAAAAAGACAATCATTTCTCAAGGTTTTAATCAACTCATAACCATCCATCACGGGCATAACAATATCTGTGATAATCAAATCAAAATGCTTTTGTTTAATAATATTTAAGGCTTCAGCGCCATTTTTCGCTTCGGTGATGATAAATCCAATAGGCTCAAGTAAATTAACTAAAACGGAGCGATTTTCCCAACGGTCATCTACCACTAAAATATTAATAGATTCACCCTCATAACCAATAATTTGATTCTCATCTTTCTTCAATAAATCTTGATTCCAACTATGGGAAAGAGGCACATTAATTGTAAAAGAAAAAGTGCTACCCTTGCCTAATTTACTTTTAACTTCTATTTTGCTATCCATTAATTCAACTATTTTTTGACTGATAGCAAGTCCTAAACCTGTTCCTTCAGCATAGCGTTTTTTATCTGTGCCGACTTGTTCAAAAGCATGAAAAATCTTTTCTAAATCTTGTTTAGCAATGCCAATACCTGTATCTTCGATTTCAAAATTGATTAGACAATTAGAAGAATCTCGCAAATTATATCCTTCTGAATTTAAACAAGTTACCCGAAAAATAACTCTCCCTTTATCAGTAAATTTGATTGCATTATTGATCAAATTAATTAAAACCTGACGTAGTCGTTTTTCATCAGATGCGATCGCAGTTGGTAAACTATGATCATAATCATAAATAAACTCTATACCCTTTTTATCAGAACGAACCCGACAAATTTCCACAACTCCTTGTAAAAAAGAAGCTAGATGAATAATGTTAGGATTCAAGTCAAGTTTTCTGGCTTCGATTTTGGAGAGGTCTAATATATCATTAATGAGGGTGAGTAAATGACTACCACACTGATAAATTATTTGAATACCATTACGCTCTTTTTCAGGAATAACAGTAGAGCGACTAAGGATTTGAGCGTAGCCCAAAATACCATTAAGGGGAGTGCGTAACTCATGACTCATATTCGCTAAAAATTCACTTTTTGCCTGATTTGCTTCATCGGCGATGGTTTTTGCTTCTTTTAGTTGAGTAGTATAAACTCTTTCTTGTTCTAATAAATCCCGAACATAAGTAATTAACTTATTCAAAGAATCTGCTAACATTCCCACTTCATCTTTAGTTTCAACGTTAGCCTGTAAGCTAAAATCCGACTCTTGAGTAATTTGTCTTGCTAAGGCATTTAGATTTTGAATGGGACGAGAAATGGTATTACTAATAGATAAGGAAAGGACAATACCTAAAATTATAGAAATAGCCACACTGTATAATGTTATTTGTGTTCTTAGGTTTTCTGCTTTTAGTAAACGTATTGTCGCTAAATCATCAAGTGCGATCGCATCTTCGTAATAATTCCGTAGTTGATTAGGAAATTCAATAAATGTAACAAATTCTTTACTTTTTACTAAGTTTACTACTAATTTTTCCACCTGAGAATTATTTCCCACTGCAAACAAACCATTCGCTTCGGCAAGGAATATTTCTACCTTCTGCTTAAAAACATTCAAATCCCGAACATACTGCTCTAAAAGAATATCTAAACCCTCAAGATTAGAGGAATTGTGGGATTGATTATAACTAACAACATTATCTTTAATGTGGTCAATTCTTTGAATAAGTTGAGAAGTTTCTCTCCGAAAATCATCAGGTGTATTAACAAGAGGAGTTAGTTGTTTAGCAGGACGATTATAGAGAATATCAATTTGTAGAGTGCTAAGTAATTCCCTTTGCTTAGAGGCTTGTTGTTGAGCTTCTAAGGCTTTTTGCTGATAATAATTGCCCAAAAATAAACCGATTCCAGCACCCAAGAGAGTAACACCAATGACAACACCGTAACCACTGACAATTTTGGTTTTGATTTTCACCTTGTTTCAAGATGTTTTTGGTAATTAAGATTTTGAGTAAACGTCAATTATCAATCATCAATCATCAATCATCAATCAGGAGACTTAAGCCACTGCGTAAGCCACTTTCAAAGCCCAGATAATTAAAGCGGCAATACTACCCAGAATAATGACCGCAGATACTGCCACAACTATGGGTTTATCTGCACCGTCAAATTTCATAATGCCACGATTTAAGTCAGACATAGGAAAATATTATTTTTAAATTAAAAATTGCCTATCTAATAGATTAACTTAAAACCAATCTCACGGTTCAAATATGAGAAAAATGTCAATATTCTTAACCATCTGGGGAAATTTAGGGGAATGGGGAATGGGGAATAGGCACTCTTGCAATAGTTTTTAATGGTTTATGGTTATAAATTGATAATCTCAACATTTTTAACTATTTCTTACTCCTCAAAGCCCTAAAACGCTATATTCTTTTACTGGCAATAGTTTTAGCGTTTTTGTCTTTCTACTTTGAAACAGATCTGCCCTCCCAAGGGGGTTTGCATCGTTGCCCCCAAACCTGTCTTAACCAGAAAACTTAAATGTACTCCTAATTTAGTTAATATTCAAATGTTCACAGGCTTTATCGGTGACAACCCTACCCCTCGGAGTTCGATTAAGAAAACCTATCTGTAACAAATAAGGTTCATATACTTCCTCGATGGTTTTGGAGTCTTCCCCCGTAGCGGCTGCGATCGCATCTAGTCCTACAGGACCTCGGTTAAACTGTTCAATCATGGTAGTGAGAATTAATCTATCAGTCCAATCTAATCCCAAACCATCCACATTATGTAAATCTAAGGCTTCACAAGCTAGAGTTTGATTTATTACCTTTTCTCCTTTCACTTGAACATAATCTCTTACTCTTCTTAGTAAACGGTTAGCTATACGGGGTGTGCCTCTCGAACGACTAGCAATTGCGATCGCACCCTGTTCATCTATCGTTAAATTAAGGATTTGAGCAGAACGTAAAACAATTTCTTTTAGCTCATCAATGTGGTAAAACTGTAATCTTTGGATTAAACCGAAGCGATCGCGCAAAGGAGAAGTTAAAGAACCGATTTTTGTTGTCGCCCCAATCAGAGTAAAAGGTGCAAGGGGAATACTGCGAATTTTTGCTCCCTGCCCTTTCCCGATGGTAATATCTAAACGTCCATCCTCCATCGCTGGATACAGCAACTCTTCTGTAACACGGTTTAGCCGATGGATCTCATCAATAAACAATATATCTCCCTGTTTAAGGCTCACCAGTAACCCTGTAATATCCCTAGGGCGTTCAAGAGCTGGAGCCGCCGTAATCTTGCAATTTACCCCCATTTCCCCTGCCAAAATTAAAGACATGGTAGTTTTGCCCAACCCCGGAGGACCATAAAGTAAAATATGATCCAAAGGCTCATTTCTTTGTTTTGCCGCCTGAATGGCAATGGACATCACTTCCTTTAAGTCTTTTTGTCCGATATAATCAGCAAAACGGTGAGGACGAATTTTATCATCACTTTCTAAGGCATCTTCAACTATTTCCGTCGGTAAAAGAATTTCTTTATCTTCATTCTGTGGTGTGTTAGGAGTTTTTTTCTTTAATTGTCTTTGCTTGGGTAATTGATTATTCTTATCTGAAGATGATGATCTTTTTATAGCCATTGATGTTTTAATCTGAATTGTTGATAGTTTCTCTGGACTTCTTCCCGAAGTCAGGCAACAGGCAACAGTGACAAAATTGGTTTTAAACTGCACTAATTTTATCTTAATTCTTATTTTGCCAGACCTTTTTTAGGAATAATTTATCATCTCCAAAGTAAGAGAGCCATTTTTTTTACTTACTATTGTTTTCATTTACTCATTTTATTTATACTTCTTAAGATATAGATTTAATTTAATAGGTAATAAATTATGTTAGAAGTGAATATTCCCACTATAAATAAGCAAAAAATTAAAGACAAAATTACTGCAAAGATTATCTCTGTTTCTGAAAAAGATAAAATAAATCATCGCTATAATAATTATTGGTATTCTATCAATAAACAAATTGATTATTTACAAGAATTGATTGAAGTTGCTAAACTTAGAGCAAAAGTCAGAAAAAACTTACCTCATAATTTTGATAAATTTCCCTTAATTTTAATGAAACCATTTATGAGCAAGAGTCTTAAAATCTTACAATTTTTATTTAAAGATCAAAGAGAAGTTAATAATAATATTTTACAGGCTTTAGAAGAATCGGTAAAAATCAATAAAGTTTTGTTGTCAGAAATTCAAATGATGAATTCTAATTTTGAAGAAGATTTACAGATGTTGAGTTCCATTAGTAGCAACTTAAATAATAAAAATAAATCTTTAGAAAAAACTATTAATCAACTACAAGAACAACAGTTAAGGATAAAATAATTCTCAAATAAACCAATAATTGATACTATTTTTTTATCTAGTAAAAAGACAAAATTTCTGATAAAATTTACTGGTTTTATTAATTTATAAATTTTAAATTCTCATTTCTACTGTACTCAGATTCAGCGCTGAGTGCGACATCAATCATGAAAATAATTGTTCTTTCAGTGTCAGCACCCTTTATTATGGGAGGAGCGGAAATTCATGCGGATTCCTTGCTAAAAGCGTTACGGGAATTTGGTTATGAGGCGGAATTGGTGACTATACCCTTTAAAAGTTATCCCAATCAACGTATCCTAGATACCATGTTAATGTTCCGTCTTTTAGATATTACTGAATCTTGCGGACAAAAAATTGATTTAGTTATTCCTCTCAAGTTTCCTGCTTATTTAACTCCTCATCCCAATAAAGTATTATGGTTACTTCATCAACATCGAGATGCTTATGATTTATGGGGTAAGCCTGTGTGTGGATTGGCTCAAAATCCTGATGGTCAACAAATAAGGGATACTATTATTAACGCTGATAATCGTGCCTTTGCAGAATGTAAGAAAATTTATGCTAATTCTCAGAATGTAGCTAATAGACTCAAATACTATAATAATGTTGATTCTATTCCGTTGTATCACCCTCCTCAAAATGCGGAAAAATTTTATGGTAAAGATGCTCAACGTTATTTCTTTTTTCCTAGTCGTCTTACCAAAATTAAAAGACAGGAATTGATTTTAGAGGCAATGGCGAAAACTCATTATCCTGTTAAAGTTGTGTTTGCGGGGGCGGCAGATGATGGAAAATATGATCGAGATTTACAAACTTTAGCAGAAAAATTAGGTATTGAAGATAAGGCTATTTTTGTGGGCAGAATCTCGGAGGAAGAAAAACTAAAATATTATAGCGAATGTTTGGGGGTTATTTATCCTCCTTTTGATGAAGATTATGGCTATATTACTCTTGAGGGAATGTTATCTTCTAAACCAATTATTAGTTGCCTTGATTCTGGTGGCCCTTTAGAATTTTTAGTTAATCAAGAAACGGGTATTATTGTTGATTCTACCCCAGATGCGATCGCATCTGCAATGGATCAATTATGGGATAATCCTAAACAGTCAATGATAATGGGAAAAAATGCTAGAAGCCATTATGAATCAATGAATATAAGTTGGATGAATGTGATTGAAAAGTTAACTAGCTAGTCAAAAAATAGAGAAGAAAAATAATGAAAATAAATTGGTTTTCCCCTTTACCTCCTGCCAACAGCGACATTATCAACTACACCATAAAATTATTACCATTTCTACAAGAAAAAGTTGAAATTACTCTTTGGACAAATCAAAGCCGATGGGATATTAAACTAAAAACAGAAGTAGCCGTCAAAGAATATAAAATTGAGCAAATATCGTGGTTAGAATTGAATCAAGGGGATGTCAATATCTACCATATTGGTAATAATGCCGAATTGTATGGGGATATATGGCAAATTAGTCGGCGGTTTCCGGGTATAGTCATTCTTCATGATGAAAAGTTGCAGGATTTTTTCTATATGCTTTCTTCTTCCAAAAATGAGTATATTGAGTACATGAAACAATGTTATGCAGAGGAAGGCAATAAAAACGCCCGATTATTCCTTAATAATTATCATTCAAGGGAATTTATGGCGGAAAACTATCCATTAACCCCTTTAGCCCTAGAAAATGCGCTTGGAGTTATCACTTATAATCGCAACAGTTATTTAACTCTTTCCGCACAAAATCACACTTTTGTGGGTTATATGCCTTCTTTGGCTAATTCTATTAATACCGATAACAATATAAACTCTAATCTTTTATCAGATGTAGATGCTCTTCTCAATTTTGCATCTCAAGCCTGTAAGTATCGTTGTCAATCTAGCCTCGATCGAATCGTTAATCGCATTGTACCAGAATTGACTTATCTTAACCCAAAAATTGAAACTTTAAATAATTTTGAAAACCTCATTGATGCGATCGAATTTATTACCCTTCCCGTAGATTCTAATAGTCAAAGATAATGATTTTTGTAACAAAATAAACAAAATAGATGCGATCGCTTCTTTTAACAGTTAATATGAAAGTGTAGCCATAAGAATCATTGATTTTTAATTGGGCAACGGGGAAAACCTAAAATTAACAGGGGGTAACTGTTATGCCATTAGAATACATAGACATGATTTGGATTATCGGCATTATTACCATTGCCAGTATTATTTTACTGCCCCTTTTGGCATGGATTCTCACTTGGAATGACTCCCATTTACATCCTTAACTCGAAGTTAAAAACCTTGTCATCAAAAGAAGAAAAAAAGCGAATCTATGATAATGTAGATAGAGTTAATTAAATAGTGAGAACTAACCAAAATGCAAGTTAACGATTTGGGCTTTGTAGCTACTATTTTATTTGTGCTCGTGCCTACCGTTTTTCTCCTGATTTTATATATTCAAACGGGAAAAAACGAAGCCTAATACATTTATTTATCTAAATCAAAAGATAATCTGTTTTATATATTATTATCGTTTTCAAGGGTTAACGACTAGAAATCTTAAGGTCAGGTTCGATCGCATCTTACTTGATATTATCTCTAGTTTTTAGCCCTTTAAATTTATGTTTGCAAAGATTTATTAAGACCACAATTGCATTCAATAATATCCAACAATTCTTGAGGCTTATCCAAGATAAAATCTGGATTATATTCCTTTAAAACAGTAGCAGAATTAAAACCCCAAGTCACCGCCGCCACTTTAATATTGCTTTTTTTAGCCGCTTCTATATCACGGGTTTCATCACCAATATAAACCACTTCATCCTTTAACAAATGGTGTTTATTAATTGCCTTATTAATTACTTTATTCTTGCCAAAAAGAGTATTTGCCGAATAGACAAAATCAAAATAATTATCCAAGTTATTTTTCCTTAAAAACAACGAAACATTAGCCCCTAAATTAGATGTAATTATTCCTAAATAACATCCTTTCTTTTTTAAATTACTTAAGGCTTCTTCCATACCTTCAAAAGGTTGTAAATAGGCAATATGTTCATTTAATTGTCTTTTTACTCTTCTTAATAAAAATGGTATTTTATAGGCAGGAATAGGAGACTGGACAATAACATCTTTAGAACTAAGATTACTCAATCTTACAATATCACTTTCAGTAACGGGG
The DNA here is from genome assembly GCF_036345015.1 of Cyanobacterium sp. Dongsha4. Lineage (NCBI taxonomy): Bacteria > Bacillati > Cyanobacteriota > Cyanophyceae > Chroococcales > Geminocystaceae > Cyanobacterium > Cyanobacterium sp. DS4. Next base: position 815,696 of record NZ_CP084098.1, on the reverse strand, counting down.
TCATAACCAAATTCCTCCGCCAATTCATTCGCTATCTTTACTAAAGTAATGCGACTATCTGCGATCGTACCATCAAAATCAAAAATAAGCACTTTTAAAGCCATGAAAGTTTCTCACATCCATATTCAAAATTTAAAATTCAACGCTCGAAAATAAAAATAAAAATAAATATATTTTGGGGAGTAATTAGCAGTCCAGAGTTTAGAGTTCGGAGTTAGTTTTAATTCAACACTGTTGTCCTCCTCCCTCGAGAGGGGGGATAAAGGGGGGTTTCTTAAAAGGGGAGACACAGAGGGGTTTGCCCCTTGCCCTTACTCTGGTCAAAATAACAAAGACACTCTTGTTGAGAATAATCCCGTTACATTTATTGATTTTAACAGACTGGGTGAATAATAATGGTAAGATGAAGACTGCAATTAATCAGCGTCAAAGTAAATTAACCATCGCAGTTAGAGTTAAACATTATAGTTAATTAGTATGGCAAAAGTTCTCGTATCCGATCCCATTGATGAAGCAGGGATTAAAATTCTTTCTCAAGTAGCACAAGTTGATGTTAAAACAGGATTATCCCCTTCAGAATTAGCAGGTATTATTTCTGATTATGATGCTTTAATGATTCGTTCTGGCACTCAGGTTACGGAAGAAGTCATAGAAGCCGCAACCCACCTTAAAATTATTGGACGTGCAGGGGTTGGTGTTGATAACGTAAATGTACCTGCCGCAACTCGTAAAGGTATCGTTGTTGTTAACTCCCCCGAAGGAAATACCATTGCCGCCGCCGAACACGCTTTAGCGATGATGTTATCTCTTTCTCGTCATATTCCCGATGCTAACCAATCTCTGAAAGAAGGTAGATGGGATCGCAAAAAGTTCATGGGTTCTGAAGTTTACAAAAAAACCCTTGGTGTTGTCGGTTTAGGAAAAATCGGTTCTCATGTGGCTACTGTCGCTAAAGCAATGGGGATGAAAATTTTAGCTTATGATCCTTTCATTTCTCAAGAAAGAGCTAATCAGTTAGGATGTACTTTAGTAGATTTAGATTTAATTTTCACCGAATCTGATTATATCACCCTTCATGTGCCTAAAACCAAGGAAACAGCAAACCTCATCAATGCTGATTCTTTAGCTAAAATGAAACCCACTGCTAGAATTATTAACTGTTCTCGTGGTGGTATTATCGATGAAGATGCCCTTTATGAAGCATTGGCAAATGATAAAATTGCTGGAGCGGCTTTAGACGTTTTTGCGACTGAGCCTTTAGGGGAATCTTCTTTAAAATCTTTAGGTAGTAACGTTATTCTCACTCCCCATTTAGGTGCATCTACCGCCGAAGCACAAGTGAATGTTGCCATTGATGTTGCTGAACAAATTAGAGATGTATTATTGGGGCTTCCTGCTCGTAGTGCTGTTAACATCCCCGGTTTAAGTCCAGATGTAATGGAAAAACTACGTCCTTATATGCGTTTAGCCGAAACTTTAGGCAATTTAGTAGGACAATTAGCAGGAGATAGAGTCGAGAGTTTCAATGTAACTCTACAAGGAGATTTAGCTGATAACAACAGTCAGCCTTTAGTAGTGGCGGCAATTAAGGGTTTACTTTCCAAAGCTCTTAGAGAAAGGGTAAACTATGTTAATGCTGCGATCGAAGCTAAAGAAAGAGGCATCCACATCACAGAAACTAGAGATACCACCGCTAAAGATTACAGTAACTCCATTTACCTCGAAGCCACAGGTACAAAAGGCACTCACTCGGTGACAGGTGCGTTGTTGAATGATGGTGAAATTCGTATCATCAACCTAGATAACTACCCTGTTAACGTACCACCTAACAATTATATGTTATTTACCCTTCACCGAGATATGCCCGGTATTATCGGTAAAATAGGCTCTTTGTTGGGTAATTTCAACGTGAACATTGCGAGTATGCAAGTAGGACGTAAAATTGTCCGTGGTGATGCGGTGATGGTATTAACCATTGATGATCCTTTACCTGAAGGTATTTTAGGGGAAATCTTAAAAGTACCCGGTGTCACTGATGCTTATACAGTAACTCTTTAATAGTAAATTTCCCGTTTTTTTATAATTCCCCTCTTATTAATGCAGTAGGGGGGATCTAATCTTTAAATTAGGATAAGCATTAAACAATATCACTCCTAGTTTCCAATTCCTAATTTTTGTTTTTAACTGATTGATTGAATTTATGACTGAAAATTGGTGGGAAATCCGAGTAAATTACATTCCCGAATTAGAAGATAGTGTATTTTGGCGTTTACAAGAATTTGGCTGTCAGGGTACTGCTTTAATGAAAGAAGAGGATAATTGGTTAATCAAAGGCTATGTCCCTACTATTAGTATTGATACCGTTGATTTAGCCGCCCTTGCTCTTTCTCTTAAACAAGATTTTATTATGGCTGGACAGGAAAAGCCACCAGTTGTAACATGGCAATTAATTAATAATGAGGACTGGGCAAGTAGTTGGAAACAATATTGGCAACCGATGGATATTGGAGACCGTTTTTCTATCTATCCTGCTTGGATTGAAACCCCAGAAAAGTGCGATCACAAAGTGGCGCAGCGCGATCGCATCATTCTTCGTTTAGATCCGGGTTCTGCTTTTGGTACGGGTGTTCATGCTACAACTCAGCTTTGTCTTGAGTCTTTAGAAATGCGCATAGATGAGGATGAAATTGATTTAAACATAGCAGATATTGGTTGTGGTTCTGGTATTCTTTCCATTGGAGCAAGACTTTTAGGGGCGAAAGAAGTTACAGCAGTAGATACAGATCCTTTAGCGGTGAAAGCAACAAAAGAAAATAGTTTGCTCAATCAGGTGGATAATATCAAAGTCTTTCAGGGAAGCATTGAAGAAGTGAAATTGCAGGGGAAACAATTTGATGGTATTGTTTGTAATATTCTGGCGGAAATTATTAAACCGATGATACCCGAAATGGCAGAGATTATTAAGCCTGATGGTTGGGTGATTTTAAGTGGTATTTTAGTCGAACAATCTAACGAAATTGCTTCTATTTTAGAACAAAATGGATGGGCGATCGCAGCTTTATGGAAAAGAGATAATTGGTGTTGTTTGAATGCGAGAAGGAGTTAAAAAAAATGTCTTAAATAGAGGAATTAAATAGTTAATTTTTGTAATTAATCAAGAGAATTTAAAGAATGTTTTACTATAATAAATACATCTAAAATTTATACTGGAGGTTGATCTATGTCTTTACCGACTTTGAACAACAATCCGACAACTATCGGTGATTATGCCTATGGGGCAGTTTCTAAGCATAGTCACAAAATTTTTAAATATGAAAAAAGAATTTTAAAGGAAAATGATCCCGAAAATCTACATCAAATTCGGGTAGCAATGAGACGGTTAAGAAGTTCTTTACTTAGCTTCGATCGAGTTTTAATTCTTCCTTCTATAATATGCGATCGCACTGTAGGGAAAATTGCTCGTATCCTAGGACAAGAAAGAGATGCAGATATTATTAATATTAACTTAGAGACAAAATTTAAGCCTAATTTACCAAGAGAAGAAGAAAAATTTTTATCCAAACTAGAAGAAGAATTTAACCAAAAAAAACATCTTCATTTCCCTAGTAGTAAAGAGATTTTAAAAGGCAAAAAATATTTAAAATTAAAACAAGCCCTTTTAGACTGGCTAGACAATCCAGAATTAAATAAAATTTCAGCCCTAAAAATAGAAAAATTATTACCAGATTTATTGCTTCCACAAATAGCCTCTTTTTCTCTACAATCGGCATGGTTAACAGGTACTGAATTAGAAGACAACCACGAAATAAAAATTCAACATAATTTAACAGACATAGAAATAAAAGAAATTCTTAATAATGAAGGAAAATATTTACATAAACTAAGAAAACAAGCTAAAAAAGTACGTTATCAACTAGAATTATTTACTGACTTTTACCCACCTAAATATCAAGAATATATTAGTTTTGTTAAACAATTACAAACAGTTTTAGGTAATATTCAAGACAACTTATGCTTAATGAATTATTTATCTGATTTAGTAGGAAAAAAATGGGAAAAAAATCTCCCACAACTGTCATTATTAATCAGAGAAGATCAAGAAAGACAATGGCAAGAATGGCAACAACTACAAAGTATTTTTCTTTCTCCTAATTATTTATCTCATTGGCGAGAAGTCATTATTAAATTTATTAATAGTTAGCTTTTTTACCAACATAAAAAACACAACATAATCTAATTAATTTAGATCGTTATTTTCTTGCTTAATTTTATGGGGAATTTCAACGATTATTTTTTTGACAATATCATTAGGATTATCATTTTCTTCAACTTGAATGGTAATATCAGCTTGTTGATAAAGAGACTTTCTTTGTTTATATAAGCTGGTTAATTTTGTCTGCAATTCTTCTCGCTTTAGTAAAGGGCGAGTATCATCATCTTTTAATCTTTGTACTAAAACATCAATAGGAACATTTAACCACACTACCATACCATCTCTGAGATGACTCCAATTTTGTTGACGAAGTATAATTCCCCCTCCTGTAGCAATCACCGTATATAAGTAAGCAGAGACTTCTTGCAAAACATCACTTTCTAACTGACGAAACTCATCCTCTCCATCTTCAGCAAAAATCTGATTAATACTTTTCTCGCTGACAGCACTGATAATTGCATCCGTATCTAAAAAACGATATTCCAACTCTTTTGCTAATAACTCTCCTACAGTAGTTTTTCCCGATCCCATCATCCCAATTAAGTATATATTCAAACCCTTTAATAATTCTTTCATTTGATATTTCTGATTATTCTATAATTGCAATCACATAATATATCATTAACATCACCTCTATTTAATAACTGACGTTACGCACTTATTCATCTGTTTAGTTGTATTAGGTTTCAGGTGACGGGTTTCAGGTTTGATTTTTTGAAAATTAATTCATTTATTTGGAAAAAACGCTCCCCTCTCAATTAGGGAGAGAGGTTGGGGGTGAGGGTGGGAAATTTTGATACCGACAATGAAAAAACCCAACTAATTAAAGGGGATTTAGAGGAAACAAAAACTTCTTAAACAACTTCTTAACTCCTAATTCCTAACTCAGATAGTTACTATTTATTTCCGAGGAGAAAATAATTTACAATAAAGCCGCACCTAAAAGTTGAGGTACTAATTGTAAAAGGAAAATAGCCAAAATGGGAGATAAATCTAAACCCCCTAAAGGAGGTATCAAAGAACGGAAAATGTTAAGATAAGGATCTGTTACTGGGGCAAGAAAAGAAATAATATTTGCCGCCCAATCTGCGGTTTGAAACCAACTCAACAAGATTCTGACAATAATTAAGGCTAAATATATTTGTACGAAATTAGCTACGGTGGTAACTATTAAATAAGAAATATTGTTCATTATTACCGATATTGCTCCTGCATTTCTACTCTATAATTATTCTAATCTTAACGGAATTTGCTCTAGTTGGATTTTAATTTCTACGATTTAACCAAAAACTTTGCATTCCGACGGATTTTGCTCCCCAATAATCTTCTTGTTTACTATCTCCAATATACCAAGCCTCTTGAGGTTGGCAATCATGTTTTTCTAAAGCCTTTAAAAATATTTGAGGGTGAGGTTTTGCTACTCCTGTGAGGGAAGAAATTGTAATTGTTTGAAAATAAGTGGCTAAATTTAAGTTTTTTAAAACGTCATAAATACGAGTATCAAAATTAGAAATAATTGCCAGTTGTATGTCTTGATTTTGCCATTGTTTTAGACAGGATACGACTTCATCATAGATAAACCAAGGTTCGGCAGTGGTAAAGTAATCATATAATTGTGCAAAGAAGGCTTTAAAATCGGTAAATTCTTCTAAGGCGTTTGCTTTGGCAAAAGTATCATAAGCTATTTTTTCCCACCATTGATATTCTAATTGTTGAATTTCTTGTTTATCTTGCGTCTCAAAGGCTAAAGGAGGAGAAGACTTAAAACACTCATAAAAATACTGGTTAATTTCCTGACAATTTCTAATTACACCGTATTGACTAGATATTTTAATATAAGCATCTCCCACACTATCTTTAACTCCAAAAATAGTACCGACGGCATCGAGAAATATTACTTTAGGTTGATTCATGATCGATTTTTAGTTGATGTCACTCCAAAAATTTATACATAGATAGAAATATTATCAGTCTATATTGCTAATTTTGAGAGAAGGTTTAACCATAAAAGTTCAATGATATTCACTAATCCCTAACCAATATTTAACTCCTAACTCACTCTAACAAAGTCCCTGCTATAATAAACCCTAACTATTAAAAATTATTTATATTAAAACTGATTCAAAAAGTGAATAAATCCGCTTTTTCAGACAAAAATCTTGAAAATGACTCCTTATTGAGATATTCTCCAGATGCGATCGCACAATATTACAATCGTCGTCCTTGGTTGGCAATTTGGAGAGGGTTAAAAATTATTACCTATTTTGGTATTTTTATTATCCAATTAATTTTAGATAAGTGGTTTAATTTAGAAGAAAAAAACAAACTAAAAAGAGCCGAACAAATAAGAAAAATACTCACAAAATTAGGCCCCACATTTATTAAAGTTGGTCAAGCACTTTCCACTAGACCAGATCTAATTCGTAGAGATTTTTTAGAAGAACTAATTAAATTACAAGATCAACTACCACCTTTTGATAATGATTTAGCCTTCAGTATCATTGAGAAAGAATTAGACCTTAAAATAGAAGATGCTTACCGAGAAATATCTCCCAAGCCAATAGCCGCCGCTAGTTTAGGTCAAGTATATAAAGGTTTTCTCCATACAGGGGAAGAAGTGGCAATTAAGGTACAACGCCCCAATTTAATGCCTGTAATAACCCTAGATTTATATTTAATGCGTTGGGCTTCCCATTGGATTAGTCCTTTTTTACCGTTAAATTTAGGTCATGATTTAGAGCTAATTGTTGATGAATTTGGTACTAAATTATTTGAAGAAATTGACTACTTAAATGAAGGTAGAAATGCTGAAAAATTTGCCGCTAATTTCCGTGATGATGAAGATGTAAAAGTACCTGCTATATATTGGCGTTACACCAGCAAAAATGTTTTAACATTAGAATGGATTAACGGTTATAAACTCAACGATTTAGATACCATTAAAGCCGCAGGACTGAACACCGATGATATTATCCGAGTGGGAGTTACATCTGGTTTAAGGCAGTTATTAGAACATGGGTTCTTTCATGCTGATCCCCATCCGGGTAACTTATTTGCCATGCCCGATGGTAGAATGGCTTACATCGATTTTGGCATGATGGATCAACTGAGCGAAGAAGCAAAAGAAACGATCGCATCTTCAGTAGTGCAACTGATAAATCGTGATTATGAGGCTTTAGCCCGTGATTTTGTCAAATTGGGGTTTTTAACTCCAGAAACGGACATTATGCCCATTGTACCTGCCTTAGAAAAAGTTTTTGGGAATGCCATAGGTCAAAGTGTCGGGGATTTTAACTTTAAAACCATCACCGATGATTTTTCTGAATTGATGTACGAATATCCTTTCCGAGTACCAGCAAAATTTGCCCTGATTATCCGTTCACTGGTAACTCAAGAGGGATTAGCATTAAGTTTAAATCGAGATTTTCGTATTGTCGAAGTATCCTTCCCTTACATTTCCCGAAGACTTTTAACAGAAGAATCCCCCGCTATGCGTAAACGTTTACTAGAAGTGCTTTTCAAAGACGGTAAATTTCAATGGGAAAGATTAGAAAACATGATTGCGATCGCACGTTCTGATCATCGCTTTAACCTTTTACCCACCGCAGGATTAGGACTACAATTTCTGGTTTCAGAAGAAGGAGAATACTTGCGCCGTCAACTATTAACTGCTCTAATAGAAGATGATCGCCTCCATACAGAAGAAGTAAAAAGACTATGGACATTAGTTCAACCAGAATTACAACCCCAAAAACTATGGGATGTTGCCTTTAAAGCCATTAGTCAATTTTCTAGTGAATTAGTCACCAGTCGATGAATCACAGTTCAGGCTTAGGAATTAGGAGTTAAAACTAACAGATGTGAAAAAAAATCTCCCCTCGCCCTGTGGGGCTCTCCTCTCCTAAAAGGAGCAACGTATGGTGGTGAGGGCAAAACTTCAATATTGTCTGTTACGGTATCTCTTGGTAAAGTCTTTGGCAAAAACTAGCTGAATTGAGAAAGAAATTGCTATATTCAATAGAAGTTTTCTTTGATTTTTTGTTGAGAGATGATAGTTGAGATGGATTCATTAATTGCAGGGCGTTATCAAATTATAAATACTTTAGGCAAAGGAGGCTTTGGAGAAACATTTTTAGCCAGAGATACCCACTTACCCTCTCAACGACTAATTGTGATCAAACGTCTGCGACAAGTTAACTCTAATCATAATGTATCCGCCGATGTAATTAGCGATCTTTTCCAGAAAGAAGCCCAAGTATTAGAAGAATTAGGGCAAAACTGTCCTCAAATTCCCACACTATACGCTTATTTTGTCGAAAATAACCAATTTTATCTAGTTCAAGAATATATTGAAGGAACAAGCCTTGCTGATTTGGGAATTATAAATTCCTCCCAATGTCGTAATATTCTCACGTCTTTATTACAAACTCTACAATTTATTCACAGTCAAAAAATTATTCATAGAGATATTAAGCCCGAAAATATTATTATTCGTCACCGTGATGGCCTACCCATTTTAATTGATTTTGGTGCGGTGAAAGAAACTATGGGTACTGTAGCTCTGAGTTCTGGTTCAATGGTAAGCTCTGTGGTAGTGGGTACAAAAGGATTTATGCCCCCTGAGCAAAGCACGGGTAGAACCGTTTACAGTAGCGATTTATACGCCCTTGCCTTGACCATAATCTATAGTTTAACAGGAAAATACCCCATCGAATTTCCTAGTAATTCATTAAATGGGCAGTTAGAATGGACTAATTATGTATCTGATATAGATCCACAGTTACAGGAAGTGCTAAGTAGGGCTAGTAAAATAGATCTGAGTCAGCGCTATACGACCGCAAGAGAAATGTTACAGGATTTGTGTTTGAGTGAAATTCAAACCGTTGCAGTTATCCCCCAAGGAAGAGAAATTCCTGACAAATTACCCCTTCATTCTCCAAGAAATTCTAACTCAGACATTAATTCTCCTACCGTTGCCATTCCTGTCAATTATAATTCGATGTCTGGCACAGCCACCCCAGTGCAACAAAATATTAAACCAGAAATAAAACCTGTCAATAATCCTGTTTATTCTCAGGAAAATTCCCCTGCTCGCCCAGTAACTAGCCCAAAAAACTTTTCCCGGCCTATTTCTCAACCCTCTTATTCTTCTAATACTTACACCCAAGAGAATTACCAAAAAAATAATTGGATTCCCTTAGTTATCACCGCTATCATTGCCGGAGTTTTAGTTTCGGCGGGATTTTTAATCACCGAATATATCCAACAAACTCAAGCACAACTCGCGCAAATTGAGCAAGAAAAGGCAGAAACAGAAGCTAGATTGGCTCAAGAACAGAAAATGAGGGAGGAAGAAGCCCAAAGGAGAGCAGAGGCTGAAAAACAACGTCAACAAGCTGAATTAGAAAGAATTAAGGCTGAACAGTTGAGAAGACAAGCAGAGGTAGAGTCTCAAAACAATGCCATAACAACAGATGTTAGTAACCCCGAAAATACAGTCAACACGGGAGATGGTGCAGGTAATCAAACTGATATAACTGCTGTAGATAATTCTGAGAATAATACATCCAATACAACTAACATTTTAAATTCAGATTCCGCAGTTAGTGCCTTACAGGAGTTTTATAATTTAGTATCTCAGAAAAATTACGATCGCGCCCGTCAGTTTTTTGCTAATCCAAATAATCTTGATCCTAGTTTTTTTAATCAATTTGCTCAAGTAACCGTAGAAGACTTAAAAGTTATTAGTCAAAATGAAAACCTCATCACTTTGGAAGGAAAAAACACCTATCTTTATAAAGATGGCACAAAACAAAAAGAGAAAAGAAATTTCACCATAGAAATGATTGATGGTAATTTGAAACTTACTAATTCTGCTTTTTTAGAAGTTCTTGATAAAAGAAAATAATGTTACCTGTATTTCATGTTGAAAACAAAACGGTAAAAGTAACAAAATATTGCTAACTTATAGGGAAAAAGACTGCGATCGCCTTACACTAGGAAAACGGTCATTATTCAAATAAATATAAATAGTTAGATATGTTCCCTATTAATCGCCCTCGCCGTTTACGTGCTTCTGTTGGCTTACGTCGCATGGTACAAGAAACGGTTTTAACTCCTAATGATTTAATTTATCCTTTATTTGCAGTACCCGGAAATGCGATCGCAAAAGAAGTAAAATCCATGCCGGGGGTTTATCAATTATCTGTGGACAAAATAGTTGAAGAAGCCAAAGAGGTCTATGATATGGGAATTCCCGCCATTATCCTTTTTGGTATTCCCGAAGATAAAGACAACGAAGCAACAGGCGCATGGCATGATTGTGGCATTGTGCAAAAAGCAACCACCGCAGTGAAAGAAGCAGTACCCGATTTAATCGTGATGAATGATACCTGCTTGTGTGAATATACTCCTCACGGACATTGTGGTTACTTAGAAGTAGGTGATTTAGTAGGTCGGGTTTTAAATGATCCAACTCTTGAACTATTGAAAAAAACCGCAGTCTCCCAAGCAAAAGCAGGAGCAGATATTATTGCCCCTTCAGGGATGATGGATGGTTTTGTTAAAGTCATTAGAGAAGCCTTAGACGAAAACGGTTTTAGTCATATTCCCATTATGTCCTATGCCGCTAAATATGCCTCTGCCTATTATGGACCTTTCAGAGATGCCGCCGAATCCGCTCCTAGTTATGGAGATAGACGCACCTATCAAATGAATCCTGCCAACAGTTTAGAAGCTCTCAAAGAAATTGAATTAGATATTGCCGAGGGTGCAGATATGCTTATGGTGAAACCAGCATTATCTTATATGGATATTATTTGGCGAGTTAAAGAAGCTACCAATTTACCCGTTGCCGCCTATAACGTTTCTGGGGAATATTCCATGGTGAAAGCCGCCGCCTTAAATGGTTGGATAGATGAGAAAAAAGTAACCATTGAAACCCTAATGAGTTTTAAACGAGCAGGAGCAGATTTGATCTTAACTTATCATGCAAAAGATGCAGTCCGTTGGTTAAATGAAGTTAGCTTTTAAGTATTATTCAAGACTTACTGAGTCCCAATTTGACAATAAAACAAAAGATTAAATCTCCATCAATCTGAAAAATAAGCATAGAAGTTGTAACAAATGTTAACAAAATAACAATCAGACCCCAAAAAGATTTAATCTATAACCTAATGAATGGATAAAGAAACTAAATTTTAAAATAAAACAATCAATGAGTATAAAAGCAAGTGGCGGTAGTTCTTTAGCCAAACCGCAATTGTATCAAACAGTAGCTGTATCCACGATCATTCAGGCAGAACAGCAAGATCGTTTTCTCGATCGCAATGAACTAGGGGAATTAGACACCTATTTCAACTCAGGATTAAGAAGACTAGCCATCGCTGAAGTCTTAACCCAAAATTCTGACTTAATCGTATCCCGTGCCGCTAACCGTATTTTTACCGGTGGTTCACCCATGTCTTTCTTGGAAAAACCCCCCGTAGAACAAACGGAAAGAACCTTAGTGGGCGTTGGTGGTGGCAGTGTTGCTGACTTACCTAGTGACATCAAAGCGGCTCAACAATCCACTCAAACTTTTGTCAGTGGTGGGCAAGGAAGCGAAAGCGGTGGCGGTTTACTCGGTGGTTTATTATCTGTTTTTACTAACCCCGGTATTGGTAAAATTCCCGTAGGTTTTCGCCCCATCAACATTTCTCGTTATGGTCCTGCTAACATGACCAAATCCTTACGGGATATGTCTTGGTTCTTACGTTATGTTACTTATGCAGTAGTTGCTGGTGATCCAAATATTTTGGTAGTAAACACCAGAGGCTTAAAAGAAATTTTAGAAAATGCCTGTTCCGTTGATGCTACTGTTGTGGCTTTATTGGAAATGAAAGTGGCTTCCATTAGCTACTTCAAAAATGATGCTGAAGCCAAAGATATTCTTACCCAATACTTTGACATTTTGGTAAGTGAGTTACAAACTCCAACCCCTTCTAATAAACTTCGTCAACGCAACTCCAGTGACTTACAAGGTTTAGAGTTACCTCAAAGTTACTTCAACGCCGCCGAGCGTCGTCCCAAATTCGTGATGAAACCAGGTTTATCCGCTACTGAGAAAAATGATGTAGTCAAAGCCGCTTATCGTCAGGTATTTGAGCGTGACATTACCCGTGCTTACTCTCAATCCATTTCTTATCTCGAATCTCAGGTGAAAAATGGGGACATTTCCATGAAGGAATTTATCCGCCGTTTGGCAAAATCTCCTTTATACCGTAAGCAATTCTTTGAACCTTTCATCAACTCCCGTGCCTTAGAATTGGCTTTCCGTCACATTTTAGGTCGTGGTCCTTCTTCCCGTGAGGAAGTACAAAAATACTTCTCCATCGTTTCCAGTGGTGGTTTATCTGCTTTAGTAGATGCGTTAATTGATTCTCAAGAATATTCCGACTACTTTGGTGAGGAAACTGTACCCTACATCAGAGGTTTAGGAGTAGAGGCTCAAGAATGCCGTAACTGGGGAATGCAACAGGATTTATTTAACTATTCTGCACCTTTCCGCAAAGTACCTCAGTTTATCACCACCTTTGCTAAGTACGATCGCCCCTTACCCGATCAGCACGTTTACGGTTCAGGAAATGACCCCTTAGAGATTCAATTTGGTGCGATTTTCCCCAAAGAAACCCGTAATCCTAGTAGTGCGCCTGCACCTTTTGGCAAAGATACCAAACGTATCTTAATCCATCGTGGACCTGGTATCAACAACCAAAACAGCAATCCTAAAGCCCGTGCCACTAACCCCGGCTCATTGGGTGCGAAAGTAGTTCGTTTAAATAACGAATTGCCCGGAAGCAGTAACGGTAACGGTGTTAAATTCGGTGAAAGTTCCACCCAAGCGGTAATCCGTGCTACCTACCGTCAAATTTTTGGTCGTGACGTTTACGAAGGACAACGTTTAACCGTAGCGGAAATTAAACTCGAAAATGGTGACATTAGCCTCAGAGAGTTTGTCCGCATTCTCGCTAAATCCGATACCTTCTTAAAAACCTATTGGACTCCTTTCTATGTCTGTAAGGCGATCGAATATATCCACCGTCGTCTCTTAGGCCGACCTACCTACGGACGTAGTGAGATGAACAAATACTTCGATTTATGCTCTAAAAAAGGTTTCTACGCCTTTGTAGATGCGTTAATCGACAGTGCAGAGTATAACGAAGCCTTCGGCGAGGATACCGTACCCTACGAGCGTTATTTAACCCCTGCTGGTATGCAATTACGCATGGCAAGAGTAGGAACACTCCGTGAGGATATTGGTAAACGAGTTGATAAAGAAGTAACTCCCAGATTTGTTGAATTAGGACAAGTTAGCAGTTTACGCACCGAACCCGATGTGAAAGCTCGTGTCAATCAAGGTGTTACCGTTCAACGTCAACAAACCAAAGTTTTCAAACTCACCAATACCAGTGATAAAGTAGCGTTGAAAAATGCAATTCGTGCGGCTTACCGTCAAGTGTTTGAGCGTGACATTGAGCCTTACGTTATCAATGCTAATTTCACCAACTTAGAAAGTAAATTAGGTAACGGTGAAATCACTGTGAAAGAGTTTATCGAGGCTTTAGGTTCTTCTGAACTATACTTAAAAGAGTTCTATGCACCTTATCCTAATACTAAAGTAATTGAGTTAGGAACTAAGCATTTCTTAGGACGTGCGCCTTTGAACCAAAAAGAAATCCAACACTATAACCAAATCTTGGCTTCTCAAGGTATTCGTGCCTTTATTTCTGCCTTAGTCGGTAGCATGGAATATGCCCAAGTGTTCGGTGAAGATACTGTGCCTTATCGTCGTTATCCGACTTTACCTGCGGCTAATTTCCCCAACACCGAAAGACTTTATAACAAGTTAACTAAACAGGATAGTGAGGTAGTTGTACCTAGTTTTAAACCTGCGGTAAGCACTACTGCATCTATTAACTAGATCTAATTACATGAGGTGGGCATTGCCCACCCTACTTTTTGGATTATTAACAATCAAGAATTGATGATCACATTCAGGCATTCGAATAGTTTGAGAATTGATTATGAACGAAAAGCATTCTGGATCGTGCCTTTGTGGTGAGATTAAATACGAGATTGACGGCGATTTTGAAAGTTTCTATTTGTGTCACTGTAAATATTGCCAAAAAGATACTGGTTCTGCACATGCCGCTAATTTATTTAGCTCGTCGGCAAAGCTAAAGTGGTCTACTGGGCAAGATAAAGTTATCATTTACAGCCTGCCTTCAACACGCCACTCTAGATCGTTTTGTTCGGTCTGTGGCTCGGCGGTTCCGACACAACATTTCAAAAATGCCTTGTTGGTAGTTCCTGCTGGCAGTTTAGATAGTGCAGTGACGATAAAAGCAAACGCGCATCTTTTTATTTCAAGCAGAGCAAGCTGGGATCACGATTTGGAGAAGTTACCTTGCTACGATGGTTTGCCAACATGACAAAATATTTGCCGCTGAATCTAACACCGTGACGGTTGGGTTGAGGCGTAAAACCCAATATTGCCTAAATTACAGTGATTTGGATTTGTTGGGTTGTAAGTTGTCTAAACCAATCTACTTTTTATTTTTGGTGATCGGTTTTATTATGGGCTAGGAATGGAATCAATTTTTGTAAGGTTGAAAACTGCGATCGCACCTTTTCTGTAGCTTGGGAGGGTCAGATCGAACTTAACAAAGGAAAGGATACGATGAGAAGGAATTGTAATTAGAGTTCTCTAAATTTATTTTATGGAGTTAGAGCAGAATGTTATACTTTCTTTTAGTATTCCTTTTTCCGCCTATGATATTTTTCGTAATATCGCCCGTGATATTTTACGCCATTGAGTCTTGGAGGGTGTTTTTATACTATTCATTATTGGTGTTAATATCAACTTACATATTAGGTTATGTTGAATATATTTCTACAATTAATCCCTGCACTGACGCTAACGGGATTGCTGAAGCGCTCGGGTTACTTTTCTTTTGGTGTATTGTTGTATGGGTTTTATTGCATTTTTTAATTCGGTTATTTTTGTTTATTCTGGCTTCAAGAAAAAATTCTACTATTAGACGAGACATCCTTAGTCGCCATACTGCAAAAGTGCTGTTTTTCTCCATAATTTTTGTCATAATTTGGTCAGTTTCATACTATACCGCTAATGATCCTTTTAGACCCTATGTAGGAGAGACTATTGTATGTTAAATAAAGATGACCCAACTTGTTTTCAATAATTCTATCTAGTTTATAGGGTGTTTAGAAGTGCGATCGAGTTTTAATTGTTAGTTAAATCTTTAATTATTTTCTTAGCTAATCTTTCATTAATTTCTTTCTGTCTTGGAATTGGCTGAGAAATTCCAGCATCGGGATTTTGATAAATATTGTGCTTTCCTCCATGACGAATCAAAATACACCCATGTTTTTCTATAATTTTAATTAAGTCTTTCCGTTTCATTAAATTTCTAATAATGCCACTTTTTTAATACTAGGAATAAAGTGAACAGAAAACTCTTTATACAGATCCTTAAGATGTTCTTCTAAATCCTCTAATGTTTCTCCTTGTGTCCAATAATCTGGATACTCATTTAGATAACCTAAATATTTACCGTCATTTTCTTGCCAAAATGTATATTCTATTTTCATAGATTTTACTATAATTAACTTTTATTAATCATTATTATAATCCGATGAGGAAATTACCGTAAATATGAAAGATGCTATTTCTCAACATATTGAAGATCCTATTGCTAACGGTGAAGAATTGCCCCAGATTGAATAAATTAGTCTTCGGGACTAGGTACTATTGCAATGGTGATAATATTTTTATACCTCAATTGTGAGAGTAAATTAAGTTAGATTTAATATCACAATTAAACAACGCTTAATTTCTAACAGAGATTATCTTTATTAAAAATACCTTCATAGTTGAAACAGTTAAGTTAAAATAAAGGTTAAAATTTGTAACGAAAATTAAGAAAACTTTTATAAAACTACTTTATTTGTTAAGAAACTATGCACCATCGTATTGTTACTAAAGTAATCCTTGCTTTGTTTGTCGGTTTAATCAGTTTGGGAACTTGGTTTATATTTCCCACTCATCCTGCCTACGCTGTTAATAACCCTGAATTACTGCCCGAAGAAGTTACTCCTGTCGTTGATTTAGCCAATTATTTACCGGATTTGCAACAAGAATCTCTGATTGAGGATATAGAAAGTTTTGAACAGGAAACAGGCTGGAAATTAAGAGTTTTAACCCAATATGAACGTTCTCCCGGAAGAGCCGTAATTAATTTTTGGGGTTTGGATGATCGCAGTATCCTTCTTGTAGCAGATGGAAAAGGGGGAAATTTACTAGCTTTTAGTGTTGGGGATGATGTTTATGATTTATTACCCCGTACTTTTTGGATTGAGTTACAAACTCGCTTCGGCAATATGTATTATGTGAGGGAGCATGGGGAAAATAATGCGATCGTCCATACTATTGATACGGTTAAAAATTGTTTGGCAGATGGAGGATGTTTAGTAGTACCTGGATTACCAAAAGAACAATGGATTTTAACTTTAGTAACTTCAGTGGTAGGTGGTGTTATCTTCGGTTTAGCCGCATTACCTCGTAAAGAAGGTCAAGTTTTTGCATGGCAGTGGGTTTTAATTATTTCTCCTTTATGGGGAATTTTATTTTTCGCTTTTGGCATGGGACCTGTGGTTTCTCGTACCTCTGAGTGGTTGCCTTTATTTCGCAATATTATTGGTTTTGCTTTAGGTGCGTTGGTTGCCTATTTTTCTCCTCTACTCAATCAACAAAGTCCCTCAGAAACTTAATTTATCAGAGTTCGGAGTTCGGGGAGTTCGCTACGCTCGTACACTCCCTTTGGTCGTGAACGGAGTTCGGAGTAAAATAGAAGAACTCTAATTAAATTATTGCGATCAATGCGAAAGAATGAGAAGATAACTGTAAACGATTAAACAATTAAACAAATTAATTAAATAAACTGATTATGGTGGTTGCAACCCAATCTATTCAAGAACTTTGCATTAATGCAATCCGTTTTCTCTCCATTGACGGTGTAGAAAAAGCAAAATCTGGACACCCCGGACTACCTATGGGCGCAGCGCCTATGGCGTTTGTTTTATGGGATCAGTTCATGCAATTTAATCCCAAAAATCCTCAATGGTTCAATCGTGACCGTTTCATCCTTTCTGCTGGTCATGGTTCTATGCTTCAATATTCTTTATTACATTTATACGGTTATGATAGTGTAACTATTGAAGATATTAAGCAATTCCGTCAATGGAAATCTAAAACTCCCGGACACCCTGAGAATTTCGTTACGGCAGGAATTGAAGTTACTACAGGTCCTTTAGGACAAGGTATTGCTAATGGAGTTGGTTTAGCTTTAGCAGAAGCTCATTTAGCGGCTAAATTCAATAAGCCTGACGCTACTATCGTTGACCATTACACTTATGTTATTCTCGGTGATGGTTGCAATATGGAAGGTATTTCTGGAGAAGCGGCTTCTTTAGCAGGACATTGGGGCTTAGGTAAGTTAATCGCTCTCTATGATGATAACCACATTTCTATTGATGGCTCTACCGACATCGCTTTCACTGAAGATGTTTGTAAGCGTTTTGAGGCTTATGGTTGGCACGTTCAACACGTAGAAAATGGCAATACTGACTTAGAAGCGATCGCATCTGCTATTGAGGCGGCTAAAGCTGTTACTGATAAACCTTCTTTGATTAAAGTTACCACTACTATTGGTTATGGTTCTCCTAATAAAGCTGATACTGCGGGAGTTCACGGTGCGGCTTTGGGTGCGGATGAAGTAGCTTTAACCCGTAAAGAATTGGGTTGGAATTACGATCCTTTTGTTGTTCCTGAAGAAGTTTATAATCATTTCCATAAATCCATCGAAAGAGGTGCTAGTTTACAAGCTGAGTGGGAAGAAACCTTTGCCACTTACAAAACCAAGTATCCTGCTGAAGCCACTGAATTTGAAAATCAAATCTCTGGTAAATTACCTGAAAATTGGGCGGACTGTTTACCTTCCTACACCCCTGAAGACAAAGCCTTAGCAAGTCGTAAGCACTCTGAAATCTGCTTAAATGCGATCGCTCCTGTTTTACCTCAATTAGTCGGTGGTTCTGCGGACTTAACCCACTCTAACTTAACCGAAATCCACTGTTCTGGCGATTTCCAAAAAGGTGCTTACGAAAATCGTAATATTCACTTTGGTGTTAGAGAACACGCAATGGGTGCAATCTGTAATGGTATCGCCCTTCACAATAGCGGTTTAATTCCTTACGGTGCTACTTTCTTAGTTTTCTCTGACTACATGAGAAACTCCATCCGTTTATCTGCTTTATCCGAAGCCAAAGTAATCTGGGTTATGACTCACGATTCCATCGCATTAGGGGAAGATGGACCTACTCACCAACCCGTAGAACACGTTATGTCTTTGCGCATGATTCCCGACTTATTAGTGTTCCGCCCCGCCGATGGTAATGAAACCTCTGGAGCTTACAAAGTTGCGATCGAAGCTGATAAAACTCCTTCCTTAATGGCTTTAACCCGTCAAGGCTTACCCAACTTAGCTGGATCTTCCATCGATGCAGTAGCTAAAGGTGGTTATGTACTTTCCTGTGGATTCCCCCCCGAAGAATTAGATTTAATCTTAATCGGTACTGGTAGCGAAGTTGGTCTTTGTGTTGAAGCCGCAGAAAAATTAAAAGCAGAAGGCTTAAAAGTTCGTGTTGTTTCCATGCCTTGCGTTGAATTATTTGATCAGCAAGATGAGGCTTACAAACAATCTGTATTACCTAAATCCGTGAAAAAACGTATCTCTGTTGAAGCTGGTGTTACTTACGGTTGGGAACGCTTTGTTGGTGATGAAGGAGTTTGCATCGGTATTAATACCTTTGGTGCATCTGCTCCAGGTGGTGTTGTCATGGAAAAATTTGGCTTCACTGTTGATAATGTGGTTGCCCAAGCTAAAGCCATTTTAGGTTAATGGGTTTCGTTTTTTTAGAGCAAAGAACAAAGATAGTTAGTAATTAATTAAAACCTACAATCTGAAATCTTCCTAAATCAAAGATTTTTGCGTTGAACATAGGTAAAATTTAAGCCTCTGAGTGATCGGGGGCTATTTTTATGTCAAAATAAACTTATAAAAAGACCTGTTAGAATGACGGAATTTACCCCAGATTTAGCCCTTAACTCTTTACCACCTCAAAATATAGAAGCAGAAGAAATCATCCTCGGAAGTCTTCTGTTTGATCCTAATGCTATGGGGAAAATTATTGATATATTACCGCCAGAGGCTTTTTATGTTAATGCCCATCGTCAAATTTATGAAGCCGCCAGAAATCTCTATTTTCAGGGGCAACCCATTGATTTAATGACCATTAATACTTGGTTAAATGATCATGGCTTACTCGATAAAATTGGTGGCACTCCCAAAATAGTTAGTTTATTAGATCGCACGGTTTCCTCAGCAAATATTGAGCGTTATGTACCTTTAGTTACGGAAAAATACGTCAGAAGATTGCTCATCACTACGGCTCAACAAATTCAGGAATTAGCCTACGATACCACCAAAGATTTAGATAATGTTTTAGATGAAGCAGAACAAAAAATATTTAGTTTAACCCAAGCAAGAGTAAGCCAAGGGTTAATACCAATTTCAGATACTTTGATTGAGACGTTTACGGAAATCCAAAACTTTCAAGATAAAGTTGCCCTGCCCGGTATCAGTACGGATTTTTATGATTTAGATGCCATGACTGGGGGACTACAAAGGTCTGATTTAATCATTATCGCAGGTCGTCCTTCTATGGGTAAAACCAGTTTTGCTCTCAATATTGCTTCTAATATTGCCCAAAAACATGATTTAGCGGTCGCTATTTTTAGCTTGGAAATGTCACGGGATCAATTAGTTATGCGTTTGTTATCTGCCGAGGCAAAATTAGAAAGTAGTCGCTTAAAGTCTGGTCGCATTACAGAGCAAGAAATGGAACCTTTAATGGCGGCCATGAGTGTTTTATCTGAGTTACCCATTTATATTGATGATACAGGTAATTTAACAGTAATGCAGATGCGATCGGAGGTTCGCCGTTTACAAGCGGAGAAAAAGGGTAAATTAGGCTTGATTTTACTGGACTATTTACAGTTAATGCAGGGTGGTAGTGATAATCGAGTACAAGAATTATCTCGCATCACTCGCTCTCTTAAGGGTTTAGCAAGGGAAGTTAACGCCCCAATTATTGCTCTTTCTCAATTAAGTCGTGCAGTAGAACAACGCACCAACAAACGCCCCATGTTATCGGATTTAAGAGAATCAGGCTGTTTATCTGGAGATAGTTTAATTGAGTTAGCGGATACAAATACTGTTGTTCCTATTCGTGAATTAGTAGGCAAAAAAGATATTACTGTTTTCGCCTTGAATGAGGCAACTATGAAAATAGAAAAAGCAAAGGTAATAAATGCTTTTTGTACGGGGATAAAACCTGTTTTTTGTTTAAAAACTCGCTTAGGGCGAACTATTAAAGCAACAGCTAATCATAAATTTTTCACTATTGAAGATTGGAAAAGATTAGATGAATTATCGCTTAAAGACTTTATTGCTTTACCTCGTTATTTACCTAGCTCAGAAATCTCAACAATAAAATTAGGGGAAATTGTGCAATGTGATGTGATTAAATCTTTAGCTAATAGTGATATTTATTGGGATGAAATCACATCAATAGAACCATTGGGAGAAACTGAAGTATATGATTTAACGGTGGAGAATTATCACAATTTTATTGCCAATAATATTATTGTTCATAACTCGATCGAACAAGATGCGGACTTGGTAATGATGCTTTATCGTGATGAGTATTATCATCCTGATAGTGTGGATCAAGGAGTTGCCGAGGTTATTATCGCTAAACACAGAAATGGACCCACAGGACAAGTTAAATTGCTTTTCCGTCCCGAATTAACTCAGTTTTTGAACATGAAAAATTGATCCATAGGGTTTATATTTGAGTAATGAGTAATGAGTAGAAGTCAGAATTTGTTTATTACCAACTATTCACTATTCACTATTCACTATTCACTGCTCCCTAGTACCTGTTTTAACCAGACAACTCAAATCCAAATTAGGACAATCACTCTTCAGGATCTCGATTTTCAATGAGATGATAAGGAGAAAAAGCGTCATAGGTTAAATTGGATTTACGGGTTTTTTGTATATCCTCCCGAATTTGGTCTAAATCAATATAACGGTCTGCTACATTAATTAAACTATCACTGGTCATCGATCGCAAACTTACCACTTCGATACGAGCGCCCCGATAACTCACCGCATCCACCGCATAGGCTAAATCTCCATCTCCACTAACCAAGACAGCAGTATCATAATAGTCCACTAAAGCCATTAAATCAACGGCAATTTCCACATCCAAATTCGCTTTTTTTGAACCGTCAGGTAACTGTACTAAATCTTTGGCAATGACTCGGTAGCCATTACGACGCATCCAAAGTAAAAATCCCTGTTGCTTTTCATTAGTGCGATCGACTCCTGTGTAAAAGAAAGCCCGTAACAATTTTGCACCAGCAGTCAAACGATAAAGAAGTTTTGTATAATCGATTTCAACTCCTAGCTGGAGGGCGGCATAAAATAAATTTGAACCATCAATGAAGATCGCCACCCTTCCCCTGTTCTCCAAAACTTGTTCAGGGGGAAAGACAGGATCACTATCAAAATTATCCCACATTTTTTTTATCCTTGTTTCTTATTAAAGTTATTTTTTATAGTTGGTTTCTAAAAAAGATTTTATGATTTTTATAAAGCAAAAATTCTTATATATTAGCTATATATCTATGAGTTATATATCTATATATTAAGAGAAGAATATTAAAAGAAGAAATTAATTTTAACTAATTATTTATGTTCTGGTACTTCGAGTCTAGCGAATACGGGTTCAGCTTTTGGCAATTCTTGGTTAATAGGAAGAACACCCCAGCGCCCATGTTCATTACTAATATTACTTTTTAATCCTAAATCTTTTTGATTAAAATCAAAATTAAATCCTAGTTGAGTGTAAATCTTATTACTAATGTTCGGTATGATTGGAGCAAGAGAAAAACTAGCAAATCTGACAGACTCTAACACCACATAAAGGATTTTTTCAACTTCCTGTTGCTCTCCTTGTTTATATAAAGTCCAAGGTTGACTCTCATCAATAAATTTGTTGCAACTACGAATGAGGTTTAAAACTTCTTGGCATAAGCTGGAAAAACGATAATTTTGATAGGCTTCTATTACTTTATTTTCTAAAGACTTACCTATTTGTTTTACTTCATTTTCTTCGCTAATATCAGTTCCTGTGATGGCTGGTAAGACTCCTTTGCAGTATTTTTTCAACATTCCTAAACTGCGGTTTAATAAATTTCCGAGGTCGTTTGCTAAATCTGCATTCAAGGTATTCACAAAACGAATTTCATTGAAGTCACCATCTTCCCCTAATTCGATTTCTTTGAGAAAATAGTAACGTACAGCATCAGATCCATATTTTTCTACTAAAGAGAATGGATCTAAAGTGTTGCCCAAACTTTTACCCATCTTTTTACCATCTTTAGTTAAGAAACCATGTCCAAATACCTGTTTTGGTAAGGGCAATTGTGCTGACATCAACATTGCAGGCCAATAAACGGCATGGAATCTTAATATATCTTTGCCAATGAGATGTAAGTTGAAGGGATACCACTTTTTAAGGGCATTTTCAAGGGTTGGGGGGTTATTTTCGTCTAAAAGAGCGCTAATATAGCCTAAAAGGGCATCAAACCACACGTAAATTGTATGTTTAGGGTCATCTGGTATGGGAAAACCCCAAGAAACATTAACACGGGAAATAGAAAAATCTTGTAATCCTTGTTTAACAAAGTTAATAACTTCGTTTCTTCTAGTTTCAGGCTGAATGAAGTCTGGATTTTTGGTGTATAGTTCTTCTAGTTGTTGTTGGTAACGGGAAAGGCGAAAAAAGTAGTTTTCTTCATCTCTCCATTCTACTTTTTGGTTGGTGTGAATAGGACAAAAACCGTCTTCTGTGAGTTCTCTTTTTTCTTTAAATTCTTCACAGGCAACACAATACCATCCCTGTTGTTGAGCTAAATATATATCATCACTCTTTTGCACTCTGGCAAAAAATTCATTGACGATAGCTTGATGATTACTAGCGGTGGTACGACTAAAGCGATCGAATTTTATATCTAATTTATGCCATAAATCTTGAAATTGTTGAGAAATATGATCGCAGTGTTCTTGAGGATTTACTCCTTTTTCTTCGGCGGTGCGTTGGATTTTTTGACCGTGTTCATCTGTACCTGTGACGAACATAACTTCATGACCAGAAAGACGATACCAACGTGCGATCGCATCTGCAATCATAGTGGTGTAAGCGCTACCAATGTGGGGTAAACCGTTAACGTAATAAAGAGGGGTTGTTAAAGCAAAGGATGTTTTTGAAATGGGTTTATCAATACTCATCTAATATAAAGTAAGGTTATTAAATTTCAGTTGTGAATTTTATATTTAAGTTCTTTATAATCTAATCTATACATTGTAAACCTTTTCTTATCCTTTACATTTTTTTAATCTCTATTTTTTTTATTAGTATTTATAAGCAAATTTTCTGGGTTTTCTTTTAAGCCAGATAGGAGTAAGCCTTAAGGGTTTCTTGTGCTACCCTTTCCCAAGAATAAAGTTTTGCTCGGTTTTTTCCTTTTTCGATTAAACTTTGACGTAACATGGGATTAAGTCCTAGTTGATAAATCCTATTTGCCAAAGCGTCCACATCATGGGGATTAACATAAATTGCCGCATCTCCTCCCACTTCAGGCATGGATGATACCGAAGAAGTAATTACAGGTGTACCTAAAGTCATTGCTTCAAGAATAGGCAAACCAAAACCTTCATAAAAAGAGGGATAGATAAACATATCAGCATGGGCATAAAAGACGGCTAACTGGGCATCGGTTAAATAGCCTAAATGATGAATTTGATCAGAAAAAGGAGAATTTTCTATTTCGGCAAAAATAGGCTCATACTGCCAACCCTTATTACCAATAAGAATTAAGTGGTGATGGAGATGATATTTTTCTTTGCAAATATTAAAGGCTTTTATCAGATTAATAATATTTTTTCTAGGTTCGATCGTACTTACAAATAATAGATATTTCTGAAAAAAATCATAATTAATTTTACTTTTAATTAAATCAACATTTATAGTTTTTAAATATTCAAAATTATATCTACTTGCTTCTGAAGTAATGAATATTTTTTCTTCTTTCACTCCTAAATAGTCAATAATATCTTTTTTTGTACTTTCGGCAAAAGTAATTATTAAATCAGTCCACTGCAAACATTTTTTTATTCTACGAGTATATTGTTTAACAATATTTGTGCAAAATTGAGGATATTTAAGAAAAGTTAAATCATGAATATTCATGACTTTTTTGCCTTCTTGAAAAGGGTAAACATAATGATCTGTACCGTGAATTATGTCAAAATGATCAATATTATTCGTAAAATAACCTGCGGATTTACCCAAAAAATCACTTACTGTTACTGGAAAAGGCAAAAATTGAATTGAGGAAAATTGTTTTAAGACATCTGGTAATTGTTGTTGATGCTTTAACCATTGTTTCATACTAGGTTGGCGACAAAAATTTAATGCCAAATCAGGAAAATTACCTTTGTGTAAAGCCTTCATCAAGCTATAAGTATAATAACCAATACCAGAGATGCGATCGCGCACTGAGGTACAATCAAATAGGACTTTCATTATTGATTTGTTTTTTAATATTATGATTATAGTCAACAAAGGGTTTATTTCGTAATTTGTAACTTATATAGACAATGTTTATGGGGAGAAATTATACAAAATCAAGTATTATTAAATCATTTAAGTGCGATCGCATTTATTGCTTGTACTCGCCAATATTTCGTGTATATTTTTGTTCATTAAAATAGCCTTTATTATACTGAGGTATTTGGAAATAAAGAGGTGCGATAAGAGAAGAAATTAACTGTTGCTAAATATTTACAGAATCGATTTGTATTAAAATGTCATTGAAGTCATTATCTCCTCCTCCAAAAGTATCTTCAAAGCCAAAGATATTATCCCCAAGGGAAGTAAAATGTTGTCTATTGTCTTTATTGGCACTGCCATAGGAGAAAAAGCTGTAAATTGATTCATCCGTTTGATTCAAATATTCTTCTGTATCACCATTAACAAGAAGAAAGAAACCAAAAATACTAGCATTAGATAAGGCGATGGTGTAGTTATCTATGTTCATGTTTTCGGGGGTTTCAAATATTAATCCCGCAGATTGCGCCTTTTGAATGGCTATTCTATCATATTCGGGATCATTGGGCATAATAGTGCGATCGCCTCTTATAATTCCTCCTGTTAAATCATCCACTTGGTAAATACCGATGGTGTTTTCATTTGCCGCACTTCGGGCAATGGTAAGATTAATGGTGGTATTCTCGCCCTTGTCTAAACCGGGGGTGATAAAAACAGGGGTGTTAATAGCAAATTCAGCAACAATGTCATTTTCGTCTTTAAAAGTTAAGGCTAAACCCTGACTACCTTTAGAGGTAATTTCCAGTTGTTCTGGATTTTGAGAACTATAAGTTTCACCATTAATAGTAAGATAAAATTCTAAACCACTATTGGTAAAAGTAGCTAAACCCTCTGGTGCATTAATTAACGAGCCAAAAAACTTGGTTTCACTACCCATTAAGGTATCTACGGTAATCTCATCTAAAGTATTAGTTAAACTAGAATCATCGCTACCGGGTAAGTTTTCCAAGAGAATAATCGATTTACCGTCAGGGGTTTTGATACCCAACTCATAATCATCGGATACATTAAGGGCAGAAATTTGAAACTTAGTATCAATCGGTTGAGGAGTGTAAAGGGTTTCTTCTTCATTTTGATTGACGACTAAGGGTAAAGGATAGTGATAGGAAGAGTTAAATTCTAAGACATTATCGAGAATTTGTTGTTGCTGATTCGCTACTTCTTCATAGTTATTATTTCCCTGATTAATTATATCTAAGGTGGTATTAACAGAAGCAATGCGATCGCGTTTACTTTCTATGATAGAATCTTTGACAGTAAGATTAGAAAAGAGAATTGCAGAATCAATAATTTGGTTGATGGTTTCCGAGTCGGTTAAATCGATGTTGGGATTATGGTAAATATATTCAGCCGTGGCACGACTTATTAACCATTGTGCTTCGTGAGAGTCGTTGATACCTGCACTTTGTAAAACCTGCCCTCCTAATTGATATAGTAAGGTGAGTTGATTTTCCAAAATTAGTACCTGTTGACTTAAAATAGGATCATCAGTGGGTGATAAGGGTGTTTTAGTGAGATCAAAATTTTGGGGAAGGTCAAAAATAGTTAAAACCTTTTGATTCGCTATATCTTGGGGAATCTCCTCTGTTTGTAAAGCCAAAACTAAGGCGAATAAATTTGGCACATTAGCAGATTCTTGTAATCTTCCTTGCCAATTGTGCAATAATTCATCTACCGCAGAAGGAGTAATTAAACCTGCCCCTAACTGCCCTAAGATATTACCTAAGTCAAATTGTAAAGCTATTTTGAGGGAATTAAGGTTAGTGACGACATTCTCTATACTAGAATTATCTGCCGTGATGGTAATTAATTGAGTGCCAATGGTTAAGATACGGCTTAAAATATCGGTAATTTTTGTTAACTCATTGTCGCTAAATTCACCTCCTGTCTCGCTAACCAAGTTGGTAATTAGATTATTGAGAAAAGAGAGGCTATAGAAATTACCCATATCCTCATTATATACACTAAGGGCGATCGCACCTATGACTTTATCGGTAACTTGAGCAGGAGTTTGATTGGTGATACCAGAGATAAACTGAGTTAAAACCGCAATTACCCCTTGAGTAACCACATGACTGGTATAGACTTTTTTCCCGTTAATATCTCCATTATTTATTGCAGACATGGGATCAAAGGTTGATAAATCAAGACTTTCAGGTAACGTAAATATCTCTTTAATTTTTGTTTCCGCTAACTCTATGTCAATGCCTGATTGATGAATTTTTTGCACCAGACTGGTGAGGGGAGTAATCATGGAATAGTCAACGGTGGCAAAAAGTGGAGTGCTGATAGGTAATCCTGTGGCAGTGTCAATTCCATCTATAACGACTAAACGCCCATCTTGATCATCTATAATACCATTGCGATTGCGGTCAAAAGGTACTAAATCCACTGGTAAATTAAAACTACCGTCATCATTGCTAATAGTCGAAATTTCCCCTTGATCTAATAGACCGTTAAAGTTAACATCAAAAAATACTGTACCTCCTTGTAAGTAACTTTGACTAGCAAAACCACTGATACCCAATTGTTTTAAGACATCTTCAATATCCCAAATTTTGTAGGTGAAAATATCCACATCAAGGATGGTTTCCATTATCTCGAATAAACCCACATCGATACCTACTTGCACCTTAGTATTTAAAAAAGCCTCGATCGCACCGCTAATTTCTAGTACACTAAGATCACCAGTGAATAAAGGTGATAATTCAGAATAGCGAATGATACCATCCCCTAACCCTTGATATTCGCCACCATCAACAAAATCGAGTTTCACATCATTATCACTTTGCACACCTCCCGTCATCCTTGCCTTTGCCACAATAGCATTAAATTCCATGCCAATATCAACACCAAAAGAAGCGCCTAATTCATTAACATCTTTACCATTTGCATCTACATCTCGAATATAAAGCCCATCCAATAATAAGTTTAGTTTACTATCATCAAAACCTGTTTTCTGCCACTCATTCAACCCATAAGCGTCATAAGCCAAATAGAGGTTAGAATTAAGCCCTAATGCAACTTCTAAAACGGCATCCAAACCATACTCAGGTAAAATTGCATCTAAGCCAATGTCAGACAAATCGATACTAATATCAAAATCCAAATCGGGCACATCATAAATTAAAAAGTCAACGTTTTCCTCTCCCAGTAATAAACCAGCAACGGAGAAAAAGTCAGTTAATAAAGGTATCTCTAAACCATCTAAAGCCAAAATACTATCAATTAGTTTTTCTAAGTCATCTGTAGCGAGAGGATTATTAGCGATGCGATCGAGAATGTTACCATCTGGTATAGTTAAATCATCACGACTAAAATCAACCTCTCCATTTTGAACTGCTGTACTAACTGAGCCTATATCAATTAAAACATTACTATCATCGGCAATATAATCATCAACTAATCTGACGACTTCAATTAACTCATTAATGGCATCGATAAATTCGTAAAAGTCGAGGGAGTCACCATCATCAAAACCATCAAAGCCTAAATTTTGTAAAGCATCATTATCACCACTATTATCATCGACATTAAGCAGGGTTAACATCATTTCTAATACTGACACTTTTCCATCATTATTACTATCAAAAAGGAAGTCTAATTCTAAAGCAGAAAGGAATTTTGTATCAGCGTTAAGGGCATCAATAATAGGATAAATAGGCTGTAAAATCTCATCAATTAAATCAACATATTTTTTAACATAACCTCTGATTAAAGATTGTACATCTAAAGCCACATTTTGCAGAGTAACAATGAAATCATTAAGTTCAATTTTTGCTTCATCGGCATAGTTATAAAGAGGTAATTCTTCCACTGCTAAATCAAAAGTTATAGCGGGAAACAAATTAGTAATTCTTTCATCAGGAGTCGCAGAAAGAGATAATGTTGCAAAACTCTTCTCTGTAAAAGTATAGTCAAAATTTGTAAATAATTCTTGTGATGGTTGATTTTTAAGTATATTTAAACCAGATTTATCTAAATTATTACCTACTAATTTAATGTCATAATCTAAATCTAAATCAATACCTTCATCAGCAAAATCAACACTTAAACCGTTAATACTATCAAGCCCTGTTAAAGTAACATTATCAAATTTAATATCTGGATTTAAAACAGTTTTAGATGTATCCAGATAATAACCACCAGTTTTATTAATGCCAAAACCTAAAGTAAAATCATAAATAATATCCGTTTGGGCTTCGCCATTAACAGTTAAATCAAGGGAGGGAATAGCTAAATCTTTACTAAGGGGAATAATTTGGTCATTATAAGTAACAGTAAAGGAAACAGTAAAAGGAGTATCGTTATTATTAGGAGTATAATTTATTTGCAAATTAGAAAGGTTATCCCCTAGAGTTTCTGGTAACAAATTTCTGAAAATTTGCTCTAATTTCCATGCGGTTAAATTATTGGTTATGTAAATTTCATTGACAATTTTTTCAGTGATTTCGTCAAAGAAAAGAGGCAAGGTTGAACCACTACCAATTAAGGGTAAACTAGATTCAGTAAACGCCCTTTCTATACTATTTAAACTATACTGTAAACCTAAAGCCGTATTGACACTATCAAAGGTTCTATCGATAATATTAACTTCAAGGCTAACAGGTTCATCTAAATTTTCATACTCTGGCGCACCATCAAAAATAAATGCTAATTGAGTTGTATGATTTTCTCCTGTCTCTGCAATATTCTCGTCGATCGCACTTATGGTTACAGTCTGTGGTATATACCAATTTTCAGAATTGAAGGTAAGGGGGTTAACGTTATTTAACTCATTCGGATTATCAGAGAAATTAATTGTAGTGGTTTGGGTGGGTTCACTTAATAAAGAGACATAGAAAGTATAGCTTTCCCCTTCTTTGACAACAGGCACAATACCACTTTGAATAATTTGTACTCCTGCCTTATCATTATTTATAATCACGAGGGTGTTAGTGGTAGTCTCTCCCAAGCTATAACCATCCCCTGCTAACAATTCAATAACAACTTGCTTATCACCATCATCAATAAAGTTATCAATGGAAGAAATAGTTAAAGTTGTGCTAGTTTTCCCCGGTGCGATTCTCACGCTTCCTGTTTCCAATACCGTTTGATAGTCAAAACCATTAACCGCGCTACTACTGCCTAAAACTCGATAGGCAACATTTAAACCAGTCTCACCGAAAGCAGAGTTAACCGCTTCACTCACCGAGATAGTAAAGTAACCCGGCATGGCTTCTTCCGTGGCATTTTGCGTCACCGCAAGGGTAGCTAAGGGTAAATCGTTATCGGTGATATTAACTTTTATGGGTTGAGGAGGAGTTAGATTACTATAGCGATTATCTTCAGATTCGATACTAAAATCAATATTCGTGGAGTGGTTATATTCAATTTTGCTATCATCAACGGCAAAGACGGTGACAGTTTGAGGAATATTCCAGTTATCTTGATTAAAGGAGAGGGTGAGAGGTTGAGAGAAACCTTGATTAGAAAATTTGATTTCCTCGTTACTGGGTGTCATGGTGACATTGACAGGAGAAAGAGGTTGAGTCTTTAAAGAAATTTGATAAGAATTACTGCTTCCCTCTGTAGAATTACCACTTATTTGGACAATATTAATACCTGCGTTATCATTATCTTGATTATTAAGAGAAATGTCGCTAACTTCTACATTGTTGTAAAAATCATCACCACTTTTAACGGTAGAAATTATTTGATAAGCGACTGTTTCATCGTCTCTTAAATCATCTTGAGGATTAACGGTAAAACTTTGCTCAATATTCCAATTATCAGGGGTAAAGTAAAGGGAAATAACTTCTTGATTTTCTTGAAATTCTGCGGATAAAATACCCTCATTTTTATTATTCGTGCCTAAATAAACAATGACATTATCAGTAGGTTGGCTAGTAAGTTTTACTTTAAAGGTTTGAGGTGAATTGTTACTTTCGCTAGTGGTATAAGTTTTACCTGAAATAGAATTTCCTTGATTATCAGTAATAGAAACTCCAGCTACATCATCATCTTTAATAGTAAAAGTAACGGTGGTATTTTCGGGATTAATATAATAGCCTTGATTGGTATTTAAAACAACGGTAACATTTTCATCTCCTTCGGCAATATTATCAGCAAAAGGGGTTAAATCAATATCGGCAAATTGCCCCGGAATAATGGTTATTTCGCCACTAGATAAATTCTCATAATAGTCAATAATCCCATCAATATTACCAAATAATAAATCCTCATCTAAATCTCCATTAATATCACCAAAAACGGGACGCACATTATCTGGTATAGTAAAATCACTGCGATCGAATAGACTATCATCTTGAATAAAATTAGGTTGAGAAGGAGTGCCAATATTTAACCAGTATTCCATCACTCCCCCAGACTTAGTAGCGCCGTTAGTGTCTCCCGTTAAAACAGCGTCTAAATCTCCATCCTCATCTAAATCTGCGAATATTATACCAGAGCGATCGCCCAAGTCCACATTTTGAAAAGGATTTCCTGCGGTGTCTTCCACAAAAACAGGATTGGTTTCACTGCCTGTGTTGGGATAAAACTTGATTAAACCATTACCGCTACCGACAAATAAATCTAAGTCACTATCGGAATCAATATCTATGAGAATAGGGGCGCTATAATCTCCGATGTCAATGCTATTAAAAGGATTATTTGAGCCTGTTATTTCTGTAAAAGTAAGGTTATTATTACGATAGAAAGGAATCTTACCATCACTACTACCTAAGATTAAATCTTGATCACCATCGCCGTCAACATCACCGAAAGCAGGAGTTGAATAACCGGGGGAAGTTGCACCATTTAAGTCAATGGCACTGAAAGGATTATTACTGGTATTTCTAGTAAAGATAGGTTGATTCTTTGTACCAGTATTTTCATAATAGGCGATCGCACCTTCATAATTACCGATAAAAAGGTCTAAATCTCCATCTTGATCTAAATCTATCACACTGGGGGCGCTATAGCTACCAATATCAACACCATTGAAAGGGTTTTCTGTGCCTAATTGTTGCTCAAATAAATTAAAAGATTGATAATCAACTCCCTCTGTGGCATTATTATCACTGGGATTGGTTAAGATGGAATAACGAACATTAACAGGATCACTTGAACTACCTTCTCCAACACTAATTCTGAATTTACCCCCAGTAGTGTCACTTTCTCCGATTTCACTGCTACCTTGAATATTAATGGTAACTAAAGGATCAGTTTCTAGGTTATCATCTGGTTCAGGCTCATTATTAACCACATCACTATCAATATCTGTATTAGTATTGGGTAATAGTTGATAAACTCCGTTATAGTTACTATCACTGCTAGTTGTCGTCACCTTAACATTATAGGTTATATCTCCATCGGCGCGATCGTCTCTTAACCCACTAACATCGATACTTTGATAACTATTCCAATTATCGGGAGTAAAAGTAAGGGTATTAGTAGAAAAACTATTTTCCGTAGCATCAATTTCACTAAAACTAAGGGTGACATTACTACTAGGTTGGCTAGTCAGTTTCACTAACAAAATGTCTTCTTCCCCTTCCGTTGTTAAAACACTGGTGATGGTGGTATTTAACGTATTAGTCACAATGGGAAAGTTAAGGGTTTTGTTTTGATAGTTACTATCTTGACTATCGGTGACGGCGGTAATTTGATAATTAAAATCATCACTGTTGTTAGCAGTTAGATTAGTAAGGGTAAGATTTTGTGCAGATTGCCAATTATCAGGAGTAAAGGTTAAATTCTCTCCACTGGCATTATTATTTAAAGCATCCCTTAAAGTAACCGTGACATTTTGGGCAGGTTGTTGATTTAACACCACAGTAAAAGTGCCACTATTATCATTAAAACTAACCACACTGAAGGTTAATAAATCATTGCTACTGGTAATAGATGCGGTGATTTGAGGAGTAGCAAATTCAATACTAGAATCGTCATCATCACTAATGGTTAAAGTGGCGTTAGAGGTAGCATTATTAACGGTATAACCATCTCCTGCTTGTAGAGTCACAATTACTGTTTCTGCATTTTCTTTTACCTTATCATCAATAACGGGGACATTTAAGAAAACACTGGTTTCTCCTTCTGGAATTTCTACTATACCTGAAAGCGTACTATAATCTACATTAGGGGTAGCTGTGCCTGTTACTCGATAGTTAATGACTAAACCACCCCTAGGCGCAGGATTACTCAACAATAATTTAAACACCCCTGCTAATTCGCTTCCCTCGTTGGTATCGCTTTCTAATAAGATACTCACACTGGGGATAATTATCGGTAAAAAGTTTTCTCCTTCCGTTACATCTAAATTAGGAATACCGTCATCAGGATTAATGGTTATATTGCTAGTGCGGTTATTATAATTACTATCGTTACTGGTGCTAGTGACTGCTAAATTTCGAGAGGAAGTGATACCATTTAACGTAACGTTTTGCGGTGTATCCCAGTTAGTAGAAGTAAAGGTAAGGGTGAAAGTATCAACTCTGACGGTGACGTTTTGGGTTGGTTGGCTAGTTAATTTAAGACTAAAGTTAACCTCTCCTTCGCTATTGGCTTCTAAGGGATTTGTGTTAGTAACGGCATTTCCAAACTTGTCAATAATGGCAATATTCGGGCTATAATGTCCACTATCGGTGATATTAACGGTGGCAGTGACGGCATTTCCTAAAGCATAATTATTTCCTGCCGCATAATCGGGAGTAGTGTTAGGATTTTGATCGTTAATTAAAGATATAGTAATGGTTTCAGTAGCTTCTGCGATCGCATCTGGTAAAGCAGTTAAATATAATCTAGCAGAATCTGCACCATTGGGAATAAAAACCACATTTTGAGCATTACTACCACTGGTTAACCTTCCCTGAGAGTTAAAATAGTCGGTGAATTGAGTGGCTGTTCCTCCTGTGATGTTATAATATACTGACAATCCGGGTTGCTTAGTGACGACGCGATCGAGGATAATGTCCACATAACCGATAAACTCCCCATTCTCGCTACCCTCTTGCAGATTTTTAATGCCACTAACAGTTACAGTCGGCTCATCATCGATAATATTTAAAGTACGACTATTTTTACTTAAATCTACTCTATAACCCGAACCTAAAGCAATATTGTTAACTACGGGAGTTGTGGGTAATAAGGTAAAGGTAAAACTCTCATTGGCTTCATAGGTGAAGTCGTCTTTAGCAAAAACATAAATCGTCTTACTTCTTTCTCCTATACCAATAGGAATAGTTGAGCCTAAACTACCATTATTGGGGTTAGTATCGTTATCAAGGATAATGTCATTACTCGCGCCTGATAAACTATAGGGAATACTAAAATTACTGGTAGCAGTGGTATTTAAAGAAATGGTAAACTGCCCAATGACACCCGATTCAGAAGGGTTTACCACCCCAGATGAGCTTATACTGACAACGGGAGTGGGATCATTTATAGTTAAAGTAGCACTAGAGAAACTAGCATCGATGACATAACCGTTATTAATACCATTACCCGTAAGAGTTAAAGTAATAGTCTCATTAGGATCATAAACTAGATCATTAATAGCGTAAATGTCAATAGTAGCAGAAGAAAATCCTGCAGGAATAGTTGTATAACCTCCAATTACATAATCGACATTATTAGTTGCTGTGCCACTTATGGTATAAGTAGAAGAAAGAGTAATAGTTGTGATTGCTGGTTCATCTAAAGAGATGGTAAATGAACCATAGGAGTAATAATCGCCCCCCTCTACAATAGGATTAGTGTTGAATGATGATGAGCCAGTCGTGATACTAATTTTTCTTAACTCATTACGATACCAATATATATCATCTTCTCCATCAGTGCCGATGGCAATATCCATAAACCCGTCATTATTTGCATCTCCTACCCCTACCGCCGTGATGTTATTCAAGCCAATACTATCAATATTATAACGTTCAAAGCCACCACTGCCATTGTTAGAATACCAGTAAAGACTTGCATTACTGCTGTTATTACCAAAAATTAAATCATTATCTCCATCTCGATCGATGTCAGCAACGGCAAGTTGTGCTACCTTAAAAGTAGCAATTTGAAGGGGTCCACTAAAAGAACCTGAACCTAAATTCCTCCAATAATAAACTCCATTATCGGCGGCGATAATAATATCCAAATCATTATCTCTATCTATATCCGCAACTTTCAAGTCTTGAGGTTGATAGCTACTACCCACAATATTATATTGCGTCCAACTTGTACCACTGCCATTGTTGCGATACCAAAATAAACCTTCTTCACCCCCCGCAACCACATCTCGTCTGCCATCACCGTTTAAATCACCGCCATCAATTGCCCTTGCTTCGCTTAAGCCGCCATCTATTTTTAATTCTCCTGCAAAACTACCTCCCGAAGTTTGTCGCCAGATAGATACATCATCATCATCTTCTGATGCACCAACAATATCTACCCAGCCGTCTGTGCCAAAATCAGCTATGTATAAATCTGTTGCACCATTGAAACTGTCAGCTAATTTTCTATTACTCCAAGAAGTACCTTGCCCGTTAGTATTATACCAGATAACAACATTATCACTACCATTTTCTGCTGTAACTATATCTATATCACCATCCCTATCCATATCCGCACCATAGAAACCATTGCGCCCTCCGCCTAATTCTCCATGAATTAAAGTACTAGAAGTGTTGATTGTGCCATTACTATTGCTTCGATGCCATACTAAGTCATCCCCTCCAAAACCAGAGGAAACAGCAACTAAGTCTTGTAAAAAATCATTGTTTAAATCAAGAAACATAATACCCGTAGGGGTATCAAAGGTAGTGTCAACAGTCGCTTCGGTAAATCTAATACTCATGGCAGGTTCGTTTTTATCTGGATGGAAGGTGTAAGTTTAGTTTGATTGACAGAGTTTGATTAATAGTAGGTGAAGTTTTATTTTTTTACTACCAATAATATGACTAATCAGTCACAATATAAGCTAATTTTATGGATTCGTCAATAGTTAATTATTAAAAATTTCTTAAGTTTTTCAGGATAAGTAAAGGGCAAGGAGCAAAAGTAAATAGTTGATGATAATTAATAACTTTTAACTCTTAACTCCGAACTCATTTCCCTGACATCTGCAACCTGAAACCTGACACCTAACCTTATCGGATATTCTTAAACCGAACAGAAGTTAAGATAATCTTTTACGGCGTAGCCTTTCTGCTTTTTCTTGTAACTGTAAAAAGTTTTCGGAATGGACAATTTCTGACACTTCCTCTGCTTTTTTTTCTTCATCAATTTGAATGTCGATGTCAATTTGATTTTTTAATTCTTCTATTTGCGATTTATAGTGTTTAAGATCTTTGTTTACTTCCTGTGCGTTTTGGTAACGATCTTTAAAATGATAGCTGGTCATTTTTTTGATGATTTTAGCAGTTACGGGGCTGACATATTTGCTACTATCCCACAGAATTTCCCCTGTTTGAGGGTCTCTGGGTAGTTTACCCGGGAATGTTCCTGTTAAACAATGGATGGCTACCATACCCACAGAGTAAATGTCACTTGCCATGACGGGTTGTCCTGCTAATTGTTCTGGTGAGGCATAGCCTTCATTACTAACGGCATTGATAGCTGTTTCGTTTTTTAAGTTAAAAATTTGTTTTATGCCACCAAAATCGATTAATACAAGGGAGTTGTCTGATTGACGACGAAGGATATTATCTAGTTTTATATCTCGATGGACTAAGTTATATTGCTCAATGAAACTCAAAATTTCCATTATTTCTTCAATAATTTGCAGTACTTCATTTTCACTATATTTAGTTTTCTCTTTTAATTCTTGAATGAGGGTTTTACCGTCAATATATTCTTGAACGAGGAAAAAGTTATTGTTGTCTTGGATATAGGCTAGTAAGTCGGGGATTTGAGGATGTTTGCCCACTTTTTCTAATATTTTTGCTTCGGTTTCCAGTAATTTTTCCATCAGGGTTAAAATTTTTGTGTCATCGGAATAGGCATTTAAGCGTTTAACTACACAGTAGGGTTTCCCGGGTAACATTTGATCAATGGAAAGATAACTATTGCCAAATCCGCCTTTTCCTAAGCGTTTAATAATTTGATAACGACCAACAATTACTGAACCTTCTTCATAGGTTGTGACTTTGGATATTTTATGGGTCTGAGATTGGGATTGTAACAACATTTGTAAAACTGCGATCGATTTTTCTTGATCTGATACTTGTTGTTGAATGGAAAGTTGTTCGTTTTTGGCTTTATAAGCGTTATAACCCACGAGTGCGATCGCACCTCCCGTAAAGCTAACTATGGCGGGAACAACAGGAATCCATCCCCCTTGAAAGGAAAAGATGATGGCACTACCGACGATAATGACTAAAGATGAACCCTGTAGCAATACCATTAATAAAGGACGGGATAATAATAAAATAGAAGTGCTACCTACTACACCCCAAAAATAAATCCAAACAATTTCCCCACCCTCTGGCCAACTCCAAATTAAAGGGTGTCCGTCAATAGCAGAGGAAAGAAATTGACTCACCATATAACTGTGAACCACAACCCCCGGCATTAAAACCACATCTTCTCCTTGGCGACTGAAAGGAGTATAAAAAGAGTCTCGTAAACTAGGTGCAGATACTCCAATTAAAACTACTTTATCTTTGATAAGTTTAGGATCAACTTTTCCCTGTAAGACATCATTTAAAGTAACGGTGGGATTGGGATTATTGCCTCTACGGTAGTCAAGCATGATTTGATAACCATTAGCATCGATATGACGATAAGCACCCATTCTCTTATTAATAGGTTTAAAAGTTGCTTTACCTATTGTTAGTAAGCCATCTTCACTCACTTGGGGTTCAATTCCTTGGGGTATTAAATAAGAAAGTGCCAACTGTAGAGCTAAAGAATAAGGAGTCGGACATCTACTTTCTTGAGGTTCAACATAAAATAAATTACGTCTGACAACACCATCTCCATCAATAACAATATCGGCAAATCCTACTAAATCTATAGGTAAACTGGGGGGAGGCGGAACTGCTGGTTGGGCTTCTGACTCTAATTTACAGACTACAGAGACTCGATCGCTATTAGCTAAAATATTGGTAAAATCATCTGTACCGGGTTCAATGGGAAAATCACGATATAAATCAACCCCAATGGCATAAGGCTCACTCTCTAAAAGAATATTAATAGCTTTTGCTAAAGTTCCATCACTGATAGGCCATCTTCTTTCGGTTTGAATATCATCTTCTGTAATGAGAACTGTTAATATTCGATTATCTTGATTTTCACGGGTATGGAATTTTAACAGCCAGTCATATACTCCCAAGTCAAAATATTCAAATCCCCCCAATTCTTTAATCACAACGATGATGGTACTGATAGAAAGGGAAACTAAAACTTCTAAGCCTATTTTGCGTCTAAAAGAATTTTTGAACCATTGGGAAACAGTATTTAGCATAATATTGAATTTTTTTTAGAGTACAAAACCTTAACTTTTCTTTATGATCTAAAAATATATAAAATTAGTTTAATTTTACACTCAAAAATTAAAGGTGAGATATTAGGCTAGGGCGGTGTCATTTTTATTTTTTTCAGTAAGGAGGTCTTAACAACTAATAATTAATGGGAGATAAGTTTTGATAATTTACTATTATTAATTGATTATTTTAAGATTTGTTATTATCACTTTAAATCCACAAGGAACAATTCTTAGTAATCTCACATCAAAACTCGAATAATTAAAAGTTTAGAAAGCGATTAAAATATCTGTAATAACTTCAGCCGATCGCATTTTACAATCTAAATGAAATTCTAAATAACTTTTCAAAATCCGTTCTATTCTCATCCAACTTTTCTGAATTACTAAATCATCATAATGAGAGGGAATAATGGAGGTTAAATCTGAGGGCAGAGAAGGTTTAGGTAAAGTTTGTAATAATGCTAATTCAATGGCATTGAGGTGATCATTAATTTGATAGTAGTGAGAAGAATAGGAAGATTTTACATATTCAGTCACTCCCCCTCCTTGAAAAGTAAAGCCGACTCGCCAATAAGGTTGATTAAAATTAGGTTGAATGGGTTGATAATTATGAACACAATGATAAATTTCTGGAGCAATACCACTGATGGCTAATAGATGAAATACAGCCTGTGCTAGACAAGCAAATAATTGTTCGTTATTGGTTAAACTATCAATACGCCTTAAGTGTTCGAGAAAAAGAGTATATAACTCTTTCTGGGGTTGTTCGTGGGCAAGGTGTAAAACTAATTCTGCTAAATATTGACTGATAGTTAATTTCCCGATATTACTATTTAATTGACGATATGACATTTGTCCTTCAATTTGTAAGATGCGATCGAGGTTTGTTCCTTGAATCAGAAAAAAATCGTTAACCATCAGTAATTCTGTCCGCCCTCTCAGGGTTGATTTATATAATTTGACATTGGGTGCGATCGCTTTTTTTAGTCCCAATTCAGGGGAAAGAAAAGAAATTAATAAATCATTTTCTCCAAAGGGCTTTTTTTGAATAATAATGCCAGTAGTTTGGAAAGTTGCATTCATAGGGAAATTTTGCCAGTGGAATCTTGATACATTGGTTAGAAGTTAAGGTTAAAAGCAAGGTGTCAAGGAATTTTCAAGGAAAAAGTTTTTTTGATTTTTTCCGAATTCACCTAATTTCAACCAAGCGTAAGGTAGCAATCAGCGTTTTCTTTGTACCATCACCTATACTTATATCGTAGTGAAAAGAGTTTGTTTTATTTTATTGTATCAGTTCCCTCCTAGCCTTAATAAGGGAGGACTTAGAAGTTGGGGGAGGTGCGTACTGCTTAGTTGATCACTTCGGGAACGCTTTTTAGAGTGTGAGATTTGTGGTAAAATCGAAAGCAAAATGAGTTAAAAATCATGGAATAATGAATGAGCAACTTTACAATACTGACTATGCTCACTGGGCGGAAACAATGGCAGAAAGACTA
This sequence comes from Cyanobacterium sp. Dongsha4, assembly GCF_036345015.1. Lineage (NCBI taxonomy): Bacteria > Bacillati > Cyanobacteriota > Cyanophyceae > Chroococcales > Geminocystaceae > Cyanobacterium > Cyanobacterium sp. DS4. The sequence goes on along the minus strand of NZ_CP084098.1, from coordinate 775,603 downwards.
GATAAAAGAGATTTTGAGCATTTAGATATTGAAAATTTAGTCGAGGAAATCAAAGATTTGTCGAAACGGGAAAGAGATCGTTTATTAAGTAGTATTCGCTTAATTATTCATCATTTACTTAAATGGGATTATCAGCCTCACAAAAGATCGAGAAGTTGGGAGATTACCATTAAGAGAGAAAGAAATAATATTGATTTTTATTTAGAAGATAGTCCTAGTTTACGAAAATATCTTTCTGAAGAATGGGTGACAAAAATTTATCGTAATGCTTATTTAGATGCCATGAAAGAAACGGGATTAGATTTTCCTCAAAATTGTCCTTACTCTATTGCTGAAATTCTTGAACGTGAAGTCAAGCAATAAAGATACCACATTTGATTTTAAGAGGTGCGATACCGAAGGCACAACGTAGCTATCTTTTTGACTTTATAAGAGAGATTTGAGGCACGATCGTAACAAAACCAGTTTAGATTATTCGTCAATAAATGGATTTTAAAGCTGAAGATTGGATACTATCATAGTCTATTTTGAGCATTAACTCTTCGGGATTATATTTAACTTCAAAGGCTTCAAGATATGCTTTTCTAATCGCTGTATCAAAGGCATCTGCAAGTATTTCCTTTAACTCTTCCTCTGTTGCATAATAACCCCCTAATTTACTTCTCTTATTAATTTTTTTAATTTCTTTGATCGAGTTATAAATAGAAAAATCCCAAGAGCGAGTATTTCTTTTTTCCGCCTGTTGTTTAATTAAATGTAGCAATAAAATTACAGCATAACTAGGGGTATTGGTGTCTTAGGAGGTGCGTGCTGTGTAGCAGATGAAAACAAATGTTAGAATGATACACAAAAATGATTTAATCATTATGGCGACAGTAATTAATGTTGAATCCCTTAACCAGTTAACTAGCGAAGCATTTTATCAATTATGCCTTGCTAATCCTGATATACCGATGGAAAAAAGTCCTCAAGGAGAATTAATTATTATGTCCCCCGTTGGTGGTGAAAGTGGTAATCGGGAAGCTAATTTAATCGCTGATTTAATTTTCTGGAATCGTCAATATAAATTAGGACAGGTTTTTAGTTCGTCCACTATCTTCAAATTACCTAATGGAGGCGATTGCTCTCCTGATGTGTCGTGGGTATTACAATCAAAATGGGATAGTTTAACCGCCGAAGAAAAAAAGAAATTTCCTCCTATTTGTCCCGATTTTGTGATGGAATTAAGATCTGAAGGTGACAGATTAAAGCCTCTACAAGAGAAAATGGAAGAATATTTGAATAGTGGCTTAAAGTTAGGTTGGCTAATTAACCCTCAAGATAGAGAGGCAGAAATCTATCATCATCAAAAACCCAGAACCGTTGTCAATATGCCTTGCCTATTATCTGGGGAAGAAGTGTTGCCTAATTTTGCCTTAGAAGTTGATTTTAGTTGAAATATTTAGCTAAAAATGAATATACTTGCATGAGTTTCTCTACCTCTTATTAACAAAGAATTATCTATAATAATTGACAATAATTGAAAATAAAAACCTCGATCGAGCTTGATTAAAATTCCGATTATGAACTACGCTAGTTCCTAACACAAGGATAATTGGGGCTGTTTATTCCTAAGAAAACAGAGTAAATATATGAGTATTTTTGAAAACTTTACAAATTTTTTAGAATCTAAATTAGACGAATTTTTACAAAGTAATCCTGAATTAAATCTAACAATTATCGCTCAGGAAATCAAGCAAGAAAAGGAAGATACAATTAAGTTAATTAGTAAGTTAGAATCAAGAAGAAAACAACTTGAATTAGATATTTTGAAATTAGTTCAAGATATAAAAATATGGTGTGAAAGAATCGAAAAAGCGGAAAAAGCAAATAGAAATGATTTAGCTAAAGAAGCAGAGGAAAGAAAAAATACATTGCTGTCTCAAGGAAATTTTGCTTGGCAGGAAATGGAAAAAGTAAAAAATCAGATTGTTGAAAATAATAATAAACTGATCAATCTTGAGAACAAAGAAAGGGAGATTAATTTAAAGGTTAAAGAGTTAGAAAAAACCAAACAGTGGACACAATCTTATCCCAGTGATTCTAATTATAATTCTTATGGGTCTTATAATAATTCTGGATTTAATAACAGTAATGATGATTTGGAGAAAAAATTTAGAGATTGGGAAGTATCTGTGGAATTAGAGGAATTGAAAAGAAAGATGAATTAGGTATATACTCAGGAAGTCCGTAACTTCTTATTCTAGGTGAAGAGAAGCAACAGGCAACCCTTATAGGCAAGAGTTTTCTTGATTTTAAATTATTACTTAAAATCTTCAATGAAAAAATCTCCCTAATACCCCAATATCCAAACGCCTCAACATTTTTATCAACTGAGTTTGAAACAGCCCTGCATTAATGATAGGTTTTAAGGGGTTAGGAATAAGTGAGTAATAATTAAAAAAACTTAAAGAAATATCAGAGAATGATTAATCCTTTGCTACAGATAAAAAAATTTGACTTATCCTTAAAAAAGAAAAAGTTTTATTATTCAGCAGTTTAGGATTTAATCGTTGTGAATATACCAGGTAATATTATCACTTTGATCGCAGGTATTTTGCTTACTTTGATCAGTTTGTGGTATGGTCAAAATCACGGCTTGATGCCCGTCGAAGCCTCGGAAGGGGCGGCACAAGTGGATGGTTTATTTAACTTGATGATGACTATAGCTACGGGCTTATTCTTAATCGTAGAAGGAGTTTTAATTTATTCCATCATTAGATTTAGGCGAAAAAAAGGCGATCGCACCGATGGACCTCCCATTGAGGGAAATGTACCCTTAGAGATAGTTTGGACTGCTATTCCCACAGTAATCGTGTTCATTTTAGCAGTCTATAGCTTTGAAGTTTATAACAATTTAGGTGGTTTAGATCCCGAAATTTCCAGAGATTTTCCCCAAGAAGAAATGCAGATGGCAGACAATGGAGCAAAATTAGTCGCTTTTAATCCCCATCAAGGACATTTATCTCTTGGTATCGGTAGTAGTAAAGCGGATTTGGAAGTAGATGTCAACGGTATTCAATACGCATGGATTTTTACTTATCCTGATAGTGGTGTAGTTACGGGAGAACTTCATGTACCCGTGAATAAACAGGTTAAATTAAACATGAAAGCAGGGGATGTGATTCACGCTTTCTGGGTACCCCAATTAAGATTAAAACAAGACGTTTTACCCGGTAGAGATTCGGAATTATCTTTTAAAGCTAATAAAATCGGTTCATATCCCATTATTTGTGCGGAATTATGCGGTGCTTATCATGGCGGTATGAAAACAGTGCTTCATGTGGATAGTGAAGAAGACTATCAAGCATGGGTACAAGAAAATACGATCGCATCTTTGGAAGACAAAGAGGAAAAAATGGCTTTATTGTCTCAACCCATGACAGAGGAATCTCGTCTGGAAATGCACTCTCATCATTTGGGAGTTACTCCTGAGACTTTGGCACAACTACATTAAGAGTTCGGGGTTCGTGGTTCGGAGTTCGGAGTTTTTTATTCTTAATTATTTATTCACCTGACACCCAATACCTGAAACCTCTCTCATCAATAACATTTTTAATCTCAATCTAATTTATGAGCAATACAACAACATCTAATCATAAACAGAGGAAATTAATAGATTACTTTACCTTTAACACAGATCACAAGGTCATCGGTATTCAGTATCTCGTGACTTCCTTTCTCTTTTATTTTATCGGTGGTGCATTCGCTGAAGTGGTGCGCACGGAGTTAGCTACTCCTGATCCTGATTTTATCTCTCCTGAGTTATACAATCAAATGTTTACCCTTCACGGTACGATCATGATTTTCCTTTGGATTGTACCCGCAGGAGCGGCTTTTGCCAATTATCTCATTCCTTTGATGATTGGGGCAGAAGATATGGCTTTCCCTCGTTTAAATGCCGTTGCTTTTTGGTTAGTGCCTCCGGGAGGAGTATTATTAATCAGTAGCTTTTTGGTGGGTGCACCTCAATCTGGTTGGACTTCTTACCCTCCTTTAAGTTTAATGACTGGTAAATGGGGAGAAGAATTTTGGATTTTGAGTATCCTGTTATTGGGTACTTCTTCCATTTTAGGGGGTATTAACTTCGCCACTACTATCCTCAGAATGCGTATTAAAGACATGGATTTGCACAGTATGCCTTTATTCTGTTGGTCTATGTTGGCAACTTCTGCTTTAATTCTGTTATCCACTCCCGTATTAGCAGGAGCGTTAATTCTTCTTTCCTTTGACTTAATCGCAGGTACAAGTTTCTTTAATCCTTCGGGAGGGGGCGATCCTGTAGTCTATCAGCATCTTTTCTGGTTCTACTCTCACCCTGCAGTTTATATCATGATTTTACCCTTCTTTGGGGTAGTTTCTGAGGTTATTCCCGTGCATTCCCGTAAGCCTATTTTCGGTTATCGTGCGATCGCATATTCTAGTTTAGCCATTAGTTTCCTCGGTTTAATCGTCTGGGCTCACCATATGTTTACCAGTGGCACTCCCGGTTGGTTAAGAATGTTCTTTATGGCAACAACCATGTTAATTGCTGTTCCTACGGGGATTAAAATCTTCAGTTGGTGTGCTACTATGTGGGGCGGAAAAATCGAATTAAATACTCCCATGTTATTTGCAGTGGGTTTTGTGTCTTCTTTCTTAATCGGTGGTTTAACAGGGGTAATGGTGGCTTCTGTACCTTTTGATATTCATGTCCATGATACTTATTTTGTGGTGGGACATTTCCACTATGTCTTATTTGGGGGATCAGCTTTAGCCTTGTTTGCAGGGTTTTATCACTGGTTTCCCAAAATTACGGGTAAAAACTATCACGAAGGTTTAGGAAAATTACATTTTATCCTCACTTTCTTAGGATTAAACATTACCTTTATGCCCATGCACCAACTAGGCTTAATGGGGATGAATCGCCGTATCGCCCTTTATGATGTAGAATTTCAACCTTTGAACTTACTTAGTACCGCAGGAGCTTACACTTTAGCAGTTTCCACTATTCCTTTTTTGATTAATATGGCTTGGAGTTTATCCAAAGGCACACAAGCAGAGCGTAATCCTTGGAAGGCTTTAACCCTTGAATGGCAAACTGCTTCACCTCCAATCATTGAAAATTTTGAAGAAGAACCCATTTTATGGAGTGGTCCCTATGACTACGGTATTGATAGCGAGTCAGATTCAGAAGACGAAACCGTCAAGGATATGTTAGCGGAAGTCAGTGCTAAATGAGTTCGGGGTTCGGGGTTCGGGGTTCGGAGTTTAGGGCTCAGAGTTAGGAGTTAAGAGTTCAGGGTTAAGATCAGGAAAGGATTTTATGACGGATAATCAACCCATTCAAGAAAGAACACTTAATTTTGCCGTAAGAGTTGTCAAACTTTGTCAATTTCTTGATTCATCAGGAGGTATTGCTAAAATACTAGCATCTCAACTAATCCGCAGTGGTACAAGTATTGGGGCGAATGTTAGAGAAGCACAGTCAGCACAAAGTGATAAAGACTTTCTTCATAAAATGGAAATATCTCTGAAAGAAGCCAGAGAATCAGAATATTGGCTGATTGTTTTGGTTGAATCGGGAGTTATTCCTCCAGAAAAAGTGACTTCTTTAAGGGCTGAAAACGATATTATCATCAAAATCCTAGTTAGTATCACAAAAACAATCAAAGAAAAACTCCGAACCCTGAACTCCGAACTCCGAACTGCCAAAACCAGAAAAAAATAAACACTCACAAACTGATTAATGTATTATGCAAAGTTCAGCAATAGAAAATCAAGTTACCGTAGGCTATGAAGCCGAATCAGGGCATCATCATGGCCACCCTGATCATAGAATGTTTGGGTTAGTCTTGTTTTTAGTGGCAGAAAGTATGATCTTTTTTGGGCTTTTTAGTGCCTATATGATCTATTATGCTACTTTACCAGAATGGCCTATGGATGGTATTGAGTTAGAATTGGGTTTACCAGCCATTAATACCATTATTCTTGTGTCTAGTAGTTTTGTTATGCACAAAGGACAGTCCGCTATTAGAAATAATGATGTCAAGGGTTTACAGTTTTGGTTTGCCCTCACCGCAATCATGGGTATAATCTTTTTAATTGGTCAAGGTTATGAATATATGCACACTGGTTTCGGTTTAACTGACAACCTTTTTGCTAGTTGTTTTTATGTCTTGACTGGTTTTCACGGTTTACACGTTACCGCAGGTTTACTTTTCACTTTGGCGGTGTTAGTGCGATCGCGTTCCGAAGGTCATTATACCGCCAGTAAGCATTTTGGTGTAGAAGCCTCTGAATTATATTGGCATTTTGTCGATGTAGTTTGGATTATCCTTTTTGTTCTAGTGTATTTATTACCGTTACTATAAGATAAAAGTGGTGGGCATTTACCCACCCTAGAATTATAGTTTAGTTTTAGGTCATAATCGCTTCAAAGGCTATACCTTCAAGGTTGAAGTTGTGATAGTTGTTAATGACATTATCTGTTTCAGGTTGCCCCGTATAAAGATAAGTGCCGGGTAAACCAGTATTTTGGAAACGAGAAATAGAATCAGCTATTTGTGAACCTTGAGGATAAGCATAAAAGGCTATTCCTTCTTCCACAAAATTGGGATAATTTTCTCTGATGGATTGACTTTCTGTCTCCCCTGCATAAAGATAGCTACCGGGATAATCTAAGTTTTGGAAACGATTGAAAGCAATTAAACCATCTTCTTCTGTCTCAGATACGTAAAAAGCTAATCCTTCCTCTACAAAATTGGGATAGTTTTCTCTGACAGATTGACTTTCTGTCTCCCCTGCGTAAAGATAAGTTCCTGTGTCGTAATCCGTATTGCGGAAACGATAGATAGGGGTATTTAAAATGATTTCTGGGGAATCACCAAAGGCAAAGAAACCTCGTTTGAAAACAATGCCATTTTCAGCACCATCTAAATCGTATTTATCACCATCTTGAAGGTGTAAGATAACTCCGTCATAATTACCATCACTATCTTCATCAAATAATTCTGCTCCCGTATCGCCATTAAATTTAAAGACTTCATAGGTTTGGGTTTGGTTATTGAAGATATAATAACTATTAAAGTTGCTCTCTCCCTCAAAATAGAGTTTCACTTCTCCTTTACCATCGGTAGTAAGAACACGAAATTCTAAGACACCATCCATAACACTAAGAGGTTGATCATTTTTAAGGTGATTCCAATTACGAATTTGCCCATCGGTAGAGTCAACATAAACATGAAACTCATTAGTCAGAGGATTGAGACTTTCTTCTTCAAGAGTTACCAACAAGCCAAAATCTCTTGTACCCGTATAGACATCATCGAGTATTAAAGGAACAGATACCGTAATTGTGTTTTGCCCCGGTGTGAATATTGCTTTGCCTACTACGGAATTATAGTCACTGCCACTTTTTGCCCTTCCATCTTGGGTTAAATAACTAATTTCCACATATTTATCTAAATTCCCCGTGCGTTGGATGGTAAATTGGACTTCTCCATCGGCTTCATTGACAGTAGGATTCGATACCGATAAACGGGTGGGAGCGGTGGGGTCACTGGCATTTAATACCCCAAAGACTGAACTGGAAACACTTTGAGCGATTTGGTTATCAGACTCATCAACTGTGTAAGATGTAGTAGTTTGAGAATTGACGGAAGAAGCAGTAATTTCGGAAGTGAAAATATTTTCAGGAGTGTTATCAGAAGGAGCATTTTGAGTAACATTGATTAAATTAGTGGTTTCAGTAGTAGTAGCTGAAAGAGAATCACTGACTGACAATTCTTGTTGCTCATTTAAACGACTGGAATTACTTATATTCGGATTACCTGAGTTAAGGGTAGAAAGTATTTCTCCTGATGATTTTTTGATATATAAGCCACCATCAGCACCTAGTTGTAAATAAGTACCAGAATCATTGTTATTTGTTCCTGTTGCCCATAGTGCAAATTGTGCCGAGCCGGGTTGATTGGTGGGTTGTGCTTCACTATAAAGAACAAAGTTACCATCAGTTTGCATAAGAGCTTGAACTGCACCCGTTACTTGTACGCCATTGTTTTCTGCTGTCCAAAGTTGTTCTCCATCACTAGACAATAACACAAGGCTACCTTCTTCGTTTAGTACCAGTTGAGATGTTTCCGTTGCTGTACCAATAATACGATTTAGTAAAACCGTAGCGGAGGAAGTATTGGAGGTATAGCGATCGAACTTCTGATTATATTGATACACTGTACCGTTAAGACTAAAATCAGAACTTAAATTGAGGGTATCATTAGCATCCATCACCACCGTGACAGTGTTATTAGGAGATAGTTGGGTGACGGTTGAAGAGTTTAGGGTAAGGGTATTTGCACCATAACCTTCTGTGACTAAAATCTCGAAGTTGCGTAAACGATTACCAGGGGAAAGGGTAGTTAAATCCCAATCTTGTCCGTTATAACCCTCAAATCTTAAGACATCTGTACCTGCACCACCATCTAAACGACGGAAATAGGTATCATTAACGGTGACAAAGTCATCTCCTAACCCTGCATAAACTACGTCAATACCGCCATTGGTATAAATTTGATCATCTCCCTCTCCAGCGAGGAAACTTTCCCCTGTTGCTGTGCCAATCATGACATCAGATCCGATCGTACCTGTTTGAGTTACAGTGTTATTAAAGTCACTGCCAAAGATAACGTAACTCAGGTTATCATCATCCCCTGGTGCGCCAATAACAAAGTCATCAAAGCTATCCCCATTCACGTCTTCTCCACCACTGAGGGAAATTCCCGCTTGAGATGCTGGTAAACCCGTAATTAAAAAGCCATTGGTATTGGAGTTATTAGTGTTTGAGTTAGATTGATTGTTGCTTAAACTGTTTAAATCAAAGGGATTGGTAGCAGAATGGGTACTTCCCCAATTAGCACCGCCAAATACTACAAAAACAGTGCCGTCTTCGGTATCTGCTGAGGTTAAGGAAGTAGTGGGAGAGGAAATTGCCACGTCATCATAACCATCACCGTTAACATCACCAATAGCGGTAAAGTTAGACAAATTATAGATAGTGGAATTAGTGGAACTATATTGGGGATTTAAAACTACATTGGGATTGTCGTTAATCGTGCCTGAAGTTGAGCCATAGTAGATAAATAATGCCCCTTGATTATTGTTAAAATCAGAGCCCCTAAACGCCCCAAAAGTTGCATAACCAGAAGCTAAAACCCCATAATCTTCGATTCCATCACCGTTAAAGTCTCCAATACCTTGTAATTGAGAGCCTAATTGTTGAGTTTGATTCGGTTCAAAAATCGGGTTAGATGCCGTTACATAGATTTTTTGGTCAGTGTTATACCCCACATGGGCAATATAAATACTTTGATTGAAGAAAGCAGGGGAGGTGCGATCGAATGACGACTGATTAGGAATATACTCAATATTATCCCAATTGTCACCGTAGGTATAGTAAATACTCTCATCACTAGAAGAACTTTTATAGAAAAGATAGAGAGTTTCATTTGTGGCAATTAAAGAAGGACCAGCATAAGTAGTTTGACTATCAATAGTTGAAGTGGTAGACCAATTATCCCCATCATAATAAGTTGTGTAGATACTGTCATTATCATTTCCCTTAAAGGCTATGTATAAATTATCTTCAAAAACTACAGCTCCTATACGATCATCACTGGTATTATCATTATTACTATTATCGGGGACACTATTATTGTCAGACCAAGTACTGCTGTCTTGAGGATTATCAGAGGTAACATAAAGGATAATATCTTTGTTATCATCAGACAAGAAAAAAGTATATAGCTCATTGTTATAACTAACAAGAGTGGGTCCTTGTTGACTTGTATTACCTGCAATTTGATAGAAAACCCCACTATCACTATTAAAATTTAATCCCAAATCGGAATCATCTGTCACTGCACTAGCTAAAATGATCTCATTATTAGTAGCAGTAAAGGCTAAATAAAGAGTATTGTCAAAGACAGCTAAAGAGGGTTGATAATAAGTTTCAAAGCTACTGCCTAAATTTGTTAAGCCTTCCCAGTTAACACCATCTGTACTTCTTTGCATCCATAGAGTATTGCTATTACCATCAACTCTATCGGTTGCGTTGTATAGCATATAAAGATAACCGTTAAACTCTACTAAAGTAGGAGCTAATTCTGCGGATTGTCCACTAAAGCTATATTGATCTGTCCATTCGCTGTTAATTAAGGCTTGTTCCAATACAGCAGTAGGAGGATTAATAGAAGAATTGCCTTGATTATCTCCTAAAGAAACGGTAAATTGTCCATTGCCAACACCATTTATACTGTTGAAATTAGCATTTTGATTACCATTACCCACATCACTATAACCATCACCGTTAATGTCTCCTAATCCATTACCTGTTAATCCTGAAAAAGTGGTAGTGGTACTATTAAGACCTCCTGATGAACTACCATGATATAAAGTCCAAACACCATCAGAACTACGCAAAACCACATCCCCATAACCATCACCGTTATAGTCGCCCACGGCAAAGCCATTGATAATGGAAGTTTGAAGGGGATTACCCAGAGAAATAGTACTACCAAGAGTAGGTAAAGTACGAGATCCTAACTGGACATAGAAGTTATTATTATTATCAATTACTCCCAAGTCTTGTAAACCATCGCCATTAATATCTCCTAAGGCCACAAATTCGCTAATAGTACCATTAGATACCGTAATAACTATGTCATCAGTACCTGTGGAGGCATCTAATAAATTAGTTGTACTACTGCCAAAAATTAAAACTCCACCCTTTTCGCTTCCTCCAGAAAGCACATCAGCAAAACCATCACCGTTAACATCCCCCAATATCACGACATTATTGCCATTACCAATTAGGGGTAGTGAACCCTCTAAAGCAGTAACGTAAATATCTTGATTTTCACCAGCATAACCTAAATAAAGCTGTCCACTTAAAAATGTTCCTGAAGGAGTATAACTGCTAGTTTGATCGGCAATATTTTCAAAATTAGACCAACTATCACCATCGCTAGAAGTACCAACATAAATTTGATTGAGACTGTCGGTATAAGTCAAATACAGTTCATTTTCACCAGAAGTTAATTCGAGGGGAGTATTTCCATTGGAGATAGGAATACCATTTACAGACCAAGATAAATTGGTTAAATCTGTATCACTGGTGGATGTGATGTAGTAATTATTATCGCTACCTCGATAAGTAACAAAAAGATTATTATTTAATACAGTAGCATCAACAGAACTACTACTTGTTTGATTCGGAAAAGATGTTCCCCCATTGGGATTATTAAGGGAATAATTAGTTGACCAAGAACTACTAGACTCAGGATTGCTAGATGTAATATAGAAAATGTCTTTATTAGAGTCATTAGAGTCATTACTTACAAAAAAGACTATTAATTCTCCACCATATTCCACCAGAGAAAAACCTGCAGATGAATATTGATCAACGGTATATTGACTACTCCAACTTTGCCCATTATCTGTACTGTAAGTAATATTTAACTGATTATTGCCACCTTGATAAGCTAAATATAAAACTCCATTATAAAAAGCAATAGAAGGAGAGACATTAGTAGTCATCCCACTGGGAAGCTCGATCGCACCGCTCCAAGTTTTGCCATTATCACTACTGGTAGTAAGATAGATTTGGCTATTATCATCTCCTTTATAAGCTAGATATAATGTTCCGTTATAGTTGATTAAAGCGGGGGAACTATTAGCTTCTTGATTAGGTATTTGATAAATTTCAGTATCAACATCGATGGTATATAAATCACCGTCAATGACAAAACCGTTATCCCCAGAAATATCAGCCAGTTTGATACTACCATCATCTGCTAACCAGGGATGACCATAAATAGTGTATAACTGCCCTGCATTGGGCGCACTAATCATGAAATCATCAACACCATCACCATTGACATCGCCAATACCACTAGCGGCCGCCCCCACTAATTGGTAAGGTTGATCTCCATTGAGTAAGAAAGTGGTTTTACTATCACTAGCAGTAACATTGAGGTCAAAAATAGTACCGATGTCATTTAGGTTTAGGTTCTGAGATCCTCCAAAAAGTACATAACCTTGTCCTGTGCCGTTTGCACCTTGAGGAGCTGTAATCAAAAAGTCTTGATGTTGGTCATGATTAACATCACCGACGGAAGTAATAATTGCCCCTGTTTGACTGAAATCTAGTCCTCCCACTATGGCTAAATTAGTTACAGCATCAAGATTCTGAGGGTTATTATTTTGTGAGATTGTTCCCCCCTTGAGAACATAAATTAAACCATTGTTATTTGCACCACCGGGGGCTGAGATGGCTAAATCATTAATATGATCTCCATCTAAATCTGTACTATTTAAGGCGTAACCAGCATTACTGTTATTGGCTGTACCATTACTGGAGGGTAAATTAGAGCCTAAATAAGTAACATATTCGGTTAAGGTTTCAGTACCGTTGCTTTGATAAACATATACTGCACCTAACTCGGCGGTGGAAGTAGAAGGGTAAGATTGCCCTGCAGGATTATCAGTAGAATTAGCACTAGGGGGAAGTCCATCTAAGCCATTCCATTGATTAGTAACATCCCCAGAAAATGCGATCGCACCTATGATTAAATCATCAGTGTTGGTTTTATTACCCGTAAAAGTTTTTTGGGAAGATAAAGTTGTTTTGGAGAATGCACTAGAAACCGTAAGGCTATAACCTGCTAACTCTCCATCTTGTTGAGAATCGTAGATAGTGGAAAGGTTAGAACTACCATCAAAGGCAACATAGACTGCCCCATTACCATTATTTGCTCCCGGAGATCCGATCGCAATATCATTAGCAATAGGCTTACCATTAAGATTACCTGACAAATTATAGGTACTACCGTTAAAGTTACCCACAGCAACGGAATAACCGAAGCCAATATTGTTAAGAGAGTGGTTAATGATATAACCTTGATTACCTAAACTGTTGACATCAATAGTTGTTCCTGCTTTCATTTCTAAGCCATAAATGACATATACTTGGTTAGCATTAGCATCACCAATCACTAAGTCATCATAACCATCGCCGTCAACATCTCCTGTTGCCATACTAAAAGGATAATCCCCATTGGCTTGACCTGTATCACTTAAACCTGTAATCAAAATACCGTTGGGGTTTCCGCTTAAATCAGTGGTAGTAAGAGGATTAGTTTCACTATTTGATAATACTGCACCGCCATTAAAAAGAATTTGGATTGTACCTTGTCCTAATACGTTTCCAGAGGTGTCGGTATAGCCTCGATTTCCCACCACAACATCTAATTTACCATCGTTGTTGAAATCACCATTAGTAATGACATATCCCATACTCGGATTACTGGTGTTAATGATAAAACCACTATCGATTAAAGCAAGAGAAGAATCATTGGCTTCTGTAACGGTGGCAATGCCTAAAACCTGATTAGAATTAATGGTTGTGGTTTCACTGGTGACATCTTCTGCTTGAACAGTCTGAGTGGTAGGATTTCCCGTATTATAGTTAATGGTGACAGTAAAACTTGTACCACTAGGGAAGCTATTACTACCTGCATCGAGAAATAAATCTAAATCCACCGAAGGGCTAAGGATGGTATAGTCAAAACTACCGTCAGGGTTAACAGGATTGAGGAGTTTATCCCCTTCCACTACAGCTAATTGATAACCATTGGTATTACCTACACTCCATTTAACAGTTTCATTATTACTATTAGTGGCAGTGACAACAATGGAACTTATTTTATTACCTGTCACCTGATTACCCAAGTTTAAGGACAAGAAAATATCTGCATTACCATTCGGATTAACATAGCCACTACTGTTAGCGGTGGTGTAAGAAGTCACATCCCATTGAGTGTTATTCGCATCCGATAGTTGAGTGGCGATGGGTTTATAGCTAGGATTAATAACACTAGGTACACTCCAAGAATCACCATCATAGCTGACATAGTTAGTATTTGGTCCAGAAGGTAGGGGGGTGATATATTGAGAGTTATATTTATTGCCGATTTGACTGGTATTAAAGAAAAGTTGGCTAATTTGAGAAGCGGTTAAATTGCCAAAATCGGAAATGTCAGGGGTGTCATTATAGGTTAAGGCTTGACGATAAAAAGCCACCTCATCTAAATAAACGCTGTCATTACTAGAACCTGCAAGAGTTAAACTGGTACTGCTAGGAATAGTTAAATCCACATTATCTAAACTACCAACATTGTCACCATTGACATATAAATTCGCTGTGTTGGTTTCCCCGTTATAAGTAGCAACGACATAAAACCATTCATTCGCTGAAGGGGTAAATTCATCAGAATTTAAGGCACTGCCATTGATATTTAACGATAAACCACTGTTATTTAAGGTGACATTCATTAAACCACTAGCAGAAACTAAATCTAGGGTATTTGAGGGTAAAGAAGGCACTTTAAACCAAAATTCGACACTGAAAGAAGTACCAGATAAAGGAATAGTAACAGAAGTGGCACTATCACCATTGTTAAACAATACCGCAGGGTTAGCATCTCCCTGATTCGTGGTAGTATTTTCTAACGCCCCTACTTCATCAAATGTTACTGAACTGCTATAAGTACCATTACCTCCTGCCCCATAAATGCCTTCATTAACAAGAGTTGTGCCACTGGTTTCTGCTAAACGATAGTAAAGGAGAGGGGATTCTTCTAGGGTTAATAAACTGTAGGATGTGCTTTGAGTTTCTGTCCATAAAACCGTTGGTTTACCGTCTATGGTGACGATGCTTAACTCTGTTAAAGGATCTGGATTTGCGTCTGCGTATAGGATTTCAGGACTACTCCAAGTAGCCTCCCCATTATTATAAGTGAGACTTGACCAATAAATAGTTGACTCACCATTGTTATAGTTAATCCATGCCGCCATGAGTTGATTATTAATCCATTCACCGATGACGATTTTGCCTTCTGAGCCTTCTTGTTGTGCAATGGGTGAAGCAATAGTCCAATTTCCAGTAGTTGAGTTATAAATGGAGTAGTAAATGTCAGATTGATTAAAACTTTCGTTAATTAAGGTGGTTTCGTCATCCGTGTAAAATTCTCCCGGTGTCAGGTTAGTATTTATGTCGCTACTGTCGGCATTTGACCACACCAATACGGTAATATCATTAGTAGAATCATAAGCACCTACAGGATTAAAGTTAAAGCCTCCTGCACCAGGAATACTGCTAATATTGCTCACTAGGTTAGTATCACTATAATCCAGCAAAGCGTATTTAATAACAGTGGTGGGAGTGGAAGGAGAAGTGATAACGGGTTGATTGTTAAAGTTGACTACGTTACCGTTACTGCTAGATAAAGAATTCCCCGTATAACTCACAGTAACTATGTCTCCATTACTGATGAGATTTGCACCTTCGGGGGGTTGTACGGTTAAAATAATACTGTTATCGTTAACTTGGACGTTAGCTTCGATCGCAAATACTTGTCCATTACTTTCTACGGTAAAATCACTATTAGTAACGCCGTTATTAGTCAAATTTTGGTCAAAAACGAGAGTAATTTGATTACTGGTATTGTTTTCAACCACTGCACCTGCCCCCAAAATAACGGGGGGGTTAGTTTTATTAGTGGTGTTAGTGAGAGCAAAATCACTAAATTCATTAATCCATAGAGTAGTATTAGTAAAGGAATTATTGAGGAAAAGATTAGTATTGTTAGCGGTGGGATTTGAGAGATTATAACTAATATTTAACTGTGTATCTTCACTTACTGCTGTATCAAGGGTTAAATTGAGACTATTACCAGAAACGCTTACATTACCTACGGTATAGCTATTGTTATCACTGTCGCTGATGGTAAATTGATTAGGATTAGGGACATCAGTACCATTGCCTAATTCATCGATAAAATTGAGGGTGACATTTTGCCCATTAACAAAACCTGCGATCGCATCTAAGGGGGGAACTTCTGCAATCCAAGCTAGTAAAGGAGATGAACCACCTGAAACGATAAAGGGGGCGCTATCTTGCCCTAAATCCGCCTCAATATTTGCCATCAGGGATTGAGTAGTAACAGCAGGGGGAGTAATACCCGTAACGAAAGAATTACTAATATTTTGATTGTTGTAACGAATACTAACGGTTTGATCAGGAGTAATACTTTGATTAAGGTTTAAAATTATATCCTCTCCTGTGATGGAAACTCTTTGCACGGTAACGTTATTAACCGTTGTACCATCTGAGTTAGTGACAGTTATATCGTAGTTAGCTATATTATCCGATAATTGTAGATTGGAATTGTTGTTACTGATGAAAATAGACGATTGAAATACTTGAGTAGATACCCCATTTTGAATAGTAAAAGATACGATCGCACCTCCGTTACTATCTTTTAAAGGATTATCTCCTAAAGAACTGCTATCGTTATAACTAATAGAGACATTCTGTAAAGACTGATTAGTCACCGATGAAGCAAAGGTTAATAAGACTCCATTGTTAGTTACAGTAGCACTCTCTACGGATAAGGCGGTATTGTTTGAGGTAACAGAGATGCGATCGAGATCAGGATTAATGCTAGTGTCTAAAGGAGTGTTAAAAGCTAGAAGGAGAGTGGGATTAATATAATTTTGACTGTTGCCACTGGTGGGATTGTATTGATAAGCAAGGGTAGCGGGAGTAACATTACTAACCGCTATAGAACTAATGTTGGCAATGGGATTGCCCTCGCTATCGGTGATATTATCGTTATTGGTAAAACTGAGAGTAACCGCATTACTGGTGGGTTGAGGATTATCCGAAGATGTATAATCAAGGTTTTCGGAAATAGGAATAGAATTTTCCAGTTGCAAAATGAGGGAAGTATCAGAATTTCCTTGAATAACGTTAAAAACAGGGATATTAGTGATATTGCCATTAATATCGGTGGTGGAAACTGTAAAATCTTCGGGTTGCGGAATCGCACTTAGGGATGATGCAAAATTGAGAGTAATTAATGAGCCTGAAACTTGAGCCGATAACTCAGAAGAATCCGTTTCCGAGGATACGCTACTATTTTCTTCATTGTTATTGCCGTTGGAAATATCCCAAAGCCATCCCGGATTATAATTAAAACCAAATCCTAAAGGACCTATTTTAACCTCAAAACCAATAGGAAAAGTAAGAGAGATAGTATTGTCTGTATCTCCTATACCCCAGTTAAAAGCAGTTCTAACACCGCCATTTATATCGGCACTCAGGATTGGTACATGGGGAATTTGTGCTTTTCCGACTACTCCTGTGCTGAAAACAGGGAAACTAATTGAACCACTAGGCTCTAAACCTTCAAGAGTGCCATTGATAAAGGAGGCAAAGGTATCCGCTACATTAAATGCTATATCGGCGGCGATCGCACCTGCTAAGGCTTCTTTATCATTATAGGTGAGGGCTAATAAAGCAGCGTCTGCAAAAGCATTCGTACCAAT
Organism: Cyanobacterium sp. Dongsha4; assembly: GCF_036345015.1. NCBI lineage: Bacteria > Bacillati > Cyanobacteriota > Cyanophyceae > Chroococcales > Geminocystaceae > Cyanobacterium > Cyanobacterium sp. DS4. The sequence continues at coordinate 758,140 of NZ_CP084098.1, read as the reverse complement.
GACTGTTAATGCACCTCCCAAAGTTTGAGGAGAATAAGTTTCCCCCTCAATGGCTTCCCCTAAAAAATTAAAACCAATACCCAAACTACCCGTAGCGTCTAAACTAAAAAATCCTGCCGTTTCAATAAGACTGACAATGGGAAATTTAACAGAAGCACTTAAACTTAAAACATCATAAACATCGATTAAATCATAAGGTGAATTAGTATCGAAGTCATAAGTGGAATCAAGATCAAAACTAACAATTATAGGGGATTCTGATATTGTTGTTGCTTTACTCTTCGGAGCGAAAATATTACCACTACTATCAGCAACAAAATTACCAGTTCTATTAAAAGTGGTTAATTTTATATCCCATGGCAATCCAAAATCTTCTTTGAGGCTAAATTCTTTAAGGGTTTCCCATTCTACTGTAGCATTTGTTTTTAAAAAAATGGAGGGTTCGTCATTTCCCCAACCAAAATTTGTTCCTCCCGAAATTGTACCGATAATCTCCCAATTTTTCATAAACGGAGTGATGAGCGATCGCAAAAAACCACTGTTAGGCACACTGTGCATCAAGTCCCAGTCTTTTAAAAGACTACTAGCAAAGAATAACTGTGCATTCCATGAGCCTACTGGTTCTTGTCCGGGTTGTTCTTCTGTTTCACTGCTGATACCCTGCCCTGAAGATTCATTACTCGATTGTACTGCTTCTTGAGTTGTGGGAGTTGTATTAGTTAACACTCCTAGATTTACTAATCCATCCGTTGTTAATTGAGGAGAATAGGGAGCATTAGGGGTTATAGTCGTGGTATTTGTCGAGAATTGACTACTGCTAACGCTAAATTTTTGAGTATAAAAATCCGTATCTTCTTTAATACTGAGATTCGCCACGTTATCAAAATTAACCTTTGAGCCTATCACTATCACTTCACCGCTATCATTAACTGTAACAGTCGGCTCTAAATCCCCTACTTGATCTGAGGTTAGTGCTTGAGGGGTGTCTAACCATTGTAAATCTGCATTAGAATCATATTGGGCGGCGGTGTAATAAAAATCGCTATCATTCAGGTTTCCTTGTTGCCATACCACTGCTAACCCCGGATTTTGTCCATCAATCAGGTTTTCATTCGCCACTAGATTGATACTGGTGACAGGTTTATTCCCCGTAAATGCGATCGCTTCTGCATCTTTCCAAGTTTCCGAATTGCTGTCATAGACTGCGTGCCAAATATAGCCATTTTCAGTATCTGCCCAAACTATATGACTTATACCATAAGAATCGGTGACAAGAGCGGATTGACTAGAAGCGAGATTGATAGACATGGCACAACACTCCCTTTCGAGGACTAATAATGGTCAAAAAAGAATTTATTAATATCAATATGTTGATAATCTATTCATAATTTTAAACCTAATTACTAATCTGAAAATGTCATTTTTGTCATTGGTTTTTATCGTTGGTTTCACTGTTTGTATTGTTGGCTATGATTAGATCTCACGTTTTTTTACTCTTAACAAAATCTTTAAAAAAAATTAACAAAAATTAACCATACTTACTTGACAATACCGAGGTAAATAAAACAATGTAAAGTTTTGATAAAGCAGTATAACAATTCTAAATAAAATTTCCTCTTTATTAAGGGGGTTAGAAGTATCTTTTACGTTATTTATGACTATGGATAAAAATAAATATTTGGCAATTGAAGAAGTAATTAAACAACAATTTTATCTTAAGTATAATCGAGTTTTAACATCTACAGAAGAAGTAATTTTACAAGGTGCGATCGAGAATTTACCCTATGAACAAATAGCGAATAAATTATATATGAGTTCAGGCACAGTGAGAAATATTGCTTCTAAATTTTGGTCACAATTATCTGAATTATACAATCAAAAAATAACCAAGGTTAACTGTAAATATGTTATAGAAAATATTTTAAAATCGGAGAAAAATTCAGAAAAAGAGCAATTATATTGCATAGAAATTGACAATGAAAATAATCATCATCCTCAAGGCATTGTCATGATTATTGATGACTATATTGAAAATTTAAAATTTCTGAAACAATTACTAGAAAAAGAAGGTTATCATGTGCGTAGTGCTAGAAGTGCGAAAATGGCTTTTTTATCTTTGGAAGAAAGTCTGCCCGATTTAATTTTATTAGATATATTAATGCCGAGTATTAATGGTTATGAAATATGTAAAATAATTAAAGCTGATACCAAAACATCTCATATTCCCATTATTTTTATTAGTGCTTTAAATGATACCATTGATAAAATTAAGGGTTTTCAATTAGGTGCTTGTGATTATATAACTAAACCCTTTGAAGAAATAGAAGTTTTATTGAGAGTTTCCCATCATATTAACCTTAAAAATCAAACTATTAGACTAGAAGAAGAAATTAAACAACATGAAAAAACCATTGAAATGTTATATCAATCTCGCTCTATTTTAGCGAGTGTTTTAAATAATAGTTGTTGTGGAATAGCAGTTTTAGAAGCGATTCGTAGTTCTGAAAATGCCCATATTATTGACTTTAAATACTACCTAGTCAATCCTATTTTTGCAACATTATTTAATATTAAAAAACCTAATATAATAACTTTAATTAGTAGTTTAAAAGAGTGTGTGTTTTGTCAATTAGAATGGATTGAAGAATTTATTAAAGTGGTTAAAACCAATATTGATTTTAGAGATACTTTTTTATTTCAAGGAAAGAAATATCAAATGAATGTGAATAAATTGGGCGATGGAATAACTATTAATATTATACCTTTAATTTAATAGACATTTCCCAGAAATTTTGTTCAATTAAGCTATCGCTAACCCAACCTATGAGAAGATTTTTATAATAATAAGTCAAGGATTTTTTCTGTCTCAAAGTTATTTACTAATTGCTTTAATTTTTCTGCAATATGATAATGATTATAGGGAATTTTATCAATCAACAAAAGCATTTTTTTCTCATCTAATCTTAATACTGCTTGTTTTAATTCTTGATGCCATTGAGGAGGCATAATTTTTAATGATTTGGTAGTTAAAATTTCTGTAGTAGTGATTTTTTTATCATGGTTAATGTTAGCAATTTTTTCATAGATAAATTTTACACCTAAGTGTTTTTCTAGCATCTCGAAAATAGTGCTATCTAAAAAGGGTTTACGCACATAGTCATCACAACCTGCATCAAGGATGATTTGTTGCTGATTTCCTAAGACACTAGCGGTTAAGGCGATGACAACGGTGGCGTTTCCTTGTATGGTACTTTTTATGTGTTTAATCGTCTCATAACCATCCATGACAGGCATTCTCATATCTAGCCAAATCAAATGGGGTTGCCAATTTTGCCATATTTTAAGTGCTTCTTTGCCGTTTTCCGCTTCCTGTAACTCGAAACCGAAGGGTTGCAATAGTTTGATTAAAAGTTGACGGTTTACCCATTTATCATCCACCACTAGGATACGATATTGTTTTTGATTTGGGGCAAGGGCAATGACACGGGATTTTTGCACAGATTTGACGATGGTATCGCCATTTACTTCTTTTACTTTAATGTTAAATCGAAAGGTTGAGCCGATGCCTTCTTCACTGGTAAGGGTTATATTACCCCCCATTAACTCAATAAATTGCTTGGTGATAGTTAAGCCTAAACCTGTGCCTTCTGGGGTATATTTCCCCGTTTCACTCTGTTGAAAGGCATTCCAAATCTTTATTTTGTCTTCTTCACTGATACCGATACCTGTGTCTGTGATTTCAAACCATAAATCATATTCGGGGGAAATAAGGGGTTTTGCTTCTAGGTTAACGGTAATATTGCCAGTGGAGGTAAATTTGAGGGCGTTACTGAGGAGATTGATTAAAATTTGTCTTAGTTTGAGGGTGTCGGTGTTAATGTAACGGAGAGATAAATGTTGATAGTTGATGGTAAGAGTTAGGTTTTTTTCTTGGGCTTTAATGGTGAATACTTGGCTAATTTGGCTTAATAAATGGAATAAGTCGATATTTTCTGGGTTTAATTCAATTTTTCCTGCTTCTATCTTCGCTAAGTCTAAAATATTGTTAATTAACATCAGAAGATGTTTGCCACTATTGTTAATTATTTCCAGATTTTCTTTTGTATTTTCTAATAAGTCACGGGAATTGAGCATTAACTGAGAAAATCCTAACACAATATTGAGGGGCGATCGCAGCTCATGACTCATATTAGCGAGAAAACGACTTTTTGCCAGACTTGCTACTTCGGCTTTTTCTTTGGCGTTAGCTAACTCAAGAGTGCGTTGTTTAACCTGAAGTTCAAGGGTGCGGTTATAATCTTCTAATAATTGTTTTGCTTGTTGCAGATTTTGCTCATTTTCCTGAATTGTTTGCACATAATCTTGTAATTGCCCACTCATGGTATTAAAAGATTGTACTAAATTATCTAACTCTTTAATGGGATAATTTTTTATGGTTTTTTGCCAGTTACCGAGGGCTATTTCCTGAGATGCCTGATTCAAATTTGCTATGGGTTTAGCGATACTATTGGCAATCAAAAGACTTAATATAATTGTGATAATAACAGCAATTATTGTCAAAACTATAGTGCGGTAATAATTATTATTTATTTCCTCCAAAAAATCTTGTTCAGGGATAGTTATTATTAGTAGCCAATCTAATCCATATTCATCTTTTAAACTACGGGTAAGTAAAAAATATTTTTCTTTATTAATCGTTAATTTTTGCGATAATATATTATTTACTTTGGCAAAAGATTGATATTTATTTAATAAGTATAAACCCAGTTGTTTATTAAATTCATTAGTATCATTAATTATCGATAATAAATTATTTTTCTCTTTTGTTATTTGGCGAGTGCGATCGCCTTCTGAGGTAGCAATTAAATGTCCTTGTTTATCTATTATAATGGCTTTTCCCGTTTTACCAATGGTTAATGAGTTAAGAAATTGATTGATATAAATTAAGTCTAGTTGAACAGAAACGACTCCTTTAATTTTTGATTTATCTGTTAGATAAAGAGGTTGAGAAAAATTAATTACTAAACTTTCTTTATTAGATAATCTACTATATACATTAGTCCATGTTTTATTTTTTTTGTCAATTACTGCTTGATACCAGGGACGTTTTTTTGCAGAAAAAGAGTTCAAATGAATGATAATATTTCTGTTTTTTTCATAGTCTTCAATAGAAAAGTAAGCTCGATATTTATTATTATAACTAAGGGCAACTCCTTCAATTTTTTCCCAAGTGTTTTTGCGAAAACTTTGCCCACTAGCTACATAATAATCATCTAAATTTACAATTTGAATAGCGCTGATAAATTTATCTTTATTAGTCTTATATTCTTCCCACAAAAATGGCAACCATTTATCCATGTTTTCCGTTTCTAAATCCAAAATATTAGCGGTGACTAAATTTTGACTGGTTTGAGTTATTTGTTGCGGTAGTGCCAAAAATGTTTTAACATTATCTAAGATGCGATCGCTACTTTGCATCATTAATTGATCCGCAAGATCATTGACAGCTTTTTGACCAAACCATAGGGATAAACTACCAACAATCATTGCGATCGTAACTACAGGTAATAAAAAAGAAATAGATAAAATTACCTTGAGAGAAAATTTCATTATCTCATTGAATTCACACAGAAAAATAAAATCAATTACATAGGTTAATTATATAGTTGAGGTTACTTAATTGTGATATAAAATATTATTAAATTTATCCAAATATCTAGCACTCAAAATATTATTATCATTGCCGATTGCAAAAGTACCTATTCCCGATCCAAATTAAAAATAATAGCTTAATTCATCAACACCATTACTTAAATTAAGTTAGAGATAAATTGATAAATTTTGTGGAGTGGGCAATGCCCACCAGTTGATCATTTTGACATAAATATTACCACGATAAAATCCTTATTTTAGACCCTAGCTTTTCCCATCTTTATGAGGTACATTTTTTATTTGCAAGTCCCCCTTATTAAGGGAGATTTAGGTAGGAAGTGTACTTCATTTAACAAAGAATTGCTATAAATTAAATTGGAGTCACAATATTAATAATATTAAACAGAAATCTTTTGTAAAGAATATTCAGCCGCTTGACACACTTGAGGATGAGAGTCTTTGACTAAGAAATTAAGAGCAGATATTGCTTTTTCATTACCCTTAAAATTACCTAAAGATTCAGATACCCTTTGACGAATTAACCAGTCATCTGATTGAACAAACACCAAGATTTCTTCGATACAATCTTCCGCTTTAACCTCTCCCAAGGCAGAAATAGCCGCTTGTTGTAAAGCTGTTTCATTGCTATGCAAAGCATCTAAAAGTAGTTTTTTAGCCCGAATATCACCCAAATTGCCTAAAGAGACGGCCGCACTAAAACGCACTAACCATTCAGTATCCTCATAAAAAGCCCTAACCAAAGGCTCAAAAGCACGAATATCTTTTAAATATCCTAAAGCCCCCGCCGCATCCGCACGAATGCCATAGTCAGGATCAGTTTCTAATAATTTTACTAAGATTGGTAAACATTCCTCAGTTTGTTTGACCCCTAATGCAAAAATTGCCATGGAACGCACGGGTAACATTTCATCATAAATTACCTTTTTTATTAATGGTACAGCATCCTTGGCTTCTACTTCTCTAAGGGATGCAAGAGCTAATAGTCTATCTTTTGAATTGTCACTTTCCAATTGGCGATCGATTTCTGCTAAATTAATCTGACTCATAATTTTAATTTTCTCAACATTTCTTTACAATTTTCATTATAATCCCATAAAAAAGAAATAGAGAAACAAACAGTTTTTTAGCCTAATGTCATCATAATTCCCATAAAAATATATTTTTTACTAGATTTTTTGAAAATGAGCGTTTAACACTCCTATTTTCGATACAGACTTAATAAAGCACTACATAATATTATTTTCTATTTCTGTCATAGAGGGAATATCCGAAGATTGAAAAGTTATTAAATCTTGTTTAGCAAGATTACTAAGATTAGCTAAACGATTACATTGATTAGTAAGACACCGATCAAAAATATTCCTCACAAATCTACCATTCCCTAATTCTCCTATTTTTGCTTCTAATTCCCTAAACAAATTACACATTTTTTCTTCAAAATCAGATGTTATATGATAGCCATTTTCTTCGGCCATAAAATTAAATATTTTGCTTAATTCTTCAGGCTTATAATCAACAAAATTAATAAACTTAGCAAAACGAGATTTTAAACCTTGATTAGCATTAATAAATCGTTTCATATCATCTTTATAACCAGCAACAATTACCACCAAATTATCTCTATTATCTTCCATCATTTTTAACAAAGTGCTGATTGCTTCTTGACCAAACATATCTTTTTGATTTTCTGGTACAAGAGAATAAGCCTCATCAATAAATAAAACTCCACCTAATGCAAATTCAACAATCTTAGCTGTTTTAGGGGCGGTTTGTCCCAAATATTCTGCGACTAAATCACCTCTATCTACTTCAACAAAATGTCCTTGAGAAAGCATATTTAATTTTTTATAAATATTCCCGATAATTCTTGCTACAGTTGTTTTTCCCGTACCGGCATTACCCGTAAAGACTAAGTGTCTCGTGATTGTGGGTGTTTTTAATCCCATTTCTGATTTAAGTTTTGCAATTCTAGCTATATTTACTAATTCTTGAATGGTTGATTTTACCTCTTTTAAACCAATTAAAGAGTTTAATATTTCTAAATCTTTTTCTAAATCTGGATCGATTTTCTTATTATTAATAATATTTTTACTTTCATCATTATTTTTATTATTGTTATTACTATTATTTGTTGGGAGCAAATCTAATAAAGGTTCATTGATTAATCTAATAATTTCTTCCGCCCATTGAGTCTTAATTTCAATAGCATGATTACCCAATATATTTTTTGCTTGTTTTAATGCTTCTTCTCTCGATTTAACCTTAGAATATAACAAACAATCTAAAGTCAAAGACTTATCAGTTTTATAAAAAAATTCCTTGGCATCATTTGGGTTATTCCAAGCCGCCCACAACCAGCAATCATTGAATTGGCAAATACTAAAGACTGGAGGTGAATCATACATAAGACTATCGGGTTAATTTTGATTAATAATCATTATAATATCACAGATAATTCAAAAAGTTACAAAAAAACAATAAAAACAACAACACAAAATACTACCAAAGTAATGCAATAAAATTAAGAAATCTATAGAAATTTTAGTTGAGGTTAATATTTAAAAATTTGTCTCTCTTTCAGTTGATTAAAATATAAGTATTACCATGTTAAAGATATACAAAATAGGATAAAATAGACAAATAGCATTAGCATTAGTTAAATAATATAATTAGTGTAAATTTTTCATAAAATAAGTAAATGAAATTTATTGATTTATTTGCAGGAATAGGAGGATTTAGATTAGCATTTGAGTCTTTAGGTTGTGAATGTGTTTTTGCTTCTGAATGGGATAAATTTTCACAACAAACCTATCAAGATAATTTTGGAGATATTCCCGCAGGAGATATACAGAAAATTGAATCAAAAGATATTCCAAAACACGATATTTTAACAGCTGGTTTTCCTTGTCAACCTTTTAGTATAGCAGGAGTTTCTAAGCATAATTCTCTAGGGAATAAACACGGTTTTAAACATTCAACTCAAGGTACATTATTTTTTGAAATAGTTAGAATTTTAAAGGATAAATCTCCCCAAGCCTTTTTATTAGAAAATGTAAAAAATCTTTTAAGCCATGATAAAGGAAAAACTTTTTCAGTTATTGAAAGTACATTAAGGGAAGAATTAGGTTATCATCTTTACTATCAAGTTATTGATGCGAGTTTACTACTTCCTCAACATAGGAAAAGAATTTTTTTAGTAGGTTTTAAAGAACCAATAAAATTTAATTTTCCAATAATCAATCCTATAAATATAAATATAGAAGATATTTTAGAATCGGACGTTGAAGATAAATATACTTTGACAGATCACCTTTGGCAATATTTACAAAATTATGCTCAAAAACATAAGGAAAAAGGAAATGGTTTTGGTTTTGGTTTAGTTGATTTAAAAGGTAAAAGTAGAACTCTAAGTGCAAGATATTACAAAGATGGATCGGAAATTCTAATTCCTCAAATTGGAAAAAATCCTCGTAGATTAACCCCCAGAGAATGTGCAAGATTACAGGGTTTTCCAGATGAGTTTAAAATCATTGTCAGTGATACTAGAGCTTACAAACAATTTGGAAATTCTGTTGCTGTACCTATTGTTAAAGAAATAGCAAAAGAAATGATTAAATCATTAAGTAATAAAATTTTTTTAGAAATAAAACCTAGTACAATTAAACAATTAGAATTACCCTTAGTTTTTTGATAAAAAATGAGCTGCTATAACTTAAATAAACAAGAAAAAAAAGAGTTAAATAAAATAATAAAGACTTACTATATTCAACCAACTTTATCTAGGATTGATAAATTTGTTGATTCTTCCAAAGATAAGAAAGAGGTATGGAAATTAGTTTTTAATGAACTTTTTAATATTATTACCAATGCTCATAAAGAGGTTGATTTGATTTTAGATGAAAGAATTAAAAGAGGTGAAATTACAAATAAGCAACAAGCAAGTAAAACTGTAGTAGGTAATACATTTCCTTTTGCTGTAATTTATATATTTTTACATAATAAAATAATAGGAAATATAAAAGACAATATCTATATAACTAGCGAATTGTCTAAAATTAATGGTTTTGAGGATGTAGCAACTATTAAGATAGGAGAAGAAACTCAAAAACCCGATTGTGATTTAGTTATTTATTCCGTTTCTGACGATAATAAATTAGCTAACTGTCTGATTTTATCTTTAAAAACATCTTTAAGAGAAAGGGCAGCACAAACCTATAAATGGAAATTGTTAATGGAAATTGCTATATCCGATGATTGTTCAGTAAAGGATAAATATGATATTGTTTATAATGCTAAAATTTTACCTAAAATTTGCTTTGCTACGATTAACTTTTACAATGAAATTAATAATCCTCAACAAAGGGGAATGTTGAAATTTTTTGATAAATCTTTTATTGCTAAAAATGTAAATCAAAATTTACCAACTTTTATTTCACCTATGTCTAATTTAATCGATTTTGTGAATGATGTGTTTTAAACTAAGTTTTGAATAGAGTTTACTCACGATCGAAATTCATTGATAATAGAAGATTAGCTCATTTATATATAGTAATTTGATATTAAAGAATGCGTATCTCTTTCAACTGGTTAAAAGAATTAGTTAATATTTCCATTACCTCTGAAGAATTAGGCAAAATCCTTACCATTGCCGGTTTTGAAGTGGAAGACATGGAAGATAGGAGAAGTTGGGCAGATGGAGTTGTTGTCGGAAAAGTGATAAAATGCGATCGCCATCCCAATGCTGATAAACTTAGTTTATGTCAAGTGGATATAGGAGAAGAAACCCCTTCCCAAATCGTTTGTGGTGCGCCCAATGTGAGACAAGATATATTTGTACCCGTTGCCACCCTCGGCACTTATTTACCCAACGTGGATATAAAAATTAAACCTGCCAAACTTAGGGGAGTAGAAAGTAAAGGCATGATTTGCTCCTTAGCAGAATTAGGCTTGGCAAAGGAAAGCGAAGGAATTAAAATCTTAGAAGGGGATTTGCAAGTAGGGCAGGATATTCGACCCATTTTAGGCTTAGATGACGTTATTTTAGACATTACCGCCACCGCTAATCGTGCTGATGCCTTAAGTATGGTGGGGGTTGCCAGAGAAGTTGCCGCCTTAACAGGAGGAGAATTAACCTTACCCTCCATTGACGGAGACATTAACCCCAATCAACAGGGAGGATTGACAGCAATCAAAATTGATGAGCCTTCTGCTTGTACTGCTTATATTGGTACAATGATTGAAAATGTGAAAATCGCCCCTTCTCCTCAGTGGTTGCAATGGCGTTTAGAAGCAGGAGGAGTGCGCCCGATTAATAACGTTGTAGATGTCACTAACTATATCTTATTGGAATGGGGGCAACCGTTACACGCCTTTGACAGGGAAAAACTCTACCATATTGCCAACTCTCAAGAGTTAACCATTGGGGTGCGTTTTGCCGAAGAGAAAGAAACTTTAACTACTTTAGACGGGCAAAAACGTAATTTACAACCCCAAAATTTACTCATTACCGCTAATAATCATCCCGTTGCTTTAGCGGGGGTTATGGGGGGTGAAGATAGCGAGGTAGATGATAATACCCAAAATCTTATCCTAGAGGCGGCTTTGTTTGAGCCTGTGCCTATTCGTCGCAGTGGTAAATGTCAGGGGATTCGCACGGAGTCTTCTACCCGTTATGAAAGGGGGGTTAATCAAGTCGAATTAGAAAAAGCCTTAAATCGTGCGGTTTCTCTTATTACCCAATTAGCAGGAGGTAATGTTTCCACTCAAATTGTCGCTGATAATCGTAGTAGCAGTTTCCAAAATACCATAGAATTAAGATGCGATCGCATCTATCAAGTGTTAGGGAAAGTCAAACAAGGAGGAAACCTCATTGATGTACCCAGAGAAGATATAGTGAGAATTTTGGAGGATTTAGGCTGTAAACTGGAAGTAAAGAGCGAATCTCCTTTAATCTGGCTTGTTACAGTACCTCCCTACCGTTATCGTGACTTAGAGAGAGAAATTGACTTAATTGAAGAAGTCGCCCGTTTATACGGTTATGATCATTTTACCGATACTTTGCCCACTCAATCAGAAGTCGGTTATATTCCCACTAATTTGCAAATTCAACGGAAAGTCCGTGCTAGTTTACAAGGGTTAGGCTTAACAGAATTAATGCAATACTCCCTCGTTAGTGCCAATCAAGCCCAAATTAAAATCGCTAATCCCCTTTTCAGCGAATATTCTGCGTTGCGTAGTAACCTCATCGATGGTTTAATCAATGCCTTTGAATTTAATCAGGCTCAAGGAAATGGCTATTTAAAAGGTTTTGAAATTGGACGAGTTTTTTGGCTCGAAGATGGAAATAAAGCCGAAGGAGACGCACTAGGAGGCATTATAGGCGGTGATTTATATACCGATGGTATCTGGACAAGAAGCGGTAAACCTCAACCCATGACTTGGTATGAAGCCAAGGGCATTTTAGAAAGTCTATTCAAGGCTTTAAAATCACCTATTACCTATCAAGCAGAATCGGAAGATAATCGCCTCCATCCGGGGCGTACCGCAGGTTTATGGTTAAATAAGACTAGAATCGGTGTTTTTGGGCAACTTCATCCCCAATTATGTCAAGAAAGGGATTTACCTAACTCTGTTTATGTGTTTGAATTGCAATTAGAGCCATTAATCGCTTTGTTAAACCAAAAATATTTACAAACTCCTATTTTCAAAGCCTTTTCTACTTATCCCTCTGTAGAACGTGATTTAGCTTTCTTTGCTTCCACCGATTTAACCGTCGCAGACATTATTAATGCTATGCGTAAAGCAGGAGGTAAAACTCTTGTGGATGTAAAATTATTTGATGAGTATAAGGGTGCAAATGTAGAGGAAGGAAAACGCAGTCTTGCTTTTAGTTTAGTATATCGATCGCCCGATGGTACATTAAAAGATACTGATGTTGATCCTATCCATAATAAAATTCGGGATGCTTTGACTAAACAATTTGCTGTTACTTTGCGTAGTTGACTTGTTAAAGTTGGGAAAGAGGTGTTGGGGTATTGGGGGAAACTAATCTATAACTTCTTCCTAACACCCTAACCCTGAACTCTGAACTCTGAACTCCGAATGACCCCACAATCTAGTAAAATATGTAAAGAAAAGTTAAGCAAATATTTAGGATAGAGAATGCGAGTTGCCATAGTAGGTGCTGGATTAGCAGGATTAGCCACAGCCATTGAATTAGTTGATGCAGGTTGTGAAGTGGAAATATTTGAGTCTCGCCCTTTTGTTGGAGGAAAAGTCGGCAGTTGGGTTGATAATGACGGTAATCATATTGAAATGGGCTTACACGTTTTTTTCGGTTGTTACTATAATCTCTTTGCTTTAATGAAAAAAGTAGGTGCGATCGAAAATTTGCGTTTAAAAGAACATACTCACACTTTTATTAATCAAGGTGGTAGAGTCGGGGAATTGGATTTTCGTTTTCCCACTGGAGCTCCATTTAATGGTTTAAAAGCCTTTTTTACTACTTCTCAACTCTCAACTGTGGATAAGATTGCCAATTCTCTCGCCCTTGGCACTAGCCCTATTGTTAGAGGTTTAATTGATTTTCACGGGGCAATGCGTCAAATTAGAGATTTAGATGGTATTAGTTTTGCTGACTGGTTTCGCAAACATGGGGGGAATCAAGGCAGTTTAGATAAAATGTGGAATCCCATTGCCTATGCTTTAGGATTTATCGATACAGAGAATATTTCTGCCCGTTGTATGTTAACAATTTTCCAATTTTTTGCGGCAAAAACCGAGGCTTCTGTGTTAAGAATGTTAGAAGGTTCACCCCATGAATATTTACATAAACCCATTGTTAACTATTTGGAATCCAGAGGAGTAAAAATTCATACCCGTCGTCGTGTCAGAGAAATTCAATATCAAGAAGGGGATAAAACTACCGTTACGGGGTTATTGATTGCCAAAGGAGAAACAGAGGAAGTTATCACGGCGGATGCTTATGTGTGTGCCTGTGATGTGCCGGGTATTCAAAAATTGATTCCTGATGGTTGGCGTAAATGGTCTGAGTTTGATAACATTTACAAATTAACTGCTGTACCTGTGGCTACGGTACAATTAAGGTTTGATGGTTGGGTAACGGAATTAAATGATGAGGAAAAACGCCGTCAATTAGACAAAGCGGAAGGTATTGATAATTTACTCTACACTGCGGATGCGGACTTTTCTTGTTTTTCGGATCTAGCTTTATCTAGTCCTGCGGATTATTATAGAGAAGGTCAAGGATCTTTATTACAATTAGTTTTAACACCGGGTGATCCTTTTATCAAGGAAAGTAACGAAAATATTGCTAATCATGTTTTAAAACAAGTTCATGAGTTATTCCCTTCTTCCCGTGAGTTAAATATGACTTGGTATAGTGTGGTAAAACTGGCTCAATCTCTCTATCGTGAAGCCCCCGGAATGGATTTATATCGCCCTTCTCAAGCGACTCCTATCCCCAATTTCTTCCTTGCAGGTAGTTATACTCAACAGGATTATATCGACAGTATGGAAGGGGCAACAATTTCTGGATTACAAGCGGCGAGGGCAATTCTTAAGAATAATCAAAAAGTAGCTGCGATCGCATAAAGTGCGACTACGTTGAACCAATAATTTCGTGGTGTTGAGGAATTCGGGAATTAGGGAGAAGGATAGATGAGGGGAAAAGGAGAAACTAACTCTTAATTTTTTATTGAAATTTATTCACTATTTACTTTCGAGGATCATACTACCATTGATCAATGTTGTTTGATTCTTTGCTCCAATCATCATTATCGTCAAAATAAATGTCGTTACTCTCCTCTTCCTCATTACTATAGTCTAAAGTATCTTTAATAGGTTCAATAACACGGGTAATAGCATCCTGTACAAAGGCTTTAATAAATTCATCCTTGCGACTCAACTTAAATTGTCGTTGTACAACCTCTGTAATTCCGCCGTCCCCCCAATCTTGATCGTGGCTGAAATATTCCACAAAACTTTTTCCTGCAATGCGAGTTAAATAAGCGGCACTAATTGCCTGAATAACCTTGCCAATAACGTAAGTAGCCGCCGTGAATTGAAGGGCTTTTGCTACTAATTCCACCGCTCCTTTTACTACTCCCAAACTAACCAATGTTTTTCCTAAAGAAAGGGCTAAATCTCTTCCTGTATCACTATTTAACTCACAACCGTAAACTTGTCCAATTTCTACTACCATTTGTGCATTCACTGCCGCCGTTGCTAACATATCCACTACGGGTAAAGGAGTACAAGCAATTACCCCCGCCCCAATCCATTGATAACGGGCGATAATTTTATCGGCTTCTCGACTACGTTGTTGACTAATTAATTTTCGGGCTTCTTCTCCTAATCGTTGAGACTGTAAGAGAATATTGTCTGCTAATAAATCATCTCCTTCGGCTCGACAAATTGCCGCTAAACGCTTGATTACTCCGATTATTTCTATTTCTGGTTGTATAATTTCACCTTCGGAAAACTGCACGGGTTGAGGATTGGCACAGGCTTTTAATACATCTACGGAGGTAATAAAACTTTTTACCCTTTCTCGAAGTTGGTTTAAAATAATCTCTTGTTCCTCCTCTGAGTATAAGTCTATCTTATTAAAAACAAGAAGCGATCGCTTCCCGATACTAGCTAAAGCCTCCAGAGGTTTAAATTCTGAAGCCCTTAAATCGTTATCACACACAAAAATTAATAAATCCGCCGAGGTTGCCAATTCCCTTGCTAATTGTTCTCTAATTTCTCCCGGCGCTCCCATTTCCAGAATTCCAGGGGTATCAACGATCGCAATTTCTCGGTTAAGATTAGGTAATTTCAGAGTGTAAATAACTCCTTCTGTCGTTGTACCCATACTAGCTTGAACATCTCCCACCATTTCCCCCATTAACGCATTAACCAAAGAGGTTTTTCCCGCACTTCCTGTACCAAATACCACTACTTTTAAGTTTCCGTGAGTCAAACTAGCTTCAATAGCTTGAGACTTGGCTAAAAGAGCTTTCTGGGCAACTTCATCTTGTATTTGTGCTACCTGTTTTTTGACGGCCTTAATTGTTTCCGATGCAATTTCATTTTTTTCAGAAGGCAAAGCAGGTAATATTTTTCTTCTTCTTCGTTTACCCTTCCCTTTGCTGTTAGGAGTAACACCTAAATAATAGATAAAAAGAACAATAAAGCAAATCAGTAAGATAATGAGAATAAATACCAGAAAATTAGCTAAAAATGGGCTAGTCCATGCAATTTCACTGTAAAGTCTCGATAAACTACTAATTAGCCATAACATCAAGCCAAAAATAGCACTAATACCGACAATAATTGTGATGATACGAGATAAAGACATGGATGAAAGAATTAAAGATTAAGAAAATTAAGTATCTACCTATGGAAATTGATTTTAACGACAGTTTTTATTTAACCTAACACCTTTTTTAAGCAATAATTAAATCAAACTTAAAGTTAAAAGAGGCTAAATTGTTTGAGCAAAGATTATTAGAAAAATATTTATCTATTATTAATAATTTTAATCAAGAAGTAAATATAATTGTTTTTTTAGGAGAAAAAGATTTTCTTCATTTTGTTTCAGCTTTTTTTGCTTGTATCAATAGTAATGTTAGCTTATTTTTAGTGAATCCTAATTGGGGTAAACAAGAATGGCAACAAGTAGAGAAAATAGTAACTCCTGATCTGATTTTTGGTGATATTAATTATAAATTTAATAAAGATCAAAATAAAAAACAAACTAGATTTAAAGGAATAATGATACCCACAGGAGGCACGTCTGGACAAATAAAATTTGCGATCCACACGTGGGAAACTTTAACTAATTCTGCTCTGAGTTTCTATCAATTTTTTGGCAATCTTCCTATTAATTCTTTCTGTTGTTTACCTCTTTATCATGTTAGTGGTTTAATGCAGGTTGTCCGTAGTTTCCTTAGTAAAGGGGAGTTTATTTTTCATACTTTTAATTATCTAAAAAATAATCATAAAAGCATTGTTAATTATCAAGATTATTTTATTTCTTTAGTACCAACTCAATTACAATTTTTCTTAGATAAAAATCCTTTTTTTCTGCAACAGTTTAAAACTATTTTAGTCGGAGGAGCATCTATTTCACCTCAACAAATTAATTTAGCAAGGACATATAATTTACCTCTTGCTTTAACTTATGGGATGACGGAAACTGCATCGGGAATTACGATTTTAAAACCTGAATATTTTACTAACAACAATAATAGTAGTGGTCAAATTTTACCCCACGCAAAGATTATATTTAGTCAAGAAATAAAAGATACTGATGAGGATAGGCAAAAGGGATTTTTACAATACTCAAGTTATCAACAGAATATTATTACTATTAAAGCAATGTCTTTATTTAAAGGTTATTATCCTCATTATGAAGAAAAAGAAATTTACCTTACTGATGATGTTGGTTATTTTGATCAAAACGGATTTTTATATATTTTAGGTAGAAATAGTCAAAAAATAATTACGGGAGGAGAAAATGTTTTTCCCCAAGAAATAGAAAGGGCAATTCTCAACACTAATTTAGTTCAAGATGTGGTGATTAAAGCAGAAAAAGATCCTTATTGGGGAGATGCGATCGCATCTTTTTATGTACCAAAAAATAAAGAGATTAAACCAGAACAAATAAAAGCAAAGTTAAGAGGAGAAATCAGCAATTATAAAATCCCTAAAATCTGGTATTCTGTCACAGAAATTCCTAGAAATGCTCAAGGAAAAGTGGAGATAAATAAATTAAATAGTAAGTAATTACAACAGTCTAATATTTCTCTTTTAGTTTAGCAATTACAACCCATCTTAGTTCAGTTTCTGTTTTGGCAGGTATTTCAAGTAAGTCTTCATCTTGCCACAACTGTTGTGCTTCAACAAAATCCATACCATGTTTTTTACATTTGATTGACTTTTATGAGGATCGTATTTAAACTTAATCATTCTTAATTCTCTTGACACTAAGACCTTAACAGATTATATATGACACCAGATTTGAAAAATACCATTAATCAAAACTTAAACTAGACCCAATTATCACGTTAGTAACGATATAGATTAAACATGGAACTAAAAAGAGAATTTTTCCCCTTAGTCCGCAAAACCGTTATGCCTCGTCCTTACTACACAGAGGAAACAGATGTGTTAGGACAAAAAGGCACAGCATTAGCCGTAAATGCGGCAATTTATGGAGATAATTGGTATTTAGATCAAGAAGCAGGATTAATTGAGATTTATGGAGCTGGTGCGGCAATTTGTTTCCGTAATGTATTGCCTCGCAAGAATAAATATGAAAAAGAAGGGCTTTACCTTCGTTTAAAATTGGCTTACCGTACCACTGAAAACGCCAATGTAAATATTCGTACTTTTTCTGGTCGTCATATTACCATACCCAATAGTTTAGAAGGGGCGATGTATGATGATTCAGAAACTTACTGGTATGTCACCGATGATTTAACCCTCAATATCAACTCTATTTACACCGATGAAAAATTGTGGATTCAACGGGTTGATTGGGAATGGGTAAGTAAAGAGGTAATTTATGAAGATGAAGCCATAGAGGAAAGAAAACTATTTATTCCTCGTAATCCTAAAGACATTGAAAAATTATATGTCCCTCAAAAAGTTAATCCTACTACCATTAAAGAGTTTTTAGTGAAAAAGATTCAAAATGATGACTACTTTGCTAAACGTTGTTTATCTATGTTATGTGAAGACAAATTAATGGCTAAAGATATGGTGGAACTATTTAAAGAAACAGGCATTGAGCTATAAAACAATTCCTCTGTTAGGAATTAGGAATTAATTAGCAACGAAAAAGCTGACTGAATGCTAACGGTGAAAAAATAGCAAAAAAAATAAAAATGAATATTATTAATAAATAATAAAATTAATCGCAAATTATCCCAAGTTCATCAAGCAATTATAAAATAATATGATTATGGCACAAACAAAGCAACAAGATTGGTTTAGTGAAGTTGATTTATACTTATTCGGCGAAGGGACTCATTATCGCATTTATGAACAATTAGGGGCTCATTTAACGGAAAGAGACGGCAAATCGGGGGTTTATTTCGCTGTGTGGGCGCCCAACGCTCAGAATGTATCCCTAGTGGGAGATTTCAACAACTGGCAAGCGGAACATACCAACATGAAACGCAACAACATGGGTATTTGGGAAATCTTTATGCCGGGGATGAAGGAAGGAGATAAATATAAATACGCTGTCAAAAACCATCACGGTTATAATTGCTTTAAAACTGATCCTCACGGCTTTGAACAGGAAATTCGCCCTGCTACTGCTTCTATTGTGCGAGATATATCTTATACATGGGGCGATCGCACTTGGTTAACTCAAAGACACCAAAACCACTCTTACGAAAAACCTATTTCTGTGTATGAAGTTCATTTAGGCTCATGGATGCACGAAAATATTGAGAATCCTCCCGAAAATGGTGTTATCGTACCAGTACCAGATAAACAAGGTGCAAGATTTTTAACCTACCGAGAATTAGCTGATCGCCTCATCCCCTACGTTAAAGACATGGGCTATACTCACATTGAATTAATGCCCATTACCGAACATCCCTTCGATGGTTCATGGGGTTATCAAGTAGTCGGCTTTTTCGCCCCCACTTCCCGTTATGGAAGCCCCCAAGATTTCATGTATTTCGTCGATCGCGCCCACCAAGAAGGTATCGGAATTTTGATCGACTGGGTGCCGGGGCATTTTCCCAAAGACGAACATGGATTAGCCCGTTTTGACGGTACACATTTATATGAATACTCCGACTGGCGTAAAGGGGAACACTTAGAATGGGGTACATTAGTATTTAACTATGAACGCAACGAAGTCCGTAACTTTTTAATTGCCAGTGCCTTATTCTGGTTAGAAAAATACCACATAGACGGCATTCGAGTCGATGCAGTAGCTTCCATGCTTTACCTTGACTATGAAAGAGAAGTATGGGTAAGAAACCAATACGGGGGCAGAGAAAACATTGAAGGAATCGACTTTATCCGCCAATTAAACAACGCCATCAAGGAAAACTACCCCGGAGTCTTAACCATCGCCGAAGAATCTACCACTTGGGAAAACGTTTCACAACCTACCAAATACGGCGGTTTAGGCTTTGACTATAAATGGAATATGGGTTGGATGAACGACACTTTAAAATACTTCCTTGCCCATCCCCACGATCGCCCCAACTTCCACAATAAGTTAACATTTAGTATGTGGTATGCTTTTACTGAACACTTTATGTTATCCCTCTCTCATGATGAAGTTGTACATGGTAAAGGACACCTATGGCAAAAAATGCCGGGGGATGAATGGCAACAAATGGCAAATATGCGCCTATTGTTTGGTTATATGTTCGCCCATCCCGGTAAGAAAACTCTCTTTATGGGCATGGAATTAGGACAACGACGAGAATGGAAATATTTTCTCGATCTCGACTGGTGGTTATTAGATTGGCAACCTCACCGTCAATTACAACAATTAGTCAAAGATTTGCATACTTTATACCGCAGTCAACCTGCCCTTTATACCGATGACTTCAGCCATGATGGATTCCAATGGATTGATTGCCATGACGCAGGACGCAGTATGCTTACTTTTATGCGTAGAGATAAAAACACTCACGAAGTCTTAGTGGTAGTGTGTAACTTCAAACCCGACGTTTACTATCACTATTGGTTAGGAGTCAACGAGGCTGGTACTTATGAAGAAATCATGAACACCGATGATCTTAAATATGGTGGTAGTGGAGTAGTAAATCAAAAAGTGAAAACTAAAGATTGGAATCATTGCCCCTGGCCTTATGCTTTAGAAATAACCGTTCCTCCATTGTCTATGACTATGTTTAAAAAAGTTCAATAACCAGAATTAGGAGTTCGGAGTTCGGAAATAGGTGTCAGGTTGCAGGTTTCAGGTTTAGGGGAGTAATGAGTAATTATCAACTATTCTTCTGTGCATCGTTGCCTATTGCCTATTCCCTATTGCCTTTTCGTCATCACTCATAGATGAAAATTTATCCCGAACTCAGGTTAATGAAGTTATTAAAGCAGTTTTTTCGCTATTTTATTTTTGGAATAACTCTATTTTTTTTAGCCACTACTATTATTAATAATTGGCGTAGCATTACAAGTGTAGAATTTAATAATTATCTTTTTTTACTTATTTTTATTAGTTTAATATTAAATAGTTTTGCTCATGTTTTTTCGGCTTGGGTATGGACTTGGATTTTAGCTTTATTTAACTGTAAACTAGGTGGTTTTTCTGCGATAAAAATTTACTTAATTACGAATATCAGTAAGTATATTCCGGGTAATATATGGCATTTTGTAGGCAGGGTAAAAGCAATTCAAAATCAAGGTGATAGTATTGCCTTGGGAACTTTTCCTGTGGTTCTTGAACCTTTGTTAATGGCGATCGCATCTTTATTAATTACCATATTTAGCGTTAGTTTAGGAATTTTAGAAGTAAAGTTTTCTCCTTTTATTTTTTCCCTATTATTAATTTTTATATTAATAGTTTTAATGGGAATTCATCCTAAATTTATTAACCCAGTTTTGAAGAAATTAGTAATAAATAAAGGGAAAGTAGAGACAAATATTCAATTAAATAAATATCCTTTTTTACCTTTAATGGGAGAGCTATTTTTTTTGCTTTTAAGAGGTAGTGCTTTTATGGCTTTAATGATACCTTTTATTGACTTAAATGTTATCTTAATTCCTCAAATATTGACTGCTTTTAGTTTCGCATGGTTAATTGGTTTAATTGTACCCGGTGCCCCCGGCGGTTTAGGTATTTTTGAAGCAGTTGCGATCGCATCTTTAGATCCAACTATCTTTCCCCGTGATAAAATAATTATCGTTGTTGCCTTATTTCGCTTCAGTAGTATTGTTGCTGAAACCCTTACCGCTTACTTTGCTTGGTTACTATACTCGTTAAAAGAAAAAGCACAACAAACAAAAGGCTAAGGAAGAAAGAAGAATAATTATTACTCATTACTCTGCCAAATCTGCCCTTATACCAAACTGAAATTAATCTAAATAAATTCTTGATATTTATTATATATATATTCCCCCGGAATAGTTTTCAGAAAAGACTCTGGTATTTTATATTTATGACTAGGATATTCCTGTCTAATTTGTAGTAAGGTTTGATATTGCTTATTCCAATTTTTGACTACTTCCAAAAGTTGATTAAAACGATAAAGTAAATTTTCATAACGGTAAGAAAGTGCTATATACTGAAGGATTTTTGCATAAATAATAACCTTATCTTCATTATTAGGAATACCAACTAGATGCCCTAGTTTTTCTAATTCATCATAGTTAACTTTAACCACTAATACTAAAGCCTTCAACGTTTCTAAATTCTGTTTTTTTAATTTTTTTAAGATTGCATTGATAACATTAAAAATTGAATAGTCACTTAGATTATATTTTTTAAATAAGATTAATAAATTTAAACCTATCTCATCTTTACTAATAGCATCGATCGCATTTTTATAAGATAATAAAGCCTCTTTAGTTGGTTCATTACGAATAATATTTATCAGTCTATCAATTTCTTCTATTACTATCTGATTAAATAAATTAGGGTCAGAAGTTAAGTTTAATTGTTCGTCGATAAAATTATATAATTCTACCTGAGTCTTACCCTGAAAATCTAGCTCTATTCTTCTGATAGTACGAAAATAATTAATATGCCTAGTAGTAAAGCTAAAAATTTTAATAAAAGTATGTAAACCCTTATATTCTTCTAAGTTATTTTCTACTTTATTCTTGATTCTTATATATAGCAAAAACTCATCCGTATATTGCTCATTATCAAGCATTTTCATTGTCGGAAAAATCTTTTCTAACTCCTCGAATTCAGTATCATGTAGCGATAATGCTAATTCAGGTATTTCTTGACGATTTAAAGCCCCCCAAATCCTTTCTATCAAACTAACTCCACCAAATAAAGGACGATTCCACCAAGGTTTTGTTTGTAATTCCGATTGAGATTTCATGACTTATCCATCGTGGAAGGGTAAAGGCTTTTTGATTAGCTTATGACAAAATTATAGCATCTGTTTTGATAGCTCATTAATTTACTTGAAAATTTACTTGTAAATGCTTCTTAGCTTAGGTTTTCATGGAAAAACTATCAGCATTTTAAACTCTTTGATTAAACACGAATGCAAAATTAAACTAAAATCAATTTCTACAAGGAAATAGTTGATTTTTTACTGTTACCTGTTGCCTGAAACCTAACTACATCAAATATTCTTGCTGAAACACCAAGCTGTTATTCAGAGATTGCATCGGAATACGTCTAGTTCATGCAGTCTAGTTTTATAATAAAGACTTATATTTCAATCAAAATTATATCTTCCTATTCATGAATTCTGACATCAATCATCCTCTATCACGGTTGTTGAAATACTCTCGTAAATATCGCTCTTCCATTTATCAAGCTGTAACCTGTTCTATTCTTAACAAGTTGTTTGATTTAGCTCCTCCTGTGTTAATTGGGGCGGCAGTGGATGTGGTTGTTCAAAAACAAGACTCTATCATCGCTAAATTTGGAGTGAAGGATGTTTTTGGTCAATTAACAGTTTTAACGATACTATCGGTCATTATATGGGGTTTAGAATCGCTTTTTGAGTATGGATACGAGCGTTTATGGCGTAATTTAGCTCAGAATATTCAACATGATTTAAGGCTTAATGCTTATAGTCATATTCAGGATTTGGAATTGGAGTATTTTGAAAGTCGTAGCACGGGAAGATTGTTGTCGATTTTGAATGATGATATTAACCAGTTAGAAAGATTTTTGGATGTGGGGGCAAATGAAATTTTACAGGTTTTAACTACTGTGGTTATTATCAGTGGAGCTTTTTTCTTTCTTTCTCCTTCTACTGCTTGGATGACAATTCTTCCAATTCCTGTAATTATTTGGGGTGCGATCGCATTTCAAAAACTATTAGCCCCTCGTTATGGTGATGTGAGAGAAAAGGTTAGTTTACTTAATGGCAGACTAGCCAATAATTTGACGGGCATTACAACCATCAAAAGTTTCACCACAGAACATTATGAAATTCAACGGGTAAGAAAAGATAGTGAAGCCTATTTAGATAGTAACCAAAAAGCGATCGCTCTGAGTGCGGCTTTTGTGCCTTTAATTCGTTTAGTGATTTTAGTGGCTTTTACTGCGATTCTTTTATTCGGGGGGATGGAAGTAGAGAAAGGCAATTTAGCAGTAGGTACTTATAGCGTATTAGTATTTATGACCCAAAGGTTATTATGGCCTTTAACTCGTCTTGGGCAAACTTTAGACTTATATCAACGGGCGATGGCTTCCACTGCCAGAGTTATGGATTTACTAGATACTCCTATTACCATTCATTCGGGAGATACTCCCCTAGCCTTAGAAAATGTGAAAGGTGCGATCGCATTTAATCATATTACCTTTGCCTATCATCAAAGACAACCAGTTATCGAAGAATTTAATTTAGAAATACCTGCGGGGGCAACTATTGCCATTGTTGGTTCAACAGGTTCGGGAAAGAGTACCATAGTTAAGTTATTATTACGTTTCTATGAGATTCAAAAAGGAAGCATTACTCTTGATGGTATGGATATAAGAGAAATAGTGCTTTATGATTTACGTCGTGCCATTGGTTTAGTATCTCAGGAAGTGTTTTTATTTCATGGCAGTGTAAGGGAAAATATCGCCTATGGTAATCCCCATGTTAGTGATGAGGAAATTATCAACGCCGCAAAAATGGCAGAAGCCCACGATTTTATCATGTCATTACCTGAAGCATATGATACTATCGTCGGAGAAAGAGGGCAGAAATTATCAGGGGGGCAAAGACAACGTTTATCTATTGCTAGGGCTATTCTCAAAAACCCTCCTATTCTCATCCTTGATGAAGCTACATCTGCCGTTGACAATGACACTGAAGCTGCGATCGCACGTTCTTTAACTCATATTACAGAAAATAGAACAACCATTATGATTGCCCATCGTCTTTCTACCATTCGCCACGCAGACTGTATTTATGTTTTAGAAAAAGGGCAGATTGTCGAACAAGGTAAACACGAGGATTTAGTTACAAAAGGCGGAGTCTATAGCAATTTATGGAGAGTGCAGACAGGGGAATAGTTACACTTTAGATTAGATCTAAAATTGTTGATTAAGGTAGGCAATGGGGAATGGGCAACAGGCAACAGTGTTGATAGTTGACATAAACTATAATTAATAGGTTTCAAATCCTGATTATTCAATGATTTTTTCATTGAACTCAATTAATTATGGGAAAAAAGAAGATTCTAAAAAAAATTAGCCTTTCACCATTTTCTCTTGACAATAATCTAGTAATCCTTGACAAGCATCTAATAATAAATCGATGACATAATTAAAACCTGATTCTCCACCATAATAGGGATCAGGTACTTCTTGATCTGTAAAATTTTTAGCAAAATCACACATTAATTTAACTTTGTGTTTATATTTGCCTTTGGGATCTAAAGCTAAAATATTGTGATAATTAGACTTATCCATTGCCAAAATTAAGTCATAATACTCCAAGTCAAATTCTTCTATTTGTCTTGCCTTTCCTCTCAATTCTATGCCTCTTTTTCTAGCCGCTTCCTTCATTCTTCTATCAGGCGATGAACCGATGTGATAATTTGATGTTCCTGCGGAATCACACTCAAATTGTTCCGTTAAACCTTTTTTTTCTATTAAGTGATTCATGATATTTTCTGCTGAAGGCGATCGACATATATTCCCTAAACAGACAAATAATAGTTTTGTTTTCTCCATTTTTCCTTAATAAATAAAGCCCAAAATAACAAGTAATAAAATAAGTAGAAGTCAGGAGTTAGGAGTTCGGGGTTAGGAGTTTTTAATTCTTAATTCTTCACCTTTGCCCCTTGCCCCTTGCCCCTTGCCCCTTGCCCCTTGCCCTTTTAACTTTGCCCTTTGCCCTTCTATAACCTATTCACTAATTGAACTACATTCCGGGTAAACCAAGATTACCTGTTAACGCTTCCATTTTTTCACGCATAGTAGTAGTAGAAATTTGATATGCGTTTCTAACAGCTTCTGTCACCATTTCAGAAAGTTTTTCTGCTCCTTCTCCCATAGCTTCGGGTTTTATTTCTACTTTTAAAGGCTCTTGATTGCCACTCATGGTGACTACAACTAAACCGTTTTCGCACTGCCCTTCAATTTGCATGGTTTCTAATTCTTCCTGCAATTTTTTAGCATCTTCCTGAATTTGTTGAGCTTTTTGGAAGGCGTTAGCTAGTTCTTTCATTTTACCTAAGCCTAAACCGAATCCTTTTTTTTCTGCCATGGTATTTTCCTTAATATTTTTTATAAACAAACAACAAAATTATATCTTGATCAGGTATTTATTCCTAGCTTCATTATATGTTCTGAGAAATAAAATCAATTTATCTAGTTTTTTCCTGAATAGCTCTTGATTTTTACTCCAAACCCCATTTTTTCTAATGAACTGGTTGAACTGCTTCGATGGAAAAACCTTTTTTCTTCAATTCTTCTCCTAAAGCAATACTATTTTTTACCCTATCTACAAATAATATGCCATGAAGATGATCCATTTCGTGCTGAATTACACGGGAAAGTAATCCAGATGCTTTAATTTTATGTTTTTTGCCTGATTCATCTTTATAGGTAAGTTCTATATTTCGAGGACGAATTACGTCAAGAAAAACGTTGGGGATGCTTAAACAACCTTCTTCGGCAACACATAAATCTTTACTGAATTTTGTAATTTCAGGATTTATTAATACCATTGCTTGAGATGCAGGATTATCGGGTTGACAATCGACGACAATCATTTGTTTGTGTACACCTATTTGGGGCGCGGCTAAACCAATACCGTTTTCTGTGTACATGGTTTGCAACATTTGTTTGGCTAACTCTCTGACACTATCATCTATTTTGTTGATTCTTTTCGCATTTTGTCTAAGGGTGCGATCGCCCAAGTAATGTAATTGTAGAGGTGAAATAGCTAGTTTTTCTTTTTCTATACTGATTAAGTTCATAATTTACTAAAAATACAATGGTTTAATAGTTGATTAGAGTTTTAGATTTCAAGGACTATTATCTCTCTTAATTTTAACTCCTAACACAATACTCCGAACTTAGCTTAGTTTTTCCTCGGAAACAATGTTTTGAGTGGGTACAAATTTTTCGGTAAACATTTTGATTACAATATAGACAATTGGCACAACAAATAAACTCAAGAAAGTTGCCACTAACATTCCTCCAAATACGACTGTACCTAATGATTGACGACTAGCTGAACCTGCCCCAGTAGCGATCGCAAGAGGTAAAATACCTAAAAGAGTGGAAAATGCCGTCATTAAAATGGGTCTGAGTCGAGCTTGTGAGGCTTCGATCGCAGCTTTGACAATGGGCAAACCCTCATTGCGTAATTGATTCGCAAATTCAACAATCAAAATTGAGTTTTTACTAGCTAAACCAATCAACATCACTAAACCAATTTGACTGTAAACGTCAAAGGAAAATCCCCTAGACATTTGTGCTAACAATGCTCCTAAGATAGCCAACGGTACAGCTAAAAGAATGATTAAAGGATCAATATAATTTTCATATAGTGCCGCTAAAACTAAGAAAACGAATAATAACCCTAAACCAAAGATAATCGGTGCTTGTCCTCCTGAAACAATTTCCTCTAAAGATTGCCCAGACCATTGATAGCCAAAACCTCTCGGTAAAATTTGAGCAGATAACCTCTCCATAGCTGCGATCGCATCTCCTGAACTTGCCCCCACACTGGCAGAACCACTAACCTCGATCGAACGAAATAAATTATAGTGATTGATAACTTGAGGACTGGTGCTAGGAGTAATAGTTGCCAAATTAGATAAAGGAATCATCGTACCGTTAGCACTACGAACATATAACTCTTCAATGTCATCAGGATGGGTGCGGAACTTACCATCTGCTTGTACATAAACTCTATAAGTCCTGTTTTGTAAGGAAAAATCATTAACATAACTAGAGCCAAAAGCCGTTTGCAAAGTCCGAAAAACTTCATCAATATTGACATTGAGAGCTTGGGCTTTATTGCGGTTAATATCAATAACTAATTCGGGGCTATTAGCTGTAAAGGTCGTAAAAACCCTTGTTAAACCCTCTGTTTGGTTAGCCTGTCCCAATAAACTACCCAAAACCTCCATCATAGAATTGATGTCACCATCACTACGCAAATCTTGCAACTGGTAAGTAAAACCGCCAAAACTACCTAAACCTCGAATGGCTGGAGGATTTAAAGGAAGAATTCTCGCCTCTGGAATCATGGCAAACTTACCCCATAAACGACCAATTACCGCCTCTGCTGACTGCTCTGGACTTCTTCTTTCTCCCCAAGGTTTAAGAGGGGTAAAAATCACCCCAGAGTTGGAACTATTACCACTAAATGCAAAACCCCCCACCCCAAAGGTTGCTTGAACTTCAGGTTCTTCTAAAATAGTTTTTTCGATCTTCTCCATTACATCGCTAGTATATTGTAGCGATACCCCTTCAGGTGCTTGAACAATAGTGATAAAATAGCCTTGATCTTCTTCTGGTAAGAAACTTTGAGGTATTGTAATATAAAGCCATCCTGTACCTGCTAAAAGCAAAACAAAAACAGCAATAACGATAGTTCGCATCCTTACTAAACCGACTAAACTACGACGGTAAGATTTCGTTACATTGTCTAAAAAGCTGTTGAAAATATCGCAAGGAACTTGTAACCATGCTGGTAATTTTTGATGATGTCTTAACAATAATGCACATAAAGAGGGAGTTAAAGTTAAAGCCAAAAAAGTAGAAATAGCAATAGAAAATGCGATCGTTAAAGCAAACTGACGATATAAAGCCCCTGTCGTACCCGGAAAGAAAGCCACAGGTACAAACACCGCCATTAACACCAAAGAAGTAGCTATTACTGCTCCTGTTAACTGTTTCATCCCTAACTGAGCCGCTTTAAAAGGACTCATATCCTTATCTTCAATATAGCGGTCAATCTGTTCCACAACTACGATCGCATCATCTACCACCATCCCCGTTGCTAAAGTCAAACCAAATAAAGTTAAACTATTGATGGAAAAATCAAATACCTTCACAAAAGCAAAAGTACCAATTAAAGAAAGAGGAATTGTCACCGCGGGAATCAACGTAGTTCGCCAGTTCTGCAAAAACACTAAAATAATCAAAATTACCAAAAAAACCGCAATAAATAAAGTATTAACCACTTCTCGTAGCGATTCTTGAACATAAAGGGTTGTATCAAATGCAATCTCATATTTTAATCCCGGAGGAAAAGTCTTAGACAACTCCTCTATTTGTGTTTTTACCTGCCTTGCCACCTCCAAAGCATTAGAACCCGTTAACTGATAAATCCCCAATCCCACGGCTGATTGCCGACGATAACGTAAGAAAGAAGTATAATCTTCCGCCCCCAACTCAACTCTACCCACATCTTTGAACCTTACCAAAGCACCATTAGCATCAGTTTTGAGTAATAAATTCTCAAATTCCTGTGCAGAAGTTAATTGACTAACCGCCCTTAAATCAATTTGAAACTCCTGCCCATCTGGGACAGGTTCAGCACCTATTTTCCCCGCCCCAATTTGATTATTTTGAGCGGAAACTGCTTGAATCACGTCAGTGGTTGTTAAGCCACGACTAGACAACTTTTCAGGATCTAACCATAAGCGCATTGCATAGCGTCTTTCCCCAAAAATGCGCACATCTGCCACCCCATTAATCCGTTTTAATGGATCAACTAAATACAAATCCGCATAATTACTCATAAAAAGGTTATCATAGCGGTTATCTTCGCTATAAAGTCCAATCCCTAAAAGAATATTATTAGATTGCTTAGTGACACTAACACCATTTCGTTGCACACTTTCTGGTAATTGAGCCTCAGCCACTGAAACCCTATTTTGTACGTCCACAGCCGCCAAATCCTGATCCACATCAGAAGCAAAGGTTGCGGTGATAGTGCTTGTACCGCTATTGGAACTACTAGAGGTTATATATCTCAATCCCGGAGTTCCATTAATTTGACGTTCTAAAACAGTAGTAACTGCATTTTCTACCACCTCAGCACTTGCTCCGTCATAATTAGCCGCTACCTGTATCTGCACTGGACTAATTTCAGGAAATTGAGCTAAGGGCAAATTAAAAAGGGATATTAAACCCACAAAAAGAATAATTAATGCCGTTACGGATGAAAAAACAGGTCGTTTAATAAAAAAATCAATCATCTCAGTATCTTGTCTCGTTTACATCTAAAATTACTGATAATACTAAAATCGTTAATGGGTATCTAGTACCTATTTGTTGCTCATTTACTCTCCTGAAGCTCGACACTTAATATTAATTTTTATTTCAAAATATGGTAAAAAGAGCCAGATAAAAACATAATTAAATATATGAATTGGGTTTGTTTTTGATTTTAGTTTTCAGAAGTAAGAACCTGAATTAATTACTAGAATTAATGGGTTTAGTCTCATTTTCAGGCATTTCCTGTATGGGACTACCTTCTTGTACCTTTAAAATTCCAGCACTAATAATCTTTTCACCTGCTTGTAAACCCTCCAAAACCTCATAAGCATTGTCGTAGATTTCGCCCAATTTAATCGGTCTTTGTTTGGCAATTAATCCCTCTCCTTCAGGGTTTTTTTCAGCTACAAATACAAAACCTTGACCACCAATACGGAAAATAGCACTAGAAGGTACTAAAATTCCTCGACTACTATCCCAAACAATTCGGGCAGGAATGAATTGGCGATTTAATAATTTGTTTTGAACATCATTGCTGAAGAAGGCTTTTGCCAAAACTAATTGGGAGTCAGATGTAACATTCGGAGAAATAAAATCAATTTTTCCCACCGCTATTACTTCTTCTTGAGCATTTAAAACTTCTACTGGTAAACCCAATTCAAGATCAGGAGCTTTTTCTAATGGTACAGATATGTTTAATTCTAAAAGATCATTTTGAGTGATACTGGTCAATGTGGTATCTGTTTCAATAAAATCACCGACCTTAACGGGTATATTACTAATTTTACCTGCGATCGGAGCTTTAATCATTGTTTTGTCTAATTCCACCGTTAATCTTCTCACATTTGCTTCTGCTTCCCGCACAGAGGCTCTAGCTTGATCTATTTCCTCCTGTCTTGCTCCATTTTGTAACAACAACAAATTTTGTTCGGCTTCTTCCACTTCTGCTTGTAATGCTCTCACATCAGATTGTGTGCCTTCTTGTAATTGATTTAAACGTCTTTGAGCTTGTTCTAAATTGGCTTTAGCCGTTTTTGCTTCCGTGGCAAAACTATCAAACTGATCACTAGAAATCGCACCTTCGTCTCTCAAATTACGATAACGATTTAATCTCTGTTGTGCTAACTCATTTTGAGCTTTAGCAGACTCTAATTGTGCTTGAGCTTGGGCAATTTCCTCTTGGGAAGAACCTTTTTTCGCATTAGTTAATCTAATTTTTGCCCTGTTGAGTCGGGCTTGAGCAGACGCAATTTCTTCTGGACGACTTCCGGCTTCCAGTTCCGCTAACTGAGCTTGACGAGAAGCTAAAGTTGCCCGAGCAGAATCTAGTTGGGCTTGTAACGAATCGCTTTCTAAGGCAAACAAGACCTCTCCTCTATTCACATTTTGCCCTTCTCGAACCAATATATCCACCAATCTTCCTTCAATTTCTGATTGTAGATTGACTGTTTGACTTGCCTCCAATGTCCCAAGTACATCAGTGCTTGTTTTGATGGGTTCTGTTTCTAGGGTGCTAAGGGTAACTGGTACAGGGGGCATAGTGTTACTAACTCCTGCAGAAGTTGCAACCTGACGATTTTGCCAAAAAAACCAACCAATAGTTCCTGCGCTACCAATCAATAAGACACTTCCCCACACGAGCCATTTTTTCCCAGACTTTGAGGAGGAAGAATTTTTTTTATTCTGATTAGGCTTTCTTTCTTCTTCTTTTACTTGTTTTAATTGTGTATCAGTCACGGGATTATTCTTTGTCACTAATTCATCATTTCATTATAATCTGCATTTTGAATTTATTTTCATTGAAAGTATCTATAGATAATCATCAATATATTACTTGACAAAAATCTTAACTTTTATTTTTCATACTAACTTTTTGTCAGTGTTATACTTAAGTGTTATTACTAACAAAAAATATTAAAATCTTTTACTTTTTGATTAAACACAACATTTTATTACTTAACCTCAATGACTCAATTTGATCAAGAAAATATAAATTCGACTTATTCTGATAATCAAGAATATAATAGCGATTATCAAGCCAAATTGACGCAAAAAGTCGATAAATTAGGAAATTTCAGCTTAAATATGCTAAGGTCTTTAGTCCTATGGCGTTTAATTGGCTATGGTTTTTTAGTTCTATTTGCTTTAGATTTAGCGGCCATTTTTATTCCCCCCAATTTTTTAAATCCTCAGTGGGAATTTCAAACTTTAGGTGAAGTAGTAGAAAGAGTTGCAATTCCTTTTATTGCTCTACTCTTTATTTTTTTTGGGGGCAATTATCTGAGAAAAGGATGGGAATATTTAGTTTTAACTGCCTTATCATGGTTATGTTTAATTGCAGGTGTTTTATTTATTTTGGCAGTACCTTTGGGGGTTATTAATACTATTCGTATTGATACTCAAGCAACCACCCGATTAACAGAACAAACTAATCAAAGATTGGAAGTTTTAGAGCAAGTAGAAACAAGACTGAAAGATGTCAAAAGTCGAGAGGAAATGCAGATATTGATAAGCCAACTAAGTAACAATAATGCTCCAACCATTGAAAATGATCAACAATTGACTGAAGCGAAGCAGAGATTGGGAGAATTTATTACAAGTTCTCGAAATCAGTTGAATAGTCAAACCGATTTAGCTAATAATCAACGAAGAAAATCTTTAATTAAACAATCCGTTAAATGGAATTTAGGAGCTTTAATTTCTGGTATCTTGTTTATTATGACTTGGCAGATGACAAAATGGTCTCGACAAAAAGTTGAATAGATTAATTATTTTGCTCAAGAAAAACCATCTAAGGCGAAGAGTAAAAATAGCTAACACCTAATCTAAACCTTAAATATCTAAAAATGTCTAATAGAGGTGTAGGTGTATTTCACACCTTTTTACACCTTTGTAATTAAGCGGAAAGAGTACGACGTTTAAAGACCATTTCATAAGCCTCGATAATATCTCCTTCTTGCCACTGGCTAAATTTATTAACAGCAATACCGCATTCAAAACCAGAGGCAACTTCTTTAACATCGTCTTTGACACGGCGTAAAGAATCTAAATTACCATTATAAATTTCTGTTCCGTTGCGTAATACTCGAATAAAGCGATTACGGACAACTTTGCCTGACAAGACATAACATCCTGCCACAGCTCCTTTTCCAACGGAGAAAACGGCTCTCACTTCAGCTCTTCCTAGACTTTCTTCCACTTCCTCTGGATCTAATAAGCCTTCCATTGCACCTTCTATTTCATCTAATAATTTATAGATGACGTTATATTCTCGAATATCTACCCCTTCTTGTTCGGCGGCTTGGCGTGCACCGGGTGCAAGAGTTGTATTAAATCCGATAACTACCGCTCCAGAAGCTGCGGCTAAATCTACATCTGTTTCTGTTACTTCTCCTGCACCTGATAATAAGACTCGGATTTGTACTTCATTTTGAGGTAGTTGTTTTAATGAACCTAAAATAGCTTCAACAGAACCCTGTACATCGGCTTTAAGAATCAAATTAAGTTCTTTTAGTTCTCCTTGTTGTGCTTGTGCTGATAAGCTACTTAAACTCACCCGGCGAGATGACATTGCCTGTTGTAAGCGATTATCACGTTTTGCGGACGCTCTGCTTTCTGCGATCGCTCTTGCGTCTTTTTCATTGGAATAAACTTCAAACTCATCTCCTGCTTCTGGAAGTTCACTTAAACCCAGAATTTCAACGGCAAAAGAAGGACTCGCAACTTCTACTTTTGTACCTCGATCATCGATCATCGCCCGAATTTTACCCATTACAGAACCAGCAACAATGACATCACCAACTCTCAATGTACCATTTTGTACTAACAATGTTGCCACAGGTCCTCTTGCACGATCTAAATGGGCTTCAATTACAGTTCCCTTAGCGTTGCGATCTGGATTAGCTAATAATTCTTCCACTTCAGAGACTAAGACTATCATCTCTAAAAGAGCATCTAAGTTATCACCAGTTAAAGCACTTACAGGGACCATGACGGTATCACCTCCCCAATCCTCTGGAACTAATTCTAATTCAGCTAATTCCTGTTTGACGCGATCGGGATTTGCTTCGTTCTTATCAATTTTGTTAATAGCCACAACAATGGGGACTTTTGCCGCCCGAGCATGACTAATAGCTTCTTTTGTTTGAGGACGTACTCCGTCATCTGCCGCCACCACCAACACGGCAATATCAGTGACTTTTGTACCTCTTGCTCTCATTGCAGTAAAGGCTTCGTGACCCGGAGTATCTAAGAACACAATTTGTTGAGTTTCTCCCTCATGTTCTACATCTACATGATAAGCACCAATATGTTGAGTAATGCCCCCTGCTTCTCCCTGAACTACCTTTGTGTTTCTTATGGAATCAAGAAGGGTTGTTTTACCATGATCTACGTGACCCATAATTGTTACAACAGGAGGACGTTTTTGCAGTTTGTCTAAATCTCCCTCTGTTAACATATCTGTTTTAGCCGCACTAGCTTTTTCCTCTTCCGTAATTACTTCCACTCCCAACTCTTTGGCCACCATTTCCGCAATCTCTAAATCGACAGTTTCAGTGATATTTACGGCAATTCCTTTGAAGAAAAGAAGTTTAATGACTTCAGTATCGGGAGTAACTAATAAGTCTGCTAATTCCCGAACCGTAGGAGCACTTTTAAGGACGATAAATTCTGGTTTTTCTTGTTTCTCCTGTTTTCCTTTTCTTTCGGACTTAGTTTCCGATTTATCCTTTCTAACAGGTTGTTTTTTAGGTGCACGAGTTTTTTCTGTAGCTTTTGTGGCTTCTTTTTTCTGTTTAGGAGGACGAGCTAAAGCTAAATCGATAACCGTAGAATCTTCTTGATCATCATCAAAATAATCTTCTAAGTCATCATCATCATCAATGACTAAGGAGCGACGCTTCTTGACTTTCTTCGCATCTTTTTTACCTGATTTATCAGAATCATCGTCTTCATCATCCCAAGAAGAGTTTTCCGTGGTTGATTTTTTCTGTTTTGGCTTTCTGATTTTTGGTTTTTCCAGCAACATTGGTTCTGAATCCAAATCATCTTCATCACTACCTTTTGCTTTGGTTTCTAAATCATCATCATCTAAATCAGTGTCAATGATCGCAGGAGGACGTTGAGGGGGTTTTTGTAGTTTTGGTTTTGGTGATAATTTGAGCTTATCTGAATCGGCTGAATTTTTTGCATCCTTAATAACTATGGGTTTAGCAGGTTTCGGAAGAGAATCTTTTTCTTCTCCTATAAATTTTCCACTGCTGATACTTTCTTTATCGTTACGACGGGGTAAATTTTGATTATTTTTAGTGCGGCGAGAGTTGTTTTTAGCTTTGTTATTATTTTTGCCTTTTGCCCTTTTTTCTTCTTCTGAAGTGGACACAGATACTTCACCACGGCTAACTACTTTTTTATCATCACCTTCTTTATTATTAGTTTTACTGATAGTAGTTGGCTTTTTCAATTCGGGGGCAGAAGGACTTTTTAACTCTGGTTTTTCGACTAAAGAGGGACGTGCTGGAGGTTGCTTAAGACTTTTATCCATACTTTGAACATTATTTGGGGAGTTATTATCATTTTCCTGTACCATTTCCGAATGATTAGGAGTTTTTTTATAGTCCTTTGAAGGCTGAGGAGGGCGAGGAGGACTTAACAATACAGGGGAGTTAGCGTTATTTTTTTCCTGTTCTGACTGTCTATCATTTTTGTACACAGCCAATATTTCCTGCTTTTTATTGGGCTTTTTAATGCTGGTGGAGGGGGTTTTCAATTTGTCAGGGGTGTTTTTGTTTGCTGGATTTTGTGCCGATGTCATGGAGGCTTTTTTTACTGCTTCTTTAATATCTTGTGCTTGGGATTCAGTGATGGTACTACTATGATTTTTTACCTCAATGGATAACTTAGAACATATTTCTAATACGTCCTTGTTGTCTAATGCAAGCTCTTTTGATAAATCGTATATTCTTACTTTTCCGTTTTTCATCCACAAATTGCCTTAAGTTTACTATATTTTGCGTTTTTTGAGTGACTTTAAGAAAGTTTTAAGATGTTTGATATAACAGTGTTTAATCAGATGAAATTATTTATATTCATAAAAAATGGTCTGTTGTTGAACATCTACAATATTATGACTATTTTGATTTACAAATAATCAAGAATCTATTAAGAAAAATTAAGTCATAATTATCCTGATTCTTATTTTACAGTGTTTTTCATTTCTTTGAGTTTTTGCCACAATTGTTGATAGATGTCTGAGGAAATGGGCGTTTTAAGGGCTTTTGCTAGGCGTTTTTTTTCTGCGATCGCAACACAATCGACATTTTTGCAAATGTAAGCTGATCTTCCCATTCCTTGATCAACAGTAATAATTTGTTGGGCATTATTTTTCACCACCCTAAAAAAATTATTTTTATGATCGATTTTCTGACAACTAATACAACGGCGGTAATTTTTAATTTTATTCAGCTTCCTCATTCAAATAGTCAGATTTCTTTTTGATGTCAATTTTCCATCCTGTGAGACGTGCCGCTAAACGAACATTTTGCCCATCCTTACCAATAGCAAGACTAAAGTGATTATCGGGAACTACCACTAAAGACTGTTTTTCATCAGGGTCAATCAGTTCTACGATGTCTATTTTAGCTGGACTCAAAGCATTTGCTATGTAAGTAGCAGGATCTGGGGACCAACGAATAACATCTATTTTTTCTCCCTTAAGTTCATTCACTACTGCCTGAATACGAGAACCTCTTGCACCGATACAAGCCCCGACAGGATCAACATCCCTTTCTAGGGTATCTACAGCTATTTTTGTTCTTGCTGTAATATCTGGTTTACTGGGATTCGCTTCTCTTGAAATAGCCACAATGCGAATAATTCCTTCCTCAATTTCTGGCACTTCATTGGCAAATAAATAAACGACTAAACCAGCATCAGCACGGGATACTATTAATTGGGCACCTCGATGAACCCCCTCTTTTACCCGTTTTAAATAAACCTTGAAAGTGGCATTGGCACGATAGTTATCACTGCTTAGTTGCTCTCCTCTTGGTAATTCAGCTTCAACTTCTGGTCTTCCATAAGCACTTTGCACCGTCATAATTACAGACTGTCCCTCGAAGCGTAATACCTTAGCAGAAAGAACTGTTCCTTCCAACTCCGTAAATTCTGCTTGAATAATAGCCCTTTGTTGCTCTTTTAGTTTTTGTTGCAAGACTTGCTTTGTTTGCATCGCCGCCATGCGACCAAAATCCTTCTGTTCAGGCGTAACATCAACTAAAACTTCATTACCTAATTGTACTTCTTCATTAAACTCTTGAACTTCAGCTAAAGCAATTTGATGATCAGGCTCTTCCACAGAATCTGTCACCATTTTTAGGGCTAAAACTCTAAAGCCTTCCTCTTCTAAATCCAATTCTACTCGGAAATTATCAAAATATTCAGGAGGTAACATATTGTGTGCTTTTTCTCCTAATTTAGACCGACGAAAACGCTCATAGCCTTTAAATAATGCTTCTCTAAGGGCTTCTTCTACGGAAGTTCTGGGTAAATTGTGGGTTTGACTAATTTCACTAATTAAGGCTTGTAAACCTGATAATTTAACGATGCTCATAGATTTTTGAAAATAAAATAATATATTTGTATGTTTGATGATGTAGTTAGGAAAAATTAACTGGGATTATGTAATTGCACTGATTGGATAATGTCTCTGGGAATTTTTGTAATTTTACCTTTACTATTTATATAGACAAATTGATCATCTCTACCTTGTAATGTGCCTTCCCATCGGTTTTTTTTCTTGAATATCGTATTAGTTTCGACAATGACGGGAAAACCTTTAAAGCTGACAAATTCTCGATCGCTCTCTAAGTTATTACCAATTCCAGGACTAGAAATTTCCAAAACATAGGCAGAGGGAAGAGTGTTTTCCACATCAAGAATTTCCTCTAGTTGACGACTCATTTTTTCACAATCATCTAAACTGGTGTCTCCGCCAACACTTTTTATATCTATTCTCAACACAGGTGGATTTTTGTTCGTTTGAAAAACTATATTTGCAATTTCAAGGTTTAATTTTTGGGCAATAGGTTCAGCTAGTTCCAAAATAGAAGGTATTAGAGGATGAGTCATAGAATGATTTTTCTCAGACAAATTTTTCAGTTACATAGTCAAAAGACAATAAAAAAAGCGGGATAGTCCCACTTCGCTCATGGTTTTTTACTCTTCTCAAAAACTTTGACTATTTTCAGAGTAAATAGAAAGAGGCACTATCAACTTCTGATAACAAATCAAAAGAGCAGATAATCTTAGAGTACCCACTTGAACCCCAGAAAGAAATTCAGAGAAACAGACTTAAGATATTAATTTCTATTAGATAAAGTGTTTTGATTCTGATTTCTCCAGTCAAAGTAAACGCTTACATTCCCTAAGTTTACTAAGCATTTTTTATAGTAGAGCTTTTTCCTAAAGAGCATTATAACATGAAAAAAACTTTTTTCCCTCTTTAGCTTGTTTGACTAAGCACCGAGAAAAAATAGTCAAAGTGTAGGGAATCATTGATAATGATTAGTGTTCAAAGAAAAGTTTTGTAATTTTATGTATCAAAAAGAAAAAGAAATCGCTATTTCGGCTGTTTTACAAGCCTCTGAACTATGTCAAAAAGTTAGACAAGATATTCCCCCTGCTTTAGAAAAACAAGACAAAAGTCCTGTTACTGTGGCTGACTTTGGTTCTCAGGCAATTATTTGTAAAGCCTTAAAAGATATTTTTCCTGATACTCCCATTGTCGGGGAAGAAGATGCGACAGAGTTAAGACAATCTGAACAGAAAAACACGCTGACGAAAATAACAGAATATGTAAAGCAAATTATTGATGATGCTTCGGAAAATCAGGTTTTAGACTGGATTGACTACGGTAATGGCAAAGTTGGTCGTCGTTTTTGGACTTTAGACCCCATTGATGGTACAAAAGGTTTTTTAAGACAAGATCAATATGCGATCGCACTTGCTTTAATTGAAGATGGAGAGGTTAAATTAGGGATTTTAGGATGTCCCGCTTTGAACATTAATCAAACTCAGGAGCAAGGTTGTATCTTTGTAGCGGCAAGAGGAGAAGGAAGTTATCGAATGCCCTTAAATGGCGGAGAAATGACTAAATTACAAGTTGTTAGTAATGATGATGTACAACGTTTTCGTTTTGTAGAAAGTGTTGAAGCCAGTCATGGAGACCAAGAAAGACAAAATGCGATCGCACAAGCAGTAGGAATTACGAGTCAATCCGTCAGAGTTGATTCTCAAGCTAAGTATGGTATTGTTGCCAGTGGAGAAGCCGCTCTTTATCTACGCTTACCTTCTCCAAAATATCCTGATTACAGAGAAAATATCTGGGATCACGCCGCAGGTGCGATCGTTGTTGAAGAGGCTGGAGGTAAAGTTACAGATATGTACGGCAAACCTTTAGACTTTTTCAGTGCCACTAAGATGATGGAAAATAGAGGTGTAGTGGTTAGCAATGGCAACATTCATGAAAAAGTATTGGAAGCCCTTAATCAATAATTTCAACATAGTATTTTTTTTCTTGCAAAAGATTTTTCCATTTCATAAAAATTAAGATTACTTTGACTCTGAATGAGGAATAGGAATAACTAATCTGACTAAAAATTTAGGTCTTAACAAGCTAAAATTTCCATTTTGAGAAATAGCTAACAATCTCAACCTTGTCATTCTTGGTTTAAATACAATTTCATTGTGGTACTAAATCAACCCAATAATGTTTGACATCTGAGGGAACTAAAAAAATTGTAGAAATATATTCCCCGTATATTAGTATTTTAGTATTGTAGATGCTTAATTCCTTAAACCTCATTCGCACAAAGGTAATCTATGTACTTTACATTCAACATAAATTCAATATCTAATTGCTAAATGTGAAATGACCATTGCCAGAACTATTTGTCTCGGATTTATTGCTGTCATCTCTGTTGGTACAATTCTTCTCATGATGCCTTTTGCCATTGAAACAGGGAATTGGGGTAGTTTTATTACTGCCTTATTTACATCTACTTCTGCTGTTTGTGTAACGGGTTTAATTGTCGTAGATACAGGCACATATTTTTCCTTTTGGGGGGAGTTAATAATTCTCTGCTTAATCCAAATAGGTGGACTAGGCTACATGACAACTAGCACTTTTTTAATTCTCCTTATCGGTAAAAAATTTGATTTTAGGCAAAAAATTGCTATTAATGAATCTTTTGACCGACCTTTTTTGCAAGGAAGCCGCAATTTGGTTATTTCCATTTTTGTCACGACTTTTATTCTTGAATTCTTCGCCGCACTTATTCTATATTCGGCATTTTCCCAAGATTATGGTTGGCAAAACGGAATATGGTTTGCCGTATTTCATTCTGTAAGTGCATGGAACAACGCAGGATTTAGTCTTTTTCCTGACAGTCTAATTCAATATCAAACTTCGATACCCATAAATATTGTAATCACAACCTTAATTATTCTTGGTGGTATTGGCTATCAGGTAATAATAGAATTTTGTCTTTGGATTCTTGATTTCTTTAAACAAAAAGTACATCCCCATTATGAATTTTCCCTCAACTTTAAGGTTGTCACTAGAACAACAATTATTCTTTTAATTTTGGGTGCGATCGGATTTTTTATCACCGAATTTCATAACTTAGAAACATTCGCTCTTCTATCATTCAAAGATAAATTACTTGTCGCTTGGTTTCAGTCTGTCACCACGAGAACTGCGGGTTTTAATTCCATCGATATTGCCGCTATGACTAAAGCAGGACTATTTATCACTATTGGTTTAATGTTTATTGGTGCATCCCCCAGTGGTACGGGAGGTGGTATCAAAACCACTACTTTAAGCATTCTTTTTAATAGTACGAGAGCAGTTCTAAGAGGTCAAGAACAAGTAATTATGCACAAAAGAGAAGTGCCTGTATCCCTTATTCTGAAAGCGATGGCAGTAGTATTTGGCTCTGGTGTCACCGTTGTTTCTATTACATTTTTTATTTCTCTACTTCATTCTGACTTTGAGTTTTTAGCAATTCTTTTTGAAGTGATTTCTGCATTTGCCACTGTAGGTTTATCTACAGGTATAACCGCAAGTCTATCTACTCTTTCCAAACTCGCAATTGTTTTTACAATGTACTTAGGGCGAGTGGGAGTATTATTATTTATGGCGGCTATTGTTGGTGATCCTCGTCCCAGTCGAATTGAATATCCCGAAGAAAATCTTTTAGTAGGTTAACAAATTATGGCGGAAAATAAACAAACCCAACCCAATTTAGACAA
Organism: Cyanobacterium sp. Dongsha4; assembly: GCF_036345015.1. Taxonomy (NCBI): domain Bacteria; kingdom Bacillati; phylum Cyanobacteriota; class Cyanophyceae; order Chroococcales; family Geminocystaceae; genus Cyanobacterium; species Cyanobacterium sp. DS4. The sequence continues at coordinate 716,784 of NZ_CP084098.1, read as the reverse complement.
TTATCAAAGATTCAGAACCTTTTTTAACTTAGATTTAGGTTCTTTAAAATTTTTGAGTAATCTAAGAAGAGAAACTCGTCAGTTTGCTGTTATCGGTTTGGGAAGATTTGGCAGGGCAGTATGCGAAACTCTTTACAATATGGGCTATGACGTATTGGGTGCTGATGTAGAAGAAAAGTTGGTTGCTCAAGCATTAACCGACAAAATCGCCTCTAGTGCTATTCGTTTAGATTGTACCGAAGCTAGTGCTTTAAAAGAAGCTGGGATTTTTGAATTAGATACTGTTATAGTTGCGATCGGAAACTACTTAGAGGAGAGTATCATAACAACTTTAAACCTCAAAGAAGCAGGAGTTAAATATATAGTAGCTAAAGCATCTTCAGAGACCCACGGAAAACTCCTCAAAAAAGTTGGTGCAGATTTAGTTGTATATCCTGAATACGAAGCAGGATGCGAATTAGCTTATACCCTTACTAAGCCCGGAATATTAGATCGTTTTGAATTAGACCCAGACAACAGTATTGTTGAAATAGCGATTCCCGAAGAATTTGATGGAAAAACTCTAGCTGAAATGAAACTCAGAAGCAGATATGGACTCAATGTATTAGCTGTTGGGAATGATGATAAATTTATTATTAATCCACCACCACAATTTGTATTAACAAAAGGTTTATCAATGGTAGTTATTGGCTCGAACAAAGACATAAACCGCCTCTAAATAATCGTCTAGCTTAGGGTGAGCAATGCTCATCTTTTTTTGCTTAGATTTTTGATAACACATGGACATTAAAGCATAATACTAAACCTTTGCAAGTGTGATTCTCAAGGAAAGGAAAGAATCTGAATAATATCTAAAGCATAATTTTGGGAAATAATACCACCACTAAAACAGATATAGTGTCCATACTTTTCCTCATAAAACACCAATCGATACCTTCAATAAAAAAAACAAGAATAATCTTAAAAATTTTAATCCTTGATATATATAGCTTTCAGAGAATAAAGAGGAAGAAAAAGGAAAAAAGTATGTAGAAAAAGTTGCCAAATAAAAAAAGGTTAGTTATATTAGTATTTGTGCGATTGAGCCACCACGCTCAACTCTGACACACCACGAACCTCGATAATTCAATATTTTTCTAGCCATCATAACCAAATAATAATCCTTGTTCAATTCATTTAATTGAAAAACAAAAAAACAGGAATCAGGTTGTGAAAACAAGCAATTGTGAGTAATAACCACTATGGAGAGTTTGATCCTGGCTCAGGATGAACGCTGGCGGTATGCCTAACACATGCAAGTCGAACGGGCTCTTCGGAGCTAGTGGCGGACGGGTGAGGAACGCGTGAGAACCTGCCTCAAGGTCGGGGACAACAGTTGGAAACGACTGCTAATACCGGATGAGCCGAATAGGTAAAAGATTTATCGCCTTGAGAGGGGCTCGCGTCTGATTAGCTAGATGGTGAGGTAAAGGCTTACCATGGCGACGATCAGTAGCTGGTCTGAGAGGATGAGCAGCCACACTGGGACTGAGACACGGCCCAGACTCCTACGGGAGGCAGCAGTGGGGAATTTTCCGCAATGGGCGAAAGCCTGACGGAGCAATACCGCGTGAGGGAGGAAGGCTCTTGGGTTGTAAACCTCAAAACTTAGGGAAGAAAAAAATGACGGTACCTAATGTAAGCATCGGCTAACTCCGTGCCAGCAGCCGCGGTAATACGGAGGATGCAAGCGTTATCCGGAATCATTGGGCGTAAAGAGTCCGTAGGTGGCACTTCAAGTCTGCTTTCAAAGACCGAAGCTCAACTTCGGAAAGGGAGTGGAAACTGAAGAGCTAGAGTATAGTAGGGGTAGAGGGAATTCCTAGTGTAGCGGTGAAATGCGTAGAGATTAGGAAGAACACCAGTGGCGAAGGCGCTCTACTGGGCATATACTGACACTGAGGGACGAAAGCTAGGGGAGCGAAAGGGATTAGATACCCCTGTAGTCCTAGCGGTAAACGATGGATACTAGGCGTAGTGCTGTAAAAGGGACTGTGCCGAAGCTAACGCGTTAAGTATCCCGCCTGGGGAGTACGCACGCAAGTGTGAAACTCAAAGGAATTGACGGGGACCCGCACAAGCGGTGGAGTATGTGGTTTAATTCGATGCAACGCGAAGAACCTTACCAAGGCTTGACATCCTGCGAATCTTGATGAAAGTTGAGAGTGCCTAAGGGAACGCAGAGACAGGTGGTGCATGGCTGTCGTCAGCTCGTGTCGTGAGATGTTGGGTTAAGTCCCGCAACGAGCGCAACCCTCGTCCTTAGTTGCCAGCATTAAGTTGGGGACTCTAGGGAGACCGCCGGGGAGAACTCGGAGGAAGGTGGGGATGACGTCAAGTCAGCATGCCCCTTACGTCTTGGGCTACACACGTACTACAATGGTTGGGACAAAGGGGAGCGAAACCGCGAGGTGGAGCGAATCTCATCAAACCCAGCCACAGTTCAGATTGCAGGCTGAAACTCGCCTGCATGAAGGAGGAATCGCTAGTAATCGCAGGTCAGCATACTGCGGTGAATCCGTTCCCGGGTCTTGTACACACCGCCCGTCACACCATGGAAGTTGGTCACGCCCGAAGTCGTTATTCTAACCCAAGTGGAAGGAGACGCCGAAGGTGGGACTAGTGACTGGGGTGAAGTCGTAACAAGGTAGCCGTACCGGAAGGTGTGGCTGGATCACCTCCTTTAAGGGAGACTTCTATTAAGAAGTCAGCAAGGAAATGGGGGTGGCTAGGAAAATAAAGAAAGAGGTGTTGGGGCTATTAGCTCAGGTGGTTAGAGCGCACCCCTGATAAGGGTGAGGTCCCTGGTTCAAGTCCAGGATGGCCCATTGGGGGTATAGCTCAGTTGGTAGAGCGCCTGCTTTGCAAGCAGGATGTCAGCGGTTCGAGTCCGCTTACCTCCAGAAGAACAAAGTTTAGCACGGTGAGAAATCGCTACTGCTGAACATGGTGTTCAGTGAGAACCTTGAAAACTGCATAGAAAAATAGGGAAAAAAAGGTCAAGAAAAGAAGGGCCGATGGTGGATACCTAGGCACACAGAGGCGAAGAAGGACGTAGCAACCTGCGAAAAGCCTCGGGGAGTCGGAAGCAGACGTAGAGCCGAGGATGTCCGAATGGGGCAACCCTAAAAACACACCTATGATTTAGGTGATGAGCGAACCTGGTGAACTGAAACATCTTAGTAGCCAGAGGAAGAGAAAACAAAAGTGATTCCCCTAGTAGCGGCGAGCGAAGCGGGAAAAGCCTAAACCATTGTCTAAGGAGAATGGGGTAGTGGGACACCAAAAAGTGACCAAGAAAGTTAAATGAACTAGCTGAAAACTAGACCAAAGAAGGTGAAAGTCCTGTAATTGAAAACTGACAAGGCATAGGTGAATCCCGAGTAGTCAGGGATAAGTGGAATCCCTGGTGAATCAGCCACGACCACGTGGTAAGGCTAAATACTACTGTGTGACCGATAGAGAAAAGTACCGCGAGGGAAAGGTGAAAAGAACCCCGGGAGGGGAGTGAAAAAGAACATGAAACCATCGGCTTACAAGCAATGGGAGTCTCATTAGAAGGGATGACCGTGTGCCTGTTGAAGAATGAGCCGGCGACTTACAGGTCGTGGCGGGTTAAGATGAAAAGTCGAAGCCAAAGGGAAACCGAGTCCGAAAAGGGCGTTAGTCACGGTTTGTAGACCCGAACCTTGGTGATCTAACCATGTCCAGGATGAAGCTACCGTAACAGGTAGTGGAGGTCCGAACCGACCAATGTTGAAAAATTGGCGGAGGAGGTGTGGTTAGGGGTGAAATGCCAATCGAACCAAGAGCTAGCTGGTTCTCCCCGAAATGTGTTGAGGCGCAGCGGTGTGAAAGGTCATCGGGGGTAAAGCACTGTTTCGTTGCGGGCTGGGAGACTGGTACCAAGATGAGACAAACTCAGAATACCGATGAATGGTAGCACTAGTGAGACGGTGGGGGATAAGCTTCATCGTCAAGAGGGAAACAGCCCAGACCATCAGCTAAGGTCCCCAAGTACTAACTAAGTGAGAAAGGAGGTGGGAGTGCTTAGACAACCAGGAGGTTTGCCTAGAAGCAGCAATCCTTGAAAGAGTGCGTAATAGCTCACTGGTCAAGCGCTCCTGCGCCGAAAATGAACGGGGCTAAGTTAGTCACCGAAGCTATGGACTACATTGTAGTGGTAGGGGAGCGTTCTATTAAGGGTGAAGCATTAGCGGCAAGCAGATGTGGACGAGATAGAAGTGAGAATGTCGGCTTAAGTAGCGAAAATTAGGGTGAGAATCCCTAACCCCGAAAGCCCAAGGGTTTCTCCAGAAGGTTCGTCCGTGGAGAGTTAGCCCGGACCTAAGGCGAAGCGAAAAGCGTAGTCGATGGCAAGCAGGTAAATATTCCTGCGTGGCTTAATTGGAGTTGCTACAGGGACCCGTGAAAACTAAGCACACCCTGAGTGGATTGGGAGCGAGTAATCGTGAGTGTGGAAAGATAGCGGCAAGAAAAGCTGTAGTAATGTTGAGAATTAAGTCCCGGTACCCGAAACCGACACAGGTGGGCACGTAGAGAATACGAAGGGGAGCGAGGTAACTCTCTCCAAGGAACTCGGCAAAATGACCCCGTAACTTAGGGAGAAGGGGTGCCACCGAGAGGTGGTCGCAGTGAAGAGTCCCAGGCGACTGTTTAGCAAAAACATAGGTCTCTGCAAACTCGAAAGAGGAGGTATAGGGGCTGACGCCTGCCCAGTGCCGGAAGGTTAAAGAAGTTGGTCAGCGAAAGTGAAGCTAGCGACTGAAGCCCCGGTGAACGGCGGCCGTAACTATAACGGTCCTAAGGTAGCGAAATTCCTTGTCGGGTAAGTTCCGACCCGCACGAAAGGCGTAACGATCTGGGAGCTGTCTCGGAGAGAGGCTCGGCGAAATAGGATTGTCTGTGAAGATACGGACTACTTACACTTGGACAGAAAGACCCTATGAAGCTTTACTATAGCTTGGAATTGTGTTCGGGCTGGCAGTGCGCAGGATAGGTGGGAGGCGAAGAAGTATTCCTTGTGGGGGATACAGAGCCAACGGTGAGATACCACTCTCTGCTAGCTAGAATTCTAACTCATTTGAGGACAGTTTCAGGTGGGTAGTTTGACTGGGGCGGTCGCCTCCAAAATGGTAACGGAGGCGTACAAAGGTTACCTCAGACTGGTTGGAAATCAGTCGAAGAGTGCAAAGGCAGAAGGTAGCTTGACTGCGAGACCAACAAGTCGAGCAGGGTGGAAACACGGTCTTAGTGATCCGACGGTGCTGTGTGGAAGGGCCGTCGCTCAACGGATAAAAGTTACTCTAGGGATAACAGGCTGATCTCCCCCAAGAGTTCACATCGACGGGGAGGTTTGGCACCTCGATGTCGGCTCATCGCAACCTGGGGCGGAAGTACGTCCCAAGGGTTGGGCTGTTCGCCCATTAAAGCGGTACGTGAGCTGGGTTCAGAACGTCGTGAGACAGTTCGGTCCATATCCGGTGTAAGCGTGAGAATATTGAGAGGAGCCTTCCTTAGTACGAGAGGACCGGGAAGGACGCACCGCTGGTGTACCTGTTATCGTGCCAACGGTAAACGCAGGGTAGCCAAGTGCGGAGAGGATAACCGCTGAAAGCATCTAAGTGGGAAGCCCACCTCAAGATGAGTATTCTGGTGTAAGGTCACGGGAAGAAGACCCGTAAATAGGCACAAGGTGGAAGTGCAGTAATGTATGAAGCCGAAGTGTACTAATAGACCGTCATCTTGACCTAAGGAACTATAAAATTCTATGCAGTCTTGAAGGTTGTTCCTTCGAGAGTATAGCTGGTGTGATTAGCATTATGGAACCACTACGAACCATCCCGAACTCGTGGGTGAAACATAGTAGCGGCGACGATACTGCTTGGGAGACCGAGTGGGACAATAGTTCCATGCCAGCTTCAACATTCATTCTTTACAATTCTATCTTTCATCGAAACATCAAAGACAAAGAATCACCTCACATTGTGTAGGTGATTTTTTATTTATGTCTCTTAATTGTTCATCATAAGCAATTCCTAGGGAAATAAATTTGTTATGTTGTCTAATGGTTGATAACGACTGACTAATTAAAATAAATTGTGGTCAGATAATCAAATTATTTTAACTTGATATGAATTCTCCTTTTTGTGAATCTGCTTTTTCTGCAACTATTAGACCAATTATTGCTACTTCTGTTGATGGTCTTATTTTTATTGATAATCATTTATTGGCGATCGATTCTCGTAATGGTTATCTATTATTAATTAATCCGAAGAATAGTGTCACGAAAATTGTCAACAATTCTTCTTGGCAAGATTTTATTGGTGCAAAGGGGCTGTGTATTTCTGAGAATAAGCTATGGTTTACAAGTAGGGAGTATATTTATTATTGTTCCATTGAATGGGAAAAGGATAATCTTGTTATTACTTCTAAGCCTTTTTGTGCTTTTTCTCTTTCTTATCCTGCTAATGGAATTGCGGTTTGGGAAAATACTATTTACATTACAACCCAGAGAACAGGACATATTCTAGTTTATTCTTTGGATGGTACTGCAATTACTAAATTTTATGCTCCGGGTATTGGTGCGGAAAATATTACCGTAAAAGGAGAAGAAATTTGGTTATGTGACTCTATTGAACAAACTGTATATTGCTTGGATAGGGCGACAGGAGAAGTTAAATATAGTATTTTAACTCCTTTTGAATCTCCTACGGCTTTGGCTTTTTACTATGATGAAAAAACAGGAAAGGAGACTTTATATGTAGCTTATAGTGATCAAGAGCCTTATATTCGTGATAATCCCAATGCAGAACCGAATCATGAATTATTATATCGCGATCGCACTTTTATTCATCCTTTATATTTCTATTTTGATGAAGAAAATAAATATACTCTTTCTAATGGCTTTTTGTTAGAAATGACTTATGTAGAAGAAATTTCTCCGTTAGATCATTTAGAACTTAAAAATTTAGAATGGCGTATTGCTCTACCCACAGAGAGTGCGAGACAAAAAATAAAAAGTATCGAAGCAGTTGGTTTGCCATATATAGAAGAAGATTATCAAGGTCAAAAAGTTGCATTATTTAAGTTCCCAGAATTTAACACTGATGAGCGCTATGTTTTTGGTTGGCGGGTGATATTAGAGGTTTGGAGCATTAAGTATCAATTAAAGCCCCGTGATTGTGAAGCATTACCTCCATTGTCGCCTGAATACGAAAGTAAATATTTGGTTGATGATGATAATTTGGCAATGAATACAGATGTTATTTTAAGGGCGGCAGAAGATGCTAGAGGTTCAGAAACAAATCTATTACGCAAAATGTATAATATTCGTAATTATGTCTATGATCATTTGACTTACGGTATTAAGCCTCATATTGACACCCCTGATATTGTTTTAAAAAGGGGCGTTGGTTCTTGCGGTGAATATTTGGGTTTGTTACTGGCTTTATCAAGATTAAATGGAATTGCCTGTCGCACGGTTGGTCGCTACAAATGTCCATTAAAAGTACTCCATTTTGGGATACCTTTAGTGCCAGATTTTAATCATGTCTGGATGGAGTTTTATTTGCCTGGTATTGGTTGGTTGCCGATGGAGTCTAACCCAGATGATTTAGAAGATTCTAATATTTATCCCACTCGATTCTTTATGGGTTTATCTTGGTATCATGTGGAAATGGCGAAAGATGTACCTTTTGAAACCTTAAAAAGTGAAGGGGAGTTGATTAATAAGGAAACAACTTCTATTGGTCAATTAGCAATTAATCATGTTTCTTTTACTATTATGGAAGAATTAAGACCTACTGGAAGTGAAGAAGGTTGATCATAAGAGCTTAATTTGAAGTTCATTATTTTGTAGAATTGTCAATATTGCTATTTAGTTATATAATGATAATTAGTTGATTAAGATTTGTAAACAAAATAACGATCAACAGTAATTATTTATTTTGTCATAGCATTTCGATTCAATAAAAAATCAATTGGGGTTGAAAAATGATGTTAAACAATGTGGGAAAAAGCGATCGCTTTTTGCGTTTAATTTTTGCTTCTATTTTAGGCTATTTAGGCTTATTCATCTATGATGGAACTGCTTTAGGTCTTGGTTTAGCGACTGCATCGGTATTGTTAACAATTAGTGGTGTATTTGGTTTTTGCTTTCTTTACACCGTATTGGGTATTAATACTAACAACGCCCGTGAAAGTTCTAAATACTAATATCAAATACTAGATTTTATCTGGTTCTAAACAAAATTAACCGAGATATGATGTGGCTCTTTCTATCTTGATTTCACGCAGAATAGACTTCAAAAACAACAGAATGTAAACAAAAATTAGGGGACATATAGATTATGGAACAGAGTTTTCCTTATGATCAAAGTGCATCAATGTCGAGACGAAATTTACTAAATTTTATCACAGGAGCGGCGATCGCAGTTACGGCTGGTGGAGTATTATATCCTGTTGGAAAATTTTTTATTCCCCCTTCTGATGTGGGAGAAGACGGCTCGATTTTGGCGAAAGATGTTAATGGTAATTTAATTCCTGCTTCTCAAATTTTAGCAGAACCGATGGGAACAAGAGCTTTAGTAGCGGGTTTAGCAGGAGAACCAACTTACTTAACTATTAAAGATGATGGAACATTACATCCTTGGGGAATTGTCGATAACTGTACTCATTTAGGTTGTACTTTTCCCTGGAATGGTAATGAAAATCAATTTCAGTGTCCCTGTCATGGGTCAAGGTACGATGAGGAGGGAAGAGTTGTTCGAGGTCCTGCCCCTTTACCGTTAAAATTAGCACATATAAATATTGACGGTGATTATATCAGGATTTCTCCTTGGATGGAAAATGATCCTCGCACAGGGGAAAAACCTTGGTGGGTTTAAATCCTTGAAAAATTAGGAATTAGGAATTTATCTGAATCAGCGATTTTTTCTTGCTAAAGAATCGGGGTAACTTGTCATTCGTTGAACAGACATTCGTTGAACAGAGATGATAGCTACTTTTCATTTTCTATGAATGTAGAAGTAGTTAATAACTCCATAGGATTCATTTGTAAATTGTAAGATACCCAAGCAAAACCACTACTAAACAAGATAAAAGTTGTCACTAAAGTACCCGTTAAAAGTTTTACTTTATGTCTTAAAGATTCTATTTCTAAACGGTTTTTTCTAATAGTTGGCAACAATTCTGTTTCTATTATTTCAGGTTCAATAGCAGTAGTTTGTTTTTCGGGAAACTCAACAAGGCTATATAACCAATCTGTTATTAATTGAGGACATTTGGGTTGTAAATATAGTTTTACTCCCAAAGATTTGGCTAAAGGGCGAGGAAAACGAGTTAGATATTTGAGAGTTGCGTTGATTCCCCATAGTGGACAATACTTATTAATTAAATTGATAGTGGCAATATCATAGAGACAGCCAACAATTCCTTTTGCTGTAGCTTCTTCTCTACGAAAAAGTTGATCAAGAAGTATCAATATTTCTCTTAGTTTTTTCTCCTCTAAATTTTTTTCTTCTTGAGTTTTAGTTTTAGACATGATTTTTATTTAGCTTAAATTTAATGGCGTTTTAAATCTAATTAAATTGATTTAATCTATATAATTTTGTTTTTTATTATTATACAAAATATTTTTTTTGCAATCTTTACTTAGCAATAAATGTTACGTGTTTGCGAAGAATATTTATTTAAAATATATTTGCTTTTCTTAGATAATTGCAATAGTTTTTGAATAACACTACATCAAAATTCTATCCATCTTTAATCTTATAATTTATTTTTATAAAATTCAATATCTATTTGATTAAGATCAATCTAATTCAAAATACTTATAGAGAATTGACAATAATGGAAATTTTTGGTAGCGAGATAAAATAATCAGTAATAAATTTTATTTTCATATTTTGGACCAAAATAAATAACACTAAATCATATGGATAAATGCGTCTTAGCTTCTGTCGGTGTATCATAGATTAGGGCAAAAGCAGTCAATATTCTAATCGTAAAAAAATAAATATGTTAGAGTCTTTTTCTAATCAACTTTATTATCTACAACAGTTTGCCAACGAATTAGTTAATAATCAATTACATCAAGTCTCTATTTTTAGTTTTTTGATTATTTTTGTAACTGGTTTAATCACCAGTTTAACTCCTTGTATGTTATCGATGCTTCCTCTAACTATTGCTTATATTGGCGGTTATGAAAGTAAAGGGAGATTATCTTCTTTTTTGCAATCAGCGTATTTTGCTTTAGGATTAGCGACAACTCTTGCTTTGTTGGGAGTTTTCGCCGCTTTATTAGGTAGGGTTTATGGTCAAATTGGTACTGGATTACCAATATTTGTAAGTGCGATCGCAATTTTAATGGGTTTAAATTTATTAGAAATAGTACCTTTAAAATTTCCTAATTGGGATGCTAGTAATTGGGTAAAAGATAACTTTCCTAATAGCCTTAAATCCTATCTTCTAGGACTAACTTTTGGTTTAATTGCCTCTCCATGTAGTACCCCTGTTTTGATAACACTATTAGCTTTTGTTGCCAGTAGCGAAAATATATTTTTAAGTTCTTTATTACTGGTAAGTTATGCAATTGGATATGTTTTTCCTTTGATATTAGCAGGTACATTTACAGGCACATTAAAAAGTTTATTAAATTTACGAGTTATTACCCAGTGGATTAATCCTATTAGTGGAGCGATATTACTAATTTTTGGTATTTATTCTTTGGGTTCTTATTTAGTCGCTTAAAACTTTACTTTTTTTAACTCTTAAGCCCGTTATTAATGAAAATAGTGAAATTAAAACCACAATCAGGCTAAAACTTAGTTAAGTCAAATATTCTTATGGTTTACTGAAATAATTTTAAGTTATGAACATCAAACAATTATGGGAAACTCTTACTTTTTTTGAGGTTATTCCTTTTTTTAACTGTTTTACAAATTTTTTCAATATTTCTCAACACAAAACTTCACCTCTAATTTCAACCATGAATTTTACTCTAATTTGTTATGATCATAGTCCTTTAGCCCAAGAAACCCTCAACAATCTTCAAAAACAAAATATACCTCTGCGTATTCTTAACACATCTTCGTTTAATCTTAATCCTTCTGAACAAACTGAAATTATAAAAATCAACTTTCTCCAAGACAGTTTATCACCCCATTTATTGGAAAGAGTCGATCGCATTTTTTGTTTTCCTCAACCTGGTATTAATAATTTAATCAATCTGATTAATCAACAACTTTTTCCCAGTGAAATCATTTTATGTGACTTACGCCATAGCAATGAAAATCAGAGATATATTTGGGGTGCAGTAGATGATGTGGTAATGGGAGGAGTGAGTAGTAGTAACTTATTTTTTAAGGAAGATAAAGCCATCTTTACTGGCAACGTCTCGACAGATAACAACGGCGGTTTTGTGTCTGTGAGAAGCAAAAATTTTAATCCCCCTTGGGATTTATCGGCTTATGAGGGTATCCGATTGAGAGTACAAGGAGATGGAAATAGATACAAATTTATTACCCGTTGTGAGGGAAAATGGGACGGTATCAGTTATTGTTATTCCTTTAATACGATTGCGAATGTTTGGATGACTATTGATATACCTTTCAGAGATTTAATACCTGTATTTCGGGCGAAAACCATCAATGCAGATAAATTTGATCAAACCAAAGTTTACTCTTTACAGCTAATGTTGAGTAAATTTGAATATGATGGTGCATATAATCCCACTTTTCGGGCAGGTGTTTTCAGCTTAGAAATAGATTCCATCAAAGCCTATGGTAAGCAAAATTCGCCCCAACTAATTTTGATGGATAATCAAGATAAATGGAAAGATTATGCCATCAATTCACCTTTAAAAGTGATGTCATAGAGGGGTAGCTCGGGTATTGGGGTGTTGGGGAGAAACGAGTTCGGAGGTGTCAGGTTTCAGGTTGTGGGTGTTGGGAGAAAGTAATAAGTAACGAGTAATGAGTGTTCGGAGTTTTTAATTATTCACCCCAACATTATTTACCTTTGCCCATTGCCCTTTTAACTTTGCCTTTTGCCCTTGTCGCCATCACTCATAGATAAAAATTTATCCCAAACTCAGGTTATTTATTATCCCTCATTAATTTTACAAATTGTTCAAACAAATAATCAGCATCATGAGGGCCTGGACTTGCTTCAGGATGATATTGTACTGAGAAAAATGGTAGATTCTTGTGTTTCAAACCTGCCACAGTATGATCATTAAGGTTGAGATGGGTTATTTCTACATCCGCCCCTAAAGATTCTTCTGTCACCGCAAAACCATGATTTTGGCTGGTAATTTCTACTTTTTGTTTTAATCCTGCAGGTTGGTTTAAACCTCTATGTCCGAATTTTAGTTTAAAGGTTTGTGCCCCTAGAGATAAACCAAGAATTTGATGTCCCATACAAATCCCGAAAGTGGGCTTTTTCGCCTCTAAAAGAGCTTTTGCTGTGGCAATACCTTCGGCTACCGCAGAGGGGTCCCCCGGTCCGTTGGAGAGGAATATACCATCAGGATTATATTTGAGGATTTCTTCGGGGGAGGTATTAGCAGGAACAACAATTACTTTACAACCATAACTCGCTAGACGGCGAAGAATATTACGTTTGATACCAAAATCGATGGCAACTACTGTATATTTTTCCTTATCCGCTAAACTGGCTTTAGGACTAAATTCCCATTCAGAATTCGTGCTTTCATGCCATTCGTAAACTTCTTTGGTGGTCACTTCTTTAACAAGGTTTAAACCTGCCATAGAAGGCACTGTACGAAGTTGAATTAATAATTCTTCTGGATCTAGGGTTTCTGTGGATATAGCTCCATTCATCGCACCAGAGATGCGTAAACGGCGAGTTAGGTCACGGGTGTCGATGCCGTAGATAGCAATAATATTATGTTGTTTTAGATAGTCTGGAAGGGATTGGGTAGAACGCCAATTACTGGGGCGATCGCATATATTACGGGCAATAACACCTTTAATGTGGGGTTGATGGGATTCATCATCTTCTGGGTTAATTCCTGTATTTCCCAATTCAGGATAAGTAAAAGTAACTATTTGTCCGCAGTAACTGGGGTCTGTCATCACTTCTTGATAACCTGTCATTCCCGTGTTGAAAACAACCTCTCCAAAAGTTGTTCCTGTAGCGCCGCAGGAGTAACCCTGATAGGCAGTGCCGTCTGCTAAAACTAACAATGCTGGTTTAAAACTAAAAATAGACATAAGCAGTGGTGATGGATTTTATATTTTACTTAACAATTCTCGTGGTTGATTATTTATTCTCATCCTCATCAACATACACTAATTTAACGTTTCTATGCTACTGTTATTTGAGCTATTCTTGACAAACATAACTAATATCAGTCACATTAATAATGGCAATAGTTTGTTTGAGTTAGACGCTTAATTAATTGGGGTAGGGTTGAGATTATGAGTCCAAGAAAATTATCCGATGGCGATCGCCAAGAAATATTATCTTTATATCGCAATACCAACGAGACAACCTCAACATTGGCGGTACGTTTTGGGGTAAGCAGTTCTACAGTGAGTCGTTTTCTTAAAAATAGTCTCACGGAAACGGAATACGAAGATTTAATTCAAGAAAAACGTTTAGCACGTACCACAAAAAACCCCGAGGAGGAAATGGAGGAAAAAATAATCGATCACTCCTCCAAAGATGCTATGGAAAATGATATTGATGAGGATTCTAGCACCATTAAACAAGATCAAGAAGAGGCACAGTTAAATTTATATTTTGAAGACGAAAACGAGAATTTATCTTTATCTTCAGAAACACAGGAATTAAAAACAATTTCTCTTCATCAAGAGAACATTTCCGTAACCCCAAAAATACAACTTAAGGAAAAAGATAAAACAGCTAATCATGTGATACTAGAGGCACAATCAGAAGAAATAGAAATTAACGAAGAGGAGGAAGAAGTATTAGAGTCTGTCCAAGTTTTGGCGGCAATGTATGGAGAGGATATGGAAGATGAAATAGAAGACATAGAAGAAGATGAAGAAGCCGAGGAAGATTTCGAGGATGAAGAAATAGAGAAAAAACTCATTGTTTCTAATCCTATTGCCGAAAGTCAGTTACAAGTGCTACCCCTAGAAAATGCTACTTTCCCTAAAGTTTGTTATCTTGTGATTGATCGTTATGCGGAGTTGGTGACTAAGCCCCTCAAAGATTTTGGACATCTGGGGAAAATACCCGGGTCAGAAATTTTACAATTAACCCTACCTATTTTCGATAATCATAAAGTTGCTAAACGATTTTGCGATCGCAAAGGAAAGGTCATCAAAGTGCCTGACGGTAAAATGTTACAGAAAACCTCTATCTACCTCAAAGCAAAAGGTATTAGTCGTATTCTGATTGACGGCAAAATTTATTCTCTTAATTGATTGAAAAGGGCAAGAGGCAACCTGAGTTCGGAGTTCGGAGTTAAAACTTAGGTGTATTGACAAAAATAATAAACAAATTGATTTTACATCTTTTTTTCTAAGTTTAATAGTTTTTATCGGTATCAAGAGAGTTAATGATCCCTCTTATGCTTTACTCTACAGGGTTTTTATCATCGAACTCAGGCGAGGCAAGGGGCAAAAGTGTTTAATTAACACGCTTCCCTAACACCCCAATACCCCAATCCCCTAACACCTGAAACCTGTAACCTATTAATTATTTTTTCGCCACCTGTTGGGAAAGTATTTCTAAGGCTTTGCGATATTGAGCATCTTCTGGAGTACCGATTTTATCACGGTCTTGGATCAGAACTTCTTTTTCCGCATCTGTCATTTCATAGACAACATCAGGAGTTATTCCTTCTTTATTGATGTCTCTGCCCTTTGGAGTTAGATATTTAGCGATAGTTACCGCTAATCCTGAACCATCCCCTAAGCCTCTGACCGATTGTACTAAACCTTTACCAAAAGTTTGTGTTCCCACAACTGTTGCTCTATGATAATCTTGCAATGCACCGGAGAGAATTTCACTGGCACTAGCAGAACCACCATCGACGAGAACAACAATAGGTTTATTGGTTAAAACGCTACCATTAGCATTGTGAACATCCACTTCTCCAACTCTGTCAACAGTAGAGACGATTCGACCTTTATCGATAAACATTCTGGCAATTTCTACACTGGAATATAACAAACCACCGGGATTCGATCGCAGATCTAGGATATAACCATTTACATTTTCTTTTTCCCCAAGTTCGATCGCATCTTTCATTTCTTGGGCGGCATTACCACTAAATTGAACCAAACGAATATAGCCAATTTTTCCTAAGTTAGGAGTATTTTCGATTCTTGCTCTTACAGGATGAATTTCAATTTTGGCTCTAGTGAGAGTATAATCTTTTACTTTTCCTTCCCTTTCAATAGTTAACGTTACCTGAGTACCGGGTTTGCCACGAATTAGAGAAACAACGTCATTCAACTCCATCCCCTCGGTATTTTTACCATCAACTTTGCGAATAATATCTTTAGAAATAATACCAGCCTCAGCCGCAGGAGTATCTTCAATGGGAGAAATAACGACAATATTATTGGTTTCTTCTTCTTTTGTGATTTGGATTCCTACCCCTGTTAACTCTCCTGAAGTATCAATTTGCATACTCTTAAACTCTTCAGGATTCATAAAACGAGTATAAGGGTCATTGAGCTTCTTCAGCATTTCCTTGACTGCTTCATAGGCTTCTTCCTTATCGCTATATTCCTTGTCGAGATACTCTTGTCTAATTCCTCGCCAATCTTCTCCATTAAAAGTGGCATCTACATATTGTCTATTAATTACTTGCCAAACTTCATCAACGATTTCTTTGGGGCTATCTTCAAAAAATGCTTGACTTTGGGACACCCTTAAGCCAATACCTGTCATAGCAACACTAGAAACAGCTAAGGCAGTTGCTCCCAAAATTAGCCCACGTTTAGTAATTTTCATATTCAATTAACTCGTCTCAAAACTCTATATTTAGGATGTAGGAATATCCAGTTAATTTTAACTAGAGGATGGTTTCTCTTTATTAAGATGCTAACACAATAGACCTTTAGGAATTTGTAATTAGCTTTGACCCGATGATTCTATATTTTTTTTACAATCGTGTATGTGTATAAAGATCAATAAAATCTTGACGGGGTTTAAATTGTTCCACTTCCCTGATTTTGGCGTATAGCTCCTTCTCCTCCTCGCTCACTTCAGGTGGGATAACAATATTAATAATAACTAATTGATCTCCTCTTTCTCCTCGTATATTAGGATAACCTTTATTGGCTAATTTTAATCTTTGTCCTGATTTTACCCCAGCAGGAACATTCATTTTCACTAAACCATCAATGGTAGGAACTTCGATCGCACCTCCAACTATTGCTTCAGATGGAGTCAAAGGAACTTCACAGGAAATATCAGAACCTTGTAGAGTGAAAAAGGGATGAGGTTCAATTAAAATCTTTAAATACAAATCTCCTCCTTTAATACCTTGACCTTTCAAGCGTATTTTTTGCCCATGATACATACATGGTGGCATATCTACTTCAAGCGATCGCCCATCTTCCAATCTGATTCTTTCCCTTCCCCCTTCATAGGCTTTAGTCAGAGGTAAAGTCAGTTTAGCCTCAATGTCTTTGGGTTGGGTGCGAGGAGAGGGGGTGGACTTGATGGTTTTAGTAGTCCCCGGACGAAAATCACCGATATTAGGAGAATTGGGGCGATAAGTAGAATTTTTATTACCAGAGGAAGCACCATTAGAGGATCGAACATTATCTTGCCAAAAACCGCCAATATTAGCATTAGGAAAAGGAAAGCCATTACTAGGGCGTTTTTTCGTTTGACTACCAACAAATCTACGTTTGCCACCCAGAAATTGACTATCATACTGTTGACGTTTTGTGTAATCAGATAGGATGTCGTAGGCTTCATTAATTTGCTTGAACATTTCCTCAGAATTTTGATCTCCCGGATTAACATCGGGGTGATAGCGTCTTGCTAAGGTGCGAAAGGCTTTTTTAACGTCTTCAGGAGAGGCATCACTAGAAATGCCCAATACTTGGTAATAGTTAATCACTGGTGTCCGTAAATTTTGCATAGTCGATACTTAATCAATCCTAACCAGAAAAAGCAAGATTTTGTATTTAACCAAGTTTAGCGTAGATTTGATGTTTCAATTAACCTGAGTTGTGGATTTCTCTAAGAAGAAAAATACTGTCAAATAAAAATGGAATAAAAATAATACTGAGCTAATGAGTAAGAATTTTTATGCTACTTGAGATTGTAAAAACTTAATGATACCTTGTTTCTCAATTAATCCCACAACAAAACCATTTTCTTTAACTACTGTTAATTCCAAATCCTGCTGTTGTTCTAAAAGTTTAACCACTTCCAATAAAGATAAAGTATCCACAACGGTTTTTACTTCTTCTTTTGATTTCATCACTTGATGTACAAATACTTCATTCCATTGAGAAGTTGCGATCGCTCTTATGTCATCCAGATGCAACACACCTGTTAAAATACCATCTTCATCGGTGACGAGGAATTTACGCCATGGTTGTTTGCCAATTACGTATTCGTTAACAAATTGTCTGATAGTTAAATTACCTTGAATAACAGGACTTTCGGGAGAAATCGCATCTTTAGCGTAGTAATGATTCAATTTATCTTCTAATTGGGCAGATTGTGCCGCCGTTCCCGCATTTTGCAGTAAAAACCAACCAATTAAGACAGTCCAAAAATTACCAAAAGGAATTACTCCTAATGTTCCCATTGCCCCTATAGTAATAGCTGTCCAACCAAAAAACTGTCCAAAACGCCCCGCAAAAATTACTCCTTTCTGGGGATTACCTGTAATTTTCCACACAATGGCTTTTAATACATTACCACCATCTAAGGGTAATCCGGGGATCATATTAAATAATGCCAAGACAAGGTTAATGGTTGCTAAGAGAGATACTATTAGTTGTAGTGCTATAGGTAAAGTGAAATTCGTTTCTATGATGAGGAAAATCGCAAAAAGGATTAAACTGACCACAGGACCTGCGATCGCCACGAGAAAAGCCTGTTCAGGGGTTTTAGACTCTTTTTCAAGGGCGGCTAGACCCCCAAAAATAAACAATGTAATTGATTTTACTTCTATTCCCTGACTAATTGCTACAAAACTATGCCCCAATTCATGGGCTAAAACGGAAGAAAATAGCAGTAAAGAAGCAACTAATCCCAATAAAAAAGGAACTAAACCGGGTAAATTTGTTTGATAGGCTAAATCTGTACCAAAAGTTAAAGTCATTAACCCTAAAATCAAAAACCATGAGGGATTGATATAAAAAGGAATGCCAAATAAACTGCCGACTCTGATGTTACCATTCATAAAAAAATAATTCTCCTTGTTTTCAGAGTGATTAATTATTAATTACTAATAACTAGGAAAAAATGTAAATAATTATTACTAAAAAATCTTATTTTTAATTCACTTTCTATTATAAATCAACAAGAAAAACTATAATATTTTATTCTTTCTGGTTTTCCGTCATTTTTAGTTCGGTTATTCTATGTATTTATTTTCTGATTGGTTAGTCAGTCAAGAATTAAGATATGTGTTTTTTCATGGATAGTAGGGAAAATGTAACAAGACATATAAGTAAAGCGTTACTTTTTCAAAGTGGGAATATTAGTCTTTTACTATAGAATAAAACTAAAACACGGCAATCGTTCTTTTAACGGGAAGAATTTTAAGTATTTTTATTGATAAAAATAAATGGTAGTAGCAATAAAAAAAATATTACAAATCACAGACACTCATCTTGACGAAAAATCCACAACTCATGGGCATAATGTTTATGATAAACTGGCCATGGTTTTTGAGCAAACTATTGAAAAAAAAGATTTTGACTTAATTATTTTTTCTGGGGATATTAGCGATAAGGGTAGTTTAAATTCTTATGAGTGGTTAGCAAAAAAAACAGAAAACTATAACAGTAAAATTATTTGGATGGCAGGTAATCATGATAATGTTGATAACATGAAACAGGTTTTTAATTTGCCGTTTCTGATTGATATTGAAAAAAATAAACTTAACTATCAATTAAATTTGTCAGGCATAAATATTTTATGTTTAGATACTAATGATAAATTACTTTCTGATACTCAAATTGATTGGTTAATTGAATCCACGGATGACAATACAATTATTTTTATCCATCATCCTCCTATGACTTGTGCTTCTCCATTTATGGATAATAACCACTCATTGGCAAACTGGGAAATTATCAAAGAAAAACTCTCAACTATATCAAACAAGACTTTTAGATTTTTTTGTGGACATTATCACCAAGAAAGCTATATTTCCTATCAAAATATACATCTTTTTCTTACTCCATCAACAATGTTTCAAATTGACAGACATAAACCCCATTTTCAAATTGCTAATACTTTATCAGGCTATCGAATAATCGAAATATTTGAGGATAAGTCTTTTAAAACCTATTGTGATTATATTTTTATAACTTAGATTAGATTTTTTTAGTAAGTCAAGGAAAAGAAAAAGCAAATAGATAATAGTTAAGAATAAAAACTCCTGATTTTGTTACTTCTATTTATTAATAATTATCATTACTTCGTTGAACCTGATACCTTACTTTATCTGATATTTTTAAGTCAAACTGAGGTTAAATAACTTTATTTTCCTTCTAATACAAAGTATCCTTGAGAATTTTTATTGTAACTAATACTATATTTTTCAGGAGATAACTTGATGATAGTTTTTGCATTTTGAGAGCAAACTTTCATCAATAAATGAGCGTTTTTATTAACTCCTAATATTTCTCCTTTTTGCTGATTAATTAGTGCTGTTTCTTTGTGATTATAAAGTCGGCTATTATATTCTTTGATGACAGAATCAATGCCATAATTTTTGTAAAAGTAATAACCATTCATTATTGCTTTAATCACGAAAAAACCTATTTTTTCTATACTATCAATATCAGGATTTTCACCAACACACAAATAATCGTTTAAACTGATTCCATTGGTTGGAGAATTATTTTGATAATTAATGCCAATTCCAATAACCGCTTTTTTGATTATCGATTTCTCTATTTTTGTTTCCCATAAAATACCCCCTAATTTTTTGCCTTCCAAAATCAAGTCGTTTAACCACTTAATGGCGACAGGAATTTTTATCTTATTAAACTCAGATGCGATCTCGCTTGCACTGAATAGGGTAAGATGGTGTAAACAATCAACAGGCAAGTTTAACTCTAAACCTAAACTTAAGTATAAACCACCGAGATGCGATCGCCAAATATTACCTCTTTGCCCTTTTCCTGCAGTTTGTTGCTTTGCCATAACCACGAATGGAAAGGGAATATTATTTTGCTTTTCCAGTAACCATACTTGGTCATTAGTAGAAGTTAAGGTATCGTATAAATAACAATCTATTTGATTGAGCTTAAAAAGATTATAAGCAAAAGTTTCTGGTAATTTAAAAACTATTTTATTCATATTGTAGTGATATGTTAGAAGAACAAGATAACGGGCAAGAAAATTTTATTGATGTAGAAAAAGTGAACCTTACTCCTAATAAAATAAAGCTAATTTATTTAGGTGTTTTAGCACTAGGAATTAAACTAGAATCAATGGTTATTCCTATTAGTAAATCTGAGCTTGATTTAGTGGTAGAATATATAAGTAAAGTATTGCAAAAAAACGAAGAATTAATCAGAAGGGCTTGTTCTTTGCTTGAACAAATAGAAAACTCTGAACAGAATAACTACTATGGAATAGTCAAAGAATATCTTGATAACTTCTCTAGTTTATCTGAATCAGAAGAAAATTTATCCCTCAATTTGAATCAAGAACAAAAACTATCTTTAGCCCTTAAAGTTTTGACAGATTTACTGTTTTATAGTAGTAGATCAGGACAACGTTATTTACACAAACAATTACAATGTTTATAAGATAAAAAAAGTAGATAAATTGATTTTATTTTTATTGAGAGTTAAGAGAAAAATGTAAAACAGTAATTAACTTCAATTAATAATAAATCATACTCTGGCTTATTGCTTATGGTCATAACACCATTTTCCACCAACCCCTAATTATTGACTCTTTTTGAAAGATATAAATTAGCAATTGATAAAACTAAAATAAAAACAAATAAAACTAATCCCATCGTACAAGCATAACTAATGTCTAACTCTTTAAATGCTTTTTCATAAAGATAATAGACTACTGTTTTAGAAGCGTTGCGGGGGCCTCCCTGAGTGAGAAGATAAACTTCTTCAAAAACTTTAGTTGCACTTAATGCTGAAATTACTGCCACCAAAAAAATATAAGGACTCATCAAAGGGATTGTAATATCAAGATGTTTACGCCAACCATCTGAACCGTCAATTGCACCTGCTTCATACAATTCTGGGGAAATACTTTGTAATCCTGCCAAATAGATAACCATGTAGTACCCTAAACCTTTCCAAATGGTGACAATCATTAAGCTCCAGATTGCCCAATTAGGGCTAGTTAACCAAGGAATGCCGTCCTCTAAGCCTATGCTACGCAAAAATTGATTAAAAAGACCATTTGACCAATAAAGACCCTTCCAAGCCAATCCTGCCACTACCATGGAAACAACTACAGGTGTATAGTAAGCTCCTCGAAACCAAGTAATTGCTTTTAATTTCTGATTGACAAGAATCGCTAACAATAGAGAGAGAATAACTAAAGGAGGTACAACACCAAGTAAATAGATAAAGGTATTAATTAAAGTCTGTCGAAATACCTTGTCTTCGCTCAACTGTCGAAAGTTTTCCCAACCAATCCATTCAGGTGGTTGAGTTAAATCATATTCGTAACGGGTAAAACTCAGAGAAAAAGCCTGTATTGCGGGAAAAAAGACAATAATCCCTAAAACTATTAAAGCAGGAAGGAGAAATAGATAAGGATTAAGAGTTTTTAACCAACGGGAAGAAGTCATATTTTTTTGAGTTCAAAGTTTAGAAAGAGGTTTCGGGTTGCAGGTGGTAAAGGTTTAATATATTCAACCCTTACGGTTTTGGGGTATTGGGGTGTTAGAGAGAAACTAGTTAGGAGTTAGGAGTTAAGAGTTAGAAGTTATTAATTATCAACTATTTACCTTTGCCCTTTGCCCCTTGTCCTTTTGGAGAAATCTATTCACTAATTGCTGAAAACTCTAATTAAAGTACCTTTTGGCGGTAAGTCTTGGGGTTTGATGGTAGTTTGGTTTCCCTGAATGATTTTGATACCCATATCCTCTTCTTGCTTGGCTAGTTCTAAAAATTCATCTACCCTTGCTAAGTCGCATTTCCCCGGTTCAGCCGCATCGGTTAAATATTGAGTGGGGAAGACAACTTTGGGATTTAAAGCCTTAATAGCTGCGATCGCTTCTTGGGCATTATAGGCTTTAGCACTTCCCCCTACAGGTACAAATAAGACATCAGGAGAACCCATAAGAATTCTTTGTTCAATATCAATGGGAGAGGCGATTCCCCCCAAATGAAGAATTTTTAAACCTCCCTGAGTCCATTTCCATGCCACGTTATCACCAAATCTTCTACCTCCTTCTCTGTCATGAAAAGTTTTGATGCCCTGAAATTCGATCGCTTTTACTTGATATACCCCCGGTTCAACCATTAATTGAGGATTATTTGGTAAACCTGCCGCCGAACCTTCATCTAACAAGCGACTGCTAATCATCACAATTTCTACTTCTGGATTTGGTTTGGGGTATCCTGCGGTACAACCTAAAGGCGTAAAAGGATTAACCAAAATTTTCGCTTGAGGATTGCTGAAAACAAAAGCACTATGACCTAGCCATTGAATTGTAACCCCCGTATTATTTTGAGCAGAGCTAGAGGGAGAATACTTGAGAGTTAAAAAAGTAGTTAACAAACCACAGCTTGTGAAGCGAATCCAATCACGGCGTTTCATACTCATTAATCTAAATCTTTCAGGAAATTGCCTAATAATTTTAACCCAGAATCGGTAAGGATGCTCTCAGGATGAAATTGAACTCCTTGAATATGTCTAAATTCTTGATGACGAATTCCCATTACAATTCCATCTTCTGTCCATGCAGTTATTTCTAAAACAGGGGGAATAGTCTCTTTTTCCACAATTAAACTATGATAACGAGTGGCGGTCAAAGGGTTAGGTAAATCTTGAAAAACTCCGATGTTGTTGTGTTTAATTTCTGATGTTTTTCCGTGCATTAACACTGGTGCGGATACCACTTTTCCCCCAAAAACCTGTCCAATAGTCTGATGTCCCAAACAAACCCCTAAAATGGGATATTCTTGACCTAATTTTTCGACTAATTCTAAACAAATACCAGCAGAATCAGGAGTTCCAGGACCGGGAGAAATTACGATCGCATCTGGCTTTAAAGCGGAAATTTCTGCTAAAGAAATTTGATCATTGCGAACAACCCTAATGTCCTGTGCTACCTTGTAATCCGTAGCTAGTTCACCTAGATACTGTACTAAATTGTAAGTAAAACTATCGTAATTATCGATAACCAGAATCAACCTGTTTTCTCCTCTATATAATTTTTAGCTTAAGATTGAGATTATTAAGTCTATCCCATGAGGTAACAAAATAAAACCTGCCACCAATAGAGAAGCCATAGAACCAATTAAAACAGCTCCTGCCGCACAATCTTTGGCAATTTTTGCTAAGTCATGATAAGTCTGCTTGACGGTAAGATCAACTACAGACTCCAAAGCAGTATTCAACAATTCCAAAACCATTACCATAGCACAAGTCAGGGAAATTAAAGCCATTTCGACAGTGGTTGCATGAAGATAAAATCCTAAAGCTAAAGCCACGCTAGTCATTACCGTGTGAATCCGAAAATTGCGTTGAGTGGTAAAGGCATATTTTACTCCCTGCCAAGCATATCTAAAACTCAATCCCAAATTGGTGGCTACTTTCCAAGCTAGATAACGTTTTTCTGACTTGTAATGATAAGTTTTTTCTGAAGAGAAGTTATGATGAACTGGTTGTTGTGTCAGAAATTGCTGGGAATCACTTTGAGAAGTAATTGGTTGCTCATTGCTGATTAATTGAAATTTAGGCATATTATTCACTTTTTATTAAATTTCTTTGATATTTAGATTCTTCAGTATAAGCCGATTATTTAATAATTTATGTTCCCACAGTGAAATTTTAGCTACATTTTTCATGATCTTATATTCTTTCTACTTATAATTATTATCATTTAGATAAATAAAAGCTATGTTTTGTCGCAATTGAGGTAATGACTGATGGTATTTTTATCATATTAAACCTGCTACCTGAAACCTGCCTTTATCAGATATTTTTAAACCGAACTGAAGTTATTTTTAAGTAACAGAAACCACAGTATTTCAATTAAGAAAGATAAATAATGATTTAATATTACGAAAAAATAGTTTACATTTAATAATTGATCATCATAGAGAGTAGGAGGTTATATGCGTGCTGTTTTAATGGCTGGAGGTTCTGGGACAAGGTTACGTCCATTGACTTGTAACCTACCTAAGCCGATGGTTCCAGTTTTAAACAGACCCATTGCAGAACACATCATCAATTTGCTCAAACGTCATGGTATTCATGAAATTATTGCTACTCTTCATTATCTCCCCGATGTGATGCGAGATTATTTTCAAGATGGTCGAGATTTTGGTGTTAATCTCAATTATGCTGTTGAAGAAGAACAACCTTTAGGTACTGCTGGTTGTGTGAAGAATATTGAAGAAATGCTAGATGATACTTTTTTGGTCATTAGTGGTGACAGTATTGCTGATTTTAACTTACAAGATGCGATCGCATTTCACCGAGCCAAAAAATCAAAAGCAACTTTAATTTTGACCAGAGTACCAAATCCCCTTGAGTTTGGTGTTGTTATTACTGATCAAGAAAACAGAATTCAAAGATTTTTAGAAAAACCCTCCACCAGTGAAATTTTTTCCGATACCGTCAATACTGGTACTTATATATTAGAACCTGAAGTATTAAAATATTTGCCCCAAGATGAAGAATGTGATTTTTCCAAAGATTTATTCCCTCAACTTTTGGACATGGGAGAACCTATGTATGGTTACATTGCTGATGCTTATTGGTGCGATGTAGGACATTTAGAAGCCTATCGAGAGGCACATTATTCGGCACTAGAAAAAGAAGTAGAATTACAATTCCCCTATCGAGAAATAGACCAAGGAGTGTGGATTGGGGAAAATACTTACATTCATCCCACTGCCATTGTGGAAAGTCCTGTCTTAATTGGTAGCAACTGCCGTATCGGTGAAAGAGCAAAAATTCTTGCTGGTACAATTATTGGTGACAATGTGACCATTGGTGACGATGCAGAACTTCATCGACCTATTATCTGGAATGGCGTTATTGTGGGAGAAGAATCTTCTTTATCAGCTTGTATTATAGCACGAGGGACAAGAATAGATCGGCGATCGCAAATTTTAGAAGGAGCAGTAATCGGTTCTCTGTGTAACATTGGTGAAGAATCTCAAATTAACATCGGTGTCAGAGTTTGGCCAAACAAAAGAATTGAGCCTGGAGCAATGCTTAATATTAACCTGATTTGGGGAAATATAGCCCATAGTAACCTCTTTGGACAAAGGGGAGTAACGGGACTCGCAAACATTGACATCACCCCAGAATTTGCCGTTAAATTGGGGGCGGCTTATGGTTCAACCTTAAAATCAGGCAGTAGTGTTGTTGTATCCAGAGATCAACGCACAGTATCAAGAATGGTAAGTCGTTCTTTAATTGCAGGTTTGATGTCTGTAGGTATAGATGTACAAAATTTAGAAGCGGCGGCAATTCCCATTTCTCGAACCATGACTCCCAAGTTAGGAGTATCAGGGGGAATTCATGTGAGGTTGCATCCCGATCGCCATGACTATATGTTAATTGAATTTTTTGATACTAATGGAATTAATATTTCCAAAGCCAAAGAAAAGAAAATTGAAGGGGCATATTTTAAAGAAGACTTAAGAAGAGTACAAGCCATTGATATTGGTGATATGTCATATCCTGCTCAGGTAGTGGATACATACCGCAAAACCTTTGAAACTCAACTCAATTTAGAGGCTATTCGTAATAGTGACACCAAAATTGTCATTGATTATGTTTATTCAGTTTCAGGGGCAATCTTACCCCAACTATTGGCAAAATTTGGTTGTGATGCCGTTGTTTTGAATGCTAGTCTCCGTCAAAGGGCAATTTCTAACATTGAAAGGGAAAATTTGCTTTCTCAATTAGGTCATGTGGTAGAGGCTCTAAAAGCAAACTTTGGAGTCCAAGTATCTGCTAATGGTGAATTATTAATTTTAGTGGATGAATCAGGTATTCAAATTCGAGGGGAAGAATTAACAGCTTTAATGGTGAATACAATTCTCACGGCACATCCTAGAGGTACTGTTGTTGTGCCTATGAATACATCCTCTGCTGTGGAACAAATTGCCCGTCGCCACGATGGTAAAGTTATTCGCACAAAAGTCAATCCCAGTGCTTTAATGGAAACCAGTCAAAATACTGCTAATGTGGTGTTAGGAGGAAGTGGAGACATGGGTTTTATTTTTCCGAAGTTGCACCCCGGTTTTGATGCGATGTTTACCATTGCCAAATTAATAGAAATGTTAACCGTTCAAGAGCGCTCTTTAACACAGGTAAAAAGTGAACTGCCGATGGTTTGTCATAAATCCATTACCCTCCGTTGCCCTTCTAAAACGAAAGGCTCATTAATGCGTTATCTCATTGAAACTGAATCCCCTGAAAAGTTAGAACTAATTGATGGAGTCAAAATAAAAGAAAATCATACTGATAATTGGGTTTTAATTTTACCTGATGGCGGTGAACCTCTCGTTCATATTTATGCGAATAGTGATAGTCGAGAATGGGTGGACGAACATTTACAGGTATATCGAGATAAAGTCCAAAGTTTTATTATTCAACAACATAGCCTTTAACTTTTAGCAAGGGGTAAAGGGCAAGGGGCAAAGGTAAATAGTTTTGATAATTAATAACTTCTAACTCCGAACTCCTAACTCCGAACTCCGAACTCAAATTTCAGTAGGTTTATAGACATCTGGTAAAGATTTTTTGAGCCCATATAACCAAATTAATCCAAAAATACCAAATGCGATCGCACCTAAACTAACTAATTGGGCAACCCTTAAATAACCAAACATAAGACTATCAGTCCGAAAACCTTCAATCCATACCCTACCACAACTATAAGCAATTAAATAAACAAAGGAAATAGTACCAACTTTTAATTTATTGCTATGTTTAATTCCCCAGAAAAATAGGGATATTAATAAGATAAAAACTAATATATTCCAGATGGATTCATATAAAAAAGTAGGGTGAAAATAATCAAAATTAAGATACTGTAAAGGACGATTATTGGGTGGAATATATAACTTCCATGGCAAATCGGTAGGAGTGCCAAAAGCCTCGGAATTAAAGAAATTTCCCCAACGTCCAATAGCCTGTCCTAAAATTAAAGAAGGAGCAATAATATCCGTCAATTGCCAAAAAGATTGTTGATTAATCTTCGCAAAAATTAAACCTGCGAGCGCACCTCCAATTATTGCCCCATGAATAGCGATTCCCCCTTGCCAAATAGCAATAATATCTTGGGGATGTTGAGCATAATTTTGCCATTCAAATAAAACATAGTAAATTCTCGCCGCAGGGATTGCTCCGATAACTAACCAGACTACTAAATCTGCGATAAGTTCAGGATCAACCCGACGATATGTGGCTAATTTTTGAGAGAGTATAACGCCAATTAAAACAGCAGAGGCAATCAAAAAACCGTACCAACGTAGGGAAATAGGGCCTAACTCAAATAAGATAGGTCCGGGAGATTGAAATTCTAACAAAAATAAAGAGTCAATTAGCATTTGAAAATTTTAGAATTAATAGTTAAAAAACTTATTACTTACAACTTAACCTGTAGTTGATATATGATTTTTTGTTCATGGCAGAGGATTTGGGAAAAAGCAATTGAAAATTAGCAATATAAGACAAGGGGCAAGAAAAAGGCAAAACCAAAACCCTCCTTTGTCACCCCTAAATAGGGAGAGGGCAAGAAGCAAAGGTAAATAGTTGATAATTAATAGCTTATAACTCTTAACACCATACTCCTAACTCATTACTTGTTTCTCCCTAACACCCCAAAACCCTAAGCCCCCACTTCCCCAATACCCCAACCCCCCTTAACCTACCCGATATTCTTAAATCGAACTGAGGTTAATTAATCATCACCTCCTCCCACTCCTGACTCCCGACTTTTATTGCCTAATTCCTGACTTTTGCCAGTACCATTTTGCTCATTTCCTCCTGACGGATTACGAGGCTCTTTTTCCCCCAACAACACGTATTTTTCAAAATTCTTGATTACAATGTAGAGATTGGGTACAAGTAACAGACTCAACACCGTAGAGATAATCATCCCTCCAAATACTGCTGTACCTAAAGACCAACGACTCATACTACCAGCACCACTAGCTACTAACAAAGGTAAAAAGCCGAAAACCGTTGCTAAAGCAGTCATTAAAATAGGGCGAAAACGCTCTTCTGCCGCATAAATCGCCGCTTTAGTTATATTCATTCCTAAGTCACGGGCTTGGTTGGCAAATTCCACAATCAAAATGGCGTTTTTACTTGCCATCCCAATCAACATTACTAACCCCACCTGTACATAAATATTATTATCAAGAATAGGAAAGATGCTTTGTGGACCTTGAAGAAAAGTTGCTCGTAGCCAAATTGCACCTAACGCCCCCAAGATTGCTAAAGGTACAGTTAGCATAATAATTGTAGGATCAATATAGCTCTCATACTGGGCGGCTAAAACGAGGAATACCATCACAAAACCTAAACCAAAAACAATGGGAGCGGCACCTCCTGCGGTTTTCTCCTCGGCGGCGGTGTTTGTCCATTCAAAACCAAAACCGGGTTGTAAGGCTTGTGCTGTAACTCTCTCCATGACTGCAATTACTTGCCCTGAACTATATCCTTGGGCTGGAGACACATTGACTTTGATGGCAGGATAAACATTATAGTTTGTAATTAGAGGAGGAGCAGTGTTTGGTTTAATGCTTAAAAGGTTGTCAAGTCTCACCATATCCCCAGCAATATTGCGAACATAAAGACGTTCAATATCATCGGGATTTTTTCTCGCATCGACATCGGCTTGGGCAAAAACTTGATACAGTCGCCCGTCTAAGACATATTGGTTGACGTAATTTCCTCCCAAATAAATTTGCAAAGTACGCATTATATCGTCAATTCTGACCCCTTGAGCCTTGGCTTTTTCTCTGTCAATTTCTGCTTCAAAAATGGGACTATCGAAGGTAAAGGTAGTAAATGCCATACCAATTTCTGGTTGCTTGTTGGCTTCTGCGATAACTTTTTGGGTATTATCAATTAAAGCATCCATTCCTCTTAAGCCTCTGTCTTGAACATAAAGTTCTAAACCGCTAAAGTTACTTAGACCGTCCACAGGGGGGGCATTGACGGCAAAAGCCTGACCATCAGTAATTTTTTGTCTTAATATTCCATTTAAACGTCTAACAACTCCGAAAACAGAACTTTCTGCTCCTTGACGCTCATCCCAAGGATGAAGTTTGACAAAGAAAATAGCAGAGTTACTGGTTAAACCATCAAAGGAAAAGCCTGTTAGTCCCATTGCGTGTTCTACTTCTTTGAAGGTTATTACCTCGTCCATTACTTGTTGAGTAACTTTAGATGTTTGATTGAGAGATGAACCGGGGGGGGTTGAAATAATGACAAAACAGTAGCCTTGATCTTCTTCGGGGATAAACCCTTGAGGTAGAGTTTGATACATCCATCCTGTTAACACTAAACCACTGATAAAGATAATCATAATCAGGGTTTTGATTTTTGTTAAAAACTCGATAAGTTTGGCATAAGCGCTTTTAGTGGCTTCAAAACCAATGTTAAAAGCATCAAAAAGTAATCCGAGGGGTTTTTTAGTTTTATAAGGTGGTTTGAGGATTACCGCCGACATGGTGGGAGAAAAAGACAGAGCGTTGAAGGTAGAAAATGCGATCGCAAAGGCAATAGTTAGGGCAAATTGCTTGTAAACGATACCTGTAGTGCCGGGAAAGAAGGAAACGGGGATAAATACGGCTAATAACACCACAGACGTGGCAATTACTGCTCCTGATAATTCTTCCATCGCATCAAGAGAGGCTTGGAGGGGGCGCATCCCCTGAGCTAATTTATTCGATACCGCTTCTACTACCACAATTCCGTCATCTACTACTAATCCTGTTGCTAATACACAGGCGAAAAGTGTTAACTGATTAAGAGTAAAGCCCATTCCTTGTAAGGCAATCATTGCTCCAATCAAGGCTACGGGAATAGCAACGGAGGGAATAATCGTGGTACGCCAATCTTGTAAAAATATGAAAATGATTAAAACTACAAGTGCGATCGCCTGTAAAAGAGTAATAAACAAGTCTCTTAAAGCGGCATCAATAAACAGAGTATTGTCTAAAACCACTACATCTTTATATCCGGGGGGAAAGGATTCTCTTAACTCCGCCATTTTGGCTTTAACAGCATTGGCCGTATCCACCGCATTTGTGCCTGGTAACTGATAAACAATTAATGCAATGGTGGGAGTATCTCCGTCAAGAGTAGCTAAAGTGAGATAGTTTTGAGCTCCTAATTCTGTTCTACCAATGTCTTTAACTCTAATTAAAGTACCATCATTTCCCACTTGTACTACTATGTTGGCGGCTTCTTCTGGAGTGATAAAACGTCCCTGTACTTTGAGGGGAATTTCAAACATTTGTATGCTATTATTTGGACGGGTGCCGATACCGCCAGTACCGATGTCAAAATTCTGTTCTTGAATGGCAGAAACCACGTCCATTGCTGTTAAGTTACGGGCGGCTAATTTGTCAGGATCAAGCCAAAATCGCATAGAATAGGTGGAAGAACCTAACGCATTTAAACTTCCTACCCCCGGAATACGTCTTATTTCATTCCAAATATAACGATCCATGTAGTTAAATAAAAATACTGGATCATACAGATAATTACCTTGGGAGTCTTTTTCTGAATAAAAACTATAGGCAAGGGTAACACTGGGAGATTGTTTTTCTGTGGTAATACCGTTTTGATTAACTACTGCGGGAAGACTGGATTGGGCTTGGGCAACCCTATTTTGTACTAATACTTGAGCAATATTAGTATCCATTTCCACAGGGAAACTAACGTTAATGGTTGCTTGTCCTGTATTTCCTGTATTAGAGTTAATCCAACGGACATTTTCAGTACCGTTAATTTCTCTTTCTAGTACAGTGGTTACGTTATCTACGGCAGTTTTTGCGTCCGCACCTACATAGTTTGCACTTACGCTAATTTGTTTTGGGGCAATTTGTGGTAACTTATCTAGGGGTAGCAATGCCATACAGATAGTACCCACTAAGATAATAATTACAGAACAAACCGTTGTTAAAACAGGGCGTTTAATAAACGGGGTTGAAAGAGACATAGTTAGTTGCTAAATTTCCTTTTTGAATTATGAATTGCTCAAAAATAAGGAGCGATCGCATCTTTAAAATTAAGAATATTTATTATTCCACTAAGTTTATCCCAAATTTCACAATTATTCTCTTCAAATATCTTTACATGAATTTTATTAAGGCATTACATTATTTCTTGGCTATTTTGTCTTTACAATTTCTTATCCACTATTAAAAAATAATCAAATATTTTAATTGTTAAACGATCTCAACGCTCTAGTTTCATCTAGTAAAGCCTCTATGTCTTGATCGGAAAGATTTTGAATATAGTTAACTTTTATTTCTTCTAATAAAGCCACTAATAACTGTTCAATTTTATTAATATCATATTTAGCATTAGGTCGATCCGT
Source organism: Cyanobacterium sp. Dongsha4 (assembly GCF_036345015.1). Lineage (NCBI taxonomy): Bacteria > Bacillati > Cyanobacteriota > Cyanophyceae > Chroococcales > Geminocystaceae > Cyanobacterium > Cyanobacterium sp. DS4. The sequence goes on along the minus strand of NZ_CP084098.1, from coordinate 684,779 downwards.
TAGAGTATTGCCAAATTTAGCAATTATTTTTTCTAAATATTTATCGAAAATGGGATCTTCTTTGATGAAACTATTAATAGTCTCTAAGAAAACATGATAAATTCTATTAGCTAAACGTTGACTGAGATTTTGAGACACCTTGTTAAAATTAGGCAAATTTTTTATATTTGGATAAATAGGCGAATCAATAATTGTTTTTTCGATAGTGTAAGCTAATAAAATTTCTACTTCATTTCTGATTTCAGGTAATAATTCTTTCACCACTAAATCAATAACCAATTTAGTAATTTCAGCAATCTCATTAATATCATTCAAATCCACATATTCCCTAACTTTTCCTTGGGGAATTAACATTTTTTCTATTTGTCCTTTTTTTATATCACTCTGTATTTGATTAACAATTCTCAAAATAACAACTTCTGTTATATCCCCCGCAATTCCCGCAACAAAACCTTGACTTGCTTGTTTTTTTATCCTTTTAGAATCCAGTAATTTTGCTTCATCTAAACGAATGGTAACCGGAATAATTCTTAACCATCTATACTTTGGTAAAAAGAAAATTAAGTCATACCAACGCCAAAAAATAGCATCTTTAAAATTCACTCCATGATAACGAAAACTAATTCCTAAACAACGAATAATAAAGTCAGTAAAAATAATAACTATAAAAGGAAAATCAATTAAGCCAAAATAATCAATAAATTCTCCATTTTCCCCTATAGGACGATAATAATTAGTTTTAATTAATGGTTTTATTTCTTCATTAAAAAAATTTAATTCTTTGGGAAATTGTTTCTCTAAATGTTGAGTACTCCAGAAGGAATCAAACGCAAGTTTTGCAGAGTCTTCAGGATTATCAATATATTTATTCATATGATCTCGCATCTGGTTTTTTATAACTTCTAACGTTCCACTTTTATTAGCGACAGCAAAGGGGTTTTGCTCAATCATATCTTGACTATATTCTCTCAATTTTGCCAAAATTTCTTCTGTTTCAGAACTATTTAAACCATATTGATTAATACTATCTTCTAATAAACTAACTTCCTTTAAATATGTTTGAGTATCTCTATTGGGTTCAATACCTTTTATCACATCATATTGAGTAATTTTTTGACTCCATTTCTGAGGTAAAACAGTTAAAGGTAAACCTTCATATTCATAAGGACCTATTTTAAATTTTCCTAGAGTAATTTTGCCATTTAACCATATATCTCTTAGGGGAATATAAGTTATATCAAAAGCAACAACTAATAAATTTAGTGCGGAAATAATTGCCATTATTCGACTAATAAAGATACGATCTAAGTACCATTCACATAACCATGACACTATTGCTGGTTTTTTATAAGGCTTATCTACTTTTTTATTGTTCATAGAAATTAATTGATATTGATTTATGGGTTTAATTTATAATCTTTTATATTTTTATAAAACTTAACATAATCTTGGTCAGAATGTAAAATATTTTGCTTCTCAGTGGTTGTATTAAAAGATATTTTAGATTAAAATAACAATTAAGAGATAATATAAAATTGCCTTGAAAAAATAGAATTAAGCATTAATAAAAGAAGTGATTTTTTCTATATATTTTTTTGTTGTCTCAATTAATTTAGTAAGAAATAAACACTATTATGACCTCTGATTTATTAATCAAACAAGCAGAAATAGTTTTACCTGAAGGGGAACTTCTTTTAGGAGATGTTTTAGTTCAACAAGGGAAAATCGCAGAAATCGGTACTGCTCTACATAGTGAATCTGCCAGAATTATTGATGGAAAAGGACTAACTTTATTACCAGGAGTAATTGATCCTCAAGTCCATTTCCGTGAACCCGGTTTAGAGCATAAAGAAGACCTATTTACGGCTAGTTGTGCTTGTGCTAAGGGGGGGGTAACGTCGTTTTTGGAAATGCCCAATACAAAGCCTTTAACCACGACTCAAGCGGCTTTAGATGATAAACTCAACCGTGCCAAAGAGAAATGTTTAGTTAATTATGGTTTTTTCATGGGGGCAACGGCGGACAATTTAGATGATTTACGGGAAGCGAGTCCTGCTTGTGGTATAAAAATATTTATGGGGTCACAACATGGTGCGTTGTTGGTAAGTACAGAGGAAGAAATTGAACCTATTTTTGCAAAAGGCGATCGCATCATTGCTGTTCATGCGGAAGATCAAGCCCGTATAATGGAGAGAAGAAAAGAATTTGCGGGTATTAGCGATCCTGCCATTCATTCTCAGATACAAGACGAAGAAGCGGCTTTAAATGCCACAAAATTGGCAGTAAAACTGGCGAATAAATATCAAAGAAGATTACACATTCTTCATTTAAGCACGGGCATTGAGGCAGAATATTTACGCACCCATAAAACTCCTTGGATTAGTACCGAAGTTACCCCCCAACATCTCTTACTAAATACCGAAGCCTATGAAAAAATAGGGACTTTAGCACAAATGAACCCCCCACTGCGATCGCCTCAAAATAATGAAATATTATGGAAAGCATTACTAGATGGTGTAATTGATTGTATCGCAACAGATCACGCCCCCCATACCTTGGAAGAAAAAGCAAAACCCTATCCCCATAGCCCATCAGGAATGCCCGGAGTAGAAACCTCTTTAGTCTTAATGTTAACAGAAGCAAAAAAAGGGAGATGTAGTGTTGAGCAAGTAGTGAAGTGGATGTGTACTAACCCCGCGAAATTATACAAAATTCCCAATAAAGGAGAAATAAAAATTGGCTATGATGCAGATTTAATCTTAGTTGACTTAAATAATTATCGCCCTGTTTTAAAAGAAAATTTATCAACTAAATGTGGTTGGAGTCCATTTGAAGGATGGGAATTAACAGGATGGCCTGTTTACACCATTGTTAATGGCAATATTGCCCTTGATAACGGTCAATTATGCACCGATGTCAGAGGAAAAGCTCTTACTTTTGAATCTTAAATAACCTTAGTTTGATGACTAGAATATTTAGTTGAGTTGAGATGTTGAGGAGAGGGTGGTGAGAGGGGAAGAGGAGTTAGGAGTTATTAATTATCAACTATTTACCTTTGCCCCTTGCCCTTTTAACTTTGCCCTTTAGAAACCTATTCACTAATTAATAAATTTGATTTCGTTATAACTCGCCAATAAAAAGCAGAAGCCACCCCTCCCTCGATCGCTACGGGTCAAGAGAAAGGTGACTATTTAGCTTTAACTACATTATAACAATTTTATTATTTTATGACAAGTATTTTTATATTTTTTACAATAAAATTTATGTTTAATAGCCATGAAATTATTTACAAAAATTAAACAATATCAGCAAAAAGTTTTCCTGATTAGTATTTTAATTAGTTTATTTACTTGTCTATTTTCAAAATCTGCTGAAAGTGCAGAAAAAATTAATTTTGTTTATGGTTCACTATCTTTTTCTGTAGCTGTAGAATCCTTAGAAACTTTTGCTAAAACAGGAGAATTAAACGAAGATTTAGAGCCTTATGCTTCTCAATTAGATCAAAAAACTCTCTTTGAGGTTAGACTATTTTTAAATAAGTCTTTTCAATTTCCTCAAGCAAGTTTATATAGAATAAGTCGTACCTCCTTAGCCCAAGACTTAATCAAACAATTAGGAAAAGTAATTTCTTCTCATAGCCAAAGAAACGGTTTTTACGCCATAAGAGGTGCAATTTTAACTACAGCAGGAAATCAAGAATCTTGGAATTTAATTGATGTTTTAAAGACCTTTCCCACTCAGGAAGTTTACGTTAATTTAGAGTTATTAGCACAATTAAAAGATGAAATATTTGCTTATCAAAGTTACGGTGATGCGGTAACTAAAGCCATTGATAATGTGGCAGAAAAAAATAGTCACAATGCCTCCATGTCTCAACTGGAGAATTTACCTGATTTAGCAAAAAAAGGTCAATATAATGTCATTAAAAAAACTGTTATTCTTGAAAGAAATCAAGTAAGAATGACAAAAGAAGGCTTTGTTTCTCAATATAATTTCCCTGTGGATTTTTATTTACCTGATGACGCTACCCAGACTTTTCCTCTAGTTTTAATATCTCATGGTTTTGGTTCTGTCAGAGAAAATTTTACCTCTCTTGCTCAACATTTAGCTTCCTATGGTTTTATTGTTGCTATACCTCAACATATTGGTAGTGATTTACAATATCGTCAAGAATTATTAAAAGGGACATTAAGTAGCGCATTAAGTCCGATGGAATATTTAGCTCGTCCTGCTGACTTAAGTTATATTATTGATTACTTAGAATCTTTTCAGGGAGATAATAGTTTATGGCAAAAAAGGGCTAATCTTTCCCAGATAGGAGTTATAGGAGATTCACTAGGAGGAACAACCGCACTACAAATTGCTGGTGCTCCGTTGAATATAAATCGTTTACAAACAGAATGTAGTTCAGACAGAGTAATTATAAACATCGCCCTTATTCTCCAGTGTCAAGCGAGTTATTTACCTCCTGCCCAATATCAAGTCGCTGATTCTCGTGTTAAAGCAGTAATTGCGACTCATCCTCTGGTAAGTAGTATTTTTGCTTCAGAAGGGTTGGGTAAAATCAAAATTCCAACGATGATTACTGCCGGAAGTCAAGATATAATTACTCCTTTTGTAATTGAGCAAATACACCCTTTTTTATGGTTAAAAAATATACCTAAATATTTAATTTTTTTCCAACCCGGTACTCATTTTAGTTCAACACAGCCCTCTCCCGAATTTACTTTAGATAGTTTACCAGAGTTTTTATTAGGAAAAAATAGAGATATAAGCAGTGAATATTTTCGAGGTATCGTTATTGCTTTTTTAGAAGTTTATTTAAAAAATAATCAGGATTATTTAGTTTATTTAAGTTCAGATTATGGCAAATTTAGAGAAAATAATTCTTTACAGGTAAAACAAATTAATCAATTAAGTGTCAATAATTTGAAAGATGCTTATGGAGGAGATTTACCTTTTGCCATAGAAACACCTTTAGCCATTACTCCTAGTTGGGAAAATCAAAATTTATCAATTCTTGAAGAGATAAAAAAAACAGGAGTTTTAAAAATTGCTTATCCTCAAAATAATGAGCCTTTGGGATATATAAATCAAGATGGTGAATGGAGTGGTTTTTGTTCTTTTTTAGGACATAATTTAGCTGATTATTTAGAATCAAATTTTGATTTTGACTTTGAAATAAAATTGGTGTTTATTCCTTCTGATTCAGAGAATCTCTTTAATTTAATTACTACGAATCAAGTTCATCTTGAATGTGGTCAAATAATTTCTAATAATATAGATAAAATAGTATTTTCTATTCCTTTTATGGTAACAGGAAATCAATTTTTATTACCCCAGAAGGATGCTCAAAATTTTAATCTTAGCAAGTTAAATAGTTTACATATTGGCAGTATATATAATATAGCTAATGAAACGTTTTTGGATGAAAACTATCCTCAAGCATCAAAGGTTTACTACCGCAGTTTTGAAAATGTATTAACTGATTTGGAAAATAATAAAATTGATGTTTTTTTTGGAAATAGCTTACTATTAAATAGTAAAATTAATGAGATCAGTAATCAAAATGAATATGAAATAAATCCCAAATTTATCCTAAATTGTGATTATTATGGTTTATCATTACCTAGTTTTGATTCTCAATGGGTTGATGTTACTAATGGCTTTTTAACAAACAATACTTTATCTCAAAGTTATTTCAATCAAGAAGCTAATAGTCTTTTATTAGAGCAGTTAAATTACTGTTTAAATTTTCAAAAAGACCCTTGATTTTTCTCGAATAATATATATAAATTAAGAATTGCGTTTAAGTTTTTAATAAAATCCAACAATACATCAGCAAATTTCTTTTATAAATAATCTTAGTTTTTCTCTCGCTAATATTAACTTCTCATCATCAAATTCAAAATCACTTAAATTAACTAAAAATTCAATATATTCCGTATCTAAAACCATTCTAAAATCTTTTATATTCCATAATAAATCTGAGGTAAACCGTAGATCGTAAATATCATTTTTATCTGTTAAATAATCAGTTTTTTCTGTAATTTTATCCACCAAAATAATTGGGCGAACCCAACATAAATCACGAGATGCGATTGCATCTATTACTTCACAATATAAAGACTTATTTTGATAATCTAACGCTACTATTTGACTAGGAATAAAAACAGACACTTTACCAATAGATAAATATCCTAATTTTTTAGAAAAATTATAAAAACAATTATAGACTTTTTTGACTGCTATTTGACATTTTTGCCTCTTGCCCTTAATCTATCATAACCATTGTAGAAGAGTCATAATTCATATGATTTATGCCACCAAAATAGGCTCACAAAGTTTGTCTTCTAATTCCTTTTCCTCTTGATACACAGATGCGATCGCATCTTCTATAATTGTAGAAATAGAAATACCTTGTTCATATTTTTTTAGCCATTGTTGAGCCTGATTACCTTCTCGAATTAGACGATTAACGGGAGTTAAAAAACAAGCAAAACCTAAATCCTTAGCAGTAGGATATAACTGGGCAACTAAACTTTCTAACCAATCACGGGCAACTATTTCCCTACCATCTTGCCAATGATACAAAGTCGCATCTAAACTGTTTTTACTCACCGCCTGTTCATTGTGACGGACTATTTTTAATAATTCTGTCTCCAAATCTCCTTGACTAATGGTACTCTGTTGTAGAGGATCTAAAGTACTATCTGCTAAAATCTGAAAAATTCTCGCCTCTAAAATTGCCGTAATGGCTAATAAATGAATAGGATTTAACACTAAATCACAAATTCTCAACTCTAACCGATTCAGACTATAAGGGCGATTATCTCCATTGGGACGCACAGAACACCACAAGTGCCTTACGTTTTGCATCGTTCCCAAAACCAACTGTTTTTCAACCCACTCAACAAAATGACTATGATTACGAAATAAAGGCACATCTATGGGGGTATGAGGGAATAAATGCCAACGGGTAGAATGATACCCCGTTACTTGATTATCTAAAAAGGGAGAGGATGCACTCAATGCTAACAACAAAGGTGCTTCCATACGAATTAGACGATATGCTTGAATTAATTTTTCTGTGTCTTCAATACCGATATTAATGTGAATACTAGCGGTGACAATATTGGTATGGTAAGTATTTTCAATATAGTCATGATAATGATTTTGAGGATCAGAGCGGTAAAAACGGCTACTATCACCTAAAGATAAAGTGCTACCGGGTACAATGGTATAATTCCCTAAAGATTTGAGATATTGACGTAAATCTTTACGAGGGCGTAACAAAGCACATAAGAGGCGATCGTAATTACACAAAGGAGCGGTAGTATATTCTACATTACGACTATCAGGCTCACGCACAAAACCCTTTAAATCTTGAACAATTTGGCTAGAAAGTCCGATTATTTCACCTTTAGGAGTACCAGTATAAACTTCAACTTCAAATCCTTTGGATAACAGCACATTTTTTCCTCTATCATGACTCTATCTATTCTATTATCAAGGATAATAATTGTCTTGACAAGATTTACAATTTCTAAATTGCTATAGTAAAAAAAGAAAATGTTTTCCATCATCAAAAATATCTTAGAGGAGAATAGAGGGGAATAACAATGGCAAGTCCTAATTCTGCGATTATGCAATCGGTTGAAAAACTTAACTACCGAGTGACTGTGGGTGATGTCGCAACTCAATCTGGCTTAGATGTTAAAATTGTTCAACAAGAATTATTGCAATTAGCCAACGATACTAATGGACATTTACAAGTAGCAGAAACAGGAGATATTGTCTATTTATTTGCTTCTAATTTTCGCTCAATTCTTCGCAATAAATACTGGCAATTAAGATGGCGAAAATGGTTACAAAAAGCATGGGATATAGTTTTTTATTTAATTAAAATATCCTTCGGAATTATCCTGATTTCTTCTATTATTATTATGTTACTAGCTATTATTGTGATTGTTGTTGCCATAAGTAGTAGCAAAGACGGGGATAACAATGGAGGAGATTCACGGAGAGGGGGAGGTTTCTTTTTTCTACCTCAATTTTGGATTTCCCCAGATTTTTTCTGGATGTTTTCCCCTAATTATGAAGAAAGACGCTATCAAAGACAACGTAATAATAAAACAGAAAATGAGCTTAATTTTTTAGAGTCAATTTATTCTTTTCTATTTGGTGATGGTAATCCTAATCGTAATTTAGAAGAAAGACGTTGGCAAGAAATTGCTTCAGTAATAAAAAATAATAATGGTGCAATTATAGCTGAACAAGTTGCGCCCTATTTAGATACTATTAATAATAGTAATCAGGAAGATGAAAATTATATTTTACCCATTTTAATTCGCTTTAATGGTTATCCTGAAGTGTCAGATAAAGGAGAAATTATTTATTATTTTCCTGAATTACAAGTAACAGCAAAACAAAGAAATAAAGCTAGTGTTGCTCCTTATTTAAAAGAAAATTTATGGCAGTTTAGTATTGCTAGTAGTGGTCAAAAAATAGGTGCGATCGCGCTTGGAGGAGTTAATATAGTATTAGCTTTAATGTTAGGTACATTACTTACTCCCGAATTAGCCCAAGAAATGGGAGGATTTATTCTATTTGTGAACTCTATTTATGGCATTTTAGTTGCTTACGCAGTCAGTTATTTAACCATTCCTTTAATCCGTTATTTTTGGTTACAAAATCGCAATAACAAAGTAGTAGAAAGAAATAACCAAAGACAAAATCGAGCAAATATATTAGAATCCAATTCCCAATTACAAAATAAGATTAACTATGCTCAACAATTTGCCCAACAAAAAGTAATTACAGGGGAAAACTTAGCTTACTCTACAGAAAAAGATTTATTAGACCAAGAAATAGAACAGAGAGATAAAATAGATGAAGAATGGAGAAAAAAATTAATGGATAATTGACTTATTATGTGTTGACTAAGCTAGTTCACTTTTAAATTAACCAGTAAAATTTATTTTAATTTTATTCAATTTTTTAACTAATATTTCAATGTTATATTTCTATTAAAATAATGTAATTTTCTTTTGATTTTTCAACCAATAAAAACTGAAAAAAAGCCACAACTTAAAATTTATTTTGATAATTTATAATGAAAAAATTATGACTAAACTCCTAACTACTAATTATCTCTTGTTCTTTATAACTATTTAATATTTTCTGCAAACTTTCAAACTGTAAAATTTCTTGAAACAGATGAATAACCTAAAAAAAAATCAAATAGAAGTGGTGACAATTGATACAAATCAACAGTACCACGATTACCCCACTTTAACCCTTCGGAAACAAACAAAGGAAATAGAATATTTTTCCGTTCACTTAGATGAAAAAGTCACTCTTGATATGGTTAGCATTCATGGTGGTAAATTTAAAATGGGGACCCCAACTCAAGAGCAAGGACGAAGCAAAGATGAAACCCCAGAACATGAAGTCGAGATCAAAGATTTTTTTGTTAGTAAATACCTTATCACTCAAAGCCAATATCAAACGATAATGAAGGAAAATCCTTCTTTTTTTGCCGGGGATAATAAGCCAGTAGAAAATATTTCTTGGTTTGAAGCCCACAATTTTTGTCAACAATTATCGCAACTTACAGGCATAAAATATCGTCTTCTTTCAGAGGCGGAATGGGAATATATTTGTAGAGCAAAAACTACTACATCATTCTGTTATGGTACAACTATTACTTCTGAATTAGCAAATTATAAAGCCAGTTTTGGTTATGGGTTAGGGGGAAGTGGAAAATGGAGACAAGAAACGACCGAAGTGGGTATTTTTCCAGCAAACAATTATGGTTTATATGATGTTCATGGTAACGTTTGGGAATGGTGTGAGGATCATTGGCATGAAAATTACATCGAAGCCCCCACCAATGGGCAACCGTGGCTCGAAAAAGAAACTTCTTTAGACTCAGAGGAGGAAATCCCTAGAGTAATTCGTGGAGGTTCTTGGGATGACACAGCTTACTATTGTCGTTCTGGAGTTCGTTTGTGGGCTTTACCGAGCTTTAAGGGCAAGTTAATTGGTTTTCGCATTGCTTGTGACTTAATTAGTAACTGAGTTCGAGATAAAATTGGATGTTTTTACCGTATTTCAGACTTTTGTTAAATTCATAGAGAAGTCTTTTAAATTATCAATATTATGGATTATGAGTTAACCCTAAAAAAATACTGTCATCATGAATAAAACTATTTTATTGACTTCCACTTTATTAATGAGCTTGATAGCAACTCTCCCCAGTCAAGCCGAAAATATTGAACATCTCAATCAATTACTGCAAACTAAGCAGTGTGAAAATTGTGATTTAGCCGATGCTGGTTTAGTAATGATTAATTTGCAAGGAGCTAACTTAAGAGGTGCAAATCTAGTCGGTGCAAACTTATCTCGTGCTGATTTAACTGGAGCAGACTTACGGGGAGCAAATTTAACGAATGCTTCTTTTTTTGGTGCAAATCTCTCTGGGGCAAATTTATCGGGAGCTAATGCCTATAATACCGACTTTAGAAACAGTTATGTGCAGGGGGTTATTATTGAGGGCTTAGACCTCAGTATGGCTCACATACAAGGCACTGTAGGTATTCCTGCCACTGCGGCTAGTGCAGAGCAATTTTATGTGTGGGGATTATCTGAAGATAAAGATGGTAATTATAAAGCGGCCGCTGATTATTACTCCCAAGCAATTAATCTTAATCCAGAACTAGCTCAGGCTTATTTAGGAAGAGCAGTGATTAAATCCCGTTACGGACAAGTGAGTGCCGCTATTAAAGATGCGGAAACCGCTCAAGGTTTATTTGAAACTCAAAACAATTCTGAGGGTTATTTATTGTCCAGTCGTTTCGTTCAATTAGTGAAAGCAAGAGCCGAAGCCGAAGAAAAAGATGGTAATCAGGGAAGTCCTCAGTTCGTCCAAATAGTAAATTCGATCGCACCTATGGTCTTGAAATTATTTCTCCCTTGATATTAGGATATGGAAAAGAAAAATTATGATTGAAATTTGATTTCATGGCTTTACCAGAAACCATTGTTGAGGTGAAAATTACGAGTCAATCTTGGAGTAAAGGAGAAATAAAAGGAGAAGTTAATGCGGGTAGCTACCAATGGCATTTTAAGTGGCACTTTCCCGCAGGAAAATTATCGATCACTCCCACATTGGGACGTAGCTTAATAAAAGAACCCCTCTGCCGTTTTTTAGAAAGCCATGACTACCAACTAGAAGCAGGGGGGGATTATCAATTTTGTTTACGAGCAAAACTTTGATAACCCCTGTTCCGCTTAAGAATCTCTGACTGAGATAGGTTTCAGGTGTCAGGTTACAAGTTCTAGGCTTTAATGAATTGCAGTGAATTGCCAATTGTTAATTACTAATTGAAATTAATAGGGAGTTGTAGGAATATTTAAACCTCTTTCTCGTAAATACTTACCAGTTTCACGGGATGGAGTGTAATTATAGCCGAAACCACTATAACCCTCAGAATCATCAAGAATTTGAGGAGTCAAAATTACCACAACCTCTGAACGAGCTTTATCCTTAACAGTAGAACGGAATAAACTACCGATAATTGGTAAATCTCCTAAAATGGGAACTTTAGAAATAGTTGTTCTTTCGCCATCTTGAATAATTCCCGATAAAATTAAAGTCTGTCCATCCCGTAAACGAATCTTACCAGAAGATACAGTTCTTTCAACTAAAGGAGTAATCACGTTATCTGCACCAACTCCACTTCTAAATATTTGAGGAGTTCCAGGCGCACTGATATTGGGTTCAACTTGTAACGTGATAAAGCCATTATCATCAATTTTATCTACTACTACTGATAAAGTTAGCCCGGCTGGTTCGATAACAGGTGTTGTGGTTCTGACACCACTTAACTGATCAATAGAAGTATTGACGCTGGTAACTACGTTTTCAACTAATTTAACAGCCCCAACTTGCCCTTCTTGTACCACCAGAGTTGGATCTGTCAGAATCTTGGCATTTCCCGAAGTCACATTCGCCCGAATTTGAGCCAAAAATGCTTGAGGTACATTAAAGTTTCTACCAGGTCTTACGGTGGCAGGATTAGCCGGTTGAGTAGCATCATAGTTAACTCCAAAAGGAGAAATCTGACCTGAATTAGGAGAACCAAGGGGAATCCCTTGTAAGGTTCTCGTTACTGTACGACCAACATTATTGGTTATATCTCTTACAACATCCTGAGTTAATGCACTCAATTGTGATTCACTCAAAGTTCTGCCAGTTGTGTTAATTAATTCTTGTTGAAGATTCCTTGTCAAAGTTTCTACTTGGTCTCTGGTGAAATTAGTGGTGTTACCAAATTGACTCAGACTACGATTAATAGTATCCGTAAAATTACGGGAAAGAGTATCTGTTAAGTTAGATGCACTCTCCTGATCCAAAACATTTGCCAATGAACGTTCTACAGTGTCTTGTAAGCTATCAGAAAGATTACTAGAAAACTCTTCTGTAATCACTATTTCGTTATTAAACGGGTCTACAAGTTCATTATCGGCATAGCCAGGTATCCCTAGACCTAGACCACTAGTTCTCCAACTTTCAGAATCAACATTTTGATTATTTGTGCCAAAGTTAATGACACCAACTCCTCCATCCTGAACAACACCTGTGTTATCGATTCCAAAAGAGAAGCTAGAGCCGAAACTATCAACTTGGTCTAATTGTATATCAACAACTTTAACGTTGACCGCTACTTGACGACGACGTACATCTAGTTGAGTAAGAAAAGATGTTGCAGTTTGTACTAAATAGGGTTCTCCCACGAGGGTAATTGTATCGTGAATGGGATCAGCATGAACTGTTAAACCTTTTAAAACTAAATACTCACTATCTTTTTCTTCACTTTCTAAAGGCTTCACTTCAAAAGTTTGAGTAACTCTGCCGTCTTTTTCTTCTTCCTTAAGCTCGACAATATTTCCTTGAGCACCCTGACTGTTCAAAAAACTGGCAGCTCCGATCGCGCTATATTGATTAAGTCGAATACTTCGAGTAATAGTATTTTTAACGGTGGGAGGGAGCTTATTGCCAACAAAAACAGTATTACCCTGACGATTAGCTTTTAACCCAGAAATTAATAAAACACTATTAAAAACATCTTGTATCGGTTCATTTTCTAAATCTAAGGACACTGTCGCCCCACTTCCTTCTGTACCACTTTGATCCGTAAATATAATATTTAACCCTGCGGCACGAGTTAATAAAGCTAAAACTTCTGTGGCGGGAGCATCTCGTAACACCAAGCGGGGAATTAAAGCCGATGTACCTAAGTTAATAGTTGGTATGGCATTGCGTACATTAGAAACGGACATATCACCAACTGGAGGAGCAACTGCTCTGGGTAAAAACTGAGGTGCAGGAATAGTTGGTTGGGTTGAATCTACTGGTTTTCCGTCAATCTCAACAATGGGATTTGGGATTAATACATCTTGATTTTGAGTGGATAATTGGGCAATCCATTCAGGGGATTTTTTTATTTTTAAGGTTTTATTTAAACGAGGATTTGCAATGGCAAAAGATTGCCAAAGAAGAATGAAGGCGGTTGTACCACTAACAACTTTAACTTGATTAAAAAGAAATTTATTCATCGGTTTATGCTCCTACACACAAATAAATTTTAAAGGATTGAAGACAAAATGATAAAAAAAGAATGATAAGAAAAATTAACGATTTCAAAGGTAATTATTGACCTTCTGTTGGTTGTTCCCCTTCAGGTGGTGGGGTTTCTGCGGCAGGTTGCAAATCAGGAAAAACAGCTTTAAGAGTCAGAGTTGTTTTCAGAGTTGGTTCTTGAACAACAGATAGACTATTATTTTCCAGCAGGTAAATGGGTGGCTCTAAAATGCTTGTATTCAAATTTTGCACCACTAAAAGAGGTTGTAATCTTTCTAAATCCTGCAAAAAGAACTGTAATTGAGAAAAACCCCCTTCAATGTCGAGGTTATAGGTTTGCACCTGTAAATTATTCGCCGCTAAAGTGCCAAAAGAGTCATCTGCTACTTTTTCTTTATCTCCAGTGGGTACATAGCTATTCATTTTGATATTACTCAAGTTGGCAAAATTATTAACGTCTAGCAGTAGAGTTTCTAAGTTTTGAGTTTGAGCAAAAAACTGCAATACATCCTCTTTCAAATCTTTTGCTTCTTCCAACTCCCCTTGTTTTCTGGCAAGAATTTGCTCTAGTTGATTGGAACTCAGCTGATTTAACTGATCCTGTTTCTCTTGCTTTTGTTTGTTCAATTCTGACAATTCTCCCAACACTGGCATTACCTGAGAAAAAAATAAATAACCAGCAATCAAAAACCCCCCAACACCGATGGCTATACCCGAAACTTTTGGAGTAAAAGTAATACCAAAGGCACTGGGATAGTCGGCTTCTGCACCAAAACCCTCGTCTTGGGGTTCGAATTCGTCAGAGGTAGTAAAAGATGTTGTCATTGTTGAGCTTCTCCTTTTTGTTCTTCTGATTGTTCTTGGGTTTCTTCTGCAATGGCTTCTAGTTGTAAAACTCCTTTTCTTTGCAGGTTACTTAGCCTTGACACTAAGCCGATCGCACCTCGTCTATTCAATAAATTTAATAGTTGTTCTGAGGACAAATCACTAATTTCTGTAGTAACAGTATAGAGAATTACTTGAGGTAACTCTAATTGAATCCCCGTATTTGCTCCCCCCGGAGTAGGACTTGCTCCCCCTCCTGCCCCTCCCTGTGTTTGAGGATTTAACTGGGCGCGATCGAAAATCACTGTGCTAGGATTATCAGTCAAACTGCTAGTAGTCAGTCTGGTATTTTCTCCATTGAGAAAAGGAGAGTTTTTTAAAGTTAATAGAAAGTCATTAACATCATCGTAAGATTGAGCATAACCATTAATGGTTAAAGTTTTTGTGTCATTTTGAGTAATAGAATTAATTTGAACACTTGGAGGGGTAACATAGGCTATTTCTGCTAACATTGCCGACCAAGGCTTAATATAATTGAAAACACTAGCCAGAATGCCAGTTTCTCGGTTCACATTATCAATTTCTGTTTGAATTTGCTGTACTTGTTGATTTTGACCCTGTAACCGTTGAATTTCCGCATCTAGTTCCGCAATAGTATTATTTGTACTTGATTTCTGCCCATTGAGAAGAACTAAAGCTCCCCCCACCGCCGCAATAAAAGCCACTCCAACCCCTGTACCAATGAAAATAGGTACTCTCTCACTTAAAGGAGTAGCGGGTTTTTTCTGGAAGGCTGTAGTACCTCCTGTTGAATCTAGCTTTCTATCTTTTAAAAAATTAATATCAATGTTGTACATAACTAGCTCATCCTCATTCCTAAACCAAGTACAGTACCTAATCCTGCCCTTTGCATTGGGGATAAATCCTCTTTCAAACTTAGAGATAAAGCTGAAATAGGGTCAACTTGCATCGTTGGTAAACTCAATTTTTTGGTGAAAAACTCGTCAATTTGTGCTAAACCTGCTCCTGGGCCAGACAAAAGCATTTGCACCACTTCCACATCTCCACTCTGATTGAGATAGAAATTAATAGAGCGACGCAACTCATCCACTAATTCACCTAAAACCCTTAATAAAGAGTCCATGCCGGGGTTTATCCAAGTTTGACTGCTAGTGGTACTAGCGCTGGTGGTTTGTTCTGGATTATTGGGAATAGTGATTTCCTGTAATAGTTCTGTGTTTTTGGAGGTGGGCAAATTCATTGCTTGAGCCAAAGCTGTTTGCATTTGATATGTGCCAATGGGGATTGTACGGGTGAATTGGGGTACACCTTCACAGATAATGGCAATTTCAGTAGTATCAAACTCAATATCCACTAAAACCACCGCTTCGCTGGAAGAAAATTGTTTGAGTTGCTCTTTTATAGTTCTAATTAAAGCAAAACTATTGATTTCCAGAACACTTACTTTCAATCCTGCCTGTTGGAATGTTTCTAGGTATAAATCAGTTACTTCTCTTCTAGTGGCAACTAACAAAACCTGTACTTTTTCTATGCCATCCTCATCCACAAAGTAGCCTAATTTTTGATAATCTATATCCACTTCGTCTCTAGGATAAGGTAGATATAAAGCGGCTTCATGGTTAAGTACCATGTCTCTTAATTCCTGATCATTTAATTCGGCAGGAATTGGTATAATACGCATAACTGCATCTTTCATGGGTACGGCAGTAGCAATTTGTTTTGGTTTGACCTTTGCCTCTTTAACCAGTTGATCAATCAATTCAGCTAATGCGGGAGAATCAACTATTTGTCCTTCCTCAAATATTTCTTCTGGCACTTCTAAAGAATAGTACTTGAGTAGTTTGTATTGTTGACCTTTTTTAGCAATTTGAGCAAGGGTAACTTTATCGGGACTGATTTCAATACCGACACCGTTGGTTTTCCCCCCCATGAAGTTGTCTAAAAAACTTAACATTGTTTAGCTCCTTTTCCTCCGTATTTATACGGATTAAATATAAAGGTTTGATAAAGTTAATCTTATCTTATCCAATTTGATGGATAACAATAAAAGTTTTGATATAAACAAACAAAGTATAATCGAATATTATTTATCTAAGATCAATATTAAAAGTTAATTAACAAAATACCAACGGTAAATATGGGGATTTTCTTAACCTCTGTTTTTATGGTGATGTTAAACTTCTTGCAGAAGTCGAGCAATAGTAAAGATTTTTGACATTATCTGTTTAATTTATTTTAAATTTTATTTTGCAAGAGGTTTATTGTGAGTAAAGATATATATTCAGTCATTGTGTTTTTATTATTAATTGATTGTTAATTTTTTTGAAAAGTATGTTTTTGAGTTTATTTGGCTCTCGTTTACAATCTCTTTTTGTTTATTTATCTTGGTTTATTGCAGGATTATTGTTAACTTTTCTCGTCAGTTGTACCACTTCGGGGTCAAATTCAGCAGAAAGTATTGAGTTTTGGACAATGCAATTACAACCTCAATTTACTAATTATTTTCAGGAATTAAATAGTAGTTTTGAGCAAGATAATCCTCCTAGTAAGGTAGATTGGATTGATGTGCCATGGAATGCGATGGAAAGTAAGATTTTAACTGCGGTGTCTGCCAAAACTGCTCCAGATGTAGTTAATTTGAATCCTGATTTTGCTTCTCAGTTAGCTAGTCGTAATGCTTGGTTAAATTTGGATACGCAAATTCCTTCGGAAGTGAAAGACAAATACTTAGGGAAAATTTGGGATGGGAATAGTATCAATTTATGTAATGCAGAAAATCAGTGCGAAAAAATTATTTTTGGCATTCCTTGGTATTTAACCACCACGATTACGGTTTATAATGAGGATTTATTAAATCAAGCAGGAGTAAGTCAACCGCCAAAAACTTTTGCGGATTTAGCGGTTGTTGCTCAACAGGTAAAGGAGAAAACGGGAAAATATGCTTTCTTTGTGCCTTTGGTTGCCAATGATTCTAACGAGGTTTTACAGTCTTTTGTACAAATGGGTGTAAGTTTGTTGGATGAAAATGGAAAAGCCGCTTTTAATACTCCTGAAGGTTTAAAAGTATTTCAGTATTGGGTAGATTTATATCAGAGAGATTTATTACCTCCTGAAATTTTAACTCAAGGACATCGTCATGCGATCGAACTTTATCAAGCTGGGGAGTTAGCTTTATTAGGCACAGGGGCAGAATTTCTGAAAACTATCGCTACGAATGCACCAACTATCTACGAAAAATCTAATGTTACTTCTCAAATTACGGGAGATACGGGAAAGAAAAATGTGGCGGTGATGAATTTAGTCATTCCCAAGGATACGGATAAATCTGAGGAAGCCTTGAAATATGCTTTGTTTGTCACTAATGGTGAGAATCAGCTAAAGTTTACTCAACAGGCTAATGTTTTACCTTCCCATAAAGATGCGATCGCATCTTACATTAGTAGCTTAGAAAAAGAGAATAGTAACGATATTCTTATACAAGGTAGAAAAATAAGTGCTCAACAATTAGAAGAAGCAGAGGTGTTAATTCCTCCAGTGAAAAATATAGGGCAATTGAAGAAAATTATTTATGATAGTATTCAACAGGCAATGTTAGGGGAAAAAACTGTTGAACAAGCCATTAAGGATGCCGCTAATCAGTGGGATAATTCGACTCAGAGTTAATTTTATTTATGAAGGGCAAGGGGCAAAATTTGAGTTAGGAGTTAGGAGTTAGGAGTTAGGAGTTAAGATAAAAAAGAAATTTCCCGTAAGGGTTACATCTATTCAACCCCAATACCCCAATACCCCAATACCCCAATACCCCAACACTAAATAATTTATGGTGGATAACAGTAATCATTAATTTCATGAACTAATTGCTGTTGTTTTGTAAATAATTGATTAACAGCTTGTTTAGATGCGATCGCATTTTCGGTATTTTTAGTAGTAAATGCCTGTAAAAAATCAGAGGTTACTTCACCATATTCCCGATAAGTTGAAGCCAAATTTTCAGTAGATTGACTGAGAAAATCATCATTAGTTTCTATTTGTAATAATTTTTCACTCGTCATCTCAAACTCTTGAGCAATTGCCTTTATTTCCACTACATTATCACTAGCCAAGGCAGGTTCTATTTTAGCAGATAAGTCAGTTACTAGAGTTTTGATTTGCTTACAAGTTAAACTTTTCTGATTTGCACAACTAAAAAGGGTAAAATTAGTTATTATTAAAACAGAAAAAATTATCAATTTATTAAAAATATTAATATTTCTAGTCATGAATAGTAATCTTCGGGATTATTTGCAGAGTTTATTGAATCCTAAATATAGTCAATCAGCGTTAAAAGTTGCTTTGTTTGTTGGTACTATGTTGTTTATAATTAATCATGGAAGTGCCTTAATTCAAGGAAAAATGACACAACAAAGATGGATTTCAGGAGTGTTGACTTATTTTATTCCCTATAGCGTCAATATTCATGGGCAATGGAGTAGTAATCGTTTAAAATCTTCTCGATCAAATTAAGTTTTATATTCATCAAAAATTTAAAATCTCAGACATTATCTTTGTTTTAATTATGTAGTTAGATTAAACATAATTAACTTAAGTTTGATTTAAAAATATGAATTTCTAGCTAGTTTCAGGCTAATGGTTCATTTTTTACCAAATATTGAAACTCATTATATAACTATGTTGATGCAATAGAACATTATTAAAGATTAGAAAATTCTATTTTTCCCTTGAGTATTTTTGGTACAATTAAAAAACTATATAACTCAGCAATTAATCAGTTTCCGTGTCATCAGAAGCAAAAAAACAAACTATAAATGATTTAATCGAGAAACACTTAAGTAATAATCAACCATCGGCATGGTTTGAAGAATTATATGCCTCTGCCAATAGTAACCCTTCTCACATACCTTGGGCAAAGTTAGAGGCTAATTCCCATCTTCGAGAATGGTTAAAAACCTATCAGGGAATAAAGAAAAATAAACAATTAACGGCTGTTGTTGTCGGTTGCGGTTTGGGGGATGATGCACAATTACTTCAGGAAACAGGTTTTCAGGTAACGGCTTTTGATGTATCTCCTACTGCGATTAATTGGTGTCGTCAACGCTTCCCTAACACAAAAGTTAATTATGTTTGTGAGGATATTTTTCATTTACCAACCATATGGGAAAAACAGTTTGATTTTGTTTGGGAATGTCGCACTATCCAAGCCTTACCTTTAGAGGTGAGAGAAAATGCAATTAATGCGGTTGTCTCTCTGGTAAAAGTGACAGGTACACTATTAATGTTCACCCATTATCATACTGGAAAAAAACCGCCTTCTGGTCCTCCTTGGGCTTTGTCTGAGAATGATTTAGATTATTTTATTCGTTTAGGCTTAAAGGAAAATAAACGCTCCATTGATTTTTTACATGAGGGTAAAACTGATACTTTATTATTAGAATATAGTTTTTGAGATAGATTTTACTGACTCCGAATAACATTATTCTTGCGAAAAAAGCGAGGAATTGTCTTCACCTTGAACTCTTTTTAATTTAGGTGGCTTGGCAATATTAAGTTTAATTAAAGTTGCTTCCAATTGTTTAATAAAAGTGCTATCTCGGTCAAAAATCTGTTGATTACCGCTAGGATAGAGCTTTTCTGGGCAGTTTGACTCTGTTTCTAAAAAAGAAAAGGCTTGACGAAATTCAAGGGGTGTCGCCTGAATTGGTGCGGAAAAATGAGCAGGAATAATTTGCTTAAATTGCCATGAGGCGATGTTATTCGCCCAGTTAATAGCAGTAGAGGGATTTTGGGGTAGAATCAGTGTTTCTAAGATGGGAGCAACAAAAGGTTTCTTTAAAGATGCGATCGCATCAAATGACTGTTTCCACCCTGATTGCCAACGGAAGGGATAAACACCAAAATAGTTCTCACGAGAGCGTAATGGTGCTTTAAATGCGTCTTGTAGTAATTGTTTGAAAGGGGCTGTATCCACCATACTAGGACGAAAATAGAGAGCAAATAGACAAATTCTTTGCCATCCTTTAAGACGATTTTTGGGGGTATCTTCTAGTTTATCTAAGGCGGTTTCTCTAGCGTGAAAAAGAAGGGGGAAAGGATTTAATTCAAGAATTGCTGGAGGATGAGGAGGAATTTTAATAACCGCATCGGTTACTAATAAAGTCTCTGTGGATTTATGTAATAAGGCAACCTCTGCAAATGAGCCTTTACTTAAATCAATGTCAACCATTGCATATTTAAACTCATCAGAAAAGGGTGTTTCTCGCCAATCTTCAGGTAAGAGATAGGTGCGTTGGGGGGGAAAACCAAGCCATGATAAAGGCAAATTGAGGGGAAAACTCCATTGACTAGGAGCACACCAAATTTGAGCTTGAGGGAAACGACGGGCAAAAGGGGCAACAAAAATTTTATGCTCTAACCCTGAACTGGTAGAGTGGATAATATATTTTACTTCTCCATGACGTGCCTCTAATTCTCTCATCAATTTAACACATTCTGGAGTAGGTGCGATCGGGCAATAGACTAATAAACCACCCTGCTTTAATTTTATTACTGTCATACGAATAGGAACAACAGCATAAAGCAATCCGTGAGGTTGCTCAAAAGTCCAAATAGTATCCTCGACAACCTCCTGTCTGATAGTTGCCCGTTGTTGATAAGGATATAGGGGTAGCAAAAACCACCAACCCCATTTTTGCTCTCGTTTTTTACTCAATGGACAATTTACAATGTACAATTAACAACGAATAAGTGAAAAACTCCGAACCCCGAACTAACTACTTAATATCTAATAATTCTACGTCAAAAATAAGAGTAGCATTGGGAGGAATAACACCACCTGCACCTCTTGCACCATAGCCCAAATCAGGAGGAATAATTAAAGTGCTTTTTGTGCCGACGCTCATTTTCGCTACTCCCTCATCCCAACCTTTGATTACCTGCCCTACTCCTATGGTAAACGTAAAAGGCTGATTGCGATCGCGCGAACTATCAAACTTTTTACCTCTTGTAAATCCTTCTTCCGCTAGATAACCCGTATAGTGAACTACAACTTTCTTCCCTCTAGTAGGTGTTTCACCATTTCCTGTCTCTTGCTCAATATACATTAAACCAGTAGAAGTAGTTTCTGCCTTTGATAAATCTATATCCATATTTCCTGTTGATTGAAGTTGACTAGCAGATGCAATCTTTGATACATCCTGTGTGAGTGTAGCATTAGTTTGGCTCATTTCTTCAGCAATCGCCCTTGTTTTTCCCTGATTAAGAAAAAAAGAACCAACTAAAAATAAACCACAAACAATAACAACACTTAAACTGATAATAATTGGCTTCATATAATAGGATAATTTTCAAAAATTTTTAGCTCAATCAATATTATCATTATTCCCTCTTCCTTTTTCCCCTACCCTAATCAGTAAAACCGACTTAACGATTTTAACGATTGAGGGTTAAAATTTCTACACCATCATTGGTAACAGCTACAGTATGTTCAAATTGTGCAGATAATTTACGATCTTTAGTATAAGCTGTCCAGCCATCATCCCCCATTTCTGCTTCCCATGTGCCTTCATTAATCATTGGTTCGATGGTAAATACCATTCCGGGGCGTAATTTTTTCCCTGTACCTTTTTTGCCATAGTGAGGAATTTGAGGAGGAGTGTGGAATACTCTGCCAACACCATGACCTACAAAATTTCTGACGACAGAAAAACCCTGACTTTCTGCATATTCCTGAATCGCCGCTCCTATATCACCTATTTTTCCTCCGGGGCGTACAGCATTAATACCCCTATACATACATTCTTCCGTTACTTCTACTAATTTTTTGGCCATAGGAGATGGAGTGCCAACAAAAAAAGTACGGGAAGTATCACCGTGATAACCGTCTAAAATGGGAGTAACGTCAATGTTGATAATATCGCCGTCTTTTAAAATCTGTTTCTTGTCAGGAATGCCGTGACAAATGACATCATTAACGCTAGTACAAATAGATGCAGGAAAAGGAGGTTTTCCATAGCCGAGAGGGGCGCTTTTTGCCCCATGAGCTTTCGTCCATTTTTCGGCTTCTTCGTTTAATTCATAGGTACTAACACCGGGCTTTACCATCTTTTCTAAATGGTTTAATAATTGTGCCGCTAGTTTGCCCACCTGACGCATTTTTTCGATTTCTCGACTAGATAAAAGAACTATGTTTTCGTTACCCATTTCTATTTTTTGGTTTCTATGTCTGTTAACATCAATTTTTGTTGCTTTTATCTATTTTATCTTTGTTAGGCAAAGAAGTTAAATTGAGTCAATTCTTTAGGTAGGAGGCCAACACTGTAATTTTAATTTAGTGTGGGTAGTTCACGCAACTAAACTCATATCTTGAGATAGAACCCCTTGATAAAAATTGCGTAATTGAGCCGTAGCAGAAGCCCAGCCCCATTTTTCAGCCTCTTTCCTTGCATTTTGCCTTAATTGCTCTCTCTCATCGGTTTTAGCTAATAATTTTTGAGTAGCTGCGATCGCACCTTGAGGATCATCAGGTTCAAATAAATAACCATTAACACCATCGGTAACAATATCAGGAATACCGCCCCGTCTTGCCGCTACCACAGGGCATCCTGCCGCCATCGCTTCCAGTAACACTAAACCGAGGGTTTCTGTGGAAGAAGGAAAAATAAACGCATCCGCCGAAGCATAAGCCGAGCCTAAATCTTGTCCATGTAAATAACCCACAAAATTGGTATTTGTTCCTGCAAATAACGCCTCTAACTCCTCTCTCGCAGGTCCATTTCCCACAATTGCCAGTCTTGCATTCGGGATGTTTTCTAATACAGGTTTAATTTTATCAATTTCTTTTTCTGCGGAGACTCTTCCCACATATAATAGTAATGGTGCATCAGGATGACCACCAGAGAGGAGATCGCGCATTTGACTAGAAACTAAATCAGGCTGAAAAGAATCCGTATCTACTCCTCTTTGCCATAAATCAACTCTTTCAATACCATGACTTTCTAACTCGTTTACCATCGCAGTAGAAGTACAAAGATTTAATTTTGCCTGATTATGGGCTAATTTCAACATTTCCCACAATAAACCTTCTAAAGCCCCCAAATTGTAATGATGAAGATACTGGGGCAAATGGGTATGATAAGAAGCCACTAAAGGAATATCGTATTTTTTTGCATAAAAAATGCCTCCTAACCCTAAAACCGCAGGATTCACCACATGAACTAAATCAGGTTTAAACCTTCTCAAACTAAAACCAATAGAAGGATTGGGAATCGCCAATTTCAATTCTGGGTATAGAGGCAAAGGAATACCCTTAATACCGTTAATTTTTGCACCTTTATATTCTTTCAAACCACCTTCAGGAGAAAAAATCAAAACTTCATCTCCTTGTTTTTGTAGATGTTCAACGGTGTGTTTGAGACGGGTAACAATACCATCAACTTTCGGTAAAAATGTTTCGGTAAATAGGGCAATACGCATAAATAGTTTTTTCTAAATAGCTAATAGTTAATTTGACTAATCAATATATCATCAAATCATTATCAATTAATAAAGGAAAAAAATTTTTTCAGTGTAAGTAATTACCAAATCTCAATTCGGTTTAAGAATATTAGATAAGAGTAGGTATTAGGTTAAAAAATTGACAAAAAATATATATTAATTGATTTTCTTATTTTAAATTCTTGGATAAAATAATGTAATCTTATGAAAATTAAACCTGCTACCTGATGTCTGAAACCTGAAACTTCCCTTAACTTAACACATGAATAAGTGCGTAACGTCAGTTGTTAATTCTGAGAAAGCTAACGAGTAACAGAATGTAAATAAATCCTTGTCAATTACTAAGAGAAGTTTAAATTAAGAAGCAAAAAAAGAGAATGACCCTACTATGCAAGGTATAAGAGAAAAAATGTTCAAAATTTAAGTAGGAGAAATTATGACTGCGACTCTGACAGAAAACATGACTTCCGATTCTGTACAGACATCCCTAAAAATCGCCATTCCTAAAGAGATTTATCCGTCAGAATGTCGAGTTAGTGCGACTCCTGATACTGCTACCAAATTACAAAAGCTCGGTTTTACTGTTTTGGTTGAAACCCAAGCAGGGGAAAAAGCCAATTTCAGCGATCGCGCTTATACTGAAGTAGGTTGTAAAATCATTGAAAATAGGGAAAAACTGTGGCAAGAAGGAGATATAATCCTCAAAGTGCGTCCCCCTCAACCCGAAGAAGTGGAATTGTTAACTCCTGAAAAGACTCTAATTAGCTTCATTTATCCTGCCCAAAATTCCGAATTGTTAGAACAATTATCGGACAAACAAGCAACTGTATTGGCGATGGATGCAGTGCCTCGTATCAGTAGAGCCCAAAAACTAGACGCTTTATCTAGTATGGCAAATATTGCAGGTTATAGAGCCGTTATTGAAGCCGCCAATAATTTTGGGAGATTTTTCACTGGGCAAATTACCGCCGCAGGAAAAGTGCCTCCTGCAAAAGTCTTAGTTATTG
This sequence comes from Cyanobacterium sp. Dongsha4, assembly GCF_036345015.1. Classification (NCBI taxonomy): domain Bacteria; kingdom Bacillati; phylum Cyanobacteriota; class Cyanophyceae; order Chroococcales; family Geminocystaceae; genus Cyanobacterium; species Cyanobacterium sp. DS4. Next base: position 659,789 of record NZ_CP084098.1, on the reverse strand, counting down.
GTGCTGGAGTTGCAGGGTTAGCGGCTATTGGTGCGGCAAAAAGTTTAGGGGCAATTGTGAGAGCTTTTGACACCAGATTAGTGGTAAAAGAGCAAGTAGAAAGTCTTGGAGGAGAATTTTTAGAACTCGAATTTGCAGAAGATGGCTCTGGGGAAGGTGGCTATGCCAAAACCATGAGCAAGGAGTTTATTGACGCAGAAATGGCTTTGTTTGCCGAACAAGCCGAAGAAGTTGATATTATTATCACTACTGCATTAATACCGGGGAAACCTGCACCGAAGTTAATTACAGAAGAGATGGTGCAAACCATGAAAGAAGGCTCAGTCATTGTTGATTTAGCGGCAGAACAAGGTGGTAACTGTGAAGTTACAAAGCCCAATGAAATTTATCAATATGCAGGAGTAACTATTGTTGGCTTAACCGATTTACCCAGTCGCATGGCCAGTCAATCTAGTCAATTATATGGTACTAATTTATGGCATTTGCTCAAAGATATGGGCGGTAATGAGAAATTCACCGTCAATCTTGAAGATGAGGTAATTCGAGGGGCTTTAGTCACTCACCAAGGAGAAATTACTTTTCCCCCACCAAAAATTGCTCAACCATCTCCTGCAACTCCCGTAAAACCAGAGGCGAAAATTGTTACAGCGGAGAGTAAAAAAGAGAAAAAAGGCAACGGGGGACTTATTTGGGCATTGTTAGCTATTTTAGCCCTTATCGGCATCGGTATAGGTGCGCCTGAGTCTTTCTTATCCCATTTTACAGTTTTTATTTTAGCTGTTTTTGTTGGTTGGCAAGTCATCTGGAATGTAACCCCTGCCCTACACACTCCCTTAATGAGCGTCACTAATGCCATTAGCGGTATTATAATTGTTGGTGGAATGTTGCAAATTTCAGGAGAACTAACTTCTCCTACCACTATACTAGGTGCGATCGCAATTTTGGTAGGAACAATTAACATTTCTGGAGGCTTTTTAGTTACCCAAAGAATGTTAAAAATGTTTAGAAAATAGATTCTATCGGTTGCTGGGAAAAAAATAACTAATCAAGTAGGAGTCAGAAGTTAGGGTGTTAGGGTGTTAGGGTGTTAGGGTGTTGGGGTGTTAGGAAGAAAGGGGACTTCGCTCCGCTCATACATTCTCTTCACTCGTGAACGGAGTTAAGAGTTAGGAGTTATTAATTATCAACTATTTACCATTGCCCTTCTGCCCTTCTGCCCTTTTAAAGGGAGACACAGAGGGGTTTCCCTATTGCCATGTCTTAATTACTAATTGCCCTTGCCCCTTGTCTAAACTTATTTATTACTTCTACTTATATAGTTAATTATCAATATTCAATATTCAATAGTTACAGGTTATTCTCCCCTGTTACCAAGAAATGGTAAGATTAGCAGAATCGACTTTAGATGTCCTAACAACAAACAAATCATGTTAGCAAAATCTAAATAGATAAATTACTTAATATCTATTTTTTGATCACCGATGCCTGAAGCAGTAGGAGTAATTGAAACCCTCGGTTTTCCATCCATTTTGGCGACAGCCGATGCGGTGGTTAAAGCCGCTCGTGTTACTATCGTTTATTTCGATAAAGCAGAAAAAGGTGATTTTGTCATTGCTTTTCGAGGTCCTGTATCCGAAGTCAAACGGGCAATGGAAGAAGGTATCCGACAAGGAGCAAATGTTTTTGGAGGAGTAATTCAAAGTCATTATATTGTCCCGAATCCTCCCCCCAATGTAGTGGACGTTTTGCCAATACATTACACAGAAGCCTCTGAGCCTTATCGATTTACTTTTTAGTAATTGTTCTATATTATCGTTAATTTTTATATAAATTTTAGGAGAATTTTTTTATGCCTTCCCAATCAGCAGTTGGATCTCTTGAAACCAAAGGATTTCCCGGAGTTTTAGCCGCCGCCGATGCTATGGTTAAAGCAGGAAGAGTAACCCTTGTTGGTTATATTCGTGTAGGTAGCGCTCGTTTTACCGTCAATATTAGAGGAGATGTATCTGAGGTTAAAACCGCTATGGCTGCTGGTATTGATGCAGTTGAAAGGGCTGAAGGTGCTGCTCTTGAGTCTTGGGTTATTATTCCTCGTCCTCATGAGAATGTTTGTGCAGTGCTTCCTATTGACTATAGTGAATCTGTTGAGCCTTACCGTCAAGCTGTAGAAGGTATTGCGTTGCCCAGTGCGAGAAATAGTTAAATAAAAGCCCCAAAGCCAAGTAAATCAAAAACCTATATCTTCGGCAAAGATTTATGGCTTGGGCTTCATTGGTTGTTTAATTGAAATAACTATAACTCCAAACTTATTTCGGTTTCTAATTTTGCAATGTGCTAACAGAAGGAGATGTTTCCGATGAAGACTGTTTATGGTTTTTCGGGGAAAAATCTTGTAATAAGCCCATCAAAGCGGGAATAATTGTAGGAGTTAAAAAAGTAGAAAGTATTAACCCCCCCACCAAAACAACTCCTAAACCTTGATAAAGTTCCGTTCCTTTCCCCGGTAATACTGCTAAAGGCAACATTCCCAATACACTTGTTCCAGCAGACATAAAAATAGGACGAAGGCGATCGCTCACAGCATAATATAATGAGGTATTATATTCCATCCCTTCTTCTTGTAGTTGTAAAGCTCGATCCACTAACAAAATTGCATTATTAACGACAATCCCTGTTAGGATAACAAATCCCAATCCTGTAATCATATCTAATGGTACAACTACCCCCGGAATTGAATTAGCGATAACTAAGCTCAACAATGCCCCTGTAATTCCCATTGGTACGGTTGCCATAATAATTATGGGATAAGTAAAAGACTTATATAAAGCCACTAATAATAGATAGGTAATGATTAAAGAGAGAACAAAAGTGGAAGCCAATTGAAATAGAGTTTCCCCTAAGACATCCGCAGAACCTGCTAACTCCAAACGTACATCAGAGGGCAATGTTTCTTGTAAAGGATCAAGAATTTCCTGTTGAGTTTGTTCTATTAAAGCACCTAAAGGGGCTTCACGATCGAGGCTAACGGTGAGAGTTATAGACCTTTCTAAGTCCACGTGATTAATGGTATCTGCCCCAGTAGTTTCAAATACTTCTGCTATATCTGCCAATTGTAATCTTTTGCCCTGTCCATTGTAAATAGCTAATTGACGTAACTGCTCAGGAGAAGAAACAAAGGTATCTTTTAACTCCACTGTTACATCTAATTCTCGATTACCATCAACAAATTCAGAAGCCCTCACTCCGCCTAAAGCCGCTTGTACCACTTCCCCTAAATCTGCCTCAGAAATTTGAGCTTCTGCTAAACGAACCCGATTGGGAATAATTTGTAATTCTGGTGCGCCTGTAACAAAATTCGATCGCACATTACGCACCCCTTCTAAACTGCGAATTTGTTGACTTATTTCTTGTTGAATTTGGTTTAACTGCTCAAGATTTTCTCCGATAATTTGTACTTCAAACTCTTTCCCCGGATTTTGGAAAATAGAGGCTCTAATGGGGATAAGAAAACGATAACCGGGGTAGTCATTACTTTTTGCTCTTAATCTATCCACTAAACTGTTGAGATTATTACTTGTGGCCAACTCAGGTTTAATAAAAGCGGCAATTATTCTTCGCCCAGGGCGATGAACATATAAAGTACGCATTACTTCAGGTTGTTGAGCAACAAAATTTCTAGGGGCTTCAGAAAGTTCTATGGCTTCAGGAATACTTGTCCCAGGATATGGTTCAGCTAACCAAATAATTAGGTTACGATTCCCTTCTGGTAAGTAGTCCGCAGGAGGCAAAAGTTGCAAACTAATTATTAATAACAATAGCGGAGAGGCTAACACAAATAGTCTTCTTTTCAATTTACCTTCTCCTAAAGACCAACGAACAGTTTTTAGCAAAAAGGCTTCTAATTTACTCTGTAATAAACGAAATATTGCCGAAGTTTGTGCGATCGCTCTTTCTAGTCCATTTCCTTGATCCGATATTACCCCTGAGAGCATTTGTTCTGCTTCGTTATGCTTAAGGAATAATCCCGCCAACATAGGTACTAAGGTAATAGCTGTAAAAAGAGAAAATAACACAGACACAGAGAGGGCAATACCAATATCAAAAAATAACTGCCCTGCCTCTCCTGTAACTAAAATAATCGGAGCAAATACTGCTACGGTGGTTAGGGTAGAGGCTAACATTGCCCCTGCAACTTCGTTAGTTCCTTCAATGGCCGCTTTTACGGGAGTTTTACCTTTTTGTAAATGACTGAAAATATTTTCTAAAACTACGATCGCATTATCTACCACCATCCCCACCGCAAAGGCTAAACCAGCTAAACTGATGACATTTAAACTTCTGCCGAGTAGATGAAAAACGATAAAAACTGTGATTAAGGTAGTAGGAATAGAAATGGCAATCACTGCCACTGTGCGAATAGAACCCAAAAACAACAATAGAATTAAAGCGGCTAAAATTGCACCAATAATTAGATTACTCTGAACAAAGGAAATTGATTGATTGACATAGTCATTTTCATCATAGGTAATATCAAAAGCTATCCCCTCTCCAGTGCGATCGAATCTTTCTTCCAATAGAGCTAATTGTTGACGAATTCCCTGAGAAATTACGGGTACATTACCCCCCACCTGCCTAACAATCCCGATACCTACTGCAGGTTCATTATTTCTAATCAAAGCTCGATCTTGAATCGCTCTACCCATTTGTGCCGTAGCCACATCACCTAAATAAACCGTACCAGAAGCATCCCGACGCAAAACAAAATCTTCTAACTGTTTAACATCATCAATACGGCTGATGGTTCTTACTCGATATTCTCTTCGCCCTAAAACTAACGGACCTCCACGAATATCTCGGTTATTATTTCTTAAGGTTCTCACCACATCAGAGATAGTTAAATTTCTATCGGCAAGGGCTTTAGGATCGACTATAACCTCTACTTCTCGTTCTCTACCCCCTGAAATGATAAATTCACCAATACCTTGCACCTGACGTAAATTAGGTACAATCACATCATCTACTAGATCTCGATAATGAAAATCATCCCCTGTAAACCCCTCTTTCGGAGTTAAGACAATCCACATCATCGGGCTACTGCTACCACTAACAATTTCGACCTCTGACTCATCCGCCTCTGCTGGTAAGGCTTCCACCTGTTGCAATTTATTCAAAACATCAACCAAACTGCGATCGATGTTACTATCCCAAGAAAACTCAACATTAATGTTACTCAAACCAGAGCTACTGGTACTAATAATTTCTTGTACCCCCGGCACTTCTTCCAATCTTTCTTCAATAGGACGAGTAACTAAATCTTCCACCTCGGCAGGACTAGCACCAGAATAGGGAGTACGGATGCTTATTTCTGGTGTATCACCCCCCGGTTGTAACTCTAATGGAAGTTGAAATAACGCCAAAATTCCAAACAGGGCAAGTAAACAAAATAATACTCCTGTACCATGTCGCCAACGAATTGCAGTTTTAATGAAATTCATAAATAAATAATAAGTAGTGATTAATTTAATTAGAGAGAGGGTGATTAGGGAGAAACGAGTTAGGAGTTCGGAGGCACGAAGTTATTAATTATCAACTATTTACCATTGCCCTCTCCCCTCGAGAGGGGGGATAAAGGGGGGTTTGCCTCTTGCCCCTTGAACTTTGCCCTTTTACTTTGCCTTTGCCCCTTTATTCAACAATTTTGATAGCAGTATCATGTCTTAATCCATCACCACCTTTGACAACAATGGATTTTCCTTCTTCAAGTTGGGCATTAGCAATGATTACTTCTGAACCTAAATCATTAACCATTTCGACTTCTAACTGTTTTGCTTTTCCATCCTCAACAGCGAATAATAACCATTTATTACCTCTTCTAGTTAAGGCATCTCGAGAAACCACAAAGCCATCATTTACAGCTAGGGGCATTTCTAAATCAGCTTGAATAGCCATACCGGGGACTAATTGGGGAGGAGGATTACCCAATGTAACTCTAACGGATTGACGACGAGAAGCAGTGTCGGCAGTGGGGATAACGGCGGTGATTATGGTTCTATCTTGCCAATCGGGTAAGGCTCGGGCAGACAAATTGACTCTCATCCCTGGTGTTACTTGCCCACTAATGTTTTCAGGAATTTCTAAAAATATATCAACGGATTTATCACTGACTAAAGTAAAAAGAGGATCATTTATTTCTACATAATCTCCTGTATCTACTTGTCGAGCCTGAATAATTCCTGCAAAGGGTGCTTTAATTTCCGTGCGTTGTAAGGCTAATTCTGCTTGTTGGACTTGAGCTTGGGCTAATTTTACTAAACCTTTTTGAGCTTCGATTTCCTCGATAGTAGGTCCTGCTTTTGCCTCTGCTAAACTCGCTTGAAGACGCAATTTTTCACTGCGAATATTATCTAAATTGGTTCTTCCTTGGGCAATATCTTGACTGGCTTGGGTTTTTTGAGCTTGTAAAGCTGATTCTGCCCTTAGTCTCTCATTAACTGCTGTTTCTACTGCCGATTGAGCCTCTACTAAAATTCTTTCGGAAATTGCTCCTTCTTCACTCAAGGTTGTAATTCTTTTGAGATTATCTTGGGTTTCTTTTTCCCTTGCTTGAGTAGCTTGTAATTCTGCTTGTTTTTGCTTAATTAAATCTGGTTGCAAAGCAATTAAACTGGCTAAATTATTTTCAGCTTCTTTTTCCCTTGCTAATGCCGACTGCAATTGTGCTTGTCTTTGAGCGATAATTTCTGGGCGAGTACCTACCTGTAAGCGATCGAGGTTACTTTGTTCTTGAGCAAGTTTAGCTTTGGCTTGGGCTAAGGCAATCTTAGCATCTGCTATATCCAAAACCGCCACTACTTGACCTTCGGAGATGCGATCGCCTTCTTTGACTAATATTTGCTCGATCGTACCATCAATTTGAGAACTTAGGGTTGCTTTTTGACCAGCCTCCACTTGTCCTAACAATTTGACTTTCTGAACAGCTTGAGAAGTAGTTAAAGTTTCGACTGTCACTGGTTTAGCAGGTGTTTCACTCTCCTTAACTTGAGCTTGAGAAGTTACAGAAGAAGGTTTAAGTATTTGCCAACTACCAATACCCCCACCCAAAACTAACAGTATCAATAACCATCTTGATAGTTTTTTCTGGTTATTTTTCGGTAAATCATCTTGCTTTTCACTATCTTGCCCAATCTTCGATAAATCTTGATTTGATGCTTGACTCGGTTTCATCTCAAAAGCTCAATATAAAGTTTTATTGCAATTATTTGCTCATTGTAAACTATTTTTTTGTAATTTAATGTTGTTGCAAACACATTGTTTTATTATCTTTTATTCTTTACTGATTATTGAGTCTAATTTTGTGGAAATATTGCTTAAATTGCCTTAATTAAAATAGAAGTAATTTCCATATTTAATTTTCTATTCATGAAGTTTTTGGGCATTGATGACGTAAAAATTATTAAACACAGCAATAGTTTCAAATTGGTAAATATACAGATTAGTTGTATAAAGACTGAGCAATAAATAATTATTTCTTTTCGTATTGGAAGCGATTAATTGGGGTATTTTATTTTTACCTGTATCGACTATTAAATTGCAAACCTGACTTTTTATAGCCTCTTCCAGATTCGATGATTTAGCAGGACAAATATTCTCCTTAGCATACCTAACTAACTCTTCTGTGGCAAACTTTTCGTATTTCGTGGAATTGGGATTAGTGAGAGTTAAAATTATTCCCATAATTAAAAAAAAGCCTCCGCCAACTGCCAACAAAATACGGGGAAACTTACGCTCTTCAAGAAATAATGGATTCATATTTAGATAACTTTTTTTGGATAATTACTGGATCATTTTAATGAAATTATGTTATAATCAGAAATCGTAATGGCGAGCGTAGCCAAGTGGTTAAGGCAGTGGATTGTGGTTCCACCATTCGTGGGTTCGAGTCCCATCGTTCGCCCTACTAAAAGTTTACGTTAATTTTCTGACTCTTTACAAGACAGTTTACATTAATTCCTTCAACTGAAACTGTTACATAATTCTTGTATAGCGTTGATATGAATACTGAGGTACACTAATCATCCCTATTCGGGAATAAAGAATAGACTGTATCTACCTGAGTTCGGAGTTCGGAGTTCGGAGTTCGGAGTTAAAAGTAATAATTATTGACAAAAAAGCTGAATAAGTTGATTTTAAATGAGTTTTTCCTAAATTTAATAATTTTTTATTCCAAAATTGGCTCGATGATAACTCGAGGGCGCTTTATTTTTCGATACTTTTTTCATCGAACTCAGGTGTATCTGCACTGGTATCAAAAAACTGCACCTCGTGAATAGGAAAATTACTATATATATTCTAAGATTATTGGATCTTCGTTGTGTGTGATGTCACTTGATCGTTAAATTACCTTCATCCCATACTCTAGCTTTGAACTAAAAGCTAACTATATCAGTAAAAAATCTGATTCATCAAAAAATCTCAGAAATTGATATTATTATAAACAAAATGTAAATAAATATTAAGGTTTATTTTAATGTTTCTATACTACGCTCTTGGTGTTTTACTAATATCAGTAATTATAGGTGTTGTTATTTATCTACTGACTCCTCGGACTTTTGAAACTCCTGAAACTGTTGCGACTTCATATGATGAGTGGACAGAAGATGGAATTTTAGAATTTTATTGGGGTGAGCATATCCATTTGGGTCATTATGGTTCTCCTCCAAGACGCAAAGACTTTTTAGAGGCTAAAGCTGATTTTGTTCATGAAATGGTTAAATGGGGAGGATTAGATAAGTTACCTCGTGGTACTAAGGTTTTAGATGTAGGTTGTGGGATTGGTGGTAGCACTCGTATTTTAGCGAAAGATTATAATTTTGAAGCCACAGGTATTACCATTAGTCCAAAACAAGTACAAAGGGCAACAGAATTAACTCCTGAAGGTGTTAGTGCTAAATTTCAGGTGGATAATGCCTTAGATCTTTCTTTCCCTGATAATAGTTTTGATGTGGTATGGTCGATCGAAGCTGGTCCTCATATGCCTGATAAGAATAAATATGCTCAAGAGATGATGAGGGTTTTAAAACCCGGTGGTACTCTTGTGGTAGCAGATTGGAATCAAAGAGACGATCGCAAAGTACCTCTTAATTGGTGGGAAAGAATTGTAATGCGTCAATTATTGGATCAATGGTCTCACCCTTCCTTTTCCAGTATTGAAGGTTTTTCCGAACAAATTGCTGAAACAGGTTTAGTCGATGGAGATGTAGTCACAGCCGATTGGACTCAAGAAACTTTACCTTCTTGGTTGGAGTCTGTTTGGCAAGGCATAGTGCGCCCTGAAGGTATTATCAAGTTTGGTTTATCTGGTTTTATCAAATCCTTGAGAGAAGTTCCTACCATGATTTTAATGCGTGTTGGCTTTGGTAGTGGTCTTTGTCGCTTTGGAATGTTCAAGGCTGTTAAAGCTAAATCTGCTACTTCTGTTCAAGAAAATACCACCAGTGAAGTGGTTAATGTGTAATAGTTATTAAGCGTTCGGGGGTTTGGGTGTTAGGGTATTAGGGAGAAAATAATTAATTATTACCTTTGCCCTTCCCTTCTTGCTCATTGCCCTTTTCTTAATTGTTAACTGCCATATTCACTCGATAATTTTTTTTTAATTCAAAATTGAGCATTTTGGACAAAGTTTCAGAGAGAATAGTATTATCCAGACAAGAATTAACAAAACTGGTGTGATTTATTTTTACTCCCGTCAAATTAGCTTGAGATAAGTTTGTGTCGTCAAAAATTGCTCCGTCAAGGTTTGCCATTTGTAAATCAGCATTTTGTAAGTTTGCTCCTCGTAAATCCGCTCCTCTTAAGTCTGCACCAACTAATCTTGCTTCTCTTAGGTTTGCATTCTGCAAGTTAGTATTTTGTAAATTTGATCCACTTAATCTTGCCCCATATAGGTTAGCTTCTGTTAGGTTGCTATGACTCAGATTGACTTCTTTCATGAATGAGCGAGTAAAATTGGCTTGATAAGCACAAGAATGTCTCATGTTTGCTTTACTTAGTCTTGCTTCTTGAAAATTACTCCAGTTGAGGTTGCTTTTTCCCATAAAAGCCTCTCTTAAATTAACACGGTAAAGACTAGCTCCACATAAGTTAACTTCTGCTAGGTTTCCATTTCGTAAATTACTATGGCTGAGATTGGCGGCACTAAGTTGTGTTTTGATAAGATGCGATCGCACCATAAAAGCCCCAGTGAGATTAGCTTTGGTCAAATCCGCCCCATTAAAAACTGCTTCACTTAACTTGCTATAAGTAAAATCTGCCCAGTTGAGTTGAGCATGAGAAAAGTTAGATTTAGTCAAAAAACAACGACTAAAGTCAGCCCCGATTAATTTGGCATATTGTAAATCCACCGCCACTAACACAGATTCAGATAAATTCGCTGATTGTAAATTAATCCCTTGAAACTGTCGAATACCCTGCTCATAGTTTCTCAAAAATTGATTTATTTTCATCTCTATTAACCTGAAGAATTGATTTGACTAATGGGGAAGATTTTAAAATCTCACTCGAACTACCAAAATGCTAATTAATTGTATGTCATTAAAAACGTCTTTTTAGCATTTTAATACTGAATAACCATTCATGGTTAGGGGTTTGTAATTACTCTTAATAAATATTTTAGATTCTTGAAAAAACCTTACCTTGTCTTACTTTTAGAAAAGAATAATCACTACATTAATGATATTTCCCTATAGATCGAGTTCATCCCCTTACTTTACTTACTCTTATAAATTAGTTCTCTTGCAAAACTAAAATTAAAAGAGAAACAGTTAATTTTCTTCACTCTTGCTTTTTGCCTTTTCTTTGACTTCTCCAAGAAGTCTATTGATGGAGATAAGGGGAAAAATAAAGGTAACTAAGATATAATTTAAGAAATGTAAATTTTAGCCCCATAATTCAATCAAAATATCGAAGAGTATTGTAGTAATGGAACGAAAAAAAATAGTTGCGATTGTGACAGGAATAGTATCTGTGTTATTGGGAGTTGTTTATTTAATTTTGGTAGAGTTATTGGATTCAAGAGGAGCGATGATTCCAGCCCCAGTTAATGATGTTTCTTTACTTTTGTCATGGTTATTCTCGCCTCATTTTTACCTATAATTTATCTGGTCTTATCTAAGTTCGGGATAAATTGTCATCTCTGAGTAATGGGGAAAAGGTTAAGGGGTAAGAGAAAAAGTTAAAAGGGCTATGGGCAAGGTGTAAAGGTAAATAGTTGATAATTAAGAATTAAGAATTAAAAACCCCGAACTCGTCTTCCCTAACACCCTAATACCTCAATTCCCCAACACCCCTTAACCCACCCGATATTCTTCAACTGAACTGAGGTAGTGTTCGATACAAAATTATTGGTTTGCTTCTTATTGTTTTATTTTTCTTTGTTATGACAACTATTCGATTAATGCACGCTAAATTACATCGAGTCAGAGTAACATCTGCAAATGTAGATTATGTTGGTAGTATTTCTATAGATCCAGATTTGATGGAAAAAGTTGGTATTTTACCTTTAGAAGAATTAGATATTGTTAATCTTAATAATGCTAAACGTTGGTCAACTTATGCTATTCCGGGGGAGAGGGGAAGTAAAGAAATTTGTCCTAATGGTGGGGCGGCTTTATTATGTCAAGAAGGGGATATTTTAATTATATATGCCTATGAAGAGTGCGATCGCGCTGAGTTAATGAAAAAAGGACATAAAGCAAAAGTATTAGTTGCCGATGAACACAATAATATAGCAGATTTTTTTGAGCAAACTTTAACCCCTAATCAGGATAAATTACACTTTCAGGAGAGATGTTAAGCTATGGCTTATATAATTTAGTTAGTTGATAGGCAACAAGCAATAGTTAATTTCTCCGAAACTTGAACCCTCCAACACCCTAGAAACCCAAGCCCTCATTTCTGAACTCAGGTTCATATCCTTTTATAATTCTGCTGTGCGTCCTTTTTGCGGGAAAATACCAGAGGGTTTAACTTGCAGAAAACCAATAATAATTACAAAAACAAGAACTTTCGCCATACTTGTAGTTGCAAAGAAGTTGACGATGTCTAACAACGGAGTAAGCGATTCTTGAGACATAATCATTAAACCAAGAGTACCAGAACCGACAATATAGCTAACAGTGCCAATGGCAAGAGCGGCGATGATTGAACCCAAAAGATTACCAACTCCTCCTACAACTACCACCATAAACGCATCAACAATATAGTTTTGTCCTGTGTTTGGCCCCACTGAACCAAGAAGACTGATAGCGACTCCTGCAATCCCTGCTAAACCTGAACCGAGGGCAAAGGTGAGAGCATCAACGGTGGCGGTGGGAATACCTAAACAAGAACTCATGGTGCGGTTTTGGGTAACAGCACGAATTTTTAAGCCCCAATCTGTGACGTTTAAAAACCAATATACCCCTGCTAAACAAAGTAAGGTTAAAACAATGATAAAAATACGGGCAGTGGGAAATTGAAAGTCTCCTAAAGGTATTCCACCTCTTAACCATTCAGGGGCCGTTACGTCCACGTTTCTGGCACTAAACCAAGGAGTTGTTAGGGATTTATTTTGAGATTGATTGATTAAAATTCCTGTGGTAATTGCGATCGCACCTGTTAGAGGTAAGGTAATGTAAAGAAAAAGGTTGCGAATTTGTAACCAATTTTGACGACGAGAAAAGAAAAACATCGCCCCGAAAAAGAGAAGGGAAAAAATAGTTAAACCGATAGCCATTGAGCCGTTAACACTACGCACGAATTGACGCAGAATTAAACTAACTCCCCATGTTGCTAAAAGGGTTTCTAAAGGTCGGCCATAAAGAAATTTTATGACTCCTTTTTCTAAAATTAGTCCTACTAATGCTGTAACGATAAAAGCAACGGGAATGGAAACGATAATATACCAATCGAAAAAAGGTTCACCTAAAGGTTTAAATATATTCTGGATCACAAAAGTGGTATAAGCACCAATCATCATTAATTCACCGTGAGCGAGATTAATCACTCCCATCAAACCGAAAACAATCGCTAACCCTAAAGCGGCGATGAGTAACACTGAGCCAATGCTAATACCATTTAAAATAGCTTCGATTAAAGGTAACATTTTTATATCAATTATGATTTATGGCATTAATTATGCCCATGAAGGAAGATTATTTTTAGTATCATTGATCACAAGTTTTCATTGGCTTGATCATATATCATGAATAAATTAAAAGAATTACAGATACAATCAGGGGCAGTTTTTGCAGAAAGTATTGAAGTACCATTGACTTTTAACAATCAAAATTTTTCTCTTTCTCAATGGGAAGATAACGTTTTTTTTTGCGATCGCAGTGATTGGGGTTTATTAAAAGTTACAGGATGCGATCGTCTTAGGTATTTACATAATCAAAGTACTAATGATATTCAATCTTTAAAATCTAGCCAAGGATGTGATACAGTTTTTGTCAATTCTACTGGTAGAAATATCGATTTAGTTAGTGTTTATCTCAAAGAAGAAGAAGTTTTATTATTAACATCCCCAAATCAAAATCAGAAATTATATCAATGGATGGATCGTTATATATTTCCTTTTGATAAAGTAGAATTAAAAGATATTTCCTCAGATTATAAAATATTCACAATATTTGGCAATAACAGTCACGAACTATTAAGTAATTGGGTAGAAAAAGAAATATTAGAAAAGCCAGAATTTTATCACCAAAATTTAACTATAGATGGCATAGAAGTTTTATTAACTGTGGGAAGCGACTTAAAAATAAGGGGATATAATTTAATAGTTAAACAGGATAAAGCAGATATTATTTGGCAAAAATTAATAGAAAAAAATCCTAAACTAATAGGTAGCAAAGAATGGGAAATATTGAGAATTTTAAGAGGCAGACCCGCCCCAGAAAAAGAATTAACAGAAGATTTTAACCCTTTAGAAACAGGCTTATGGAATTCAATTTCTTTTAGTAAAGGTTGTTATATCGGACAAGAAACTATTGCTAGATTGAATACTTATAAAGGAGTTAAACAAAGACTTTGGGGCATAAAACTCAACCAAGAAATTAATCCAGAAATAGAAAATACTATTTTTTTAGAAGAAGAAAAAGTAGGAAAAATCACCAGTTATATTAACTATGAAAATGAACCATTTGCTCTTGGTTACATTCGCACCAAAGCAGGAGGAGAAGGACTACTGGTAAAAATCGGAACAGCAGAGGGAAAAGTAATTAGTTTACCTTTCGTTATTCACGAGTATAAAAGTTAGGAATAATGAGGAAGTAGGGGCTTAGGGTGTTAGGGAGAAATTTCTTTTTATCTTAACTCCGTTCACGACTGAAAGGAGTGTAAGAGCTTTCGGTGCGAACTCTCCGAACTAAAATTATTGCCCCTTGCCCTTTCTTTATTCCTAATTAAGATTAAGAACTGCGAGAAGTACGACGACGACGGGTTCTGACAACGGGGCGATCGCTCTGTGACGCCTCTTTGATAATGGCATCAGTAATAGTTTCTTCAGGATTTTCACTATTATCACCATCAAAAACGTCCTTGGAACTTTCCTCAAAATTGTCATCTTCGTCTAATTCTATTTGATCATCTACTTCTCCCACTTGTACATCAATCTCTAATTCATTTACCATCGTCTCCTTGCCTTGAGGAAAAATCACTTCACTCATATTTTTTTCCTCATCATCAGCGATGTCCACATCTTCTTGCTGATTTGTTTCTGGGGGAATATCTATATCCTCTATATTTTCCTGTTCCTCTGGATTACGCACATAGACTAAAACCGATTTAGGGTCTTTGAATTCCTGTTCTAAATGGAGTAAAGGAGAAACCCCCATGAAAGCATAAACATCCTGTTCCGCATCACTCATTTCTACTACCACTTTTTCCCACTGACTTTCATCTCTGCGTAAAGAACGAGATAATAAACTACGCTCTTTTCTTTCAGGTTTACTTTCCGTCTCTCCCCCATTACCATTACTTCCCGCTAAAATAGGTTCTTCTTTCACCCCATTTTCTCGGCGACGACGACGGCGACGACTGTTACCATTGCCACTTTCTTGATAACTAGGATGGTTGACTAAATCTAATTCATCATTATCACCGCCAAAATCGTCAAGAGAAATAATTTTTTCCTCAAGAATGGGCTTTTCTGTTTTGCTAATTTGAGGAGGTTGATAATAATTAGAACTGAGACTTTCTACATCATAATGTCCGGGGAAATGACCCACTAAACCTAAACCACCACAATGACTACAGAGTTGACCAAACAATTCATAAATATTTTTGCCCTGACGCTTACGAGTTAATTCTACTAATCCCAATTCTGACAGTTGAGCAATTTGAGGTCTAGCTTTGTCGCTTTGTAATACTCGGTTAAAATGCTCTAACAATTTTAATTTATCTCGCCGAGAATCCATATCGATGAAGTCAACAACAATTACTCCGCCAATATTACGTAATTTTAACTGACGAGCAATTTCGATCGCAGCTTCGGTATTAGTCCATAAAACCGTTTCTCGGGAGGTAGCTGAATGAGTAAAAGAGCCAGAGTTAACATCAATTACCGTTAATGCTTCTGTCGGCTCAATGATGATATATCCCCCAGAAGGTAAATCAACCCTCGGTTTTAATGCTTCTTTTATGGCACTATTAACTCGGAAATAATCTAAAATAGAACGACTGTCTTGATGAGAGTCAATTAATAAACCATGAGGATTTTTACCACTTCCCCAATTATTCAACTGTTTTTTGACCCTTCTTACCGCATCATCAGAATCAACCACAATACGATTAACATCGTCACTATACATATCTCGTAAAACCCGTTGAATGAAATCATCATCTCGATTCAACAAAGCAGGAGGATTTAAGGTATTAGCTTCCTGTTGAATTTTTTCCCACTGTTTTTTGAGAAATTCCAAATCCTCAATAATCGCATCTTCTCCTTTACCATCTGCCTCCGTGCGAACCAACAAACCCATTCCTGCAGGTTTCAAGAGAATAGCTAATGCTCTAAGGCGATTACGCTCATTATCATTTTTGATGCGTCGAGAAAGACTAACTCCCTTTCCATAAGGCATTAACACCAAATAACGCCCCGGTAAACTAATATTACCTGTCAAACGAGGACCTTTTGTTCCTGTCGGTTCTTTCATTACTTGAACCAATACAGGTTGATGAGGAGTTAATAATTCAGTAATTGCCCCTGCACTTCTTTTCAATCGTAAAGGACCTAAATCAGTAACATGGATAAAACCATTCTTTTCCGCATCGCCTATATTGACAAAAGCCGCATCAATACCCGAAATAACATTTTCTACTGTTCCTAAATAAATATCTCCTACCTGTTGGTTTCCGGTAGCAACCACTAATTCTTGAATTTGATCTTCAGCAAATACTGCCGCTATATGATTTTTTTCTGCAATTATTATTTGTTTTGGCATTCAATTCCCTCACAAAATTCTCGCTTCTGTGTTGATAATTTTGAAAATATTTTGCTTAAATTTGTCACAATCAGATAATGTTTAGTTAACGATATAAAGCTAATAAAAATAGTCTGACTTTTAACTGTTTTAATCACAATTAGTTATGAAAAGACAAAGTAATTATGGTAAAGAAAACAATTATTAATGTTAGTCCAATCGTAAAATTTTGCCTTGTTTTTATGTAGTCTCATGGATTAGTTTTTCTTAATTTTCTTAACTTAGGAAAGTTTTTTTACATCTCTTCATAAATTCTTGTGATTCCCAGAAAAATCATTTTTTATCAACTTATCCTATCGTTTCTTTATAATTTATCAAAGAATAATGGGTTTAAAACTCAGTCTTTTAAGACGAGTAATTTTTGGTTTATCAAGGTACTTGCAAAATAATTTTGCCCTTTGCCCATTTAACTTTGTCCTTTTGACTTCAGGAATAAATAAAGTTTTTCATACTTTTATTTTCGCTTTCCTAAAAGTTGTGAAATCTAAAAAACCCGACTTTCCCATGTTCAAAATTAGACTCATGTCATCTTAAAACGAAAATTTTAATCGGTGACTAATTATATATTTATACATAATTAAAAAAAAGTAAATACTTGAGTTTTCTCCTAGCAAAAATAATCAGGAGAAGAGCTAACTTATTAATTAACAAGGCAATCCTAAACAGAATTTAGTAGAGAGTCCACTAAGTTTGAGCTGAGAGTAAAGGAATAGTAGCTATTTCTTTAATAAAAGTTAATTCTATTTCTATTGGCATTAGTATCAATCTAACGATTCCAAATTCTAAATCGCTTAAATTATCAACTATTTCTCTTATACCCATAGTGTTGCTTTATTACTAACTTCTGTTTCTGTCAATACTGCGGAAAATGCAATATATTTTGATCTTCATGGACTATAAAAATTAGTTATACTTAGACAACTATCGATTAGATTAAGATAATTGACCTTAAAATTTAGGTTTTCAATCCTTACCATGAGTGCAATTATAGCAGAAAAAGCATTGATAAACAATTGAAGATTCCTGAATAGTAATTGAGTAGTTAACCTGAGTTCGGGATAAATTTTCATCTATGAGTGATGGTGAAAAGAGCAAAGGGCAAGAGGCAAAGGTAAATAGTTGATAATTTAAGAATTAAGAATTAAAAACCCCGAACTCCGAACTCCGAACTCCGAACTACTAACTCCTAACTCGTTTCCCCTAATTCCCCAACACCCCTTAACCTATCCGATATTGTTAAACTGAACTGAGGTTAGTTAAATGATTTATCTTACTCAACTTAAGAGAGCTTAATTTCTTTTTCTTTGTTGTTCAAGGGACTTTTTCTTGTTTCCGAATTTAAACAAATTTGCCAAGAATTTTTGACTGCTAAAAGTCAATTTTTTACTTAAACGAGTAACGCCCGTGACAACTTCACCTTCGGAGGGTTGAGATAATTTTTCTTCTAATAACTCTTTTAATTTTGTACTGGTTAAAGGACGATTTAA
The DNA here is from genome assembly GCF_036345015.1 of Cyanobacterium sp. Dongsha4. Taxonomy (NCBI): domain Bacteria; kingdom Bacillati; phylum Cyanobacteriota; class Cyanophyceae; order Chroococcales; family Geminocystaceae; genus Cyanobacterium; species Cyanobacterium sp. DS4. The sequence goes on along the minus strand of NZ_CP084098.1, from coordinate 641,782 downwards.
AGTACCTTTTTCCCCCAAGGAAATTGAGCCTGTTTCTTCTGACACTACAATACAAAGACAGTTGTCAACTCTTTCTGTGATACCCATGGCCGCACGATGACGAGTGCCTAGTTGGCGAGATGCACTACGATCTGATAATGGTAATATCACCCCTGCGGAAACAACCTCATTTCCTCTGACAAATACTGCACCATCATGGAGAAGGCTTTTTGTTTGAAAGATAGTTTGTAATAATTCTTTACTGACAATGGCGTTTAATTGTACTCCCGGATTAACAAAAATTCTTTCTTCAAGAGTATTAAAGGTTTCTACAATAATTAACGCCCCAACCCTATTTTGAGAGAGGTCTTTGACTGCTTCCACCATTTCATCAATGGCACTATCTTCTTTTGGTAGAGAAGAATTGGAGGAGGAAAAATCAAATTGCCATCTGCCTATTTGTTCTAAAAAGCGCCGAAAGTCGGACTGAAATACTAATGCTAGTGATAAGGAACATATTAAAATTAATCTTTCTAAGAAAAAGCTAAATAACTTTAACTGCAAGATGCGATCGCTCACATAAAAAATGATAAAAAGAAGGAATAATCCCCGAATCATCCGTTGTGCACGACGTTCTCTAATTAAAACTGAGATATAGTAAAAAGAGAAAACTGCAAAACCTAAATCGAGAAATTGACGGAAAAAAAGAATAAGAGAAGATAAATTGTCAGGAAAACCCGACCCAAACATCAAATTTTAACCCACTGTTACTATATTTACTTGCTCACACCAAGAATAACAAACTATTGACCATTCAGGTACGATATTTTTTGTTATTTAGAGATAATTATCTGTTGTTGGCTTTTTTTTGAATTGAGTCTTTAAAATTAGTAATAGAGAAAATCGAGCTTTTTGCTCAACAAGCCATGATTAATATAATTTTCAATGAACGTTATCAGGTTCAAAAATTACTAAGGGAAAAAGCTGGTAGAAAAACTTTTTTGGCTTTAGATTTGACTACCGAAGAATTAGTAATAGTTAAATTGTTAGTTTGGAATAATCAATTTTGGGATGATTTAAAACTGTTTGAAAGAGAAGCACAAACTCTACAACTACTTTGTCACCGTGCTATTCCTCAATATCTTGATTATTTTGAGGTAGATTTACCCGAATGTAAAGGTTTTGCTCTAGTGCAAACCTATTTGAATGCTCCTTCTTTGCGAGAATTATTTGATAATGGTAGAAGATTCAGTGAAGATGAGTTAAAGGAAATTGCTCGTAAGTTGTTAAGTATTTTAATTTATTTACATGAACATCATCCCCCTGTTATTCATCGAGATATTAAACCGAGTAATATTTTACTTACTAATACTTCTGGAAATAGTGTAGGAGATATTTATTTAGTTGATTTTGGTTCTGTTCAAAATGTTTTAGCTAATGATGATGGCACAATTACCATTGTTGGTACTTATGGCTATATGCCTATAGAACAGTTTAGCGGACAAACAGTTCCTGCGTCAGACCTTTATTCTTTGGGAGCAACTTTAATTTATCTGGTGACGGGAAAACATCCTAGTGAATTATTAACAAAGCAAATAAGAATCGTCTTTGAAGATAAGGTTAATCTGAGCGATTCTTTTACACAGTGGCTTAAGTCTATGACAGAAACTGCTTTAGATATGCGTTTTTCTTCTGCCAGAGAAGCGATCGCATCTTTAGATAATCCTATCACAATTAGACAAGAAAATAGTTTAGATATTCTTCATAAGCCTTTAGGTAGCAAAGTAAGAGTTACTAATAACAAACACAAATTAGAAATTATTATTCCTCCTCAAGGATTTCGTCTCGCATCCCTGATGCAAATTTCCTTTATTATTCCTTTGTTTCTCATCTTAGTTAATGTTATTTCCCATCCCTCCCATCATTTCCTATTCTTGATTTTTTTGATAATTATTGTTGGTGTTATTTTTGGTTATACATTTCTGTGTTTTAGACAAACTAGACTAAGTATCACCGCTAATAAGATTAGAATGTCTCAAGAGTTAAAAAGTTTTCGGTATCTCTCTCTAAATGCTTTTCCCGAACAAATAACAGCTATAGAACATACATTCTTAGCCTATCGCCAAGGTAGTAAAGGCTCAACTATAACCATTGCACCGAAAATAAATCTTTGTATTGGTACAATTAAAAAAGTTACTTTAGTTAGTGAAGACCGTTTGAGTTCTCCTGAACTTCATTGGTTAGCCCAAGAAATTAGTAATCGTTTAAAAGTGCCGATTATTAGAAATTAAGACTTAAAAGAAAATTCTGTAACTTAAGGTACAAAAGCTAGTAAAGGAGATAATTTTCCGATTTGTTCATTTCCTGTCACGCTAAGGTCACTATGACACAAAAAAATCTTTTCTTCTGCTCTAGCTAATAAATCTTTAACAATTCGTCTAATTAAAGCATCTTCAGATTCTCTTTGCATTGTTCGAGGATTTTCTTCTGTAGATTGTAAAAATGCCTCATAAGCAAATAAACCTAAACCCTGACTCCAAAAACGTGAACCTGTATCCATCCAAAATTGCCAACGATGGCGACAACGATGCGATCGATATTGATATATAGTTGAAATTAAAAGTCCTCCCTCTGAATAAGAAAAACCATCTTCTGAATCATCACTATTGTTTTGATTATATTCAAGTAAGGGATTCGCCGTGATTGTACCTTTTCTTATTAATGTTAAAAATTGGCTAACAATTTCATTGACAGCTAAATTACCCAATTTACATTGAATTTCCCAAAAATGTTGAGCTGTTTCTCTAAACTCTTTTAAATTAGCAATTTGATTATATTGAAGTTCATTAAGATGGGGAAAAAATAGCTGAATAATCTTATCTATAATAACAATTAAATGGTTTTCTCCTTCAATAATTTCCGTTTTGATATTTTCTATGACTGCTAATATATTTTGATAACTGTCTCTACTTTGATAGCTAAGACGATCCCAACGGGGAAAATTTGTATAATCTAACAAGTGAGGATTATTGACATCAGGAACATAACAACTATCAATTAATAAATTACCCCGAACTAAGTCTATTTTTTCCTTAGACAAAATTACTAGCATTTCTGGTAATAAATCTTTTCTGACCAATCTTCCTTGATGTGGATAAACTAAAGTTAAAATACTTAAAATACTACGAATAATAGCCGAACTAATTAAAGGTCTTTTTTCTCTTAAAAATTGAATTTCTACTCCATTTTGATTAGTTAAAATATCCTGAAAAGCATATCTAGCTATTTCATCCAAACCCGGAGCAATAATCGCTATATCTTGAGGTTTTATTTTATTTTCTTTAATAGATTCGATAATAAAATTACAAGTTTGAGAAAGTAACTCTGCCCTTGATTCTGTGGTGATACTACTTATATTTTTTAAAGATTCTATGTCTTCAAAGTCTTCAAATTCTCCATTTATTAGTTTGAAAATTGGTTTTTCTAAGCTGTGTTTTAAACATTTACTATTTTTATTTTCTAAAACTTGATGATCACATAAAGGCAATATTTTCTTTTTAATATATTCTGGGTCTGCATTTAATCCTAATCGAACTTTTCCCGTTTCATTATAAGTAAAAACAGAGGTAATATTATTATCAATAAACCTTTGACAAATTTGTATAATTATGGAAGGAAAATCATCAATATTATCAATAAACAAACCCTTATATTGATTTAATAAATATTGTTCATATTCCTTGGACGGTAACAAATATAAGGCGTAAAGTTCATAAATTAAACCATAGTTTAAAAATCCCTTTCCTAAGCACCAATTACGCCATTTTTGAATCAAATCTCCGATCAAATTAGTAATAGATTGATTATCAATTGTCTGGAAAAAATCTGAATTTTGCAATGAGCAAGGGATTTTCTCAAAAGATATTCCTGCCGCCCCTGCTAATTGTGTTAAATCTAAAATTCTGCGAACGCAAGTATATTCATTACCAAAAATGCTAATTAATTCGGAGGTAATATCTTTTTGCCATAGTTGAGTTGCTAACTCTTGTTCAGTCTCAGGGCGTAGTCTAATGGGTATTGTTGCTTTTATACCTAGTTTCTCGCAAATAAGGGGATAGAATAAGCTAACATCTTCCATTATTAATCCTAGAGGAGTTCTTATTTTTCCCAGATAGCCTTGAGTATTAAGTTTAAGGATTTCCTGATGTAGATTTTCTCTGGCTTGATGGTTGATGACAAGAATAAGGGGTTTATGGGGAAGGGGGAATATTTGCATCCACCGATAAATTGATTCGGCTAAATAAGAAGTTTTACCGCAACAACTTTCTCCTGTTATCCAAAGAGGCTTGTTTCTTTTCATTATTCACTCAAGACTTAAATGCAATCAGTATCACCTGAGTTCGGAGTTAAAATAACTAGATATGGATGAAAAAAGTAGATAAATTGATTATATCTTGAGTTAATACCCATCCCAAGAAAGCTGGAACAGTAATTGGATTTAGTTAAAAATCAGCTAAAATCCATAGACTAATATTTTCTATTCATTTTTATCACTTTTACCTACTTTCACCGAAAATTTTATATCGAACTTAGGTAGTATGAGTCAATCTTACTAAATTAATTTTGTAGTATGTTCTAAAATAGCATCTAGTTTTTGGTTAATTTCATTTCCTAAGTATAACCTTACTTTTCATGAATAAAAAATAAGGGCAGACAATGAAGCCTACCCTTAAGATTGTTTCAGTTTAACAGTTAACCTTAGAAACGAGTGGTGTTAGGTTTGTAAACGATGAAACTCATGGTTTGACACTGTTTGATGTTGTCGAAACCGATTACACGGATATAAGAATCAGAGTATTGAGCTTTACATTCACGAACTTCATTTAATACATCTTGGGGAGAAGAAGCACTAAATAAAGGTAATTTCCATAAAGTCCAGTGGTGATCGGCGGGTTGAGGATCTTTTTCAAATTCTACCGCAGGAATAAATCCTTGATCTAATAAATACTGAACTTGTTTAAGGATTTGTTGATCAGTTAAAGGAGGTAAGTAGGATAAAGTTTCGTAACGGCGCTCTTTAGGTAAAGTTTGCATCTTTTATTCTTCCTTGTTGTCTAATGAATTTGATTCTTGATTGCTTTCATCCTTATCGGATGAGGTAACAGGTAAAGATTGAGTTTGGGTTAAACGCTCTAAAAGATGGCGACGGTGTTCAATATTAGATTGAGTAATATTAGTTTTGACCATTTCTGGCAAAAATTCCAATACTTGCTCTGCTAAATCTTCTCTTACCGTTAAAATTCTCAACACTAACTCTTTATTTTCTCCCAATAGGTTATTAAGATATTTTTCACTATCTTGAACAGAAGTGCGATCGCTGTAGTTAGTTAACCAGATCGCTTGTGTGGGGTTAGTTTCAGTTAGTTGATTAATGATAATCTTTATGGCTTGAAAAGTAAGATAACTTTGCAAAACCTTCGCCGTATCCTTGGCAATTTGCTTATAGGACATAATTCAGTGACTATCAGTATCCAGTTATCAGATTGATTAAATAAGTAAAATTGCTTAAATGACTTTATTATTCTGTTTATGGGCAGATTTTTTGTTCACTTAGGACTATTTATACTTATTTTAGTTTTTCTGACTCCTGAATTCTGACTACTGAAAAGTCAATTTAGAGAGTGTCAACGGTGTCAAACTCGAATTTGATTTCTTTCCAGAGTTCACAAGCGGCAGCTAACTCAGGACTCCAACGACAAGCCTCACGAATTACTTCGTTACCTTCACGAGCGAGAGAACGTCCTTCATTACGAGCTTGAACACAAGCCTCTAAAGCTACACGGTTAGCGGTTGCACCAGGTGCATTACCCCAAGGGTGTCCTAAAGTACCACCACCAAACTGTAAACAAGAATCATCACCGAAGATTTCAACTAATGCGGGCATATGCCATACGTGGATACCACCAGAAGCTACAGGCATAGTTCCGGGTAAGGAAGCATAGTCTTGGGTGAAGAATACACCACGAGCGCGATCTTCTTCTACATAGTCTTCACGCATTAAGTCAACGAAACCTAAAGTAGCAGCGCGATCGCCTTCTAATTTACCTACAACAGTACCAGAGTGTAAGTGGTCACCACCAGAGAGACGGAGACATTTAGCTAAAACACGGAAGTGGATACCATGATTTTTCTGACGGTCAATTACTGCGTGCATAGCACGGTGGATGTGTAATAATACACCGTTATCACGACACCATTTTGCTAAGGTAGTGTTAGCAGTGAAACCACCAGTTAAGAAGTCGTGCATGATGATAGGAGTACCGATTTCTTTGGCGAATTCAGCACGTTTCATCATTTCTTCGCAAGTACCTGCGGTTACGTTTAAGTAGTGACCTTTGATTTCATTGGTTTCAGCTTGTGCTTTTTCAATAGCTTCTTGAACGAATAAGAAGCGATCGCGCCAACGCATGAAAGGCTGAGAGTTGATGTTTTCATCGTCTTTGGTGAAGTCTAAACCACCACGAAGACACTCATAAACTGCACGACCGTAGTTTTTAGCGGATAAACCTAATTTAGGCTTAATGGTACAACCTAATAAAGGACGACCGTATTTGTTTAATAAGTCACGCTCAACAGTGATACCGTGAGGAGGACCTTGATAAGTTTTGATTAAAGCAACGGGGAAGCGGATGTCTTCTAAACGTAATGCACGAAGAGCTTTAAACCCGAAAACGTTACCAACTAAAGAGGTTAAAACGTTGGTTACAGAACCTTCTTCAAATAAATCTAAAGGATAAGCAACGAAACAGAAATATTGATTATCTTCACCAGGTACGGGTTCAACACTGTAACAACGACCTTTGTAACGATCTAAGTCAGTTAAACCATCAGTCCATACAGTAGTCCAAGTACCAGTAGAGGACTCAGCCGCAACCGCCGCCGCACATTCTTCGGGGGGAACTCCGGGTTGGGGAGTCATACGGAAACAAGCCAATAAATCAGTATCTTTAGGGGTATAGTCAGGGGTGTAATAGGTTAAGCGATAATCCTGCACACCAGCTTTAAATCCAGCTTGTGCCATGCTTGGTATCCTCCAAATATATAAATTTTCTTTATAGCGTTATATGTAACAACTTCTTTTAATGGAAGTTAGTTTTTTGGCTTTTGCTTTTCGAGTTTAAATCTTATCATGAAGGGGATCATTTTCTATACACCTAGATCAACTATTTACGATTATTATTTTTTCTGAATTTGATTAACTTAACTAATCTAATTCTCTATGCTTACCCTAGACTATTCTCTGGGTATTTTAATCTGCTCATTTTCCTTTTTTTAACGGTATAAAGGTCAAAATTTCACATTTCTTTACACTTTGAGATTATATTATTACAGTTATTAGTTTTTCTTATATTATCAAGAAAAGGGCAATAATTTGAGTTCAGAGTTAAGATAAAAAAGAAATTCCCCCAAACAGCCCTAGCTATGATTAAGGGGGGGAAGTAAAGGATAAGGTAAGTTATCACGGTGAAAATATCTTTTCGCCCTTCTCACTAAGTCTGTTTGATAAATAAATTCATCTCTAGCATCGATGGGATAACATTTTAGTTTGAAGTGGGTTGCCCAAGGTTTTTCTTCCATTACTACCAAAATGGGCAGGTTTAGTTGAGTATATTTGCTAGTCTGTGCCACTCTATATAATATATAGAAAACTCTTTCAATATCCACATCGTGGTTAAAGTAAAAACTAATGACGGTTTGGGCTTCTAAGCTACCTTTGTTGGCATTGATAACAGATTCACTCCAGAGCTTATTATGGGGAATAGTAACAATATTATCGTCAGGAGTTTGAATCATGATCGCTCTTAATCCATAACTGATAACCTCTCCGTAGTCATCTCCAATTTTGATGCGATCGCCCACTTGATAGGGGGTTTCAAAAAGTGCTAAAATTCCTGCGATGACAGAACTAGCATAGTCTTTAAAAGCAAAACCTAAAGCAACTGCGATCGTACCTGTCAGGGGTAAAATGTTATTAGCTGAGAGATTAAGAAATAAATTCATTAGTAGCACTCCCACTAAACCAAAAATAAATGCTCTCCAAAATGGCAAAGATTGTTTGACTTTAAGACGATATTTTAAGGGGACTTTTTCAGCTAACCAATTGATTATTTTTTCTATAATAATTTGTCCCCAATAAGCGACAAAAATTAGTAAAAAACCTTGAAAAACTTTCCCAAAAGTAATATCACCAATTAAGCGGGAAATTTTTTCCGAATCTGTAGGGTTTATTTGAAATAGATAAATATTAATCAACATTGGTATGAATCACAAATTAACAACAATTAAACTAGGAAATGATTATCTTTTAAATCTTGACTTAATTTAGGATAAAAAAGAGGATTAATAGCTATGTTTTGATAATCTAAAAAATGGATTAATTTAAGATTGATTAAACATTCTATTTGAGAGGTTATATATATTGGATCATCTCCTAAAATATCTGCTAAATCTAACTTATTTAAGTGATTGTGTAATCCTATACAAAATAATAAGTAGCGATCGCTTTGAGTAATACTTGGTAAATCAGGAAATTGAGGATTATTGATTTTGAGACGAGATAAACCCGTTTCTTCGTTTTTAACGTATCGTAAAGAATTAAAACATAATTGACTCGCAATATTTAAACACCCTTGCGACAAATTAGCTAAATTTTCAAAATACTTAGCTTGTAATTGAGACATGACATTATTATCATCTTGATTTTGATTAGGTAATTCCACTAAAAATTTTCTTAAATCATTCCAATCAAATTCCACTAAACCCAAAACAGGTAACAAAATATCTCGTAAATTTTCCTGAGATAATAACGGTAAATCCCAAGCATTTTCAATGTAGGCATCCCAGCGATAAATTTTTACTAAAAACAACCACAACCAATGATTACAACCGATAATCCAAAATTTATTTTCATCTTTATCAATTAATTTTAAAAGTTTTTCTAAGATTTCTAAGCCTTCTATACTACGAGCAAAATAGTAGCTCAGATCAGGAATAACAATTATTTTTTTTTCTGACTGCTGTTGAATTTCAAGTATTTTTTCCTGTAAAAAATTAAATCTATCTTGACGAGTTTTCGAGATAATATCTAAACAGAAAACTTCATATTGTATTTCTAATTCAGCCTCATCAAAGTTATAATTATGAGAAAAAATATAAGTTAAAATATCGTGTAAATTATCAACGCAATTACTTTTAATAACTAAACAATTTTTAGTGTAATTATTCTGCTGATTAATAATCCATTTTTGAATGCAATCATCAATATGATTAACTAAAGTTTCAAGATAATAATCATGAATTGGCAAACTTTGTAGTTTTTTATCTAATCTTGTAATTAATCTAGTGGGTAATACTTCATTAGGATCATAATTATTAATAGTATTTTCTAATTGAGATGCACTTTCTTTTATTTTTGATTTTGCTAAAGGTAGCCATTTTTTTACTTTATTGCTCAATTTGGCTAATGACATTATTCTTAGAAATACCTTTAAAATTACTGATTCTTCAGTGTAAAAGATATTTGAGATAATGAAACATCAAATTATCTTAATAACTAATGCTACAAAAAATCGAACTTCGCTTAAATCAACTACACCGACTATCATTACTGATTACTATATGTTCCATAACTTTAGCTGAAAGGAGATAATCTAAAGGGCGATCCTAATGGCAGTATAATAGTCACAATTATTAGTCTAAGTTAAATAAATTTAAGCTAAAGCTAGTACTAATAGACTAAAGTTAATAATATCTTTTATCTCGGAGCGTTAACATGAGTGAAACTGTAGAAAACAAAGACAAGCAACCAGCTAATAAACCCGCAACTACCAATACAACTAAAGCAAGTTCCGCTTTGAAATTGGCAGATAAATCGGCGGCGTTATTACCGGGTAATCGCCCCATTGAGCCAAATCACTTACAAATAGTTCATACTTATACTTCTGTAGGTAGTAACAGACCTGTAACTAAGAGTGATTTAAACATTAAGAGTATGATTACTTTATCTGGCGCTCGTCCTATTACTTCTAGTCATTTAAAAATTAGCCAAGAGTTTAAAATTATGGGTAATCGTCCTGTTGCTTCTAATCAAATTGATGATCCCCTTATATTAATGGGTTATCTTGACTAGGATAATGATAATGGTGGGTATTAGCCCACCTTGGGGTGTTTGAAACTAGAATTATATTTCTCTAACGGAAGGTTTGCCGTCTATGATTTCTCCCACCAAAATTACATCGGCAACACCTACAAATAATCCATTTTCTAAAACCCCGGGCATATTATTAATGGTTTTTTCTAATTCTGCAGGGTTATCAATGGAATCAAATTTAACGTCAATAACTAAATTACCTTGATCTGTAACGACTGGGCCAGCTTTTTTAATACCCATTCTTAACTCTGGTTTACCCCCTAATTTTTCTAATTTATTCATCACAGGGGTTACAGCCATTGGGATTACCTCAACAGGAAGCAAGAAAGTTGAACCTAATTTATCCACAAGTTTACCACCATCTACCACAACGATAAATTGATTAGCTAGACTATCTACCACTTTTTCACGAGTATGAGCCGCTCCGCCGCCTTTAATGAGGTTTTTATGGGGATCAACTTCATCTGCTCCGTCAATAGCAACATCAATATGTGTAATAGCATCTAGGGTAGTTAAAGGAATACCATATTTTTTGGCTAACACTTCAGCTTGAAAAGAAGTAGGAACACCGATAATATTAGTTAATTCTCCTTTTTGTAATCTCTCCCCAATATATTGAATGGCATAAGCAGTAGTAGAACCTGTACCTAAACCAACAATGGAATCAGATTGGACTCTGTCGGCGGCCGCTTTACCGACTTCCTGCTTCATAATTACAATGGGATCTGTAGTCATATTTACTTTTTTTAATAATTTACACCCCTTATTATCAGTGATCGGCGATCATTAAACAATGTCCTAAGTTAGTTTACATTTAAGGCATCACCCTTCGGGCAAGAAAAATGGAATCCTTAAGAGTTTGAATCAATTTTTCACCTAAACTATTGATCAATTAAATCCAAGCCACAAATAACATTTTCTCGGTTTGATAAATCGCCAATAATTCTCTGTAATGGTGGAGGAAGTTGTTTTATCAAAGTTGGTGTCACAAGGATTTTTTCCCTTTCCGCCCTTGCAGGTTCTTCCAAAACGTCAATAATTTCCACCTGATATTTATTATTCAATTCTTCTCGACACAATTTCAACAAATTAGCGATCGCTCTTTGTGAGTTAAGAGAATTACCCGTGATATACAGTCTTAATAAATAGTTGCTCATGAATTAAATATCATCCGAATCGGAACTAGATAAAATGGTAAGATTGCTCAAACCGATATAATACTTGCGATAATAAGAAGTTAAATAACCCATTAATTCTAATAATCTTAATCTACCCTCATCCACATAGGCTTGAACTTTAGCTAAATTAACATTCTTACATTTTTCCTTTAAGGCTTTAGTATGAATGTCTACAACATCTCTCGGACTAGCCTTAAAAAAGCCCAATTTTGCCGCCAATTGTCGTAACTCCTCCGCTATATTATAATCCACCCTCAAAGCTCTCTCTTCTAAAGATAAATCTAATAAATGACCGTATTTCACCGTTAACTGAGAGAAAACATCGGGAATACTATCTTTCAACGCAGAAGAAGCAAACATCCTCGCTGTAATACTTGGTTGAATCGATTGAGCCAAATTTTCTAAACTGGCGAATTCTTCTTGTTGTTGTTTTTGTTGTCTTAAAGCAGATAATCGTTCTACATACTGTTGACGTTCGATCGCTAAACGAATAGCATAAATCAAAGAGTTACAATCTAAATCTGTCTTTCTTAAATACCCATTTGCTCCCATCTGAAAAGCTCGAACAATTACCGCCTCATCCGTTGAATCTGTTTGGATTATAATGGGAGTATCAGGAGCATTTTCTTTTAACTTTAATAAAGACTCAAAACCCTTGCCATCTGGTAAAGTTAAATCTAAGATAATTGCCTCAAAATCTTTCTCTTTAATTACCTGTAAAGCTCCTGCCAAATTTTGAACACAACACAAACAAAAATTAGACCCTTCTGCGAGGGGAGAGTGATGAGCTGAAGACAAAAGATTTTCTATTAGTTGGACACTATCAGCATTATCTTCTACCAACAAAATTTGATAAACATGATTCGACATTAAAAAAATTGATTTAATTAAAGAATGAGAATATGGATTTATAGTTTTTTAATTATGTGATTAAACAAGAGATAAAAAATAAGATGTTGAGGTTTTGAGGTGCTAGGGAGAAACTAATTAATTACCTTTGCCCCTTGCCCTTTTTACTTTGCCCTTTGCCATTTATGCCTTATCCTAATTGCCTTATTCCTGACTATCCATTTGATAAACAGTTTTCCAAGCATTAACCGTACCACTACCAATAGTCGCATCTGTGGTGCTACCATCGCTCCATACCAAACGAATTTTTAAATTAGCAGAAGGTGCATTGGCTAAAGCACTCATTAAATCATCAGAGATTTTTCCTCCCTGATATTCATATAATTGACCATTGATAGAAAACATTATATATTCCGGACTTCTGCTTTTCCAAAAATATTTGTAAACAGGTTCTTGCTCCCAATAAACTTCTTCCTCATACTTATTATTACGCCAAACACTACGAGTTCGTTTTACTTGCTTATAGTAATCAACCTCTTTTACCTGCCAAAAATAACTTAGACGGATAGCCTGTTTTGACCAACTACTAACAATTGCATAGCTTTCCCCAAATCCGCCAAAATCCTTATCATAAACTATTTTACCTTCAAAGGAATCTTCCGTAACTTTTGACCAAGGTACAGAGGAATCTTGATTGATAGGAGAAGGTTGCACCTTCGCCATTACCGGAAAATTTAAGGTTAAGACAGCAATTAAACTCAATACAGTTTGAGTGACATTTCGATTCATGGTAGCTAATTTAGTTAGTCAATGACAGTATAAAATACCCTTTTTATCTTAATTTTTTGAGTATGTCTTGATGGATCAATAACTCTGGTTTAATTTTAGCAGTAATTTATAGCAGTCCTAAATTATTTTATTTGCAATCATTTTTAATGTAAAGTCAACAAAATTTACACAATAGTTAGAGGATTGCTATACTTTTTATCTATCTATTCCCATAATTTGAAAGAAATGCGTATATTTATCACTGGTGGAAGCGGTTGCATCGGACATTATATCGCTGATTTATTAATCAAAAATACAGACTATGAGTTATTTTTTTTGGTCAGAAATCCCCGTAAAATTAAGTTTGATTATAATTACCGTTCTGGTATCAATATTATTGAAGATAATTTAACAAATATTTTAGCATACAAAAACATATTAGAAACTATTAATATAGCGATTTTAACAGCTACTTGCTGGGGCGGAGAAATAGAATCTTATCAAATCAATGTAGAGGCAAATATTAACTTAATTAACTGTTTAAATAAGGATAATTGTGAGCGTATAATTTATTTTTCTACAGCTAGTATTTTAGATCAAAAAAATCAATTATTACCCCAAGCAGGAGAAATTGGAACAGATTATATAAAAACAAAATATCAGTGTTTTACACAATTGAAAAAACATCTTCTATATCCGAAAATTATTACTGTTTATCCGACTTTAGTTTTTGGAGGAGATGAAAATAAACCATCATCTCATTTAAGTGCTGGATTGAAAGATTTGCCGAAGTGGTTTAACTTAATCCGTTGGTTTCAAGCTGATGGAGGTTTTCATGTTATTCATGGTCAAGACATTGCTACTATTATCGGTTATTTAGTGGAAAATGGAGATACATTAGATCCTAGTTTTGAGCGTAAATTGGTGTTAGCTAATTCTCCTTTAACGGTTAATCAAGCTATTAAAGAAATTGGTAATTATCTAAATAAAAAAGTCTATTTACAAATTCCTCTCCCCATCTGGTTAGCAAATATCTTTATTAAAGTTTTTAATATTCAAATGGCAAAGTGGGATTATTTTTGTTTAAATTATCGTTATTTTACCTATGATAAATATGTTAATCCTCAATCTTTTGGTCTTGATTATTATGTACCCAATATTAGTAAACTTTTAGAAATTTCTGGAGTTTAATATTATCAATACTATACAATAATTAGAACAAATTTTAACTGACGAGGTGCTTTGCTCAAATAAAAAATGCAATGGTTATAAATTAACAATTTGAATTCAGCCTAAAACCTACCACCTGACATCTAACACCTTTTTTTGGGATAGCTTATCATATCTAAAGCAAGAGAGTCGTTTCTTTTTGCTTTTATAATGAATATAAGTAAGTCAAATTAAATATGCTTTATGACTTTTCCCCTTTATTTCCCCTTTTCTCTGACTCAATTTTGGAATAACTCTAATTTGAGAAAAAAATTAGCTCTTTCTTTTGGCATTTCCACATTTTTACTTTCAATTATTTTTAGTTTAGTAGTTAGTCAATCTTTGAAAAGTCATATTCAAAACGAGAAAATTATTTTTCTTCAACAAATATCCAATGAGTTAACAAATACTTTTAATCGTGGATTATTTGAGCGTCAACATGACATAGAAAATATGGCAATTTTACCTCGATTTCGTAATCCAACTAATAATAAAGAAGATAGACGCTTATTTTTAGAAAAATTGCAAAATAGTTATCAATATTATGCTTGGATTGGTTTTGCTAACACGGAAGGAGTTGTGGAAGTTGCTACGGGAAAAATGTTGGAAGGAGAAAAAGTTAATGAGCGCCCGTGGTTTATTGGGGGGTTAAAATCAAATTTTATTGGTGATGTGCATGAGGCAAAACTATTAGCTCAAAAATTGCCTCCTTTGCCTAGTGGTGAGCCTTTGAGATTTTTAGATGTGTCAATTCCTGTTTATAATCAACAGGGTAGTTTAACTGGAGTTTTAGGGGCTCATTTAAGTTGGAATTGGATTGAAGATGTTGAAGATTCTTTAGTGGAAAATATACCTAATGATCAACAAATACAAATTTTGATCATGGCTAATGATGGTTTAATTTTATTCGATTCAGGAAATACTTGGGGAGGGAAAACCGTTACTTATCCTCCAAAGGATGCTGTTTCGGCAGAGTTTTTTAACAATAATGACTATATTATCAGTACTCAAGTAGATAAGGGGGATTTTCTTGTAGATAATTTAGGATGGCGTATAGTTGTAAGACAACCAAAGGTAGCAGCTTTTAAATCTATAGGAATCTTACAACAAGAAATATTATTTTGGGGTTTATTATTAGCTACTATTTTTTCCTTAATTGGTTGGTATTTTGCAAGTTATCTTACTCAACCTTTACTTAATTTAGCATATTATGCAGACCAAATCAGACGAGGTGATCATGAAATAATATTGCGCGATCGCACTTTTTTTTCTAATACTAAAAAACATAAATATCATAATAAAGATTTTGAGAATAAAAACGAAATATCATTACTTTATAATAGCTTTGAAGAGCTAATATTTACTTTAATTAAAAAAGAACAAGACTTAAGAAATGCGAATAAAAAATTAGAAGAGAAAGTTAAGATTAGAACCCAAGATTTACGCAAAGCTAAAGAAATCGCAGAAAAAGCAAATCAGGCAAAAAGTGTTTTCTTATCAAGTATGAGTCATGAATTAAGAACTCCTTTAAATGCTATTTTAGGCTTTTCTCAGCTAATTTTAGAGGAAGAAAACCTAACGGGAGATACAAAAGAAAATCTACAAATAATCATTAATAGTGGAGAACATTTACTGTCTTTAATCAATGAAGTTTTAGAAATATCAAAAATAGAAGCAGGAAAAATAATTTTAAATAATAGTACCTTTAATTTTTATGAATTAACCTCTTCTTTAAAATCAATGCTATTAATTAAGGCGGCAGAAAAAAAACTTAATTTATTATTAGAGATAGACAATAACATCCCAGAATTTATCTGTGCAGATGAAAGAAAATTAAAACAAATATTATTAAATTTAATCAGTAATTCTCTCAAATTTACCCAAGCTGGTAGTATTACTATCAAGGCTATTTTAGAGACAGAAAACAAAATTTATTTTGCTGTCACTGATACTGGTAGAGGTATGAAGACAGAAGATTTAGAGAAATTATTTACCCCGTTTTTCCAAACAGAATCAGGAATAGAGTCAAAGCAAGGCACAGGGTTAGGATTAACTATTTCACGAAAATTTGTCAAGATGATGGGAGGTGAGTTAAAAGTTAAAAGTCAATTTAACCTAGGCACTACTTTTGAGTTTACCATTAATTTTCAATCAGATTGTGCACCATCTCATCAACAAAATAC
Source organism: Cyanobacterium sp. Dongsha4 (assembly GCF_036345015.1). NCBI lineage: Bacteria > Bacillati > Cyanobacteriota > Cyanophyceae > Chroococcales > Geminocystaceae > Cyanobacterium > Cyanobacterium sp. DS4. The sequence goes on along the minus strand of NZ_CP084098.1, from coordinate 625,406 downwards.
TTTCAATTCAGGAAAAATTATTGGTGTCAAGGCAAATACTCCTAACTATCGTATCCTTATTGTTGATGATGAAGATAATAATCGTTTACTTTTAACTAAACTATTACAACCTCTCGGATTTTCTCTCAAAGAAGCGGTTAATGGTAAAGAAGCAGTGGAAATTTGGCAAGATTGGCAACCCCATTTGATTTGGATGGATATAGGAATGCCTGTAATGGATGGTTTTCAAGCAACTCGTATTATAAGGGAAAAAGAGTCTATGATTACGTCTTCTCATAAAACTACGATTATTGCTTTAACTGCCCATGCTTTTATGGAAGAAAAAAGTAAGATATTGGCGGTTGGTTGTGAAGAAGTGATTAATAAACCTTTTATTAAAGAAATTATTTTCGAGAAATTACAACAGTTTCTTAAACTAGAATATATGTATAATTTTTCTTCTGCCATTCCTCCTTCTGTTACGAATGTAGATAAGTCAAATACCTCTGAAATTAAACGAAAAATACTGGTAGCAGAAGATAACTTGGTTAATCAAAAATTAGTTGTCAACTTGCTAAATAAATTAAACTATACAGTCAAAATTGCTAAGAATGGAGAAGAAGTTATTGAGATATTAAAAAAAGAAGATTATGATTTAATTTTTATGGATATTGAAATGCCTAAAATTGATGGAATTAAAGCTACTGAAATAATTTATCGAGAATTTTCTCATCAACAAATACCCCCTATTATTGCCATGAGTGCCCATGAAGATGAAAATATTATTTCTATGTGTAAGTCTGTAGGGATGAAAGACTATATTTGTAAACCAATAAAACAGGATAATTTGAAGTTGATTTTAGAAAAATATATTGGAGTTAAGAGCTAAAAATTGACAGTTAAATTGTTTTGATGGAATCTTTCTTAAAGTGAATTTAACATTGATATAACAACCTATTAGTTATGATCGTTATTGGGAATACTAATAATTAAGGTTGTATTTTTATGGGTGCTAAATTTGGGTTAATTCTGACTCCTATATTTATATCTTTTTCTTTATTGTCAGGATGTAGCGATAATAACTCCGTTGATGGTAACACAAATCAGATGCGATCGCAACTGGAAATAAAATTTTTAGCAGGAAGTGATTTAGGGGAATTTTGCCGTCAAACCGCAGAAAAACTCAACGCCACTAATCCCAAATTAAGCAACGGAAAACAATTTCATTTAACCTGTGATGCAAAAGGTAGCGGTGATGTCATTGGCGAAGTAGTTAATCTTACTCAACAATTAGCCAGTAACTCCATTTCCGCCGATGATGCCCAATTTCCTTCGATTATTTCCGTTGACGGTGAAATCTATCAAAGTCAATTAATCTATCAAGTGGATAAAATCTTCCCCGGAGAAAACCTTATCCCCCCCATTACCGATACTCCTTTAATCGTTTTTAGCCCAATGGTATTCATGACAACAAAAGAGTTAGCACCTGTGTTGGAAAAATTACCCAATATCTATACAGCCTTAACCCAATATGACAATTATCAACAATTGGATTCCCAAGCACCACCATTACCGATATACTTTGTACAAACTGCCCCCACTCGCTCAAATTCAGGCTTACAAACTCTTGTTGCCCAATTTGCCTCTGTTAGTAATAAACAACCCCAAGATTTAACCATTGACGATATTACTAAATATCAGGATAAAGTTAAGGCTATTCAAGAAAAAGTTACCCGTTATGGCGTTTCTACCGCCACTCTTGCCAATTCTATGGTAGAAAATGGTATTTTTTGGGCTTCTGTAGGCTCTGTGTATGAATCCTTAGTTATTCAGGCAAATAGTCAACCTAATCCAAATCAAACCCAATATCAAGCAGTATATCCTAAAGCTACATTTAGCTCTAATATTCGAGGAATAATACCCAATGCCCCTTGGATGTCGGCAGAAGAAAAAGAAGGGGCACAAAAAGTTTTAGATTTTATGTTAACTCCTGAATCTCAACAATTAGCGGCGAGTCTGGGATTACGCCCCGGTATTCCGAATGTTGCTCTCGGTAATAAGTTTAGTAGTCAATACGGAGTCAATCCTAATCCTAATTATGAATCTTATCGCCCTCCTTCCCCCGAAGTGGTAGAAGCAATGTTAACCAATTGGCAAGACTACTCAAAAAAACCTTCTCAAGTTGCTGTAGTTGTGGACATTTCAGGTTCAATGCGAGGACAAAAAATAACCGCAGTGCAGAATACATTATTAAATTATATTAATAATTTAGGTTCAAAAGAAGAAATTGCGATTATCACTTTTAGTGATCAAATTAACCCTCCTGTGGTTATTAAAGGCACTCCTGAAGGAAAAAACCAAGGTATTCAGTATATAAGTAGCTTACAAGCAAGAGGAGGTACAAAACTATATGATAGTGCTTTATATGCCCGTGATTGGTTACGGCAAAATTTAAAACCCAATGCCATTAATGCGGTATTAATTCTGACTGACGGAGAGGATTCTGGTAGTGGTATTAATCTACAACAATTGGAGCAGGAATTGCAAAAAAGTGGTTTTAATAGTGATGAAAGAATCGCCTTTTTCACCGTTGGTTATGGTAATGATGGGGAATTTAATGCCCAAGCCTTAGAAGAAATTGCCAAAATTAATGCTGGATATTATCGTAAAGGTGATCCTAATACTATTGATCTAGTTATGAAAAATTTACAACTAGAATTCTAGCAATTAAAAGGTTTCAAGTTTAATTTCTCCCCTATCTTCCCTATCCCCCCATGCCTCCCTATCCCCCCATGCCTCCCTTTCTCCCCACTCCCTACTCCCTACTCCCCACTCCCTACTCATTACTCATTTTTTATCTATGATACCAAAAATTGCTAATCCTCTTAATTATCCTCTTGCTGTTTTTGTTGCCGGTGTTTGTCTCTTTTTCGGAGTCAGATTTGCTAATATTTCTAGTTTTTTGATGTTACCTATTAGTATCTCAGTTGGTGTAATTGGTTCTAGTTTTTTAGCTAATAATCCATTAAATAATAATAAAATTAATCTCGACAATAAAGCCCTTGAAGAAGAATTAGAGTTGGCAAAACAAGAAGCTAAGTTATTAATTAAAAAGGCAGAAAATTTACGTTTAGAAGCCAAAAATTTACTCCATGATGCTCACCAAATGGATTTATTAACTGCTATTGAATATGGATGCGATCGCACTTTTGAATTACCAGAAAAAATCGAGTATTTAAGTAAGAAATTATCGGGTAGTGATTCTTTGTTATCAGAGGAAGAATTAGAGGAAAAGTTAAAAACTAATCTCAAAAAACAACAATCAGCTAATGGATTAGCCTTAAAACAATTAAGACAAATTGAAAGTAATTTAAGACGTAACATTGATTTAGCAAAACAGGGTAAATCTGCAAGAGAAGCCCAAGTTTTTGCCTTAACAAATATTCTCACTGAATCGGCGGGAGTTTTACAACAATTACAGAATAAATTACGCACTTCTGACTTGACTAATTCTCAGGCTTTGCAGGATTTACAGGATTTAACCCAAGAATTAAGCAGTCTTTTAACAATGAATAATGAATAGGTTTCAGGTGGCAGGTGTTAGATAATTTTTCCCTACTCCCTTACTTTTCCCTACCCTCACTATTGAACTTAAAAATTAGCTTATTATGAATAAATTAACAGAAAAATTCTTCTCAGTTTTGAAAATACCAACATCGTCAGGAGAAATAATGACTACTTCTAGTAAACATAATTCTCCCCAGAATAAAATAATTTCTTTATTAATTATTGGTGCTAGTTTAGGGATAACTTATTTACCGATTTTTCCCGTTAAAACTAATGTTACTATTGTTAGTGGTTCAGAATTAAAAGAAGTATTAGAGGAAATTAGTGATAAATTTGAAAAAGATAATCCTCACATTGATTTAGAAATAGAAATTCAAGGTTCACAAGACATAATTAGTAATGTTATTGACAAAAAAAATGACTTTATTCCCACTGTTTTAATTCCTGCTAATAGCGAGTTAATTACTGAGTTAGAAACCACTTTAAAAGCTCAAGGAGAAACTGATATTTTCTATTATCCCCCAGAGGCGATCGCCCGTACTCTTTTAGTTGCGATCGCATGGGAAGAAAGAGGAAAAGTGTTATTTCCTAACAATAAATTCAGTTGGAATCAGTTAGAAAAAGCCTTAAAAACAAGGAATTGGCAACAGTTAGGAGGGGACAAAAATTGGGGAAGTTTTGATTTTGTAACAACAGATCCAACACGCTCTAATAGTGGACAATTAACCCTAAGTTTATGGGCAAAAAATGACTTAAATCAAAATATTTTAACAGTTAATGACATTAATAATAATCGAATAAGAGACTTATTTACCCTGATTAAAAAGTCCGTTTATCAACCACCGAGAAGCACCGATATTTTATTACAAGAATTTATCGCCAGAGGAGCAAATGATGCGGATGTAGCCACAGTTTATGAAAGTATAGCCCTTCATCGTTGGTCACAAGCAAAAGAAAGACGTAATCAAAGTTATCAAATTTACTATCCTAATCCTACCATAGAAACAACTATTACAGGAGCTATTTTAAAGCAAAATGTGAGTAAACAAGAAGCAAAATCAGCAGAAAAATTTATCAATTATTTAAAACAAAAAGAGCAACAAATTATATTGGCAAAATATGGTTTTCGTCCAATTATTGACTTAGACTTAGAAAACTTAAAAGATACCCCTTGGAGTGAAAATATTGAAGGGGTAGAAATTGAACCAAGTATAAGTATAAAACCAAGCCCAGATAATAATGTGATTAATGAAATAGAAAAAATATGGAATCAAGCCAATTAAGCTAAGACGTATGTATATAGTAATTTTCATATTTATGAGGTGCTGTTTTTTGATACCAGTGCATCATTGCCTATTCCCCATTCCCGATCTAAACTAAAAAATATAGCTTAATTTACCAACGCCTACTTTTTTACTAATTCCCGAAATGACTTAAATTCTGATTTTGAGAGGAAATATAAAGAGGTTGCTTCTTGCTTGATAAAACAACAAATATGAGTCAGCTTGGCATCATCCATCATGTTGGTAGGCAGGGCTGTTTCAAAGTAGAAATACAAAAACGCTAAAACTAATGCCAGTAAAAGAATATAGGGTTTTAGAGCTTTGAGGATTAAGAAGTAGTTAAAAATGTTGAGATTATCAATTTATAAGCATAAATCATTAAAAACTATTGCCCATTGCCTATTCCCCATTCACTGCCTTAACCAAAAAATTTTAGAATGAAACAGCCCTGTGTTGGTAGGGGGTTTACTGTGGATAATGGGAAAGATTTTGATATAATAAGACACCACTAATGTCATAATTGTAAAACAAGAATGCTCAAAAAAAATAGCTTTGATTCTAGTCAAATTATGTTTCGTAGCGATGCCTTACTGGCGGCCGCTTCCAATCGTTATAAAATTACTGTAGGTGTTGCAAAAAGGGCAAAAGAAAGAAGAAAACAAGATATGGAAAATGTGGAAGAGGTAATGAAACCTGTATTAAGGGCAATTATTGAAATGTCTGACGAGTTAACTCAACCAGAGATTATTAGTGAACTAAAATAGAGTTGTTATATTGATTAATAGTGAGTGGATGGAAAGATGAAACGGCAATATAGAAAATATAAATGGGTTATTGTTACTATCTTTTCTGTAATCATTAATCTATTCACCCATTATTTTTCAGTCCATTATTATAATGGCTCAATGAATATTAATCAAAACGAGTTGCCATTTGCTAGAGTTTCAGCTCAAACCTTGACTCCTGAAGTAGTATCGAGAGAAGTTTATCAACAAATACCAAACTTTCCCTTAGAAAATAATTATTTGAATGTAGAGACAAATCAGGTAGTTTCAGAGAATACCTTAGTGTCGAGAATAGTTCGTTATCATCAATATGTCAAATCTCGTCCGACAGTATATCGTCTTGATTGGAAACTAACTCTTGCGGATTATTTAGGTAAAAATGAAATCATGGATGAGCAACGTTATCCCAGTTCAACGATAACAGAAAATCCCCTTGAAAAAGACAAACAAGTAATAAAGAGTTTGACAAGGCAACAAAGAAATGAATTAGTTAATGTCTTAGTAAGTATCTATAATCCCGAAAATCAAGAAATCAATCAAGAATCTACACAAAATCAACAAAAAACCCCTTCTTCACAATCTCCCTCTTTTCAATTACCTAAACCCGGAAATGCAGATTTACTCCTACCATAAATCATGATAAGATTACTTTTAATAGGAGGAGGTCATAGTCATGCGATCGCACTTTCTTTAATTAGAAAAAATCATTTAAATAAGGTTAATGTTACCATAATTAGCGACACTCCCATCAGTCCTTATTCAGGTATTTTACCCGCCTATGTTGCAGGATATTACTCTTCCCAAGACTTATTTATCCCCATCAAAAAAATAGCAGAAAGTAGGGGAATTAATTTTATTTTAGATAAAGTAATAGACATAAATCCTGAGCTAAAATATGTTATTTGCCATTCAGGAAAGAAAATTCATTTTGATATTTTATCTATTGACATTGGTAGCACTCCAGAAAAAAGCACCATTAAAGGAGCAAATCTATATAGTATTCCAGCAAAACCCGTATTATCTTTTTTAGATAAATGGAAAAAAATAACTGACTATTATCAAGTCAATAAAAATCAATTCCTTACCCTAAATATTATTGGAGGCGGTGCAGGAGGAGTAGAATTAGCCCTCAATATGCACAAAAAATTAACGTCAATTATGACCCCAAATAATATTAACATCAATCTTATTCATCGAGGAGAAAAAATATTAGAAAATCATAACCAATGGGTAAGCGATAAACTCACAGATATTTTACAGGCAAAAAAGATTAACCTATTTTTAAACTCAGAAGTAAATGCAATTACTCAAACAGAAATAATCCTCAAAACAGGAAAAATAATATCAGGAAATCATCATATTTTAGTTACCCAAGCAAGTGCGCCCTTATGGTTAAAAAATAATCCCATTAACACCGATGAAACTGGTTTTATCCTGATAAAAAACACCCTACAAACCACTAACTATAATTATATTTTTGCATCAGGAGACATTGCTACACCAAGAGAAAATCCCCATCCCAAAGCGGGAGTTTTTGCCGTCAGACAAGGTAAACCATTATTCAAAAACTTATTTAGATTTATTGAAAATAAGCCATTAAAACCATATTTCTCACCCCGTAATTATTTAAACATTATTGGCACAGGAAATGAAAGTGCTGTTGCTAGTTGGGGTTATTTAGGATGGGAATCGCCACTATTGTGGTATCTTAAAAATCATCTTGATTTAAGATTTATGAGCAAGTTTAAATAGTAACCAAAGAAAATATTGCCAGTAAGCTAAGACGCATTAATTTCATTTTTCTAATTAACGAGGCAATGGGCTTAAGCCCATTGTTATAATTCGATTGTTATAATTAAAATTCTTACCTATTGCCTGTTGCTTACTAACCATAACAGTATAACTTTTACTTCTATCAGGAAGTACTTCCTTGAGTACCTAATTGTATTAATTCTATCTTATATCCATCAGGATCTTCCACAAAAGCAATTACTGTAGAGCCGTGTTTCATAGGGCCTGGTTCTCTAGTTACTTTACCACCTAATGACCTAATTTGTTCACAAGTACCATAAATATCGTCAACCCCTAAAGCAATATGCCCATAACCATTGCCAATATCATAACTATCAGTATCCCAATTGTGAGTTAATTCAATTACAGTGTTATCACTTTCATCACCATAACCAACAAAAGCCAGAGTAAATTTTCCATTTGGATAGTCTTTTTGGCGTAATAATTTCATGCCTAATACTTGACAATAAAATTCAAGGGATTTTTCTAAATTCCCTACCCTTAACATGGTGTGTAAAATACGCATTGTGATTTATTTAACTTATTTTTGAGAACTATACTTTTTCCCTATTTTGCCATGAATTGTTTAATTGTGCATTAGCGAAAACAAAATTTAGTTGAACATCTTTTTTTTGTGGATAATTATTCTGGGGAATAATCTCAATTATCTTAACAAATTCTCTTAAATAAAATCTCTTTTCAGAGGAAGATAAATCATACCAAAATTGTGGTAAAGATAATGTATTCGCAATGGTATTTAAACTATTTGGAGGAAGTTTTGCTATTTGCTGTTTTAGCACTCCTATATCCTGTTTTATTTTGTAAATTCTTATTTTTGCAGTTTCTTCATCTAAAATTTTTTCTTCCAGTAATTTTTCTATTTGTGTTATTACTATTTTTTTTTGATTAATTTCTGTTAGTAAATAATTTTTAATTTGTTCTATATTTGGCATTTGTTCTTGATTTTTAATTTCTTTAAAACTATTACAAATATTATCGATAACCTTTTGTAAAACTAAATCATAATTAATGGATTTACAAGGAATTTCTTTTTTGCATTCCACAGGAGTTAAATATAAATACTTTGCAGATTTATTTCGCTTTGTGACAGTATTAACTCGAAAATTTGACTTACACCATTGACATTGAATTAAACCTGCTAAACAGTGTTGAGATGATGCACTTTTCTGTTTAACTCGACGATGACTTTGAAAAATTCTTTCTATTTGTGCAGACTCTTCTCTAGTAATAATTGCAGTATGAGTATCGGGAATAATTTGTTGATTTTTATAGTTTAAATCTCCTCGATAAATGGGATTATTTAACCAATATTTTGCCGTAGATATAGATATTTTTTTATTATATTTTTCAGCTAAATAATTAACCGTATCTTGAAGAGAACCATAAAGTAAAAAACGATCAAAAAAAGCTCTAATAATGGGTGCAGTGGCACGGTTAACAATATAACCTTCTTTGCCTCTTGAGTATCCATAAGGAGGTTTTCCAGGAGGTGGAATGATATTTAAACGATTTTTAGCATGGGCTTTTTTCAATTTTCTATGTTTGATTAAATTTTCTATTTCCTGCCAAATTTCTAATAATTTTTTTCTTTGTTTTATATTATTTATATTCTGAAAATTTTTACTATGATAATCCTGTTGTAAAGAGATTATCTCAATACTAAGACTTTCTAATCTAAATATGTTATTCTCAACTTCGGTTAAGCTATTACCTAATTCGTGAAGACTATTAATTAAAAGATAATCAGGGGCATTATCTTGAGAATCAAAGAGTAATTGACTAAGTTTTTCTCTTGTATCTATGTCTTGATAAATTTCTTCTATTTCCCATCCCCAAATTTGAGGATCTGGTATAGAATCTATTAATAGCTCAATGTAGCTATAAGCGACTATTCTCATAGTCTTACTACTCCTGATTTATAGTTATTAAATATAATTTCAATATTATCAAAATTTTGAACTATTTAATATAGTTAATCTTTCTTACATTACTGGTAATGCTCCCTCTATAAAAACAATAATTTAGATAATAATATGAAAGTTTTAATCGGTGATATTGGTGGAACTAAAACTATCTTAAGATTAGTTGAAATAAATAAGAGTAATCATTGTGAAACTATTAAGCAAATTAAGTATTCTAGTCAAGAATATCAAACTTTCTCTTATATGGTAAAAAGTTTTTTAGATAGTGTTTCTATAGATAAAATATGTATTGCGATCGCAGGTCCAATTAACAATAATAGCTGTAAGCTGACTAACTTAAATTGGTATATAAAAGGGGATGAATTAGCCCAAGAATTTCACTGTCAAAAAGCCTATTTACTCAATGATTTTGCGGCGGTGAGTTACGGAGTTATAACTCTCAAAGAATCAGAACTATTGACTCTGCAAGAAGGGGAAAAAAATAGTAACTCTCCCATTAGTGTTATTGGTGCTGGTACAGGATTAGGACAAAGTTTTTTAATACCTGAAAAAGATAAATATCGTGTTTTTGCTACAGAGGGAGGTCATAGTGATTTTTCGCCTAAAAATGAATTAGAATGGCAATTATTACACTATTTAAAAAGTAAGTTTGGTTGGCAAAGAATCTCAGCAGAACGAGTTATTTCTGGACAGGGAATTGTTGCTATTTATCAGTTTTTAAGAGATATAAAATTTGCCTCTGAATCTGAGGAAATAAGCAGTAAAATTAAACAATGGGAACAAGGAGATAATACCATAGACCCGGGAGAAATTATCGGACAATCTGCCCTGATAAAAAACGATATTTTAACCACTCAAACCATGACAATGTTTTTGGATGCTTACGCGGGGGAAATTGGTAACTTTGCCTTAAAAATTTTGCCCTATGGCGGAATTTATATTGCGGGAGGAATTATTACTAAAATTCTTCCCCTACTTCAAAATAGTAATTTTGTCAATACCTTTCTGAACAAAGGCAGAATGAAACCTTTATTGGAAAAAATGCCTTTGAAAGTGGTAATTAATACAGAGGTTGCTTTACAAGGTCTTTTGTATTATTTGAAGTTATCTTCAGATTCATAAAAAATAGCTATACATTGATCCATAAGTCTGATTTAATTATCATTTGATAACACTCTGATTTTGCACCTTATTCACCAGTGAAAGAAGAAAAAAGAAAAACCAAATCTTAATAATTTCATAAAAGTGATGTAAGTAATAAATAGAAAAAATTGCGAATAATTAATGAAAAAAATGTTAATTTTAATTTAATTAATCTTTACTATTAAAGATTTAATATCTTGGTACAATATCTTAGTAAATACTAATTAATAAATTTTGAATTGCTAATTTTTATTATTAAAATATGAAAATAACCTCTGGTTTTATCAGTTTAATTCTTAAGTTAGTGGGTGGTATTCTCCTAATTTCCGCTCTAATTAACTACATTTTTCTTTTAATTTCACCTCAATGGCAAGATCCCAATTGGCAAATAAATGTAACTAATAGTGCTATTGATCAAGGAATTACCCCCTTAGTTGCGATCGCATTTTTATTAGTTGCTTGGTGGATTGGGGATAATAATAACTCCGAAAAACCAAACAAGCCAGTAAGGATGATCGTTTTTATCATTGCCAGTATCCTAGGATTAGCTTATTTATTGCTTGTCCCCCTGCATTTTGGTAATATAAACCGTGTAAGCTCCGATTTGTTCGTGCAAATAGACCAAAGGATTGCCCAACAAGAAGCACAGATTCAAGGTTTTGTATCAGAATTAGAAGCCATTTCCAAAAATCCTGAACAACTCAAACAAGAAATTGAACAGAGAAACCAAATTATTCAGGCAGGAGGAAATTTAGGAGGACAACAATTAAATCCTCAACAGTTACAGTCAATTACAACCCAACGAGATCAACTACAACAAATTTTAAATCTATCAGACAAACCTGAAGAATTAAAAGCAAAATTTCAAGAAGTAAGAAATCAACTAGAATCAGAATTACAAAAAGCGGTTGATCAAGAAAAAAGAAAAGCTCAAGGATTAGCCCTACAACAAAGTTTAAAAACATCGATTTCCAGTCTTATGTTGGCGATCGCATTTATTGCTATTGGGTGGCTAGGCTTACAAAAAATGCTTAAAGGTTAACATCAAACTTATCGACTTTTATTGCTTAATTTGAGCTAACAAATCATAAAAAGGTAGCCAGTTATCTTCTGTGGTAATTGGATGCCAAATCGCTTCAATAATAGCCCGAATCGGTACAATTTGGGGGTTATATTGATGTAAAGTACATTGAATTTGCTCCAACTCTTCTCTTACAAAAGTCTCTAAGCATCGGTGATAAAGCCTTTTCCAACTATCTAAATTAGAACTTTTTATCTCACTATTTTCTAAAATTAATTCATAACTATTATGCCACCCATAATTAAACTGCTCTGCTAAATCAGCAAAGAATTGATGATAACTACATTGACTATCTTTTAACAAATCAATAGTTTCTTGAACTAACTTTTCTCCTAAATTATTCCTAAGTTGAGAAAACCCTAATTTTTTTAGCATCAACTCTTGATAATAACCTTGATAAACCCTCTCAAATTTTGCCAACTCCTGCTGTAAATCCTCTAAAGAAATAAGTAACCCCAAAGGCTTTTGTAACAACTCCAAATTCCAACGACAAATCAAAGGCTGATTGCCATAACAATACCTACCACCATAATCAAAATAAGCCGCCGTAAAAGTAGGATCATAAGTATTAATAAAAGCATAAGGGCCATAATCAAAACTTTCCCCAGTAATAGACATATTATCCGTATTTAGCACCCCATGACAAAAACCAGCACTCATCCACTGGGCAACTAATAAAGCGACTCTATGGATTAATTCCGAGTAAAAAAGAGTATAAGGCTTATCCTGCGTTGTTAAATGAGGATAATAACAATAAATCACATGATCCAGCAAATTTTGCACTAAATCAGGGCGTTGAAAATAATATAACCTTTCAAAACTACCAAAACGAATATGCGACTTACTAAATCTTACCATTACCGAGCTACGAGTGGGAGAAGGTTCATCTCCACGCCATAGGGCTTCCCCCGTTTCAATTAAAGACAAACAACGGGAAGTATTAACACCCATACGAAATAAAGCCTCTCCTGCGATAATTTCTCTCACCCCCCCCTTGAGAGTTAATCTGCCATCTGCCTGACGAGAATAAGATGTTCTACCAGAGCCTTTTGTGCCAAAATCGTATAATACCCCATCTCTACCTCTAATTTGTCCATAAAGAAAACCTCTACCATCCCCCAATTGAGGATTATAAACCCCAAATTGATAACCATGATATTTTAAAGCTAAAAACGGTCTAATACCCTGAAATTTACCAAAAGCCTCTATCCAATGGCTATCTTCTACTTCATCCTTACTTAAGCCGATAATTGGTAATAAATCATCATTACGAAATCTGAGAATATGTTGAGGAAATTCAGCAGGAGTAACTATATCATAGTAATCATCCCCTAAATTTTCCATTGCTGGTTCGTACTCTAAATTAAGAAAAGGATTTATCATTTGGAATTAGTGAATAAATTTCAAAAGGGCAATTAGTGAATAGTGAATAGTTGATAATTACTCATTACTCATTACTCCCCTAAACCTGACACCTGCAACCTGAAACCTTTGTTATAACACCCCAATCTATCTTATAAATTAATTCTTCTCAACTTGATAGCCAAATTCAGCTAAACGCAACCGAGATTGTCTCCATTTAGGCTCAACTTTAACAAATAACTCTAAATAGACTTTTCCACTTAATAATTTTTGCATTTGTTGACGAGAGGCAGTACCAATAGTTTTCAACATTTGCCCTTTTTGTCCAATAATGATACCTTTTTGAGAACTTCTTTCCACACTAATCGCCGCATAAATTTTCGTGATTTTTGTTTCTTCTACCACCTTTTCCACTGTCACCGCCACTGAATGGGGTATTTCTTCTCTAGTATGTAATAATATTTGTTCTCTAATCAACTCACCGATAATAAATCTTTCGGGTTGATCTGTGACTAAATCAGGAGGATAATAGTAAGGCCCAAAATCAAGTTTATTGATTAATTCCTGTTGTAATTTGTCTAATCCTTCCCCTGTAATGGCTGAAAAGTTAATCATTTGCCAATTTTCTTGACATATTTCTTGATAACTTTCATTGAGGATTTCTTTTTTGCTTCCCTGTAAATCGCTCTTATTTAATCCTAATATGACGGGAGTTTTGCTTTTTAAAAGTAAATCAGTAATATATCTATCTCCTCCTCCTGCAGGTTGAGAAGCATCCACAACAAATAAAACTAAATCAACATTATTGATGGCAGAAACAGCATTTTGTACTAAAACTTTACCTAATTCGTGGTGAGGTTTATGAATACCGGGGGTATCAACAAAAATAATTTGTGCAGAAGGGTTAGTTAAAATTCCTCTGAGACGATTACGAGTTGTCTGGGCAACGGGAGATGTAATGGCGACTTTTTGCCCGACTAATTCATTCATCAAAGTCGATTTACCAACATTGGGGCGCCCAATTATGGCGATAAAACCTGATTTAAAATCTGGAGGGGCAACGGGAATTATGGGCAAAAATGACTCGTTGGGATTAGACATGAGGGAAAATACCTAGAATATACTCACCTTGATTAACAGTATCGTTAGTGGACACATCATAAATTATGCCTTGATCTGCTGATTGTATATCTATTATAATGGGCTTTCTCTCTTTTTTCTCGAAGGTTAATAATTGATAAAGGGTATCTCCTTGCTGAATTTTTGTCCCTGCTTTTAAACGATTACGGATAATTCCTCCTTGAGGTGCATAATAATGTTTCAGGTTATTTTTGAGAACAAATCTAGTGTTATTTTGAGGTTTAATTAATTCTAATTTTAATATATTTTTATAAGTCAAATAGTTAATTATTCCCCTAACTCCTTTCTTAACTGATTCTTCTTTTACCCTCATTCCTGAACCTAATTCTAAAGTCCATGCTTCCACATCAAAAGTGATATTTCTTCCTTCGTGATTAAGTTTTTTTTCTAGTACCAACCAAGGATTTAAAAAGGCTTCATCAAAGGCATTTCCATCATATTTATTCATTAAAATAGCATACTCTAATAGAAAATAATCTGTACTCTTTTGGCGGCGATCGAAGCTATAAATATAATCAATAGCAGATACACTAGAACTGTGAATATCAATCACATAATTAGCATTCAGAGAAAGAGACTGTAAAATATTTCTAAGATGTTCAGAAAAAGGTAAACTTCGACTATTATTTACCTCTTGGATTTTATGAGAAAAACTATTAATAATATCCGTTAGATAATTATAATATATTTCCTCTTTACTCAAATTAATATTAAGTTTAACAAAAGTATCTAAATCAGGAGATTCATGAATATAATCCCAAAAAATTCGATTCCAATTAAGTCCATCATAAGGGCTATATCTACCCGTGGAAAAAAACAAATTTCTTTGATTTACTCCCACAGGATTGCACATAGGAACTAAAATTATTTCTCCCTCTATTTGCTCACTATTTAAGTTACTGAAAAATTCTATTAATTCGTATATTACAGCATTACCAACAATTTCTGCACCATGTAAATTAGCCTGAATATAGGCTTTTTTTGCTCCATTTTTGCCCTGAAAATGATAGGTTTTTAGCTGTAAAATATCCCCACTAGCAAGACTTTGTAAATCAATTATTTGAGTGTTTGCTTCCATAAATAAAACCCTCAATTTGGGGAAGAATAATGAGTAATAGGTAGGTGTCAGGTGTCAGGTGGCAGATTTCAGGTATTAGGGTGATGAGGGGATGAGGAGGAAATTAATTAAACACTGTTGCCTTTTGCCTCTTGCCTCGTCTTAATTACTAATTCCTAATTACTAATTGCCTTTGCCTATTCCCTTTTCTTAAAATCAATAACGATTAATAGTATTATCTACATAGATAGAATAAGCATCAATACCGCCTATGACATTTTTTACATTTTTGAATCCTTGGGCAACTAACCATTGACACATATTTGCCGATCGAATACCATGATGACAAATAACAATCGTCTCTAATTCAGGGTTAAATTCTTCCTTAATTTTATTCGCCCACTGTTCATATTTACTTAAGGGTAAAAGTTTAAATGGGGGTATAGAAGCTATTTGGGCTTCCATTTCTTCTCTCACATCAATCAGTTGAATAGCTTGATTTTCTTCTGCTAAAATTTGAGCTAACTCTTGAACATTAATACTGTCAAAATTCATATTATTTTTTACTAATAAATTTAAGAGAAAATAAAATTATAATTGTTCTAATATGTTGTACATTTCTTTCTCAAAAGCTACTTGAGCCCGATTGGTTTTTCCTCCAATAAAGAACCGATTTCCTTCTTGTAAAGCCCATACTTGTGAAAATGAAATATAACTCATAATGACACCAATCATCAATAAAGCGAAGCCAAAATAAACTATTGGCACACCGGGATCTGATTTAATTTGTAAACCAGTTGCTCCCACTAATTGTAAAACTTTTAAATTAATACCGTTCACTTCCACAGGCATATTAGGACGAATAGCGTTAATTAATTCTCCTTGCATATTATATAAAAACATCGTACCTTGTAAATCTTTTGTTATTAAAGAAACTCCTTCACTTAAATCAGGTTTTATAGGAATCCAAGTACCCCAAATTCTACCTTGATTTTCTGTGGCTAATTCTGCCATAGGTAATTGAAATATAGGACTATTATTAAGTTGAACTTTTACCCCTGAAATACTCCAACTGGTTTGATAAAAAGTGATTCCTTGATACCTTAATGGTTGATTAACAAAAATGGTTTTTCGTTTTACTTCTTCCCCTTGTTTATTAATTACAGATAAGTCGGAATAAAATTGATCAACCTTTCCTTCTGGGGTGTAATCTATCCAAAAGTCATTGACTTTAACTTGAAAAGATTGAGGTTTTTCTAAATCAGTTAATTTTCCCGCTTCTAAGTAGTTTTTAATGGTAAAAGTATTGCCACTAGCAATCATTTCTTGGGCAAAAAAACCAGAAAACGCTCCCCAAATAGCACCTAATAAAATAATAATCATGCCCAGATGAACAATAATGGGGCCAACTCTTCCTGCGATTCCTTTTTGGGCATAAATAGAATTATCACTACTAAAAACTTTATAACCTTTATTGTTAAGGATTGACTCTATTGTGTTAAGAGATTCAGTGCTAATTTCTGCACTAAATGCCAGTTTATTAAACTGTCTAGGTTGATGGTAAAAATGACCTATTTTAGCTGATTTTAATGCGGGTAATTGTCTTCTAAATGTACAAGCAATTAAACTACTACCAAAGAGAAATAATATAGCTAAATACCACCACGTTGTATAAACATGATTTAATCCTATATTTAACAATACTTGCCATGTTAAAAACCCAAATAAAGCAGGATTTTCAGGGTAGTTTTCTTGATAATAATTAATGGGTTGATTTTGTTCAATAATTGTGCCAGTGATACTAAAAATGGCAATAACTAGAAGAAGAATAATGGCTAAACGTAAATCCGCAATAGTTGATATTAGACGACGAAAATATAAATCAAATTTTCCTTTGATAGATAAATTATTATAATTAGATACGCTCATAATAAATACAATAAAAATTTGCTCACCAAATACCTAGATAATTAAACTTCTGCACATTACGCAATTATTCAATTATTCTTAAGTAAAATTAATTACGCTTTAGCAAGATTTAGTTGTAATTAATTGCTGATAATGTAAGGCTTGGCTTTTATTTCCAAGTATTTGATGATATTGTGCTAACTTATAGTATATATCCTCAGTATCCTCTCCCATTTCTTCCAACTGAGAATAAAATACGATCGCATCTTGATAGAGACACTGAATTTCTGCAAGAGTTGCTAACTGTTTTAAAGTCCAATAATCGGAGGGCTTAATTTCAAGAGCTTTTTGATAACTATACCTTGCGTTTTGCCATTGATGTAATTTTTGTTGGCATACCCCCTGCCAGTAGTAACTCCAATAATCATGGGGGCGAATTTTTAGGGCTTGTTGTAAGTAGTGAAGAGATAATAAATATTTTTTTTGAGCGTAATAGGCTTTGGCTAAATGATATATTGACCAATAATCTTCGGGTTTATTTTTAAGAGCATTAAAAAAGCAAATAATAGATTCTTGATAGTTTTCTAGCTTTTCTTGCCAAATACAGCCTTGATTATACCATGCCCAATAATTATTATTTTTAATTTCACAGGCTTTTTTATAACTATTTATTGCTTCTAAAAAAGAGTTTATTTCCTCAAGAATTTGACCACGATAATACCAAGAATAATAATCCTGTTGATAATATTGTAAAGCGCGATCGAAGCTATAGAGAGCCTCCAGAAACAAACCTTGACACTTCAATTCTTTTGCCTGTTGAAACCAACCCCGAAAAGAATCAGGACGAGACTCTAAAACTTGGTGATGAAGGGCAACCATAAAAAAACACTCCCATCATTATATTATATTTAACTATAAATCAGACAGCGATCGCCATTCCACAATTATAGCCGCAGGAATAGTCAAAGAAAGATCATCAGGTAAAGACAACTCTATATAATCGGTAGGAGAAAGCTGAGAAATAATCGGCATAAAATCATATTCTCCCACATTAGGGGCAGGGGATTGCTCTGCAAATTTGTCTTCCGCAAATAAAATTTTACCCTGATTAAAAGTTATTTTCAAAGGTTGAGGATGCTTAAAAGTAACAACATCAGGAAAAGCCACCAAGCGTAAATCAACAGTCTTTACTTCTCCATTTTTCGCACGTTG